>NZ_JCADBG010000019.1:0-200434 GCF_059358815.1 Streptosporangium nanhuense
GCGATGGGGGCGCCGTCGCCGGTGGCGAGGTCGAGGACGTCGATCGCCTTGCCGCTGTGCCGGTTGACCAGGACGTACCAGGCGTTGGTGTCGATCGTCGCGGCGGCGGCCGGGGTGGCGGCCACGAGCGACTGGCACACCGCGAGCAGCGCCAGGACGGCTGCCGCGAAGGCGGCGCCGGTACGGCGGCGGACGCCTCGTGGGGGAGGGCTTACGGTTCTGTTCACAGGGGGGTGCCTCTCGTTGCGGACGATTCGCGGTGACGATTCGTTACGGACGACGGCGCTACGAACATGAGACGATGGTTGTTAGCGTTAACATTTCCGCCGTGTGTCTGGCACCTCACAGACACGAGGCGGATGTGTGCCAAGTTTCGGCAGCGGCGCCGGGGCCGTCAAGCGGTGGGCGGTCCCCGGGGAAGGCCCGGCGCGCGGGACCGGTGTCCCACGCGGCCTTCCCGCTCGTTCTCCGGCCCGCACCCGGCTGCGCGACCTGCGCGTTCCCGGGCGCCCGGCGCCGCACGCGACGGAGCCCCCGCGGTCCGTCGGGGGACCGCGGGGGCTCTGAAAGTTTCAGTTCCGCGACCGGGGCGCGGCAGCGCGCGGGGCGAACGCGGCGGGGCGGGGCTCTAGGCGGGGCGGGGCGGGACGGGGCGGGACGCGAACGCGGCGGGGTTCCGGGCGGGGCGCCGCGGGTGTTCCTTTCCGCGTACGTGCCGGCGCGGGCCACCACGCCGGTCTCGGGGAGTCTCGCCGGGCGGCCGGCGGCCGGCCCGGCGATCCGGTCAGTCGGTGCCGAACTCCATCGCGGCGCGGTCGAGCATCTCGTCGTCGCCGGAGACCTCGCCGCGTGAGGCGATGGCCTCGGCGCCGCCCCTCGGCATCGCGCCGATCAGCCCGGTCGAGGCAGCCTGGGCCGCGCCGATGAGCGCGGGGTGGGTGGTGCCGACCATGCCGAGCCCGGCGTACTGCTCCAGCTTGGCGCGCGAGTCGGCGATGTCGAGGTTGCGCATGGTGAGCTGGCCGATCCGGTCCACCGGGCCGAACGCCGAGTCCTCGGTGCGCTCCATCGACAGCTTGTCCGGGTGGTAGCTGAAGGCCGGGCCGGAGGTGTCCAGGATCGAGTAGTCCTCACCGCGCCGCAGCCGCAGCGTCACCTCACCGGTGATCGCCGTGCCGACCCAGCGCTGCAGCGACTCTCGCAGCATCAGCGCCTGCGGGTCGAGCCAGCGGCCCTCGTACATCAGCCGGCCGAGCCGCCGGCCCTCGTTGTGGTAGCTCGCCAGGGTGTCCTCGTTGTGGATCGCGTTGACCAGCCGCTCGTACGCCGCGTGCAGCAGCGCCATCCCGGGGGCCTCGTAGATGCCGCGGCTCTTGGCCTCGATCACCCGGTTCTCGATCTGGTCCGACATGCCCATGCCGTGCCGTCCGCCGATCGTGTTGGCCTCCATCACCAGGTCGACCGGGGTGGCGAACTCCTTGCCGTTGATCGTCACCGGGCGGCCCTGCTCGAAGCCGATGGTCACGACCTCGGTGGCGATCTCGACCTCGGGGTCCCAGAAGCGCACGCCCATGATCGGGTCCACGGTCTCGATGCCGGTGTCGAGGTGCTCCAGGGTCTTGGCCTCGTGGGTGGCGCCCCAGATGTTGGCGTCGGTCGAGTAGGCCTTCTCCGTGCTGTCGCGGTAGGGCAGGTCGTGGGCGAGCAGCCACTCCGACATCTCCTTGCGGCCGCCGAGCTCGGACACGAAGGCCGCGTCCAGCCAGGGCTTGTAGATGCGCAGCTGCGGGTTCGCGAGCAGGCCGTAGCGGTAGAACCGCTCGATGTCGTTGCCCTTGAAGGTCGAGCCGTCGCCCCAGATCTGCACGTCGTCCTCGACCATCGTCCGGACCAGCAGGGTCCCCGTGACGGCACGGCCGAGCGGCGTGGTGTTGAAGTAGGGGCGCCCTGCCGAGCGGATGTGGAACGCGCCGCAGGTGAGCGCGGCCAGGCCCTCCTCGACCAGCGCCGCGCGGCAGTCGACCAGGCGCGCGATCTCGGCGCCGTACGCCAGCGCGCGGCCGGGCACCGAGGCGATGTCGGGCTCGTCGTACTGGCCGATGTCGGCGGTGTAGGTGCACGGAACGGCACCCTTGTCGCGCATCCACGCGACGGCGACCGAGGTGTCGAGGCCGCCTGAGAAGGCGATGCCGACCCGCTCGCCGGTGGGCAGGGAGGTGAGAACCTTGGACATGAAACAAGAGTATGCATTAAGCCGCATGGTTATGCAAAGCGGGGTGGCCTGTATCGCGACGGGTCCCGGTGGGGATCGTCGTCGCCGTGCTCACGGGAGGCGCGGGGGAGGCAGGGGAGGCGATGCCCGGCGGGACGTGCGGGGGTGGCAGGGGGCGATGCCCGGCGGGGACATGCGGGGGTGACAGGGGGGCGATGCCCGGCGGGACGTGCGGGGGTGACAGGGGAGGCGGGAGGGGCGATGTCCGGCGGACCGCGCCGAGGGTGGAGGTGTGACGGTTCGGCGGGCGTGCCGAGGTGGAGGTGTGACAGGTGGCGGGAGGGCGGCGGTTCAGCGGACCGGCCGCGTGTGGTGGTTCAGCGGGCCGGGCGGGTGCGGTGGTTCAGCGGGCCGGCCGGGTGTGGTGCGGAGGTGTCGGGCGGGCGTCGGTCATGTCCGCGGTGATGGCCCACTGTTCGTGGTCTCGCCAGGCGCCGTCGATGAACAGGAGATCGGGCGAGTAGCCTTCCTTCCTGAAGCCATGCCGCCGCAGGAGCCTGAGGGACGACTCGTTGCCGGGCTGGACCTGGGCTTGCAGGCGGTGCAGCCGCAGGACTTCGAAGGCGTGTCTCAGCGCCAGTCCGAGACCTTCGGACATGTAGCCCCGGCCGGCGGTGGGGGCGAAGGCCGCGTAGGCGATGGATCCGCACTGGAAGCGTCCGCGGATGATGCTGTTGATGTTGATCACACCGGCGACGGCTCCGGTGTCGCGCACGCAGACCAGCAGGCATTCCTCGGCGGGCTGGTCGTACCGGGCGAGGAGGGTCTGGAACTCCTGGACCGTGGTGGGCAGGGACATCCACGGATGGTGCAGGTCGACGCTGGCGCGGACCAGTTCGAGGAACTCTTCCTGGTCGTGACCGGCGATCGGGCGCAGGGTCACGCGGGGGGAATCTCCCGAACGGCCGGCGGGGAACGCCTCGACCGTCGCCGCCTGTCCGGTTTCCTCGACCCCGTCGTTCTGAATCACGGACGGAACGATATCGCGGCCCGTGGCCCGGCTCGCTCGCGCCTCGGGGGCCCGGCGGGGTCGCGTTTCCCCGGCGTCAGGCTGATGCATTGGCGCACGGAACGGTTTATACTCGTCTTCTTAGCGCTCTAGCATGAAAAAAGCATATAAATCTCCAACTAAAAGGAGCGTACCAAGGATATGTCGAGCCGTCAACTGTCAAGCCCTCAGATCGAGGCCGAGCAGTCCTACATCACCATGCTGTACTGCCACCTCGACGAGGCGCGTGAGCGGGCCGAGACCTCCCTGAAGGAGGCGCACCGGAATCCCGGTGTCGGCACCGCCCGGGGCATGGTCGAGCGGGAGGTGTTCTCCGGCGAGTACGCCAGGCGCCTCGCCAGGCTCAACGGGGTCGAGCACGGCCTGTGCTTCGGCAGGATCGACGACTCCGGCGGTGAGACCCTCTACGTCGGCAGGATCGGGTTGCGCGACGGCGACGGCGAGCCGGTCCTGATCGACTGGCGGGCACCCGCCGCCCGCCCGTTCTACACCGCCACGCCCGGCGACCCGGGTTCGCTGGTACGGCGCCGCCACCTGCACACCCGCGACCGGATCGTGGTCGGCGTCGACGACGAGGTGTTCGACCTCGATCGGATGAGCGACGCCGACCGCCGGTCGCTGGTCGGGGAGGCGGCGCTCCTGGCGACACTGCGCCGGGCGAGGACCGGCAAGATGAGCGAGGTGGTGGCCACCATCCAGACCGAGCAGGACCGCGTGATCCGCTCGGGCCTGCACGGGATCCTCGTGGTCCAGGGCGGTCCCGGCACCGGTAAGACGGTCGCCGCGCTGCACCGGGCCGCCTACCTGCTCTACACGCACAGGGACGTCCTGGAGCGCAGGGGCGTCCTGATCATCGGGCCCAACGACCTGTTCTCCCGCTACATCGAGCAGGTGCTGCCCTCCCTCGGCGAGAGCGACGTGGTGATGACCACGCTCGGGCGGCTCTATCCGGGCATCGCGGCGACGGCGGAGGACGGCCCTCCCCAGGCCGTGATCAAGGGCGACCTGCGGATGGCCGAGGTGATGGCGAGAGCCGTACGGGATCGGCAGCGGGTTCCCGAAGGGGACCTCGAGGTCAAGATCCCCGCTCGGACGTCGGTGCGCGGGGGCAGGGAGGTCGTGGTCGACTGGACGACGCTCCGCGTGGACCACGGCACCTGCGTCGTCGCCCGCGACCGCGCCCGTGCGCTGCGCGGCCCGCACAACGAGGCCCGGCACGTGTTCGTGCTCGACATGCTGCGGGCACTGGCCGCCGCCGAGGCCGCGCAGTACGAGTGGCTGACGGACGAGGAGGAGCTGGGGGTGGTGCTGCCCGACGACGGCGACTCGTGGCTGGAGCTGCCGCCGGACGAGGAGGAGATGCGGGTCGACGAGGAGGAGACGCTGCGGGAGGCGTGCCGGGTGCTGTGGGAGCAGCCGACGGTACGGCAGGCGATGGACGAGCTGTGGCCGGTCCTCACCCCGGAGCGGCTGGTCGGCGAGCTGCTGTCCGACTGGGAGGCGATGCTCTCGGCGGGCCTGGACGCCGGTGAGGCGGGGGAGCTGCTCCGTGCGCCGGACGCGCCGTGGACGGTGGGTGACGTGCCGCTGCTCGACGAGGCCGCCGAGCTGCTCGGCTCCGACCTGACCGCCGATCGGGAACGGGATCGGGCCGAGGCCGCCGAGCGGCGCGACGAGCGGACCCACGCCCAGGACGTGCTGACCTACAACGACGACTTCGAGATCCTGGACGAGGCCGGGGCGAGGCTCGCCGACCTGCTGGACGTCGGCACCCTGGCCGACCGCCATCACGACCGCGGCCCGGCGCTGACCACCGCCCAGCGCGCGGCCGCCGACCGGGCGTGGGTCTACGGTCATGTGATCGTCGACGAGGCCCAGGAGCTGTCGGCGATGGCCTGGCGTTCGGTCATGCGGCGCATCCCGACCCGCTCGCTGACCGTGGTCGGCGACATCGCCCAGACGGGGTCGGCGGCGGGCGCCCGCACCTGGGAGGAGGTGCTGGCCCCCTACGCGGAGGGCCGCTGGCGCGAGGAGCGACTGATGATCAATTATCGGACCCCGGCCGAGATCATGGACGTGGCCGCCGACGTCCTGCGCGCCGTGGCTCCCGATCAGGTCCCCCCGAGGTCGGTCCGTACCGGCGGGACCCCGCCTCGCGCCGTCCGTCGGACGCCACTCGGGTTCGCGGAGGTGGTGGAGTCCGAGCTCGCCGCGATCGGCGAGGGACGGTTGGCGGTCATCGTTCCCGACGCGCGTCACACCGGGGTCGCGGAGGTCGACCTCGAGACGCCGGTGGTGGTGCTCACCGTGACCCGGTCCAAGGGGCTGGAGTTCGACGCCGTCGTGGTCGTGGCCCCTGACGAGATCCTCGCTCAGTCGCCCAAGGGGGGTCACGATCTCTACGTGGCGATCACCCGGGCCACCAGGCGCCTCGCCGTGGTGCACGAGGCGGAACTGCCCGGCATGCTCGCCGGGCTCGCCCGGTGACGCCGGCGAGGCCGTCTCCGGGAGGAGGGGAGACTCCCGGTTCTTTCGCGTCTCGGCGCGCGGGCGGGTGACCTGGGCCGACGTCGCCGGCGGTGGGGAGGACCCGTCCGACGTCGAAAAGTTAGGTAATGCTAACCTAATGCGAACTTCAAGGAACTTCGCAAGGAGCACGATGTCGGGCAGCGTTCCATCCCTTCGAGCACGGCTTGTCGCGACACTGGCGGCGGGAGCCTTCGCGCTGGCGGCGTGCGGTTCCCCGGCGGCCGGGGAGCGGCCGGCCCCCCCGGCGGGAGGCGCGGCGAACACGGCGAACACGGCGAACACGGCGAACACGGCGAACACGGCGAACACGGCGAACACGGCCTTCCCCGTTTCCATCGAGCACAAGTACGGCTCCACGACCATCCCCGCCCAGCCCCAGCGAGTCGTCACCGTCGGCTGGAACGACCAGGACTTCGTGCTGTCCCTCGGCGTGGTCCCCGTCAGCACGCGGGAGTGGTTCGAGGAGTACGCCGGCTACCCGTGGGTCAAGGACAGGCTGAACGGCAAGCCCCTTCCCACCTTCTCCGCCGAGCTGAACTTCGAGGCCATCGCCAAGGACCGCCCCGACCTGATCCTCGCCGTCTACGAGACGATTACCAAGGAGGCGTACGAGAAGCTGTCGACGATCGCCCCGACGGTCGTGCAGTCCGGCGCCTACCCCGACGAGCAGACGCCGTGGGACGTGCAGACGCTGACCACCGGCAAGGCCCTGGGCAGGAGCGCCGAGGCCCAGGCGCTGGTCGACAAGGTCAACGCGAGGATCGACGAGGCGAAGAAGGCCCACCCCGAGTTCGCGGGCAAGGTCATGGCGGTCGACTTCGGCCCCGAGCGGGGCCGGCACTGGATCCTCCCGGCCAAGGACCCGCGCCGCGCGCTGTTCGACGCGCTCGGGTTCGGCGCGCAGGAGGTCAAGGACGAGCTCAGCGAGGAGCGGCTCGACCTCATCGACAAGGACGTGCTGTTCGTCAACGGCGCGACCAGGAAGGCGATGCTGGCCTCGCCCGCCTTCTCCCGGCTGGACGTCGTCAAGACCGACCGCACCCTCTACGCCGGCTTCGACACCCCGCTGGGCGGCGCGCTGTCCTACAGCGGCCCCGACGCCCTGCTGTACGCGCTGGACGCGCTCGTCCCGCAGCTGGCCAACGCCCTGGACGGCGACCCGGCCACCGTGGTCGGCGACCTGTCGTAAGGGCACTCCCCGGCGCGCCCCCGGGCGTGGCCGGGGCCAGGTTCAGCCCCCGCGCCCTCGGACCACGTCCCCAGGGCTCAGCGCGACTCCCAGGCCTGCCAGAGGCGGGCGTAGCGGCCCCCGGCGGCGACCAGCCGTTCGTGGGGTCCCTCCTCGACGATCCGCCCCTGCTCCAGGACGACGACGCGGTCGGCGGAGACGGCCTGGGTCAGCCGGTGCGCCACGACCAGGGTGGTCCTGCCGCGCGTGGCCGCGGCGGCCGACTCCTCCAGCACGCGCGCGCCCATGCTGCCCGCCTCCGCGGTGGCCTCGTCCAGGACGGCGACGGCCGGGTCGGCCAGCACCAGGCGGGCCAGGGCGAGCTGCTGCGCCTGGGCGGGCGAGAGCTCGTGGCCGCCCTCCCCGACCACGGTGTCGAGGCCCTCGGGCAGCGCCAGCGCCCACGGCAGCGCCCCCACCACCTCCAGCGCCGAGGTGACCTGCTCGGCCGTCGCGCCGGGGCGGGCCAGGCGCAGGTCCTCGACGAGGGGCCCGGCGAAGACGTGGGTCTCTTGCGTGATGATCGCCACGTGCCCGCGCAGCCTCGCCGTGTCCAGCGAGGAGGGGGCGACCCCGCCGATCAGCACGCTGCCGCCGGTCGGGCGCAGGGACCCGGCCGCGACGGCGGCCAGGGTCGACTTGCCCGCGCCCGTCGAGCCGACCAGGGCGACCCGGGCCCCGGCGGGCACGCGCAGGGTGACGCCGTGCAGGACCTCCGCGGAGCCGTCGTAGCTGAAGCGCACGTCGACCAGGTCGAGCGAGGCGTCGGCCGGCGCGGGCCCGCCCTCGGGTTCGGGGGCGGTCTCCAGATGGGCGACGCCGACCAGCCTGGCCAGGCTCGCCCCGGCCGCCTGCACCTCGTCGAAGACGAACAGCAACATGCCGATCGGGTTGAACAGCCGGTGGAACAGCACGGCCGTGGCGGCGGCCTCGCCGACGGTGACGGCGTCCGCGCGGACCAGCAGGAAACCGGCGACCAGGATGGTGGTCAAGCCGAAGAACTCGGCCCTGTTGACCCGGCCGACGAAACGGGTGAACAGGTCGAGCACCCCCACCGACACCTCTTTGGAGTCGTGCGAGGCGGTCTCGATGGCGCGCAGGTGGCCTTCCTCCACGCGGTAGGCGTGGACCGTGCGCACGCCCTGCATGCTCTCCACCAGCCGCTGCGACGAGCGCGCGACCGTGACGCGCTGGTTCGCGTAGTAGGGGGCGGCCCGGGGGAGGTACCAGCGCAGCGCCAGCACGTACAGCGGCACCGAGACGGCGCCGGCCAGGCCGAGCCGCCAGTCGAGGCCGACCATCGCGGCCAGGCTCAGCGTGCCGAGCAGGACCGAGGCGATCACGCCGGGGATGACGTCGGAGACGGCCTTGGTGACCTCGGCGGCGTCCGCGCTGACACGCGACAGCAGGTCGCCCTTGCCCGCGCGTTCCAGCCTGGTGAGCGGGAGCGTGAGGGCGCGGGCGACCGTGCGCTCGCGCAGGACGGCCAGGATCTGGCCGCCCAGCCTGGCCACCAGGTAGGACGTCAGCCCGGTGGCCGCGCCGCCGACGAGGGCCGACACCGCGATGGTCACGGCGACCGCGACGATCACCGCGGTGCCCGACTGCTCGCGCACCCGGTCGACGAGGATTCCCAGCACGTACGCGGGGATGACCGACGCCGTCGCGCCGAGCAGGCCCACGAGCAGCGTCACGGCCACCGCGCCGCGGCGCTCGCGCAGGTGGGCGCGCAACCAGCGCCAGGTCTCACCGCCGCTCGCGATCGGCAGCAGGTCCTGCTCCTGTGGCGTGCTCATCGCTGTACCGCCCGCCTGTAGTCGTCGTCGGTGGCCCCGAGGCCGGTGTGCGATCCCTCGGCGACCACCTTGCCGCCGTCCAGCACGAACACCCGGTCGGCGGCGGCGAGCAGGGCGGGGCTGCTGGTCACGACCACCGTGGTGAAGGTGTCGCCGTCCCCGGGGTGGCGCAGGGAGCGCAGGCCCCAGGCGATGCCCTGTTCGGTGACCGCGTCCACGGCCGTGGTCGGGTCGTGCAGCACCAGGACCGGCGGGCGGGCCAGCAGCGCCCTGGCCAGGGCCACCCGCTGGCGCTGGCCGCCCGACAGGCTCGCGCCCCGCTCCACCACCTGGTGTTCCAGGCCGTCGGGATGGGCCGCGACCACGTCGTCGGCCGCCGAGGCGGCCAGGACCGCCGCGAGCTCCTCGGGACTGTCCGGCGTGCCACCCACGGTCAGGTTGGTGGCGAGGGTGCCCTCGAACAGGTCGGTGTGGTGGGGTTCGACGAGGATCCGGCCGCCGATCCGCACGCTTCCGCCGTACTCGGAGGGGCTCACCCGCCCGGACAGCACCCGTACCAGCGCGTCGGCGTCGGCGGGCCGGTGGGCCATCACCCCGACGAACTCGCCGGGCCCGGCCACCAGGTCCACCCCGGTGAGCGCGTCGTAGCTCAGACCGGAGATCTCCAGCCCGGGAGGACCTCCGTCCGGCCGGTCCGTCGCGCCGCCGTCGCCGGGCGGCGGACCGCCGGGCAGCAGCACCGGCGCGCCGGCCACGCGTGCCACCCGGTCGGCCGAGGCACGCGCCTCGGCCACCCAGCCGGGTACCAGCGTCAAAGTGCCCACCGGTTCCATCAGGAACTGGGCCAGCCCGATCACCGTGATGAACTCGCCGGCGGAGATCTGGCCGCGCAGCGCGAACCACCCGGCGAGCACCGCGACCCCGCACGCCAGCAGCGAGCCGCCCGCGCCGGAGACGGCCGCGTAGATCCCCTGGGTGCGGCCCGCCCGCAGCGCGGCCGCCAGCGAGAGCCTGCTGACCCGCGTGTACCGCTGGGAGGCCGCCGCCTCGGCGCCGATGCCCCGCAGCGGGCGCACCCCGCTGACCAGGTCGGTCGCGAGCGACGCGGCCTGACCGGCCAGCTCCTGCTGGGCGGCGACGTGCCGGGTGATGTACGGCGTGCCGACGTGCAGCGCCAGCAGTGTCAGCGGCGTGGCCACCAGGACGGCCACGCCGAGGGGCAGGTCGATGAGCAGCAGCGTCACGGCGCACACCGCCGCCGCGACCATTGCCCCGACCGCGCGCGGCAGGTAGTCCAGGAGCTCGGAGGTGTTGTCGGCGTCGTTGGAGGAGATCGTGAGCAGCTCGCCCGCGCGCAGGCCGGTGTCCAGGCCGCGCCGGTCGATGATCTTCGCGGCGAGCTCCAGGCGCAGCAGATGGGCCTCGCGGGCGATGGCGCGCATGATGGTCCGCGCGCCGTACCGGTAGGCCAGGCTCAGGGCGGTGAACAGCGCGGCCAGCACGGCCAGCCACCACAGCAGCGACCCGCCGTCGCCCGGCCCGATCGCGCGGTCGACGATCACGCCGATGAGGATCGGCACGCTCGCCTCGCACACCTGGTGCAGGCTGAGCAGCAGGGTGCCCGCGCCCAGGCGCGCGGCGTTGCGCCTCAGGGTCCTGCGCAGGACGCCCGTCCCGGTCATGCCCGCCCCGGTCGTACGTGCCTCGGTCATGCCCGCTCCCGTCGTACCCGTCCCTGTCACGCGTGTCCCTGTCATGCGCGCGCCTGTCTGGCCAGCAGCCACGCGAAATAGGCCCCGCCCAGGCTCACGGTCACCACTCCCACGGGTAGTTGCGTCGGAGAGAACAGCCGGACCGCCAGGAAGTCGCCGACCAGCAGCAACAGCGCGCCGGTGAGGGCCGCGGGGACCAGGGCGACCCCCGGGGCCCGGGTCAGGCGCGCCGCGATCTGCGGGGCCACGAGCGCGACGAAGGAGATGGGCCCGGCCGTGGCGGTCGCGACGGCGGTCAGCGCGACGCCCACCGCCAGGTAGGCCAGCCTGGTGGGCCCGCCCCGCACTCCCAGCGAGGTGGCGGTGTCCTCACCGAGCTCCATGACGCGCAGGCGCGCTCCCATGGCCAGCAGCAGCAGGCAGAGCGCGCCGACTGCCCCCGCCGCGGGCGGGACCTGCTGCCAGCGCAGGTCGTTCAGGCTGCCCTGTTCCCACAGCGCCGCCGCGTAGGCCGCGCGCAGGTTCACCTTGACGACGAACCACTGGTTCACCGAGTCGAGGATCGCGCCCACCCCAATGCCCACGATGATCAGACGCAGGCCCGGCATTCCGCGCCGCAGGGTCAGCAGGTAGACCGCCACGGCCGTGGCCAGCCCGCCCACCAGCGCGCCCCCGGCGCTCAGCCAGTAGCCGCGGCCCACGAACGCCATCGTGAACAGCACCCCGGTGTAGGCGCCGATGTTGAAACCGATCACGTCGGGGCTGCCCAGCGGGTTGCGCAGCAGCGACTGGAAGATCGCGCCGCTCAGGCCGAGCGCGGCCCCGACCAGCAGGGCCAGCAGCACGCGCGGCAGCCGCCAGTCCAGCACGACCAGCCGGGCGAACCCGCTCTCCTGACCGGTCAGCACCCGCACCACCTCGGCGGGGGAGAGCTCGAACTCGCCGGTGCCCAGCGCCAGCACCGCCACCGCCGCCGCCACCAGGACGAGGACCGCGCACACCACGGCCGTCCGTACGTTCACGCGCGTCGAGAAGGCGGGCCAGGGGCGTACCACCACGGTCCTGCGCGCCGTCACAGCGCGCCCGCCCTGGCCCGGCGGACCATCCAGATCAGCACGGGTGCGCCGACGAACGCGGTGACGATCCCCGCCTGCAGCTCGGCGGGCCTGATGACCAGGCGGCCGACGACGTCGGCGACCAGCAGCAGGATGGGGGCGCAGACGAGGGTGAAGGCCAGGATCCAGCGCTGGTCGGTGCCGATCAGCCAGCGGACCGCGTGCGGGACCATCAGGCCGACGAACCCGATCGGCCCCACCGCGGCCGTGGACGCGCCGGCCAGCAGCATCACCGCCACCAGGGCCAGGAGCCGGGTGGTCATGACGTTCGCGCCCAGGGAACGCGCCACGTCGTCGCCCATCGCGACGGCGTTCAGCGACCTGGACGCCAGCAGCGCCAGCAGCAGGCCGGCGCCGATGAACGGGGTGATGGCCACGGCGATGTCCAGGCCGCGCCCGCCGAGCGTGCCGGCGTCCCAGAAACGGAGGTAGTCGAAGGCGCGGGGGCGGACGAGCCTGATCCCGCCCGACACGCCGTCCAGCATCGCGCCCAGCGCGACCCCGGCCAGCGTCAGCCGCAGGGGGGTCGCGCCGCCCCTGCCCATCGAGCCCAGCGCGTAGACCGCCACCATCGCGACGGCCACCCCGGCGAAGGCGAACCAGACGTAGGACCAGATGTCGGTCAGCCTGAACAGTCCGACCGCGACCACCACGAACAGCGCCGCGCCCGCGTTGGCGCCGAGGATCTGCGTGTCGGCCAGCGGGTTGCGCGTCACGGCCTGGATGAGCGCCCCGCACACCCCCAGCGCCACGCCCACCAGGAGACCGAGGACGGTGCGGGGGACGCGCAGGTTGCGGACGATCGCCTGCTCGTCGGTGTCGGTGAAGTGGAACAGGGCGTCCCAGACGGCGTGCGGGGCGATGGTCCGGGTGCCCAGGGTGAGGCTCAGCACGCACGCGACGACCAGCAGCGCCAGACAGACCCAGAGCCAGCCGGTACGGCGGGTGAGGGACCCTGCGGGGGACATGGGAAGACTCTTTCGTGGCGGCTCTGGACAGGCTGGGACGGAGAGCTCGCCTGAAATAGGTTAGCCTTTCCTAATTTTGGGAGACTAACTGGATCCGGCCAATTTCGACAAACCGGACGTCTGGTTCATGGTCGCCCTCCGGTCACCCGTCCGTGTCGCCCGACGGCGAGGTGCCCGGGGGGAAGAGCGGCTCGAAGAGCGTGGTGAAGGTCTCCCGGAAGTCGTTCCAGTCGCCGTTCAGGTTGCTCACCAGCACGCGGGTGCCCTGACGGTCGCCCATCGCGTACGACATCGAGCCCCGGATGAAGCCGCCGCCGCCCCAGAGCGTGACCCCGCCCGGGAGCCTCTGGGAGTAGACGCCGAGACCGTACTCGCTGTCCGGTACCCAGCCCGAGCCCTCCGTCGAGACGGTGGTGAACATCTCCCGCTGCTGGTCGGGCGGCAGGAGGCGGCCGCCCAGCAGGGCCTCCAGGAACCGGTGCAGGTCCGAGGTCGTCGAGATCATGCCGCCCGCGGCCCCGGCCCAGCTCACGTCCATCTCGGTCACGTCGTGGATCTCCGCGTCGAGGCCGTTCCCGTCCGTCGTGGAGTAGTGGCGGGCGTGCGGGGCGCGGACCGTCTCCTCGGCGGCGGGGAGGTAGGTTCCCGTCAGGTGGAGCGGGCGGGCGAGGCGGCGCTCGATCTCCTCCGCGAGGGTCGCGCCCGCCGCGAGCTCGACGATCATTCCCGCGAGGCTGTAGTTGACCTTGGAGTAGACGAAGCGCGTCCCCGGCTCCCCGGGGCTCGGAGGCTCCTGGCCGGGGAAGGCGTCGGGGAGCCCGCCGGTGTGGTTGAGCAACTGCCTGACGGTGATCGCGGTGCCGTCCGCGCCGAGGTGCTCCTCCACCACCCCCGGCAGCCACTTCGCCACCGTGTCGTCGAGGGTCAGCCTTCCCTCGGCCGCCAGTTGCAGGACCACCGTGCCGGTGAACGCCTTGGTGAGGCTTCCGATGCGGAAGTGCTCGTCCGGCCGGCGCTCGCGGCCGGTCGCCAGGTCGGCCACCCCCGCGGTGCCGGACCACGGTGCCGAGCGGGCGTCCCTGAACTCGGCGATGACGCCGGGGCCGCCGCCGCCGGCCACGACCCGGTCGAGCGCACGCCGGATCCGGGCCCGGTCCTTTTCATGGTCAGGCTCGCCGCCGCCCCGGCCGCGACCGGCGGGGGCCGTCATGGCGGCCCCCGCCACCGTCAGGGCGACGGCGAGCAGGCCGGCACGGGCATGGAACATCGACATGTTGCCTCCTGGGCATGGAAGAGGAGCGGGGGTCGGAAGGGGCGGGCACACGGCACGCCGGAACCCGGAACGGGGCCGCGCGGGCGGGAGCGTGACGGGCGGCCGGAAGTCGCGGAAGTCGCGGAAGTCATGGAAGACGCGGGAGACGCGGGAGGCGCCGGTGGCCGGGCCGTCACGCCGCCTGTAAGCGTGCCGGAAGAGGGAGCGGGAGCGCGGGGACATGGCCGGCGAGGCGTACCCGCTGGAGGTGCTGGAGGTGGGGGTGTTTCCGGCGAGAGCCTTACATCACGCCACCCCACGTCACCCCATGTCGCCGTTCTCGATGGTGCTCTGGACGCGGGTCACCAGGTCGGCGCGGTCGACGCCGGCCAGGGCCAGCGCGCGTGGCACCGCGCCGACCTCGGCCCGCAGGATGCCGAGCAGTACGTGCGCCGGTCGCAGGTCCCTCTTGCGGGGGACCGAGGCGAAGCCGCGGTCAAGGGCGAGCCTGCCCGTCGCGCCCATGGTGGGCGAGCGCCTGGGCGCGGTGCTCGACGGGGGGAGGCCGAAGAAGGCGGGGGACACCCCGACCGTGCTCAGGCTGTGCTCGAACTCCCGGTCGAGGGCGGCCAGGATCGCCCGGTGGTCGAGGCCGGCGGAGGCCAGGACGCGCTGCGGGGCGGTGCCCTCCTGGGCCGCGACGGCCAGCAGGAGGTGCTGCGCCTCGACCGTGGCCGATCCGTGCCGCCGTGCCTCGGTCGCCCCCTCCGTGATGACCGTGTGGAGGTATCTGTCGAACGTTTTCATGGGGAACGTCTCCTCAGCGTGACGCCCGCGACGATGAGCCGCCTGGCGTGCTTCCGGTGGACCGCCTGACGCGTCACGCCGAGTGCCTCGGCGACCTGCGGCCAGCTCCAGCCCGCGCGCATCGCCTGCTCGACGGAGGCGTCCTCCAGCTGGTCGGCCAGGCGCCGCAGCGCCACCACGGCCGCCAGCGCGTCGGCGGGGTCCTGGGGTGCGGGAATGTCGCTCGCGGGCATGTAGGCAACACTAGTTGACTAATCCGGAATTGGTCAACATAAGTTGCTTAGAACGAACGGCCGCGCACGACCCCCGGTTCGTTCGGGTTCCTCGGCCCCGGCCCCGGCCCCGGCCCCGGCCCCGGCCCCGGCCCCGGCCCCGGCCCCGGCCCCGGCCTCGTCCTCGGTCCCGGCCTCGACCTCGACCTCGGTCCCGGCGTCGGCGGGACGGGGGGAAGGCGGATCGCGCTTGACCTCATGTCAGGTTGAGGATGCATGGTTCTTCCCGGGGGCGATCGGCCCCGCGCCACCGAGTGACCGAACAGGGGAGAACCGACATGAGCGCCGATCCGTCCGAAGAGGCCGCCATCCGCCGGGTGGTCGCGGACGCCGGGGAGTTCCAGAGCGACGTGGACAGGTTCGTCCCCCTGCACACCGCCGAGGCGGCGATCGTCAATTTCGGCGGTCGCAGGGTGGCGGGACGCGAGGTGCTGGCCGAGGCGATGCGCCAGGCTCTGGCGTCGCCGCTGGCCGACGTGCTCACCACGGTCGAGATCGAGGACATCCGCTTCCTGCGCGAGGACGTGGCGATCGTGGCGAGCGTCAAACACATCCACGACGGGCGGCGGCAGGACGGCGACGCCCCGGTGGGCGCGCTGCCCGCCACCTCGGGGCGGCTCACCTACGTGATGGTCAAGGATGACGGCGCCTGGAGGATCGCCTCCGCCCAGACCACGCCGATCCTCACCTGAGCCTTCTTCGCCGGAGCGGGCCGGGACCGTTCCCGTCCGCCGGTTACGTGGGGTTGGCCCGGGAGGATTCGCGCAGCACGAGCCCGCACGGCACGGTCAGCACGCCGCTCGGGCGGGGGCGCCGCCGATGGCGCCGAGCAGGTGCTCGGCGGCGACCCGCCCGATCTCGCCCAGGTTCATGTCGACCGTGGTCAGCGGGGGCCTGCGGCCCATCGCCATCGGCTCCCAGTTGTCGAACCCCACCGGCGCCACGTCCTCGGGGACACGCCGCCCGCGCTCCCTGAGGGTCTCGCAGACCCCCGGGCGATCTGGTCGCTGCCGCAGAAGATCGCGTCGACCTCGGGGTGCGCCCTCAGCAGGATGTCGGCGCCCTGGCGGCCCCACTCCTCGCTCCACTCGCCGAACAACGGCTCACCCGCGGAGCGCAGCCCGGCCTGGGCCAGCGTGCTCCCCAAGTACGGGGAGCCGTTCACCGCGACCCAGGTCGCGGGCGCCTCGACCATCTTCGCGGGCACCAGGCACGAGCAGGAGGCGGTGGAGCTGTTCGCCTTCCACAACGACCCGCGCTACGTCGACCTGTTCGAGCAGGGCCTGTGGATGCCGCAGGAGAAGAAGTACTACGAGGACCAGGCGGCCATCGACGCCTGGACGAAGAACGACGCGCACCCGCCGGAGTTCCGGACCGCGGTCGTCGACTACACGCGCGAGCACGGGGTGCCCGACATCCGCAACCGGGTCAGGAACCTGTCGGCGATCTCCAGTGACGTGCTCACCCCCGCCCTGCAGGAGATCGAGTCCGGCAAGCGCCCGGCGGGCGAGGTGCTCAAGGAGGTCGCCCCGAAGATCACCGGCATGCTCCAGGGCTGGCACCACACCCAGGCCCTGTGATGGCCCCTTCGTCGGAGCGGGCAACTACACCTCGATGCTCGACGACGAGCTGTTCTGGAAGTCGCTGGGCGCCACCACCTACTACACCCTCGGCGCCGTCCCGCTCGTCCTGATCGTCAGCTTCGCCGTGGCCATGCTGCTCAACCAGCGGGTACGGGGCCTGTCGCTGTGGCGGACGATCTTCTACCTGCCGACGCTCGTCCCCGCGATCGCCAACGTGGTCCTCTGGATCTGGATCTTCAACCCGGACTTCGGGCTGCTCAACTCGCTGCTCCGCCAGGCAGGCCTGCCCGGCTCCCAGTGGATCTACGACGAGGGCACCGCCATCCCCTCGCTGATCATCATGAGCACCTGGGGGTTCGGGAACACCATGGTGATCTTCCTGGCCGGGCTCCAGGGCGTGCCCAGGCACCTGTACGAGGCGGTGGCCATCGACGGCGGCGGGCCGCTGCGCCGCTTCTGGCACGTGACGCCGCCGATGATGACGCCGACCATCTTCTACAACCTCGTGGTCGGCGTCCTCGGCACCGTGCTCACCTGCTCGATCGCCGCCTTCAGCTTCTCCAGGCTCCGCTGGCGCGGGCGCGACGTCGTGTTCGCGGTCCTGCTCAGCGGCGTGATGCTGCCCTACGCGGTCACCCTCATTTCCACCTTCGTGATGTGGCAGGAACTCGGCGCGCTCGACACGATCCTGCCCCTCACCGTGCCGAGCTGGTTCGCCGGAGCGGGCGGCGGGGTGTTCAACGTGTTCCTGCTCAGGCAGTTCTTCCTGACCATCCCCTTCGAGCTGGACGAGGCCGCCTACATCGACAGGGCCTCGCCCTGGAGGGTGTTCTGGACGATCGTCATGCCGCTGTCGAGACCCGCGATCGTCGTGGTCACCATCTTCACCTTCATCGGCACCTGGAACGACTTCCTCGGACCCCTGCTCTACCTCCAGAACGAGGAGAACTACACGCTCTCCCTCGGCCTGGCCTCCTTTTAGAGCATGTACATCACCCAGTGGGGATACCTCATGGCGGCCTCCGCCGCCGTCATCGCCCCGATCATCGCGCTCTTCCTCTTCCTGCAGCGCTATTTCATCGAGGGCGTCACCCTCACCGGCATCAAGAACTGAGGCCCCCTGCCTCCCCTCAGGGGCGAGGGGGCGGGACGGCCCGCCCCCTCCGCCCCTCGCCGGTCAGGTGCCCGGCGCGCCCTCCTTCCAGGCGTCGGCCCACCCTCCCTGCACCATGGTCTGGAAGACCCACCGGCCGCCCGACCTCACCAGCAGGTCCGCGTAACGCATGGCGTACGCCTCACCGCCGGCCGTCACCGTCGCGTCGGTGACCACGACGACCAGGTTCGCGGTGAGGAAGTGGGGCGTGCGGACCGACTCCATCGCGAGGTCGCCCGGCTCCCCGCCCCCCATCACCTCGGCCATCGTGCGCGTGAACCGCTCCCTCGTCCACCGGTCGGCCAGGCCTTCGCCCTCAGGACCGTCGGTCACCACGTTGAGCGGGAACATCGCCATGTCCGCCATGCGCTCGACGTCGGCCTTCGCGCTGTGGGCGTCGTACTCGGCGAACCACGCCTCGACGCTCACCCTGTCTTCGGCCGTCGGCGTGAAGGCGCCGCTGCCGAACGGGGATTCCTGGATCTCTGACACGATTCCGCTCCTTCGTCGATGACGCGTCCCGCCGGTCCTCGCCGGGCATCGACCGGCGGCACGCCATGAACCGTACGAGATACCGTACACCGTACGGAGCGTCTGTCAACCGAGGCGGACGGGAGCCGCGCCCGGCGGGGCTCGGGGAGCGGGGCCCCGCCACCTCCGGCGGCGGTCAGAGCGGTGAGAGGAGAACCGGACCCGTCGCGCCGCCGTCGCTCCCGGACCCCGGCCGGGTTGAGACAGGGGGCGCGAACCGCTCACGGCGATCTGCAACATTCCAAAAAGTGCCGGACATGTACTAGACGTCCGGCACCCTTCGGCAAGGAGATCCTGTGACACACCGAGATCGCTTCGAGGCGGTCTATGACGCGTACTACCCGGCGATACACCAGTACGCCGCCCGCCGCACCGGGTCGCCCGACGACGCGACCGACGTCATCTCCGAGACGTTCCTCACCGCCTGGCGGCGCATCGGTGACGTGCCCGAGGGGGAGGAGGCGTTGCTGTGGCTGTACGGGGTGGCCCGCCGGGTGCTGGCCAACCAGCAGCGCGGCGCCTCCCGCAGGGCCGTGCTCGCCGAACGGCTGCGCGGGGAACTGGCCGCCGACCGCCCGGTCAGGCCGGTCGAGCTCGACCACGTCCGCGCCGCCTTCGACACGCTGCCCGAACGTGACCGCGAGGTCCTGGCACTGGCCTGCTGGGAGGGCCTGACCAGCGAGCGGATCGCCAGAGTCGTGGGATGTACGGCCATCGCCGCCCGGACCCGGCTGCACCGGGCGCGCAAGCGGCTGGCGGCGGCGCTGGAAGGGCGGACGTCCTTGACGATCGCGAGGAGAGAAGCATGAGTGACATCGACGACCTGGTGAGGGCCATCGACCCGGCACCGCACGCGCCGGATCAGGGGCCCGGCGCGCGCGAGCTGCGTGAGGCGATCATGGCGACCCGGGCACGCCCGCACCGGACGGCCTGGCGGCACCTGCCGTGGTGGGCCGGTGCCGCCGGGCTGGTCGCGGCCGCGACCACGACGGTGGTCCTCCTCGGCCAGGCCGTCCCCGCCCCGCCGTCCCCTCCCGCGGCCACGGCCGGCGACACCTCCCTGCCGGGCGCCTCGATCCTGCTGGCCGCCGCCGCCAAGGCCGAAGCCGCACCCGAGGGGGCTTACTGGCGCCTCAAGCGGCAGTACACGATGCGGTGGGCCCGGCCGTTCGGCAAGGAGGGCAGCACCTACCGCCTGGAGACCTCCAACCTCGTGGAGACATGGGTGGCCAAGGACGGCCGGAGCTGGCTCGGCCACCGGGAGCTGGGCGTACGCCCGCTGGACACGGAGGCGTGGCGCCGGGACGGCTCGCCGACCGAATGGCCGATGGGGGAGGACGGCGGCGTCTACTCCACCTCGCCCGGCGAGGGCAGGCTCATCCGGACCAAGGGCAAGCAGCGACTCTACTGGAGCGCCATGCCCCTGACCCTGGAGGAGATCGAGGCGCTGCCCGCCGACCCCGAGGAGCTGAAGAGGCGGGCCGCCGAGGCGATCACCGTGGACAAGGACTTCGCCGGTTCGGTGGAGTACGGCCTGCCGGGGACCCTGGCCACGCTCCTGTACGAACTGCCCACCTCCCCGGGGGTGCGCGCCGCCGCCTACCAGGCGCTGGCGACGCTGCCCCGGGTGCGGGTCGAGGGCCCGGCCACCGATCCGCGGGGGCGGCCCGGGGTCGCCGTGACCTTCCCGATCCAGGAGGGGCAGCCCACCGTGGGCAGGCTGGTCATCGACCCCGACACCTCCAAGGTGCTGACCTTCGACGTGATCGGCATGCCGATGAAGGGCGACCGGGTCGAGGTGGTGCTGGAGTCCGGCTGGACCGACACCAGGCCGTCCCCGCCCTCGGCCGGCTGAGGGTGACCGGCCCGGTCACGCGGGGCGTGGGCACCCCGCGCGGTTCCCGATCACGCGCGACCGGCGGCCGGTCCTGGCGCGTCCGCCGCCGGGATCCCCGGAAACCGTCTCCGAACATCATGGCGGCGAGAGCGCGGAGGCGGAGTTCAGGAGCCGGAGTTCAGGAGGCGCAGTTCAGGAGGCGCAGTTCAGGAGGCGCAGTTCAGGAGGCGGCGAGGGTGCGCAGCCGGGTGAGGGCGTGCTCGGACGGGCTGCCGGGCTCGGCCTGGGCGACGATGAGCTGCTGGCCCGGGGTACCGGCGATGTGGAACGTCTCGGGCCAGAGGGTGAGGTCGCCGACGTCGGGGTGGTGCAGGCGCCTGGGGCCGTCGGCCTTGGTCCGCACGTCGTGGCGAGCCCACATCCGGCGGAACTCCTCGCTCTCGAACGATAGGTCGTCGACCAGTTCGGTCAGGTGCGGGTCGTCGAGGTCCGCTCCCGCGGCGGCGCGCAGGTGGGCCACCAGGGAGAGGGCCTCTTCCTCCCAGTCCACGAAGAACTCGCGTGCCGCGGGGTCGAGGAAGGTCATCCAGAGGATGTTGTCCACGTGGTCCAGCCCGCTGTGGAGCGCGGCCCCCATCGAGTTCCTGGCCAGCAGGTCCATCCAGCGGCCCGTGACGAACGCCGGCGCGTGGTCGCAGCTTTCCATGAACCGCAGCACGTTCGGGCTGACCGGCGTCGTCCGGCCGGTGGACCTGCGCCGGTGGGGCCGGGGATGCGCGAGCTGGTAGAGGTGCTTGACGGCCTCGGGATCGAGCTGGAAGACCCGGGCGAGGGCGTCCAGCACCCGGTCGGACGGGTTCTGCTCGCGCCCCTGCTCCAGGCGGATGTAGTAGTCGGTGCTGACCTCGGTCAGCATGGCCACCTCCTCCCGGCGCAGCCCCGGCGTCCGGCGTGGACCTCCGTCCGGCAACCCCACCCGCGCGGGGGCGGTGATCTCGCGCCGGGCGCGAAGAAATTCGCCCAAAAGGTTGCTTTTGTCCATTTTTTCAATATATGCCACACTAATTCCGGCGAAGCAACCGTCGGCGGCGGCATGACCCGCCGGTCGCCGCCCATCGCCACCCGCGAGGCGAGGGCCGCGGCCGAAGGGGTGCCGAGCGGGGGCGGGGCGGGTGACCCCGGAGCCGTTCGTGTCCGACCACTCCGCAAGAGGCTCGGCCGGTTACTCCGCAAGAGGCCCGGCCGGTGCGGACGAGGATCCAGCGGCCGGGAAATCCGGTTGCGCGCGGGGATCGGGATGATGTTGGGTCTGGTCCCGTGACCTCGTTCGACGCGCTCGTACGCCCCGACCGTTACCCGCTCTCGTCGGCCTACGATCCGGCCTGGCTGCTCCGGCTCGACATGGGTCCCCACCCGCTGTGGATGCTGGAGGACCTGGCCCGCGACCTCGACCTGAGACCCGGCATGCGGGTGCTGGACCTCGGCTCCGGCAAGGGCGCGACGTCGGTGTTCCTGGCCCGCGAGTACGGCGTCCAGGTCGTCGCGGCCGACTGGTGGGTCGGCGCGGACGAGGCGGCGGAGGTCTTCGCCCAGGCCGGTGTGGGCGATCGGGTGGAGGCGGTGCACGCCGAGGCCCACGTCCTGCCGTTCGAGAAGGAGAGTTTCGACGCCGTCGTGAGCGTCGACGCCTTCGAGTACTTCGGCACGGCCGACAGCTACCTGCCCTACCTGGTGCGGTTCCTGCGTCCCGGAGGGCTGCTCGGGATGGCCACCCCCGGGATGACGCGCGAGGTCCGCGAACTCGGGGCGATCCCCGCGCACATCAAGGAGGTGGTCGGCTGGGAGGCCATCGCCTGGCACACGCCGCAGTGGTGGCGTTTCCAGTGGGAGATCACCGAGCTGGTGGAGGTCACCTCCGCCCGGCTGCAGGAGGGCGGCTGGCACGACTGGCTCCTGTGGGCCAGAGCCTGCGCCGACCACAACCCGGAGGACCGCGCCTCGCACCAGCCCGTGATCGACATGCTCGTCGCGGACGGCGGCGAGCACCTCGGCTTCACCCTGGTGACCGCTCGCAAGAGGTGACCGCCCGTGAGGTGAACGGCCGCGGGAGGTGACCGCCCGTGAGGTGAACGGCCGTGAGGTGACCGGCCACCCCCTCCGGCAGGGGTGGCCCGGATGCCGGACATGGGTGCCCGCCCTCTCCGGGACGGGAACCAAGGCGCCCGTCCCGGAGAGGGATCCGGTCAGAGCCTCCGGTAGTAGACGGTTACCGGAAGCGGGGTGCACCCGAGCCGCTCGTAGAGAGCTCTGGCGGGCGCGTGGAAGGGGTCGCCTCCGGTGCCGATCTCGACCACCTCGGCTCCGAGGGCCCGCATCTCGTCGAAGGCGTGCTCGCACAGCGCGGTGCCCGCGCGGTGCCGGCGGTGCCCGGCCGAGACGGCGAGATGCGAGACGGTTCCGTTCCGGCGGGCCGGGTCGACGCTCCAGGCCACGTAGCCGGCGATGACGTCCCCGGTCTCCGCGACCGCGACGTACCTGTGCCGCTCCGGGTCGTGAAGCTCGGCGACCTGCTCGCGATAGTCGTCGCGCCAGTTCCCGTGCTGGTTGGCGAAGACGACCTCGCCCACCAGGGGACGGAAGTGGTCCTCGTAGAACGGCCGGAACGTCTCGATGGTCAGCGCGGTGAGCCGCGCCAGGTCGTGCTGGACGAACGGGCGGATGAGCATGGGGAAGTGCCTTTCGAACCCAGGGCTTGACACCCGGAAGAAAAAAGGGGGCATCGATCGGCCCGCTCACGGCCCGGTGTCGGCGGCGAGCAGGCCCTCAGTTACGGGTACGCCAGGCGGCGAAGCACTCCATGGCACCACGGTAGCGTCTCCCCGGCTGTCAGGACAGCCGGGGAGACGCCGTCCGGTCCCGGCGCCTCGATGGAGAGCACCGGGGTTTCAGGCGCCCGCCGTGGCGGCGGGGACAAGGCCTCGGGCGTGGTCAGCGCGGGCCGAAGTGCGGCAGGCACGGTCGCAGGTCGCGGATCTCCACCGGAACCGGACTGGTGAAGTCGTCCCGGTCGAGGCGCAGGCGCTGCTGGACGGCTCGCCGGCCGCGCACCTGGCACACCGCCAGGCCGTCGGGCCGGTAGCCGAGCTTGCCGGAGACGGCCAGCGAAGCCGGGTTGTCCAGGAAGGCGCCGGACACCGCCGTCCGCGCGCCGAGCCCGTCGAAGGCCAGACTCAGCACGGCCGCGCGCATCTCGGTGCCGAGCCCGTCGCCCTGATGAGCGCGGCCCAGCCATGAGCCGGTATGCACCTCGCGGGTGACCGGGAAGTCGACGGCGGACAGATCCTGGACACCGACCACGCGTCCCTCGTGGACGACGACGAAGTTGCAGCACCACTGCTCGGCCCGCCACCGCGAGATGACGCCGAGATGGAACCGGACGACGTTGCCGGGGAGCTCGTCCGCGGGAGCGTCGGTCCACGGCACGCCGAACGGCATCAGGTCGGGGTCGTGGACACCCTCCAGAGCCCGGTCGGCCAGCTCGTCGAGGTCGTCCAGGGAGGGCAGCCGCAGTTCGAGCCGAGGCGTGATCAGTCTTAGGTTGTATAGCGGCCAATTACGCATATGTGTCCATCATTCCGACATTTCTTGGTGCCATCGGGAGAGCCCATGCCCATGCGCCCGGGCGGTGGAGTGTCCGGGGCTCGCGGGCCGGCGAGGTCGTTCCCATGCCGAGTCCCGGACGCGCCCGCAGGTGCGCATCCGGGACGTTCGGTGCGCGAACGGGGGTGTTCGCGGGCCGGGTCAGTCAGGCCCGGCGGTCATCAACAGGGTCACGAAGGCGACCATCGCGAGCAGGAAAGCGATCATGACCGCTGTCAGGGCGAGTTGCACGGCCGCGGTGAGCCTGGCCCACCGGAGGTTCTCGCGCTGGTTCACCAGCACACGCTAACAGCCCGTCGCCCGGCTTCCCAGGGGAGAAACACGGGTTCCCGGGAAAGAGAACCGCGGGCGACGTCGCCCCGGGTTCGCCCGCGTTCCCCCGCGACCGGGACGCGAACGGCAGAGTGGCAGGTGTCGAGTGTGGTCGTGGTCGCGGGGAGGACATCATGACCGGACGTACGGGGGGCGGCTCGGGCCGTTGGGGAAGACGCGCGCCCGCCGTCGTGCTGTGGGCGGCCCTGTGGCTGCTCAACGGCTACGAACTGCTGCTGGCGATCTGAGGGGCCGGTGATCTGGGAGTCTGGTCCTCCTGAGCCGCCGCCGGGAGCGGGTGCGCTCAGCGGCGGCTCAGGAGACCGTCCGGGTCCCGCGCGGCGTCTTCCCGCCGGGGCTTCCCGTCAGACCTTCCGTCAGGCGGGGATGAGCAGCGTGCTCAGCAGGTCGTCCAGGCTGATCAGTCCGGCGAGGGCGCCGTCGGGGGTACGGACGACCGCCAGCTGGCTGTGGGCGGCGCGCAGCGCGGCCACGGCCTCCGACACCGAGGTCGTGGAGGCCAGCTCGGGCAGGCGGTAGGCGAGGTCGCCCGCGCGTGAGCCGGCGCCGCGCCGGCGGGCCAGGTAGGCGTCGCGCACGTGCACGACACCGGCCGGAGCCCCGGACCCGTCCTGGACGATCAGGCGGGTGCGGCCGGTACGGGCACAGGCGTCGATCACCTCCTGGCAGGAGGCGTCCGCCGCGACCGCGACGATGCCGCCGGCGGGGGCGACCAGCGCGGCGATCCCGGCGGCCGGGGCGCGCAGGATCTGGGTGAGCACGGCGTGGTCGGTGGTCTCGATGAGGCCCAGGCGCCGCGACTCCTCCACCAGGCGCTGCAGCTGGGCTGGGGTGCGCGGGTTGGAGATCTCGTCGCGCGGCTGGACCCGCGCCATGCGCAGCAGCAGGTTGCTGACGCCGTTGAGCGCGGTCAGGATCGGTCGTACCGCCACGGTGAAGCCGCGGAACGGCAGCGCCAGGATGGTGGCCGAGCGCTCGGGGTGGGCGATGGCCCACGACTTCGGAGCCATCTCGCCGATGACCATGTGCAGGAACGTCACGACGGCCAGCGCGATCACGAAGGCGACCGCGTGCGCGGCGGCCTCGGGCAGGCCCAGGGTGTGGAACAGCGGGGCCAGGGTGCCCGCGATCAGCGGCTCGGAGACCACGCCGAGACCCAGCGAGCACAACGTGATGCCCAGCTGCGCACCGGCGAGCATCAGTGACAGCTCGCGGATGCCCTTGACCGCCGCGGCGGCGGCGCGGCTGCCGTGCGCGGCGGTCTTCTCCAGCCGGTGCCGTTTCGCGGCGACCAGCGCGAACTCGGAGGCGACGAAGAAGCCGTTGCCGGCCAGCAGGACGACGGTGAGGGTCAGGCCCAGGGGCAGGTTCACCTGTCCTCACTCCCGCCGTCCGGCTCGGAAGCCTGCCCGCCGTCCGGCTCGGAAGCCTGCCCGCCGTCCGGCTCGGAAGCCTGCCCGCCGTCCGGCCCGGGGGCCTGTTCGCGGGACCGCTCGCCGGTCGGGTCGAGGTGGCGCAGGGGATGCAGCCGCACCCGCTCGGGAACGTGCCTGTCCAGGGTCAGTACCTCGATCTCGACGTGGGTGGGCGCGTCATCGGCCATGGAGGGCACCAGCTCGGCGGTGACCACGTCGCCGGGGACGGCGAAACGGCCCAGGCGGTCCAGCACCAGGCCGCCGACGGTGTCGTAGTCGTCCTCGTCGGGAAGCTCCAGCCCGGTCTCCAGGGCGATCTCGTCGATGCGCAGCTCCGCCTCGATCTCCCAGTCGTCGCCGGTGTGGACCACGGCGGGGATGTCGAGGTCGTTCTCGTCGGCGATCTCGCCGACCAGCTCCTCGGCGACGTCCTCCCAGGTGACGAGCCCGCTCAGGCCGCCGTGCTCGTCCAGCACGCAGGCGACCTCCTGCCCGCGCGCGTGCATCTGCGCCACCAGGTCCGGCAGCGAGGTCGAGAACGGCACCACAAGCACCTCGCGGGCGATGTCGGCGACCCGCGTGCCCGCGGCCCGTTCCGGTGACAGGACGGCCAGCTCGCGCAGGCTCACCATGCCGACCAGGTCGTCCACGCCGTCGCCGCCGAGCACCGGGTAGTGGGTATGGCCGTGACGGGCGATGATCTCGTCCAGCTCCGGGACCAGCGCGGAGCCGCTGACGGCGACGACGTTCGCGCGCGCGACCATGACCTCCTCGGCGGTGTGGTCGGAGAAGGCCAGCGCCCGCTCCAGCAGGTCGGCCTGCTCGCCGGGCAGGTGGCCGTGGGCCTCGGACTCGCCGATGATGTGCCCGAGCTCCTCCAGGGTGGCGCCGTGGTGCAGCTCCTCGACCGGCTCGATGCCGACCGCCCGCAGCAACCTGTTGGCCGCCGAGTCGAACAGCTTGATGATCGGCCCGGCGATCGTCAGGTAGACCAGGGTGGAGGAGGCCAGCGCGCGGGCCAGCGGCTCGGGCCTGGCCAGCGCGAGGTTCTTGGGCGCGAGCTCGCCCAGCACCATCTGGACGACCGTGGCGATGACGAACCCGATCACCAGGGCGATGGCGTCGACCGCGCCGCCGCCCAGGCCCGCGGCGCGCAGCGCGGGAGCCACCAGCTCGGCCAGCGCGGGCTTGGCGATGAAGCCGACGACCAGCGCGGTGACGGTGATGCCGAGCTGGGCACCCGAGAGCATGAACGACAGCCGCTCCATGACCTTGACGGCCTTGGCGGCCCTCCTGTCGCCCGCCGCGGCCTGCTGGGACAGGGTCAGCCGGTCGGCGGTGACGTAGGCGAACTCCTGGGCGACGAAGTAGCCGGTCGCCAGGGTCAGCACCAGGACGGCGAGCAGGCCGAGCGCGATGCTCACCGCGAGTCCCCGTCCCGCGGTCGGCGGCTCCCGGCGCGGATCGTGTCATGGCCTGGGTCCGACGACACGGGCACCACCTTGCCCTTCCTGTGGCTCCGGTGAGCCGTCCCGCCGAACCCGGACGCGGTCGGCCCAGGGTGTTGCCGCCACGCTATCGGACCCAGTGGTACAAACCGGTGCCGACAACCCGCCTGCCCACGACGACGTCCCGCCCACCGGCCGAGTGTCGTTTGTGAGGCAGGTCATACCCCGCCCGTCTCGCGAGTCTCTCCCGGAACGTGTTTACGATCATCGTTGTCGCAGTCTTACCACCCCTGTAGGAGCTGACCACGTGCCAGAACGAGAACGGGTGCGTTCTTTCCTCGAGACCCCCTCCTTCCAGCGGTTCATCATCGCCGTCATCGTCTTCAACGCCGTCACGATCGGCTGTGAGACCTCCTCCTACCTCATGGAGCGGATCGGCGGCCTGCTGCACGCCGTCGACCGGATCGTGCTGGGAGTCTTCGTCGTCGAACTCCTCGCCCGCCTTTACGTCTACCGGGGCGCGTTCTTCAGGGATCCGTGGAACTGGTTCGACGCCGTCATCGTGACCGTCGCGCTGCTTCCCGCCTCGGGCCCGGCCTCGGTGCTGCGGGCGCTGCGGATCCTGCGGGCGTTGCGGCTGGTCTCGGCCGTTCCCAGCATGCGCAAGGTCGTCAACGCCCTGCTGGCCGCGATGCCGGGCATGGCCTCCATCATCGGCCTGCTCGTCCTGGTGATGTACATCTCCGCGGTCCTGGCCACCCAGCTGTTCGGCGAGGTCGCCCCCGACTACTTCGACGAGCTGCCCACCTCGCTGTTCAGCCTGTTCCAGATCATGACGGGCGAGTCCTGGCCCGCCATCGCCGAGCAGGTGATGGGAGAGAAGCCCTGGGCGTGGGTCTTCTTCGTCGGCTACATCCTGATGTCCTCCTTCGTGGTGCTCAACCTGTTCATCGCCGTGGTGGTCAACGCGATGGACGACAACAACACCTCCGCCGAGGAGCAGCGGACCGAGAACCAGCTCACCGCCGTGCTGGAGGAGCTCGCCCGGCTGAACGCCAAGATCGAGGCGATGCGGGCACCCCAGGACGGCGAGCACAACGGGCATGACAGCCATACGCCGACAAAGTTGCGCACCTGAGCCCAGCCCCAGGTGAGAGACGTTTTTTACCTGCCGATCCGGTATGGAGCATCGGGAACCCCGGCCGTGCGGTGATCGTTTCTCTCTCGATCACCGCACGACACATGAGGCAGGAGAGAAAATCGTGATCTTCAAACGGATGCTGGGCGCTCTCGGGGTCGGAGCCCCCTCGGTTGACACCGTGCTGGCCGCGCCGCGGGTGCGGCCCGGCGAGTTCCTGCGGGGCGAGGTGCGTGTCAAGGGCGGCGACTTCGACGCCGACATCGAGTACATCGCCCTCGGCCTGGTCACCAGGATGGAGTCCGAGCACGGCGAGGGTGAGCAGACCGGCCTGGTGGAGTTCTTCCGCACGCAGGTCAGCGGGCCCTTCCGGCTGCGCACCGGCGAGGACAAGGTGGTGCCGTTCGAGTTCCCCGTCCCGTGGGAGGCTCCGGTCACCGAGGTGACGGGCCAGCGCCTGCGCGGCATGGTCATGGGCGTGCGCACCGAGCTGGCGATCGCCGCGGCCGTCGACAAGGGCGACATGGACCCGGTCGAGATCGCACCGCTCGCCTCCCAGCAGGCCGTGCTGGACGCCTTCGTGCGGCTCGGCTTCCGCTTCAAGAGCGCCGACCTGGAGTACGGCCACCTCTACGGCGTCAACCAGCAGCTGCCGTTCTACCAGGAGATCGAGTTCTACCCGCCCGCCCAGTACTCCGGGCGGATCAACGAGGTCGAGCTCACCTTCGTCGCCGGTCCCGCGGGCCTGGACGTCATCGCGGAGGCCGACAAGCGCAGCGGCCGCCACGGCTCCGGCACCGACGCCTTCGGCCGCTGGCAGACCAGCCACGACCAGGCCCCGCACCGCGACTGGGTCTCCGAGATCAACACCTGGCTGGCCGCCCTGTCCCAGTACGGCTCCGGCGGCCACGACCCCTACGCCCACCACGGCGGTCACCACGGAGGCCATCACGGTGGTCACCGCGGCCACGGCGGGCCCGGCTGGGGCGGCGTCGCGGCCGGTGTGGCCGGAGGCTTCGTCGCCGCCGAGGTCGTCGACGAGATCTTCGAGGACGAGGGCGAGGACGAGGGGTGAAAGCGGGGTGAGGCCGGGGTGAAAGCGGGGTGAGACCGGCCCGTCGACCTCACCCCGGCCGCGCCGGTGACGGCCCGCCCCGCGTGCGTCGCGGGGCGGGCCGTCTTCGCGAGGAGGGCCGCTGTCGTGGGGCGGGCCGTCGTCATGGGGCCGGGCCGTCGTCGTGGTGGCGCCGAACCCCCGGCACGGTCCGACGAGGGCCCGCCATCCGTCGTGAGGGCCGCGTGTCACGCGGGCCGGTATTCGCTTCTAAGCTCTGGGGATGGCGAAATACCTTGATGTGCATCCGAGCAGTCCCCAGCCCCGGCTCATCAGCCAGGTGGCCGAGATCCTGCGGGCGGACGGGCTGATCGCGTACCCGACGGACTCGGGCTACGCGCTGGGGTGCAGGCTGGGCAACAAGGAGGGCATCGACCGGATCAGGGAGATTCGCGACCTCGGCAGTGACCACCATTTCACCCTGGTCTGCAGTGATTTCGCGCAGTTCGGTCAATTCGTGCATGTGAGCAACGCGCTCTTCCGCTCGCTCAAGGCGGCGACCCCCGGCGGTTACACGTTCATCCTGCCCGCGACCAAGGAGGTGCCGCGGCGGTTGCTGCACCCCCGGAAGAAGACGGTCGGCGTCCGGATCCCCGATCACGTCGTCACGCAGGCGCTGCTGGCCGAGCTCGGCGAGCCGCTGGTGTCGAGCACCCTGCTGCTGCCCGACGAGGCCGAGCCCCTGACGCAGGGCTGGGAGATCAAGGAGAGGCTCGACCACGCGGTGGACGCCGTCATCGACGCGGGCGAGTGCGGCGCCGTCCCGACGACGGTCGTCGACTTCTCGCAGGACGAGCCCGAGATCATCCGCCGAGGCACCGGAGACCCGTCCCTCTTCGAGTAGCCGGAGGTCCACCGGCCGGGTCCGTCGCCCGAGGCGCGCAGGTCGTGCTCGCCGACGGCGGCGGAGCCGGTGACCGTCTCCGGCGCCTTTCGCGGTCCGAGAGGTTTCCGGACTCGCGGTCCCGCCGACGGAGAGGCCGTCCTCATGGCGGTCCGGACTCGCGGCCGGTCCGGACTCACGGCGGTCCGGACTCGCGGCCCCGAGCCGGAGAGGACGTTTTCGTGGCCTGAGCCGGACACGAACGACGCCCGCTGGAGCGGAGCGAGCTCGTAACTCCTGTTAGCGTTATCGCATAGGGGGTGAGCTGCTTTGAAGGCGAAATCGAACGACGGCCCGCCGCGATCCAGACCCGCGGTGCTGGAAGACGTCGCCGCGCTCGCCGGAGTGTCGGCGATGACCGTTTCCCGGGCGCTGAACGCGCCCGAGAGGGTGCACACCGAAACCCGGGCGCGCGTGCTGGCCGCGGTGCAGGAACTCGACTACCGGCCCAACGCCGCCGCCCGGCAGCTCGCCACGGGACGGTCCGGGGTGCTGGGCGTGGTCAGCATCGACACCACCCTGTACGGCCCGGCCTCGACCCTCTACAGCATCGAACGGGCCGCCAGGCTCAACGACTACGCCGTGAGCATCGCGAGCCTGAGCATGCTCAACCGCCGCTCGATCGAGGAGAGCCTCCGCCAGCTGCAGTCGCAGGCGGTGGACGGCGTCATCATCGTCGCGCCGCACGAGTCGGCGGCCGACGGCCTGCGCCACCTGTCGTCGAAGATTCCCGTGGTCGCGGTCGACGCCGGGGTCGGCCTCTCCGTCCCCGTCGTCATGGTCGACCAGCGGGCGGGGGCGACGCGGGCGACCAGGCACCTGCTCAGCCTCGGCCACGAGACGGTGTGGCACGTGGCGGGCCCGGCCAGCTGGATCGACGCCAACGCCCGGGTCGAGGGCTGGCGCGAGGTGCTGGAAGCCGGGCGGCACCGGGTTCCCGAGGTGCTGCGCGGAGACTGGAGCTCGCGCTCCGGCTACCAGCTCGGCCGCCGCCTGGCACAGGATCCCGAGGTCACGGCCATCTTCGTGGGCAACGACCAGATGGCCCTCGGCGTGCTGAGAGCGCTGCGCGAGGCCGGGCGGCGCGTTCCCGAGGACGTCAGCGTGGTGGGCTTCGACGACGTGCCGGAGTCCGCCTACTTCTGGCCCCCGCTCACCACGGTCCGGCAGGATTTCGAGGAGGTCGGCGGCCACGCCTTCCACCTGCTGCTCGACCAGATGGCGGGCAGGCCGAGCCAGACCAGGCGGCTGGTGGAACCCGAGCTCATCGTGCGGGAGAGCACCGGCGCCGCGCCGGGCTGACGCGCCCGACGCGGCTGACGCGGTCGGCGCGGCTGACACGGCCGACGCGCGGCGGGTGGAGCGCCGGAGCGGCTCAGTACGTGACCTGGAAGGTGGCGTCCTGCCTGGCGGTCAGGGCGGAGCCGGAGCCGAGCTGGTCGATGCGCAGCTCGTAGCCGGAGTGCCGGAGATAGCGGTCCGGGAAGTTGTGCGACCGGAACGACGCCCACGCGCCGTCGGCCAGGCCGGCGGTCCGGTGGAACGTGGCGTCGGCCCGGAACGCCGAGGTGTTGTCGTTCGGGTCGAGCCTGACGGCGTAGTTCGAATGCCGCAGATAGCGGCCGGGGAAGTTCACCGACTCGAACGACACCCCGGCCGCGTCGGCCAGGCCGGGCACCAGCCGCCACTGCTGGTCGGCCGTCGGGTCCATCGGGAAGGGGTCGATCCGCGCGATGTTGTTCGCGTGCCGCACGTACCGGCCGGGAAGGTTGTACGACTTGAGCCGGTTCCACTGCGGCGCTCCCCAGCGGCCGACCAGCGCGGCCCGCTCGGCCTCGGTGATCGGGGTGATGGTGGCGTGCTTGGCGTTGATCGGCGCGGTGTAGGCGCGCCGGCCGATCGCCGACCAGGCGTTGCCGTTGACGTTGGCCGACTGCCAGGCGTAGAAGACCGCGTTGGCGGGGGAGTACGAGTCGCCCCACAGCCAGAACGTGTCGCTCGTGTTCGACTTGACCAGGATCGGTGCCTCGATCCCGCCGCCCTGCCGCAGCCCGCCGGTCAGCGTGGTGAAGCTGTTCGGCGCCCCCGTGGTCGACCGGGCCACGTAGAGGTTCTGGTCGTTGAGGTTCTTGTACGTCAGGTAGAAGTTGTTCCCGTCGACGAGCACGTCACCGTCGAGCACGCTGAAGCCCGGGTCGAAGAACACCTGGGGCGTGCCCATGTCGACGAAGTCGCTGGTGTAGTTGACCATGAACACGTCGCGGGTGCCGTTGTTCGCCGAGTAGATGACCGCGTACTGGTTGCGGGACGGCACCCAGAAGGCCTCCGGCGCCCAGGAATGGGTGTTCATGGTGTGCAGGCGCACCCGGCGGTAGTTGGTGAAGCCGGTCAGGTTCGCCGAGTCCCACACGTGGATGTACTGGTTGTTCAGGTCGAACACGCGACCCTTCAGGTCGGTGGCCAGAACCGTGAACGTGCCGTCCCGCTTGCGCAGGATGTAGGGGTCGCGCAGGCCCTGCATGCCGGCGGTGGGCGTGGCGACCGGGTTGTTCTGGTTCAGCGGCGTCCAGTCGAGGCCGTCGGAGCTTACCGCGAGGTGGAGGGCGTAGCTGTCGCCGGACTGGTTCGGCGACTCCTTGAAATAGCCCATCACGTACGCCGAGTACGTCGCGGCCGACGCGGGCCGTTCGGTGGTGAGGGTGACGAGGCAGCTCAGCACGGCCGCCAGCGACGCGACGACCGCGAGAACCGTCCGGCGCCGGGACACAGGCAGGGAGACAGCCGGGGACACGGGCGGGGAGACAGCCGGGGACACGGGCGGGGAGACAGCCGGGGACACAGGCAGGGACACGACAGGCACCCTTCTACGAGGGGAGGGGGGAGGCCCTTCGGGAAGCCGTCCGGGGGAATCCACGGTCAGATGCGGTCGCCGGCGGGGCGAAGTGTTGTTAGCGCTAACATTTTCTGTCGTCAGACCTCGGCAGGTCTTGGACTGTGACCGGATATCCGCATCCCCGATGGGACGGCGGTGATCGGATCGCGTACATGTTTCTGGCGCGTTTCGCAGAGTGTTAACGCTCACAGCAAAGATGTCAACACCCGGGTCACACGGGGAGCCGGGGGCGCGTGCCGCCCACATGTCGATACGGCGTCTCCGACCTGCGCTTTTGAAAGGGCTGCGGCCCCTCACCGGCCGTTCGGCGAGGACCTTTCGCCGGTCATGTGTCAGGAGGGTATTGACCGGCCAGATGTTAGCGATCACACTGATGTGACGCCGATGTAACCTTCGCTCGCCACGGTTACATGCCGTGTATTCCGGCGCTCCGGCGACCACATAAATGTGCGACAGGTGAATCTGTGCGACACAGAGTGTTAACGCTAACATTCGCGGCTCGGTAAGCAGGGCGAAGGGTGACGCATCTGCGCCCCCGGGTGCCCCCGGGTGCCCCCGGGCGCCGCCCCGGCGACGGTGAGCGGCACCGCCGGGGGAGCGCCGCCGGCCGGACGGGGTCCGCCGCGGATGGCACCACCCGCTCCGTCGTGCCCGCCCCCTGAGGAGGAACACATGTCAAGAGCCCTGTCCCGGCTGGGCGCGGTGCTCGCCGCCTGCCTGATGTTCACGTCGTGGTGGCCGGCCGTCCCGGCGAGCGCGTCCGCCCTCGACCCCTTCACCGGGTACCTGATGGCCCACTTCACCGGTGAGACGGCGAGCGGCGAGCAGATCTATCTCGCCCACAGCGACGACGGGCTGCGCTGGAGCGACCTGAACAACGGCGCGGTGGTCCTGCGCTCCACGGTCGGCACGCGAGGGGTCCGCGACCCCGCCCTCGTCCGCTCTCCCGCCGGTGACCGGTACTGGATCGTCGCCACGGACCTGCGCATCGCCGCCGGGACGTCGTGGAGCGACGCCGCGAACCGGGGCAGCACCTCGCTCGTCGTGTGGGAGTCGAGCGACCTGGTGAACTGGTCGGCCCCGTGGCTGATCAACGTCGCGGGCGGCATCTCCGGCGCCGGCAACGCCTGGGCGCCCGAGGCCCTGTACAACCCCGCGACCGGCGACTACGTCCTGTACTGGGCGACGAACTCGCCCCGCAACGGCGTGACCAAGCACCGCATCTGGTACACGCGCACCAGCGACTTCCGCAGCTTCGCCGCACCGCAGCTCTACATCGAGCGCGGCGGCAGCCAGGGCCTCATCGACACGCAGATCGTCGACGTGCCCGGCTCCGTCGGCGGCTACCGCTACTACCGGGCCTCGGCCGACGGCCACATCACGATCGAGGCGAGCAACTCGATCCTGGGATCCTGGACGACGCTGGGGAACCTGTCGCACATGGGGATCTCCAACGGCACGGGCGGCGGCAACGTCGTGGAGGGCCCGATGTGGGCGCAGTTCAACGGCCGCAACGAGTGGGCCCTGTGGCTGGACCAGTACGCCACCGGCCGCGGCTACATGCCCATCACCTCCACCAACCTGGGCAGCACGCGGAACTTCCAGGCGCGCTCCGACTACGGCATGGGCGCCAACCGCAAGCGCCACGGCTCCATCCTCAACCTCACCGCCGCGGAGGAGAACCGGGTCCTCGGCCGCTGGGGTACCACCGTGCCGGTCAACCGCATCCAGTCGTACAACAACCAGACCCGGTACGTGCGGCACGCGGACCTCGACGTGCGCATCGACGCGAACGTCAGCCCCGCCCAGGACGCGCAGTTCCGGCTGGTGCCGGGCCTGGCGAACGGCAACGGCTACGTGTCCTTCGCGTCGGTGAACTACCCCGGCTACTACCTGCGGCACTACGGCTTCGACTTCGTCCTGGCGCAGGACGACGGCACCGCCACCTTCGCGGGGGACGCCACGTTCCGCCAGGTCGCCGGGCTCGCCAGCTCGTCGTGGACGTCCTTCCAGTCCTACAACTATCCCGACCGCCACATCCGGCACTACAACTACCTGCTCCGGCTCGACCCGATCACCGACGCGCAGGGGCGTAGCGATGCCACCTTCCGGGTGACGTCATGATCCCCGGTGACCAGCGGGCGGTTTCCCGCTGATCTTTCAGGACAGAGGGGGGGCAGCACGAAGCTCCCAAAACGGTCGGTATCGCCATAGATGCCGACCGTCACCTCCTCGGAAATCCCGTGGACGTCCCCCCTTGGAGAACCGGTGCGAACATCCCCCTCGATCAACCGCCGGAGGCCGTGGCCGCGTGTGCTGCTGGCCACGCTGGCCGCGGTGGCGACCGCGCTCACCATGACGGTGGCGGGCGCGGCCCCCGCCTCGGCGGCGCCGGCGACCGTGGTCGGCGTGGCCTCCGGCCGCTGCCTCGACGTGGTCGGCAACAGCACGGCGTCCGGAACCGGCGTCAACATCTACGACTGCAACGGGCAGGCCAACCAGTCCTGGAACCTCACCGCGGCCGGTGAGTTCCGGGTGTACGGCGACACGATGTGCCTGGACGTGGTCGGCCAGGACACCACCGCCCCGGCCGCGCTGCAGATCTACACCTGTACCGGCGGCGCCAACCAGCGCTGGAGGATCAACTCCGACGGCACCATCACCGGCGTGCAGTCGGGCCTGTGCCTGGACGTGACCGGCGAGGGCACGGCGAACAGCACCCTGGTGGGGCTGTGGACCTGTACCGGGCGGAACAACCAGAAGTGGACGACGTCCACCGGGAGCGCCGACACCCAGCCCCCGACGGTGCCGGGCGGCCCGAGGGTGAGCAACCTGACGTGCGACTCGGTGACGTTCGCGTGGAACGCCTCGACGGACAACGTGGGGGTGGCCTTCTACGACATCTACCACGACGGCCAGCAGATGAAGACGGTGAGCGGCACCACGCTGTCCACCGGCCTCACCGTGGTCCCCGGGGCGACCTGGGGCCTGTACGTCAACGCGCGCGACGCCGCGGGCAACGTCTCGCAGGCGAGCACCACGGTGACGATCACCCCGCCGCAGTGCCAGGCCGACACCCAGGCGCCGAGCGCCCCGACGCAGCTCACCGCCTCCGCGTCGGGGACCACGGTGACGCTGAGGTGGACCGCCTCGACCGACAACATCGGGGTCCGGGCCTACGACGTCTACCGCGGCGGCGCCAAGGTCGGCGCGGTCAACGGCACCCCGCCGGCCACCACCTTCACCGACAGCGGGCTGGCGGGCAACACGAGCTACCAGTACTACGTGGTGGCCCGTGACGCGCAGGCCAACGTCTCGGGGCGCAGCAACACCGCGACGGCGACCACCGGCGCGGCGTGCGGCAACCCGGTGTGCACGGTGACGCAGGTCGCGACCGACAACGACGTGCCCTGGGGTCTTGTCACGCTTCCCGACGGCACGATCCTCTACAGCCGCCGCGACGCCGACGACATCATCCGCCTCAACCCCTCCACCGGCGCGAAGACGAACGTGGGCACCGTACCGAACGTGGCCGGCACCGACGGCGAGGGCGGCCTCATGGGCCTGGAGATCTCGCCCACCTTCAACAGCGACCGCTGGGTGTACATCATGCACACCTCGCCGACCGACAACCGGGTCGTGCGGATCAAGCTGGAGAACGACAGGCTCACCACCTCCGGCGCCCAGGTCCTGCTCAGCGGGATCCTGCGCAACAAGTACCACGACGGCGGCCGCCTGCGGTTCGGCCCGGACGGCAAGCTGTACGTCGCCACCGGCGACGCGCAGAACGGTGACTACGCCCAGAACACCTCCAACCTGAGCGGCAAGATCCTGCGGATCAACCCGGACGGCAGCGTGCCGTCGGACAACCCGTTCGGCAACCAGGTGTGGAGCTACGGGCACCGCAACCCGCAGGGGCTGGCCTTCGACTCCCAGGGCCGGCTGTGGCAGCAGGAGTTCGGCAACAGCGTGATGGACGAGACCAACCTCATCACCAGGGGCGGCAACTACGGCTGGCCGGCGTGTGAGGGCACCAGCGGCGCCTGCGGCACCGCCGGGTTCATCGCCCCCAAGCGCACCTATTCCACCGCCGCCGGCTCCTGCTCGGGCATCGCCGTCGTGCGTGACGTGGTCTACGTGGCCTGCCTGCGCGGCACCAGGATGTACCGCTCGCCGATCAGCGGCACCGGCCTGCCCAGCATGCAGGAGTACTTCAACGGCACGTACGGCCGGCTGCGCACCGTGGAGCCCGCCCCAGGCGGCGGCCTGTGGCTGACCACCTCCAACACCGGTGACAAGGACAGCACCCCGAACAACAGCAACGAGAGGATCCTGCACGTCACGCTCGGCGGCTAGCCGGGCGGCGCGGGCGGCGAGGACGTCCGGCGGTCCCCGGAAACGGCTCCGGGGCCGCCGGGCGTTCCCGGTCCGCGGTCCGCGCGGGGAGCGGCCGTGCTGTTCCGTACCACCAGGCGGGTCGGGACGAGATCGGCGCCCGGCCGGGAGGTCTGGTTCTCGCGGATCTGGAGCAGGACCCGTTCCACGCACCTCCTGCCCACCTCCGCGAAGTCCTGGTGGACGGTCGTCAGGGGCGGGATGAAGAAGGCGGAGTCGGGGATGTCGTCGAAGCCGACCACGCTGATCTCGTCCGGGACCACCCGGCCGCGCTCGTGCAGGGCGCGCAGCAGCCCGAGGGCCATCTCGTCGTTGGAGACGAACACCGCCGTGCAGCCGGGCTCGTCCGCGAGCGCGAGACCGGCGGCGTAGCCGGATCCGGCCGACCAGTCGCCGTACAGGGGCGCAGGTACCGGGCGCCCGGCCTCCTCCAGCGTGGCGCGCCAGGCCTGGGCGCGGCGCTGGCTGACGTAGGACGTCCGCGGCCCCGTCACGTGCCAGACGGTCCGGTGCCCCAGGTCGAGCAGGTGGTGGACGGCCCGCCGGGCCCCGTCGCCCTGGTCGGTGTCGACGACGCTGTAGCGGTCGCCGGCGTCGGAGTCGACGACGATGGCGATGGGGACTCCGGGGGGCAGGGGCACGGTGGCCGCGTCGAGCAGGTGTGTCTCGGTGATGACGATGAACGCGTCCACGGCCAGCTCGCCGATGCGGGTGAACGCGCCCAGCACGTTGTCCTGGGTCGGCATGTCGACGGGGATCAGCGTGATGGCGTACCCCTCGGTGGCGGCGTGGGTGGCGATCGCCTCCACGGTGCGGCTGTTGCCGGTGGAGGCGAGGCTGAAGAGGATGACGCCGATGGTGTTGAACTGGCCGTAGCGCAGCGCGCGGGCCGCGCTGTTGGGCCGGTAGCCCAGCTCGCGCATCGCCGCGAGCACGTGCTCACGGGTCGAGTCGACCACCCCGGGGTGGCCGTTGGAGACCCGGGACACGGTCTGGGACGAGACGCCCGCCAGCGTGGCGACGTCGGCCATGGAGACGCGCTGCTTGCGGCGCCCGCCGGGGACGCTCGACCCGCCGCGCTGCGCGCCGCCGGGAGGCGTGCCCGGCTGCTGTCGGCCACCGCCGTTCATCGTCTCCGCCCTTCGCGTGTTCTCGGATGGCCGTTGGCGCCGGGGGATACCTTGACGACCTGTGTGACCGGTGTCACGATACCGCACGGACGTTTACGTAATCATTACTAGCAGATTACTACTTATCACCCTGTGTTGGTTTAGGTGGCGAGTTCCTCTGGAGGTGATGTTTACGTAAACATCGCACGGAGCGGTAGGGAGGAGTGAGCCGGTGGTCGCAACACCACAGGTGAGAACGCCGGTCGGCCGGGGCCCGGTGCCCCGGGGGAGACGGTCGTGGGCGGGCTGGCGGTTCGTCGCGCCGTTCATGGCGGTGTTCGCGCTCGTCTTCCTGGCGCCGATCGCGTACTCGATCCATCTGAGCCTGTTCCGCACCCGGCTGGTCGGCGGGACCGCCTTCGTCGGCGCCGACAACTACCTCGCGGCGCTGGGCGACCCGCGCTTCTGGTCCGCGTTCGGCAACGTGACGCTCTTCCTGGTCGTGCAGGTCCCGATCATGCTGTTCCTGTCGCTCCTGGTGGCCCTCGCGATCGACAGCGGCCGGCTGTACGGGACGAGCTTCTTCCGCATCGCGGTGTTCCTTCCCTACGCCGTGCCCGCCGTGGTCGCGACGCTGATGTGGGGCTTCATGTACGGCACCCGCTTCGGCCTCGTCGGCAACCTGAACGAGACGTTCGGGCTGTCGCTGCCGGACCCGTTGTCGGCCGAGCTGATCCTCGCCTCGATCGGCAACATCGTGACGTGGGAGTTCGTCGGCTACAACATGCTGATCCTGTACTCCGCCCTCCGCGTGGTCAATCCGTCCCTGTACGAGGCCGCGGAGATCGACGGGGCCGGCCAGGTCCGGATCATCTACGCGATCAAGCTTCCCGCGCTGCGCGGGGCGCTGCTGATCGCGACGATCTTCTCGATCATCGGTAGTTTCCAGCTCTTCAACGAGCCCAGCATCCTCAAGACCCTGGCGCCGAACGTGATCACGACCTATCTGACGCCGAACCTCTACGCGTACTCGCTGTCCTTCGACGGCCAGCAGTTCAACTACTCGGCGACCGTCGCCATCGTCATGGGCGTGATCACGATGATCATCGCCTACGTCGTCCAGCTCCGCGGCATGAGGAAGGGGGACCGACCATGACCGCCACCCCCACCACCTCCGCCTCTGACAGGAAGCCCCCCGCGCGGGCCTCGTCCGGTCCGCTGGTGATCCGGCGCGGTCGCCGGCACCCGCCCCGGCGGAAGCGGCGCAGCGTCACGCTGACCGTCCTGACGTCGATCATGCTGGTCTACACGCTGCTCCCGCTGGTCTGGCTGTTGATCAACGCCTCCAAGACGCAGGAGGGGCTGTTCGGCTCGTTCGGACTGTGGTTCCACTCCGACTTCGCGCTGTTCCGCAACATCGCCGACACCTTCACCTACGGCGACGGCATCTTCACCCGCTGGCTGCTCAACACCCTGTTCTACGTGGTCGTGGGCGCGGGCGGCGCGACGCTGCTGGCCACGATCGGCGGGTACGGGCTGGCGAAGTTCGACTTCCCCGGCAAGAGGGCCGTGTTCGCCGTGATCATCGGCGCGGTGGCGGTGCCCGGCACCGCGCTGGCCGTCCCGACGTTCCTGATGTTCTCCGGCATGGGCCTGACCAACACCCCGTGGGCGATCATCATCCCGTCGCTGGTCTCGCCGTTCGGCCTCTACCTCATGTGGACCTACGCCGCCGACGCCGTCCCGGACGAGATCCTCGAGTCGGCGCGGGTGGACGGGGCGCGGGAGTTCCAGGCGTTCCTGCGCATCGGCCTGCCGCTGCTGGCGCCCGGGATCGTCACGGTCCTGTTGTTCACGGTCGTCGCGACGTGGAACAACTACTTCCTGCCGTTGATCATGCTGAAGGACCCGGACTGGTATCCGCTCACCCTCGGCCTGAAGGAGTGGAACGCCCAGGCGTCCACCATCGGGGGCGAGGCGATCTTCAACCTCGTGATCACCGGTTCGCTGCTCACCATCGTCCCGCTGATCGCGGCGTTCCTGCTGCTCCAGCGGTACTGGCAGTCGGGTCTCGCCGCCGGAAGCGTCAAGGAGTGACCGAGGCCGGGCCCGACCGTCCCCAGGTACAACCACGAAAGGGACATCCATGACGATAACCCGCCGCCTCGCCCTTCTGCTGGGCGCCGCACTGTCGGTGTCGCTGGTGACCACCGCCTGCGCCCCCTCCGGTGACGGCGGCTCCGGGGCCGCCGCGCCTCCCCAGAGCGCGTCGGCCACGGATCTCCAGGCCGCGCTGGACGCCGGTGGCAGCATCACGGTCTGGGCCTGGGAGCCGACCCTGAAGCAGGTGGTCACCGGCTTCCAGGCCAAGTACCCGAAGGTGAAGGTGAACCTGGTCAACGCGGGCACCGGCAACGACCACTACACCGCCCTGCAGAACGTGATCAAGGCTGGGTCCGGCATACCCGACATCGCGCAGATCGAGTACTTCGCCCTGCCGCAGTTCGTGCTCGCCAAGTCGGTCGCCGACCTGACGGGGTTCGGCGCGGACAAGCTCGAGGGCACCTTCACCCCCGGCCCCTGGAACGCCGTCCGCTCCGGCGGCGGCATCTTCGGCATGCCCATGGACTCCGGGCCGATGGCCCTGTTCTACAACAAGGAGGTCTTCGACAAGCACAAGATCGAGGTCCCGGCCACCTGGGAGGAGTACATCGAGGCGGCCAGGAAGCTGAACGCCGCCGACCCCAAGGCGTACATCACCAGCGACACCGGCGACCCCGGGTTCGTCACCAGCATGATCTGGCAGGCGGGCGGCAAGCCGTACAAGGTCGAGGGCACCACGGTGAGCGTGAACTTCGGCGACGCCGGTACGCGGAAGTTCACCTCGGCCTGGCAGCAACTCGTCAGCGACAAGCTTCTCGCGCCGGTCAACGGGTGGACCGACGCCTGGTACAAGGGCCTGGGCGACGGCACCATCGCCTCGCTCGTGATCGGCGCCTGGATGCCCGCCAACCTGGAGACCGGCGTCAAGGCGGGGTTCGGCAAGTGGCGGGTCGCCCCCATGCCGCAGTGGGAGAGCGGGGGCAAGGCCACCTCCGAGAGCGGCGGCAGCTCGCTGGCCATCCCCGAGGCCAGCCCCAACAAGGCGCTCGCCTACGCCTTCCTGAAGTACGCCGGCGTCGACGAGGGGGTGCAGACCCGGCTGGACGAGGGCGCGTTCCCCGCGACCACCGCCGAGCTGGCCTCCAAGACCTTCCAGGACAAGAAGTTCCCCTACTTCGGCGACCAGCCGGTCAACCAGATCCTCGCGGAGTCGGCGGGCCAGGTCGTCGACGGCTGGTCCTACCTGCCCTACCAGGTCTACGCCAACAGGATCTTCAACGACACCGCGGGCAAGGCCTACATCAGCGGCGTCACCCTGCAGGACGGCCTGAAGGCCTGGCAGGACGCCTCCGTCACCTACGGCAGGGAACAGGGCTTCACCGTCCAGTGACCTCACCGTCCCCCGTCCTGCCGCCGAGCTCGTCGGCGGCAGGACTCCGTACGGGGGTCCGGCCGTCAGGGGACGGGCGGGGTCTCGTGCGGGCGGCGCAGGACGCACACCTGGCGGGGCGCCAGGGTGAGGTCCCCGGCCAGGCACGGCGCCTGGAGGACCTCGCCCGCGACGCCCTCCACGGTGACGCTCTCGTCGGTGCGGTTGACGAGGAACCAGTAGTCGGCGTCGTCGCCGGTGCGGATCGTCAGCTCCACCGCCCCGGCGACGGCGGCCGGGAGCTCGCCGCGCACCCCGGCGGAGGCCAGGAACCGCGAGAGCACCGGGCCCAGGCCCTCGGGGCCGAGCCTGGTCGAGACGTAGGACGCCGAGCCGGTCCCGGCCGGGCGGGTGGTGACGGCGGGCCGGCCCGCGTACGCGCCGGAGGTGTAGCGGGCGACGACCTCGACGTCCGGCCCGGTGACGTCGATCCGGTCGCTCCACAGCGTGCCGGAGACGCCGAGGTCGAGGTCCGCCCGGTCGCCGTCCAGCAGCGGCCCGAACTCCTCGATCCGGATGCCGAGCAGCTCGCGCAGCGCGCCGGGGTAGCCGCCGAGCCACACGTGGTCGTTCTCGTCCACGATGCCGGAGAAGTAGGTGGTGACGAGATGGCCGCCGCCGGTCGCGTACTCGCCCAGGCGGTCGGCGAGCCCTCGCGGGACGACGTGCAGGATCGGCGCGACGAGCAGGTCGTAGTGCGAGAACGCGTCGGCGGCGGTGATGACGTCGACCCGCACCCCGGCCGCCGCGAACGCCGAGTACCAGTCCAGCGCCTCCTGCCGGTAGCGCAGCCGCGAGGTGGGGTGGGAGTCCAGCTCGCTCGCCCACCAGGAGTCCCAGTCGAACACGATCGCGGCGGCGGCGCGGCGGCGGCGCGTCCCCGCGACCGGCGCGAGCCGCTCCAGGGTCGCGCCGAGGTCCGCGACCGCGCGGAAGGTCTCGCTGTCGGTGCCGGCGTGCGGGACCATCGCCGAGTGGTACTTCTCGGCCCCTCCCGCCGACTGCCGCCACTGGAAGAAACACACGGCGTCCGCCCCGTACGCCACGTGGGTCAGCGAGTCGCGGGCCATGGCGCCGGGCTTCTTGGCCAGGTTGACCGGCTGCCAGTTCACCGCGCTCGTGGAGTGCTCCATCAGGAACCAGGGCTCGCCCTCGGCGATCCGGCCGGTCAGGTTGGCCGAGAACGACAGCTCGTCCTGGGCCTGCGGGCCGGTCAGCAGGTAGTGGTCGTTGGAGACGAAGTCGACCTCGCGCGCCCAGTCGGCGTAGTCCATGCCCTTGGTGTTTCCCATGACCATGAAGTTGGTGGTGACCGGGATCCCGGGTGCCAGCTCGGCCAGCACGTCGCGTTCCGCCCGCAGGTGGTCCTTCAGGGCGTCCGAGGAGAACCGCTTGAAGTCGAGCTGCTGGGTGGGGTTGGGGTAGGAGGCGGCCAGGCGCGGCGGCAGGATCTCCGCCCAGTCGCCGTAGTTCTGGGACCAGAACGCCGTCGCCCACGCCCGGTTCAGCTCCTCCGGCGTGCCGTACCGGTCGCGCAGCCAGGCGCGGAACGCCGTGGCGGCGTCCTCGGAGAAGTCGTAGACGTTGTGGCAGCCGAGCTCGTTGGAGACGTGCCACGCGGCCAGGGCCGGATGGCTCCCGTAGCGCGTCGCCATGGCCTCCACCAGGCGCAGGGCGTGCTCGCGGAAGACCGGTGACGTCGGGCGCCAGTGCTGGCGCGCGCCCGGCCACAGCGTGCGGCCCTCGTGGTCGACGGGGAGGATCTCCGGGTGCCTGGCCGCCAGCCACGGCGGCGGGGACGCGGTGGCGGTCGCCAGGTCCACGGCGACGCCGTGCTCATGGAGGAGGTCCATCACCTCGTCCAGCCACTCGAAGGTCCAGCGGTCGGCGGCCGGCTGGAGCCGTGCCCAGGAGAAGATCGCCAGCGAGACGATGTTCACCCCGGCCCGGCGCATCGCCCGGACGTCGTCCCGCCACACCTCCCGGGGCCACTGTTCCGGGTTGTAGTCCGCGCCGAAGGCCAGGCGGCGCCGGGAGGCCTCCGAGGGCCAGCGAAGCCAGCGGGGTCCGTGATCAGCTGTCACTACCACTCCTGCCTGTCATCACAGGGAGATCGTCAGGCTTATGTTCACGTAAACATAGGGTAGTCCAGACGCTTCCCGCCACGGGGGTCGTCGTGAACCGGGCGGCCGTGCCCGGTTCACGACGACCCCCGTCGGCGGATCGGTCATCCGAGGGGTACGGGTCTCACCGGGCCGCGTCGGGGGTGAGCCTCGCCGCACGGGACCTGAGGAGGAACCCGGCCGCGGCGGCGGTGAAGAACATCAGCACGCCGTAGGTGGCGGCGGGCACGGCCATCTGGGTGTTGTTCAGCAGCGTGAGCGCGACCGCGATGGACAGCGTGGCGTTGTGGATGCCGATCTCCATGCAGGAGGCGATTGCCTGGCCGCGCTCGATCCCGGCCAGGCGCGGCACCCAGTAGCCGATGGCCAGGCTGATCACGCTGAACACCAGCGTGATCGCGCCGACCGAGCGGATGTAGCCGCTCAGGTTGTCCAGCTCCTGCAGCAGGGCGCCGAGGATCACCAGGACCAGGATGACGGCGGAGGCGATCTTCACGGGCGTGTTCATCCGGTCGGCGAAGCGCGGCAGCCGCGCCCGGACCGCCATGCCGATCGCGACGGGGACGAGCACGATCGCGACCACCTGGACGGTCTTGTCGAACTGCAGGCCCAGCCCGGCCGAGTCGGCGGCGAAGTAGCCCAGCGACAGGTTGGTGACCAGCGGCAGCGTGACGACGGCCAGCACGGAGTTGATGGCGGTGAGCGTCACGTTGAGCGCGACGTCGCCGCCGAACAGGTGGCTGTAGAGGTTGGCCGTCGTCCCGCCGGGGGAGGCGGCCAGGAGCATCATGCCCACGGCGAGCGCGGGCGGCAGCCCGAAGGCGAGCACCAGGCCGAAGCAGATCGCGGGCAGCACCAGGACCTGGCAGACGAGCGCGACCAGGGTGGCCTTGGGGTAGGCGACGACGCGGCGGAAGTCGGCGATCGTCAGGCTCAGGCCGAGGCCGAACATGATGATCGCGAGGGCGATGGGCAGGAAGACACCGGCAAGGGCCATGGGGGGTGTGTCCTCTTTCCTCGGATGGGGCGGGGGGCGGTGGCGTACGTGAGAGTGCGGGTGGGCGGCGGGTGGGCGGGTCAGGGCGGCGGTGCCCGGTCGTCGCGGACGAACGCGGCACGGCGTCGGTGACGCCGGCGGGAGGCGGAGAGGGCGACGGCACCCGATCCCGCGGCGATGGCACGGACGAGGGCACGGCGCTGCATGGTGGGTCAATGATCACGTACATTTCGCGATCACGCCAGGTAGGGAGCCGGGTCTTCTCCGGCTACCGGGATCGTCGCGACCCCTGCTCCTGCCGCCTGTGGCGGTTGTGCGACCATGGTCGGCGAAGGCGACGGCGGAACGAGGAAGCCGGTGTGAATCCGGCGCGGTCCCGCCACTGTGATCGGCGAGCGAATCCCGACGAGGCCACTGCCCGCGAGGGTGGGAAGGCCGGGAGGAGCATCGACCCGAGAGCCAGGAGACTCACGCTGTCGCCCCTCGGGAAACGGGGCGGATCTCCCCATGAGAGGACGGCGGTCGCCATGCGGTTCGGGCCGGGACCCGACCCGCTGGATCGCCTCGGAAAGGGATTCACACGCGCATGAGCAGGCTCACCGTCTGCCGGGACTGCTGCTGCGGCAGCACCCGCAAGATTTCCTCCCTCGACCACGACGAGCAACTCCGCCGCCTGTCGGAGATCGCCGAGGTACGCGTCAGCGACTGTCTGGACGTGTGCGAGCAGGCCAACGTGGTCGTCGTGCGGCCCTCGCCGGCCGGACGCGCCGCGGGCGGGCGGCCGGTGTGGCTCGGCCTGGTGAACCAGCCCGGCGCCGTCGAGGACATCGCCGCCTGGATCCGGGCCGGGGGCCCCGGCCTCGCGCCGATCCCCGACATCCTCGCCCTTCACGTCTTCACGAAGAGCCGTTCGTAGGGCCCGCCCCCGGTGGCGGACGCCGGTGGGGCGGGAGTCCCCGCCCGTCGGTGTGGGGAACACGTCGGGGCGGGGAGTCCTGAGGGAGAGTGCCTCAGGGGGAGTACGTCACCGCTTCACCGCTGCTTCGCTGCTTCACTGCTTCCGGAACGTCTGTGCCACGCTGCCGTTGCAGTCCCACAGCCGCAGCCTCGCGGCGTTGGCCGTGGAACCGTTCGGTGAGTCGAGGCAGCGGCCGGACTGCGGGTTGAGCAGGGCGCCGTTGGACTGCGGGACCCACTGCTGGGCGCCGCCGCCGTTGCAGTCCCACAGCTGGACCTGCGATCCGTTCGCCGTCGCGTTGCCGGTCACGTCCAGGCACCGGTTCAGCGTGCGCAGCGCCGTGCCGTCCCACGCCCAGTGCTGGTCGACCGCGTGGGGCTGGCAGTCCCACAGCTGCACCGCGGCGCCGTTGCCGCCGGTGTCGTCGGCGGCCACGTCCACGCACTTGCCGCCAGGGCCGTTGACGAACGTGGCCCCGGTGGAGCCCCCGCCCAGCCGGAACACCTGCGCCGCGGCGCCGTTGCAGTCCCACAGCTGGAGCCTGGTCCCGTTGGCCGAGGAGCCGTTCGGTGAGTCGAGGCAGCGGCCGGACTGCGGGTTGAGCAGGGCGCCGTTGGACTGCGGGACCCACTGCTGGGCGCCGCCGCCGTTGCAGTCCCACAGCTGGACCTGCGATCCGTTCGCCGTCGCGTTGCCGGTCACGTCCAGGCACCGGTTCAGCGTGCGCAGGGTGTTGCCGTCCCGGGTCCAGTGCTGGTCGGCGGCCTGGATCTGGCAGTCCCACACCTGCACGGCCGAGCCGTTGCCGCCGGTGTCGTCGGCGGCCACGTCCACGCACTTGTTCCCGGGGGTGCCGATCGGCCGTCCGGGCGGGGGCGCGGAGGTGTTCAGCCGCTTCGACGCCGCGATGATGCCGAGGTTGGCCGCCCGGACCCGGGCGGCGTCGAACTTCACCACCTGCCGGTCATAGGTCCAGAAGCCGTTGACCTCGCCCTCGACGTCGAACGGCTGCGTGTAGACGAGCGCGCTGAGCCCGCGGACGTGCATGAGGTTCGCCGACTGGGTGACGAGGCTCACGTACCGGTCGGTGATCGACTGCGTGTTCGGGTGCATCTCGTACGCGCCGAACTGGCCGTTGGGGCTGTACTCGTGACCGGGGACGCGCACGCCCAGGCCGCCGTACTCGCCGAGCACGGAGGTCCGGGTGCTCGTCGGTGTCGGCGCGTCGGGGCCGACGTAGATGTGCCAGTCCATGATGTCGCCGTTGCCCGGGTCGCCCTTGGAGGCGCAGCAGTTGTAGCCGCTGTGCCCGTTGACGAGCCTGGTCGGGTCCTGGTTCTTCACGTTCTGGATGATCCGGGTGGTGTCGGCCAGGTTCCACTCGCCCCAGCCCTCGTTGAACGGGACGTAGGCGACGGTCGAGGGCGACGAGCGGTGCTCGTCGACGACCTCCCTCAGCTCGCTCTCCCACTGCGCGTGGTGGGTGGCGTTCCCCCCGCCCATGCTCGGCATGTCCTGCCAGACCAGCAGGCCGATGCGGTCGGCGTGGTAGAACCACCGCTGCGGCTCCACCTTGATGTGCTTGCGGACCATGTTGAAGCCGAGGTCCTTGGTCTTCTGCAGGTCGCTCGCGAGCGCGGCGTCGGTCGGCGCCGTGTACAGGCCGTCCGGCCAGAAGCCCTGGTCCAGCACGCCGTTCTGCATCACGAACTGGCCGTTGAGCGTCAGCGCGAGCCGCCCGTTGACCACGGCCTTGCCGACCTCGCGCATCCCGAAGTAGTGGGTCGTCTGGTCGACGGTCGCGTTCGCGTTGTTCCGCAGGGAGATCCGCAGGTTGTACAGGAACGGGTCGTCGGGCGACCAGCGCCGCGCGTTGGGGACGGGGACGCTGAAGTCGGTGAACCCGCCGGTCGCGGTGCCCACGACGGCCGAGCCGTTCAGCGCCTCGGCGTACACAGAGTGCCCCGAGACGTCGCCGCGGGTGAACACGCGCATCCGCAGGGTGTTGTTGGCGAGGTTGGGGTAGAAGTCGACGCTGTGGATCGACGAGGTCGGCGTCGGCTCCAGCCACACCGTCTGCCAGATGCCCGACGACGGCGTGTACATGATGCCGCCGGGGTTTCGGACCTGCTTGCCGCGGGCGGGGTTGGTCCCGCCCGCCCCGGAGTCCGACGGGTCGAAGACCCGCACGATCAGCTCGTTCGTCCCGCCGTTGAGCTGCGGGGTGATGTCGAACTCGAACCGGTCGTAGCCGCCGGTGTGCCCGCCGACCTGCACGCCGTTCACCCACACGGTCGTCTGCCAGTCCACGGCGCCGAAGTGCAGCTGCACCCGGCGGCCGCTCCAGCCGGCCGGAACGGTGAACGTCCGGCGGTAGAACAGGTAGTAGCGGTTGTCGTTCGCCGGCCGCTTGATGCCCGACAGGGCCGACTCCACCGGGAACGGCACGTTGACGCGCTCCGGCAGCGTCTGCCCGAACGCCGGGGCGTCGTTCGTGGTCGACTGCCGAAGCTGCCACTCCCCGTTGAGGTTCAGCCAGTCCGGCCGGGTCATCTGCGGGCGGGGGTACTCGGGCAGCGGCGTGCCGTTCAACGCCTGGCCCGTCCACGGCGTCGTCAGCGGCGACGGCTGGGCCGGGGCCGCGACGGCCTGCGGCGCGCCGACGACGAGCATGGCGAGGCCGACGACACAGGCGACGACGGCGTGCGGCAGCCGTCGCCAAGGGCGTACTCGTTGCATGGGATCTCCTCAGGGGGGTGGGGGTTCGGAGATGCGGGACCTGGTGGCGGAGGATCAGGCTTGGGCTTGGGCTTGGGCTTGGACCTGGGCTCAGGTGAATCGCCACAGGTGGTCGGGGGTGCCGCTGTCGGCGGCGGACATCCGTTCAGCCCGTTGAGCCGCAGGTCGAGCCGGTGCCTGATCCATCCTGCGGGCGTGACGCTGCCGGAGGGCGACCGCTCCGATGGTGTTCCGCGGGAAATCTCGGCGTTCCATGACCACGGCGGTCTCCCTACTGCGTGGTTCCGCGGGCGCCTCGCCACGGGGCGGTGTGGCGAGCGCCCACAAGGGGGGTGATCAAAAGTGAATACTTTGAAACAACTACGTGTCAATATTTGATCGAATACGATCAGCCCAATCCCGGAATCATGGACGCCCGCCGGTGGCGGGCCACCTGTCGAAGGGCCGGGCGGGAGAGGCGTGGTGACGGGGTAGGAGGCGATCGGTCTCTGCGGGGCGGCCCCTGTCACACGCCCGGCGGGTAGGGAATCATGAGCGGGGTGCGGATCGGAATCTTCCTGGTCGCGGCGGGTTTCCCCGGCAGGCCCCCGGGCCAGGTGCTGCGTGACTGCGTAGAGGCGATCGTCGTCGCGGAGGAGGCGGGGTTCGACGACGCGTGGATCGCCGAGCACCACTTCATGTCGTACGGGGTGTGCCCGTCGGCGGCGACGCTGGCGGCGGTGGCCCTGGGGCGTACGCGGGCGATCGGGGTGGGGACGGCGGTGAGCGTGTTGTCCACGGTGCACCCGGTGGCGCTGGCCGAGCAGGCGGCGATGTTGCACCACCTGTCCGGCGGGCGTTTCACGCTGGGGGTCGGCAGGGGCGGGCCCTGGGTGGACCTGGAGGTGTTCGGCACCGGCCTGGCACGCTTCGAGTGCGGCTTCGCCGAGTCGCTCGACCTGCTGTGCCGGGCCCTGGGGGAGCGCACGGTGTCGGCCGAGGGGGAGTTCTTCGCCTTCCGCGAGGTCGCGATGGTACCGGCGGCGCCGATGCGGCCCGTCGTGGCGTGCACCTCACCGGGGACGGCACGGCTGGCGGCCGGGCGGGGGCTGCCGATGCTGCTCGGCATGCACATGGACGACGAGGGCAAGGCCGCGATGCTCGCCGACTACCGGGCTGCCTCGCCGCCGCACCCGCCCGTTCCGGAGACGATCTCACCGGGCGCGGGCGGGCACGTGGCGGCCGTCGTCGGGTACGTGGCCGACTCCACGGCGGGAGCGGTGCGGGAGCTGAGGGCGGCCATGCCACGGTGGCTGGAGCCCGGACTGGCCGGGTACGTGCCGGTGGACGGGCGGCGGCGGCCCGCACGGGACGTGGGGGAGTACGTTGACTTCCTGACCGGTGTCCATCCGGTGGGGGACGCCGACCGCTGCGTGGAGACGATCGGGCGCACCCGGGAGACGACCGGGCTCGAACACCTGATCCTCATGGTCGAGGGTGCGGGCGAGCATGCCCGCACCCTGGAGAACATCCGCCGCCTGGGCGCCGAGGTGCTTCCCCGGCTCAGGGGCCGGCCGGAGGCGCCTCCCGGGCCCGGGGGCCGGTGAGTCGCGAGGTTCCCTCGCCGACCGGGGGTGGTGCGTACCGGCTCACGCGGCGGGCCCGCCACGGCCGGACGTCACCCCTTGGACTCCTTGGACTCCTTGGCCTCCTGCTCGATCCGCACCATGTTTCCCGAGGGGTCGCGGAAGGCGCAGTCGCGCGGACCCCAGGGCTGGTCGATGGGCTCCTGCAGCACCTCGGCGCCCGACGCCCGCACCCGCTCGAAGGTCGCGTCGAGATCGTCGGTGCTGAAGACGCTCATCGACAGCGTGCCCTTGGTGAGCAGTTCCTGCACGACGTCGCCGTCGGCCTGGGAACGGCCGGCATGCGGTTCCGAGAGCACGATCTCGAGGCCCGGCTGGGTCGGGCTGCCGAGGGTGATCCAGCGGAATCCGCCGGAGGCGACGTCGTTGCGCACCTCGAGGCCGAGCGCGTCGCGGTAGAAGGCGAGCGACTCGTCCGGGTCGTTGACGGTGATGTGAGAGTAGCGGAGTGCGATGTTCATGTCGCCAACGTTAGGCGGCGGCGGCGCGGTCCGCTTCTCGGATCCTGCTCGGCGGGTTCCTCGTCGGGCGGGTGCGCACCTTCGCCACGCAGGCGGGCATCGCCGCCACGGCCCGGTGCTCCCGGCCGCGGTAGGCGCTCGGCGTCTCCCCGACGATCTCGGTGAACCGCGAGCTGAACGAGCCGAGCGACGTACAGCCGACCGCCATGCACGCGTCGGTCACGCTCATCCCCCCGCGCAGCAGCGCCATCGCCCGCTCGATCCGGCGGGTCATGAGATAGCTGTACGGCGTCTCGCCGTAGGCCGCCCGGAACCGGCGCGAGAAGTGCGCTGGGGACATGAGCGCGCGGCGGGCCATCGTCGGCACGTCGAGCGGCCGTGCGTACTCCCGGTCGATCAGATCCCGAGCCCGGCGCAGGTGGGCGAGGTTGGCGAGGTCTTCCGGGCTCATGGCGCGACCCTACCATTCCGTCCGGCCAGACCAAGATCATGGAGAGGTGCCCGGCTCCGGGGGTGGCCTTCTGGCCGGGGGGCGACCGGTGGTGAGCGCCCGAGACGGAACGCGTGCCGGTGAACGGCGTGCCGGGACCGGTCACGAGCGGTGCGGTCGTGAACCGTGCGGGAAGAGCCACCCGGACTATTGCGAGCTATTTGCAAGTGATAGAAGTTCCCATGTGACTCAGCTTCCCCAGAAGTACGCCACGCTGTGCGCCGCCCTCGCCCTGGCGGTCACGGCCTGCTCCGCGCCCCGGGGCCCGTCCACCGCGCCGGACGACACGTTCGTCATCGGCCTGAGCTCTGAGTTCGACAACCTGAGCCCGGTGCTCGGATTCTCCCCCGACGGCGGCTCGCTGATCTTCGACGGGCTGATGACCCGGGCCCCCGACCTCACGCTCAAGCCCGCGCTCGCCACCGACGAGCCCGTCGTGGCCGAGGACGGGAAGAGCGTCACCTTCACCCTGAGGGAAGGGTTGAAGTTTCACGACGGCAAGCCGCTGACCAGCCAGGACGTGGAGTACACCTACGAGGCGCTGCTCGATCCCGCCAACAACTCCACGATCAGGAGCGACTACTCGGCGATCGAGGACGTGGCGGCTCCCGACGCGCGGACCGTGGTGTTCAGGCTCAAGCACCCCTACGCGCCGCTCGTGCAGCGCACCACGCTCGGCATCGTGCCCAAGGGCACGCTGGAGAAGACCAGGCCGGTCGGCAGCGGCCCCTACCGGTTCGTCTCCTGGACGCCCGGCGACAAGATCGTGCTGGAGGCCAACAGGGAGTACTGGGGCGGCGCCCCGGCGATCCCCAGGCTGGTGCTCGCCTTCGCGCCCGACGACAACGTGCGCGCGACCCGGATCCGGGCGGGCGACTTCGACGCCACCGTGCTCCCGCCGAAGGCCGCCACCGGCCTGCGGGGACAGCCGGGCGTGACCGTGTACGACGTGCCGAGCGCCGACTACCGCGCGGTCATGTTCCCGATGACCCGGCCGGTGACCGGCGACCGGGCCGTGCGCAAGGCGTTCGGCCTGGCCCTGGACCGGCAGGCGATGGCCGACACGATCCTCGCCGGCGCGGGCACCCCCGCCTACGGGCCGATCTCGCCCGACACCGGGTGGCACGACCCCGAGGTGACCGGCGGCGCCGCCGACCCCGCGGCGGCCGGCAGGCTGCTCGACGAGGCGGGCTGGACCCTGGGTGAGGACGGCGTCAGGGAGAAGGACGAGAAGAAGGCCCGGTTCACCCTGATGTATCCGGCGGGCGACTCGCTGCGCAAGGAACTCGCCCTGGCCGCCGCCTCCGACGCCAAGGGGATCGGGCTGCTGGTCGAGCCTGCCGGCCTGGACTGGGACGCCATCGAGGCGCGGCTGGGCACGGACGCGGCGGTCATGGGGTTCGGCAGCCCCTACGACCCCGACTACGTCAACTACGAGCTGTTCCACTCCGACTTCAAGGGCCGGGGCTTCCTCAACCCGGGCCGCTACGACAACCCCGAGGTCGACAGGCTGCTGGAGCGGGGCAGGGCCGCGGGCGAGAAGGCGGAGCGCGAACGGGCCTACACCGGCTTCCAGAAGATCGTCAGGGACGACGAGGTCTTCTCCTACCTGGTCTTCCTCAAGCACGTGTACGTGGTCCGCGGCGAGTACGAGGGCATCGTGCCGGGCGTGGACGCGCACGAGCACGCCACCGGGGGCCTGTTCGCCGGAATCCACACCTGGAAGCCGGCCGCGTGAGGGCGGTACTGAAGATGATCGCCTGGCGGGCGGCCTTCGCCGTACCGCTGCTGATGGTCGTCACGATCGGCATGTTCGCGCTGGCCCAGGCGTCCCCGTTCGACCCGGTCAGGCAGTACCTCGGCGAGCGCGCGCTGGTCACCTCGCCGGAGGTGGCCGAGTCGATCAGGCGGAACTGGGGCCTGGACCGGCCGGTCGTCGAGCAGTTCGCCACCTGGTTCGGCAACCTGGCCGCCGGAGAGCTGGGCGAGTCGCGCTCCCTGCACCGGCCGGTCGCCGAGGTCATCGGCGAGCGGCTCGGCTGGACGCTGCTGGCCACCGGCTCGGCGCTGGTGCTGATGCTCGCCGGCAGCCTGGTGGTGGGCACCCTCGCCGCCTGGCGGCGTGACTCCTGGCTGGACCGGGTGATCACCGGTGGCGCGTTCGCCAACGAGGCCGCCCCGGTGTTCTGGCTGGGGCTGCTCGCCGTCTGGGTCTTCGCGGTCCAGCTGGGCTGGCTGCCCGCGGGCGGCCTGACCGACCCGGCGTCGACCACGGTCGACCCCCTCGACGTGGCCCGGCACATGATCCTGCCGGTCACGGTGCTGGCCGTCTCCCAGTCGTCGTGGCTGGTGCTCTACGTGCGCGAGTCGGTCATCGGGGTACTGCGGGAGGACTTCGTGATCGGCGCCCGCGCTCGCGGCCTGCGCGAGCGGACCGTGGTCGTGCGGCACGCGCTGAGGTCGGCGCTGCTGCCCTTCCTCACGCTGCTCGGCGCCCGCGTCCCGGAACTGGTCACCGGCGCGATCCTGGTCGAGACGGTCTTCTCCTGGCCGGGTGTCGCCGCGGCCTCCGTACAGGCGGCGCTGGCCATGGACTTCCCGCTGCTGGCGGCGCTCACGCTGCTGGGCACGGCGGCGGTGCTGGCCGGCAACCTGCTGGCCGACATCGCCTACACCGTGGCCGATCCGCGGGTGCGAACGCTGGGGGTGGGCTGAATGCCGGTTCCACAGGCACGAACTCCGGAGGTGGGCTGAATGCCGGTGAGACTCGCGGCCGGCACCCTGGTGGTGCTGGCGCTGGCCGTACTCCTGGTGCCGCCGATCGTGCAGCTCGACCAGAGCCTGGTGGACCTGCGCGCGGCCGGGCAGCCACCCTCCCCGTCCCATCTCCTCGGCACCGACGAGGTCGGGCGGGACGTGCTGATCAGGTCGATCTACGGCCTGCGCGTATCCTTCCTCGTCGGGCTGGTGGCCGCGCTGGTCAGCATGGTGATCGGCGGGCTCGTGGGCCTGGCGGCGGGCAGCCTGGGGGGAGCGGCCGACCGCGTCCTCATGCGGGTGGTGGACGGTTTCAACGCCCTGCCGCACCTGCTGTTCGGCATCTTCATCGTCGCGCTGTTCGCGCCGAGCGCCGCCGCGGTGGTGGTCTCCGTCGGCGTGACGCACTGGACGACGGCGGCGCGGATCGTCCGCTCCGAGGTGCTCTCGCTGCGCTCGCGCCCGTTCGTGGAGGCGGCGGTCTCCGCAGGGGCGACCAGGACGCGCGTCATCCGCCGCCACCTGCTGCCGCACCTCCTTCCCCATCTGGTGCTGGCGACGGTGCTGATGGTGCCGCACGCGATCTGGCACGAGACCGCGCTGAGCTTCCTCGGCCTGGGACTCCCGCCGCACCTCGCCTCGCTCGGCAACATGATCAACGACGGGCAGCGGTCGCTGCTCACCGGTGACTGGTGGTCGAGCCTGCTGCCGGGGCTGTTCATCCTCGTACCCACGCTGGCGGTGTCGGTGCTGGCCCAGCGCTGGCGCGACCGGCACACCCCCCGCTGGAGATCGGAGCTGGAACTGTGACCGACCAGGGACGGCTACGGGTCCGGGACCTGAGCGTCGGCTTCCGCGTCCCCGGCGCGACGGTGCGGGCGGTGAACGACGCGAGTTTCGAGGTACGCCAGGGCAGGTGCCTGGCGCTGGTGGGGGAGTCCGGCTGCGGCAAGTCGGTGCTCGCGCACGCGCTGCTCGGCCTGCTGCCCGCCAACGCCTCCGTCTCCGGCCAGGCCTGGCTGGAACACGGGGGCGGGGAGCCGGTGGAGCTGGTCGGCGCCTCGCGGGCCGTACTGGCGAGGCGGGTGCGCGGGCGCGCGATCGGTCTCATCCCGCAGAGCCCGGCCACCCACCTCACGCCGGTGCGCACCGCGCGGGCGCAGCTCCAGGAGGTCGTCCGCGAGCTGGGCTCGCCCGCCACCGCCGACGACCTGGCGGCACGGTACGGCCTGAGCCCGCACGAGCTGGACCGCTACCCGCACGAGCTGTCGGGCGGCATGGCCCAGCGGGTGGCGAACGCGATCGCGCTGGCGGGCGACCCGTGGCTGGTGCTGGCCGACGAGCCGACCAGCGGGCTGGACCGGCCGCTGGTGGACCGGGCGATGGCGACGCTGCGCGAGCTGTGCGACGAGGGGCGCGCCGTACTGCTGATCACGCACGACCTGCGCGCCGCCGAGCGGGTCGCCGACGACCTCGCGGTCATGTACGCCGGCCGCCTGGTCGAGGCCGGACCGGCGGCCGAGGTGCTCGGGCGCCCCCGCCACCCGTACACGGCGGGCCTGGTGGCCGCCCAGCCGGACCGGGAGTTCGTCCCCATCCCCGGGATGCCGCCCGAGCTGACCCGGCTGCCCCGGGGATGCGCGTTCCGGCCGCGCTGCGGCCGCCACACCGAGCGGTGCGCCGCGCCGCCGCCGATGGACGGCGGCGTGGCCTGCCACCACCCCCTGGAGGACAGGCATGCTTGAAGCGGCCGGCGTCACCGTCAGGTACGGCGCGCACACCGCCCTGGACGGGGCGTCCCTGACCGTCAGGCCCGGTGAGGTGACCGGCCTCGCCGGGCCGAGCGGCTGCGGGAAGTCGACCCTGGCCAGGGTCATGGCGATGATGCTGCGCCCGTCGTCGGGCACCCTCGCCGTGGACGGCACGCCCGTGACGCGCTGGCGGCAGCGCGCGGCGCGCGAGCTGCGTACCCGGGTGGCACTGATCTACCAGCAGCCCAGGCTCGCGGTGGACCCGCGTCTCACGCTCGCCGAGGTGATCGGCGAGCCGCTGGCCGCGAACGGGCGGCCCGGCGCGGGACGCGTCGCCGAGCTGGCCGAGGAGACGGGCCTCACCGGTGAGCTGCTCACCCGGTGGCCGCACGAGGTCTCCGACGGGCAGCTGCAGCGGGCCTGCGTGGCCAGGGCGCTGACCCTGGAACCCCGCTACCTGATCTGCGACGAGATGACCACCATGCTGGACGCCTCCACCCAGGCGCACCTGGTCGGCGTGGTGAACACCTACCGGGAGCGCACCGGGGCGGGGGTGCTGGCGATCAGCCACGACCAGGTCCTGCTGGACCGCTGGGCCGACGGGATCGTCGGCTTCCCGATCGGGTGACCCCCGCGGCGCCGCGTCCCGGGGGCGGTCGTCCACCCGCGCGGTCGTCCACCCGCGCGGGCGTCCAGCCGGTCCGGCCGGTTCCGTGCCGCCTTTTCGTGGTGCCTTTTCGTGGTGCCTTTTCGTAAAGGGCGGCCCGCGGACGTCCTCTCGCGGACGGCGGCCGGTTTCCCGAAGGCGGTCAGTGGACGCCGCGGACGGTGCCGCCGTCCACTCGCAGGGTGGTGCCGGTGACGTAGTCGGCGAGCGGGCCGCTGAGATAGAGGACCGCGGCGGCGATCTCCTCGGGACGGCCCATCCGGCCGACGTCGTTGGGCACCAGTTCCGCGATCGCGTTGCGTTCGATGTCCTGCCACGCCTCGCCCCAGCCGCGGGCCGGGGCGAGGTCGGTGAGGAAGCGCTGGACGCTGTCGACCAGGATGGCGCCGGGGGCGACGGTGTTGGAGGTGACCCCGGTGTCCTTCAGCTCGCGGGCCAGGGAGACCGTGAGGTTGTGGCGGGCGGCGAGGGTGGCGTTGTAGTGGGGCAGGTCGGCGCCCGGCTGCAGGCCGAGCCCGCCGCCGATCTGGATGACGCGGCCCCAGCCGCGCCTGTGCATGCCGGGGACCAGGCGCCGGATCATGCGGACGCCGGAGACGACGTTGAGCTCGTAGGTCTGGAGCCAGTCCTCGGCGGTGGCGTCCTTCCACCCGCGGTGGGGGTAGGCGCCGGCGTTGTTGACGAGGATGTCGATCGGGCCCCCGGCCAGCGCGGCCTCGGCCGTCGCGTCGGCGCCGGCGTCGGTGGTCAGGTCGCCGATGGCGACGTGGGCGCCGCCACCGGCCGCCCGGACGGCGTCGGCGACGGCCTCGGTGCGGGCGCGGTCGCGGCCGTGGACGACGACGTCGGCGCCCTCGGCGGCCAGGGCCCTGGCGACGGCCTCGCCGAGGCCGGAGCTGGAGCCGGTGACCAGCGCGCGCCTACCTGTCAGTTGAAGATCCATCTCATCCTCACATCGTGGTCCGGGTGCCGGCACGACCCGGCCCCGCTATGTCTACACTCGTAGACTTAATTTGAGTATACGCTTGTAGACATGAGTGATGACACCGGGTCCGGCGCCCCCTCGGACCGGCCGCAGCGGGGAGGCGACGCCCCGGGCAGGCGACGCCGCGACGCCGCCGCCACCCGGCAGGCCATCCTGGACGCGGCGGTCGAGGCCTTCACCCGGTTCGGCTACGACGGGGTGGGGGTCCGCGACATCGCCCAGAGCGCGGGCGTGACCGCGATGCTCATCAACCGTTACTTCGGCTCGAAGGAGCGGCTGTTCGCGGAGGCGGTCGACGTCGCCTTCGCGCCGCGCACCGTGATCGCGGGCACCGGCGCGGAGCTGGCCGGCGAGACCGCGCGCGCGTTGGTGGCGCGGACGGCGCCGGAGGCGGAGGAGCTCGGGCCGTTCCTGCTCATGCTGAGGTCGGCGGCCAACCCCGGGGCCGCGCGGATCATGCGCGAGGCGATCGGCAGGCATGCCGGGCGCCACCTCCACGAGGAGCTGTCCGGGGACGGGAACGGGGATGGGGATGGGGCCGGGGTCCGGGCGGAGCTGATGCTCGCCGTCCAGGCGGGGGTGTGGCTCATGCGCAGGGTCCTGGGTACGACGGCGCTCGCCGAGGGGGAACCGGAGGAGCTCGCCGGGCGGATCCGATCGCTTTTCCAGGTGCTTGTGTGAGCCTCACCGCCCCCGGGGGGTACGTCCGTGCGGAGCCCCAAAGAGGGAGATACCGGGCATATGGACGTAGATCGTTGAAGGCGGTAGCGTCGACCCCGTAGTCATGGCGACGGGAGCTGCTGGATGTCATCGAAAACGGCGAGGCGACCTCGGGTTCCGGCCCGGCCGGATGCCCGTTCGTCCAGCTGGACGGGTTACCTCGTGACCGCTCTCGCCGCCGTCGCGATAGCCGGGCCGCTGGGCTACTTCCTCGCTCTCCCCGACGCCTCCCAGGTCGCCGTCGCCGACATGCGGGCGGCGGAGACGAAGCGGGACGTCCAGCAGATCGGCGAGCTGACGACCACGGCGCGGAAGACCGTCGAGGAGCTGAACGGGGTGCTCGCCGGGCTCGCCGAGGTGCTTCCCCGGGACGGGGCGCCCGGCACGCGGTCGGCGGAGCAGGCGGAGGTCGACGGCTGGAAGCGCGCCATGCGGCAGGCCGTCGACAGGCACGCGGAGACCCCCTCGGGAACGACCGCGACCAACGTGGCCCGTGCGGGGCTTCGCAGCGCGGTGGACGCCATGGCGATCGCGGTCGACGCGTACGCGGCCGGCCGGGAGCTTCCCGCGGACCTGCGGAAGCCCTTCCTCGATCTGGCGGCCCGCCAGCGGTCCGCCGCCGTCACGACGTGGTCCGTCGCGGCGACACAGCTCGACCAGATCAACATCGACGCCGGCAAGGGTCACCAGCACGTCTACCTGACGAGCGCCCCGGGAGAAGGGGGCATGTCCGCGGACACGGTTCCGGAAGGCAGCCACGAGTAGCCGTACCGGCCTGAAAGGCTCATCCCTCGGGCACCGGAGTGACGGTGACGCTGGGGCGGTCGAGGCCCCTGGCGAGCTCGGCGATCACCTCGTCGATCTGCCGGCTCAGCATGGCGGTGGGCGGCGTCTCCTCCAGGCCCGGCACCAGCCACTGGTCCAGGACGACGCGGAGCGCCGCCAGCGCGGCGGCCGCGCACAGCGCGGGGTAGACGGGTTCCGGGGGCCGGCTCGCCGGTGCCAGTCCGACGCGTTCGGCGATCGCCCCGGCGAGCGCCTTCTCCTGGGCGGCGAGCACGGCGAGCTGCTGGGGCACCAGCGACGGCGCCTTGCGGATCAGCCGCAGCGCCTCGATGTGGTCACGGGTGGCGTCGCCCTGGTCCATGATGACGAGCACCGCCTCGCGGAACGCCCGCAGCACCGACTCCGCCCGCGGCCGCGCCCGGAACTCGGCGATGAGCGCCTCGGCCGCCGCCGCCGACGAGGCGAGCACGGCCTCCTCCTTGCTGGAGAAGTAGTTGAAGAAGGTGCGCAGCGCGATGTCGGCCTCTTCGGCGATCTGCTCGACGGTGACGTTCTCCACGCCGTGGCGGATGGACAGGCGAAGGGCCGCCTCGCGCAGCGCGGCCCGGGTGGCCTGCTTCTTGCGCTCGCGGCGTCCGGCCGCCGGCGCCGCGGAGCGGGCCTCCTCGCCGACCGGCGCCGAGCTGACCATCCGACCTCCTCACGCCCCGTGACCGCTCCCATTATGGGCTCCCCGGCGGGCCGGCCGGTCTCGGGGCGGCCCGCCGGGCCGGGAGGGGGTCAGGACCAGGTCACCGGCAGCGAGTGCACGCCGAAGATGAGCATCTCGTTGCGGACCGGAACCTCGCCGACGGGTACGGCCAGGCGCAGGCCGGGCAGGCGGGTGACCAGCTCGCCGAGCCCGACCTTCATCTCGACGCGGGCCAGCTGCTGGCCCAGGCACTGGTGGACGCCGTGGCCGAAGGCCAGGTGCGGGGTGCGGGAACGCGTCAGGTCGAGGCGGTCGGGGTCGGGCCAGTGCTGCGGGTCCCGGTTGACCTCGGGCGTGGCGATGACCACGGTCGCGCCGGCGGGGATGTCCACGCCGCCCAGGGTGACGGGCTCGGTGGTGACCCGGCTGACGCCGAGCTGGATGATGCTCAGGAAGCGCAGCAGTTCCTCGACGGTGTTGTCGATCAGCGTGGGGTCGGCGCGCAGCGCGGCGAGCTGGCCGGGGTTCTCCAGCAGCGCGAAGGTGCCCAGGCCGAGCATGTTGGCGGTGGTCTCGTGGCCCGCCCCGAGCAGGACGAGGGCGACGTCGACGAGCTGGGCGTCGGTCAGCGGCGGGTCCGCGTCGTGGATCAGCCCGGACAGCAGGTCGTCCGCGGGATCGGCGCGCTTGGCGGCCACCAGCCGCTGCATGAACGCGTACAGCTCGGCGCCGGCCCGGGCCCGCTCGTCGGCGCTGCTGGTGGAGTCCAGCGAGACGGCCGTGCGTTCCTGGAACTCGCCCCGGTCGGCGTAGTCGACGCCGAGCAGCTCGCAGATGACCAGCGAGGGCAGCGGCAGCGCGAACGCCGGCACGAGGTCGGCCTCGGTGCCGGCCGCCTTCATCGCCTCGATGTGCTCCACCGCGATCTCGGTGACCCGCGACTCCAGCTCGCGCATCCGCCGGACGGTGAACTGGCCGGTCAGCAGCCGTCGCAACCGGGTGTGCTCCGGCGGGTCCATGAAGACGAAGAACCCGTCCTCGCGGGTTTCCACGCCCGGCGGCTCGGGTGCCCTGCCCGCCAGCTCGGCCACCTCGTGCGGCTGCAGCGAGGTGGCGTCGCGGTGGCGCATCTTGTCGGCGCTGAAGCGCGCGTCGGCCAGCACGGTGCGGGCCTCCTCGAAGCCGGTCACCAGCCAGGCCTGTGCCCCGTTGAGCAACGGCAGCGGCCGGACCGCCTCCTGGCCGTCCCGCTGCCGTAGGCCGGGTGGCGGGTCGAACGGGCACCGGCCGCGCTCCACCATCTCGGGGGGCAGGATCCGGCGCATCGCGGTGGGGCTCGCGCTCGGGGACTCCTCGGTCAGGTTGTCGTCGTTCATCCGCACGTCCTGTTCTCGGGCGGGCCGTCGGGCCGCTCGCGGCGAAGGGGCAGTCCAGGCGTCAAACGTACACGACGCGCATCGATGCGTGTCGTGCAAATTTAAGCCGGAACGGCTCCCGTCGTGGATCGGGGGCCCGCTTCCGGCGAAGCGTCCGGCGGAGCGTCCGGCATCCAAACCACTTCAATTGACGTACTTCAATCGGAGTGCTCTACTTGGAGTGCTTCGGAACCAGGAAGGGGTGCGGGATGCGCCAGAATCCGGCCCGGCGGGCCGCGCTGCTCGACGGCGCCATCGAGGTCCTCGCCCGCGAGGGCGCGCGCGGCCTGACCCAGCGCGCCGTCGACAAGGAGGCGGGGGTGCCCGTGGGCACCGCGTCCAACTACTTCCGCAACCGCGACGACCTGCTCGTCCAGGCCGGAGCCCGCGTCTACGAGCGGCTCAGGCCCGACGAGGACGCGCTCGCCGAGATGTTCGGCCGGGCGCGCGACGCCGCGTCGTACGGCGTGATGCTGCGCGAGAGCGTCGGCAGGGTCACCGCCTTCCGGGCCGGGCACCTGGCGCTGCTGGAGCTCCGGCTGGAGGCCACCAGAAGGCCGGAGCTGCGTACGCTGCTCACCGAGCGGGTCCGCGCCGACATCGACGAGAACGTCGCCCGGCACGAGGCCGCCGGCCTGCCCGGCGGCGCGACCGCCGTCCTGCTGATGTACCTGGCCATGAACTGGCTGGTCGTGGAGCAGCTCACGCTGCCGGACGTCTTCACCGACGCCGAGCGTGAGGAGCTGGTCACGCGGGCGGTGGAGCGCATCGTCACCCCGTTCCCTGCCGTCACGAAGTGACCCCCGGTGGCTCCCCGCCACCTTTCACCTTGAGCGATCGACAAAGGACCTGTCTTGCGCAAGCTCGTGTACTTCGTCGCCTCCACGCTCGACGGTTTCGTCGCCGGCCCCGACGGCTCCGACCCCACCGGCCCCGGAGGCTTCTTCTCCCCGTCCCAGGACTACGTCCGCCACCTCGTCGAGGAGTACCCCGAGACCCTGCCGGGGCCGGCCCGGGCCGCGCTCGGTGTCACCGCCGAAGGCGTCCACTTCGACACCGTCGTCGAAGGCCGTAAAAGCTATGAGGTCGGCCTCGCGGCCGGTGTGACCAACGCCTACGCCCACCTCAGGCACCTGGTCTTCTCCCGGACCCTCGCCGAGAGCCCGGACCCCGGCGTCGAGCTCGTCGCCGGTGACCCGGTGGCGGCGGTGCGTGAGCTGAAGCGCGAGGGCGGCAAGGGCGGCAAGGGCGGCAAGGGCGGCAAGGGCGGCAAGGACGTCTGGCTCGTCGGCGGCGGCGAGCTGGCCGGCACGCTCTACGGCGAGATCGACCGCCTGGTCGTCAAGCTCAACCCGCTCACCGCCGGCACCGGCATCCCCCTCTTCGGGCGGAGGGCGGTCTTCGCGCCCGCCGCCTGGGAGCTCGCCGGCCATACCGTCCTCGACAGCGGGGTGGCCTTCCTCACCTACGACCGGCGCCCCGGCACCCCGCGATCCTCCGACGGGTAGCGGTGCGGGCGGGCGAGGGGCATGCCGCCGTCTCCGGTGCGTGCGGACCGGCGCTCACGGGCCGCCCCGGTTCTGGAGGCGAACCGTCGGCCCGCCTCCAGGACCGGGGCGGGGTCCTTTCGGCGGGCCGGGGGGCGGCCGGTTACAGGGCGGGCACCGGCGGCGAGCCGGGCTGGCTGACCGGGTAGGTCACCTCGGCGAGGACCCGCTGCCCGCTGGTGTTGGGATGGAAGTAGTCCCAGGTGCTGAGCTGCCCGAGGGTGAAGGGGTAGGAGAAGACGGCGTCGCCGTCGTACCTGCAGGTGCTGTACTCCGCGCAGACCCGGGCGAGCACGCCGTTGAAGTCGATCACCCGCTGCCTGACCCGGTCACGGCGTGCCTCGTCCTCGGCGGAGGTCGAGCGGGGGGAGGCCAGCATCGAGCGGCAGATGGAGAAGGCGGCCCAGGCCGTACGCGCCGAGGAGCTGTCCTTGCCGACGAACCACAGGCGCTTGAGGTCGGGGATGCTGGCGACGAACACCGACGCCTGCGGGATCCCGGCCGCCAGCTCCCGCATCGCCTCCCGGAAGCGGCTCTCGAAGTCGGCCACCGACGTCATCGACGACTCCGAGGAGGTGCACGCGTCGTTGGCGCCCATGAGGATCGTCACGTAGTCGACGTTCCGGGAGGCGGCGGTCCTCGCCTGCCCGGCGAGATCGGCGATCTTCGCGCCCGAGCGGGCGTCGTTGTAGGCGGTGAGATCGGGGTTCTGCGCCCTGATCCGGTTGCGATGGCTGTCGACCGAGGTGCTCGACCCCGTCGACCACGACCGGCCGGTGCAGTCGGCGAACCAGCCGCAGGCGTTGAACCCGCGGGTGATCGAGTCGCCCAGGCCGGACATGGAGGTGGGCGGCGCGACGGTGTCCGAGGTGGCGGACACCGCGGGGGCCGCGGGGACCACGGCCCAGCCGAGGGCCGCGGCGAGGACGAGGGCGATGCGGAGGGCATGGCGTTTCGACAAGGGACCTACCTCTGGCTGGGGGGTGCCGGATGTCGATCGTGCATCGCCCGGGGTCGGCCGTACATAGGGGAAACAGAAGACTTACGCCTTGGTCAACTCCGCAGTCAGAAAGGGCCGCGCCGGTTCCCCGCGGCGCGGCGGCCAGGCCGCCGTCACGCCGGGAGGCGCGTCGGCCTCCCGGCGGTCCTCCGTGACGCCGAGAGCCGGGCGGCTCGACGACGGCCCGGCCCTCGGCGTCACGGGGGCTCCGGTGAGCCTTCTAGGCGGGCACCACGATGGGAGTCCCGGCGACCGGGTCGGGGACGATCAGGCAGGACAGGCCGAAGACCTTCTCGACCAGTTCGGCGGTGATCACCTCGGACGGGGGGCCCTCGGCGACGATCGTGCCGCCGGCCATGGCGATGATGTGGTCGCAGAAGCGGCAGGCGAGGTTGAGGTCGTGCAGGACGGCGACGATGGTCTTGCCGGACTCGGCGTTGAGCCCGCGCAGCAGCCGTAGCAGCTCCACCTGGTGGTTGATGTCGAGGAACGTGGTGGGCTCGTCGAGCAGCAGCAGGTCGGTGTCCTGGGCCAGCGCCATGGCGACCCAGACCCGCTGCCGCTGCCCGCCGGACAGGGCGCGCAGCGGGCGGTCGATCAGGTCTGCGGTGTCGGTCGCGGCCAGCGCCCGGGTCACCGCCTCGTGGTCGCGCTCGGTCCACCGGCGAAACCAGCCCTGGTGCGGGTAGCGGCCCCGGGAGACCAGGTCGGCGACCGTGATGCCGTCGGGCGCCACGGGGGTCTGCGGCAGCAGGCCGAGCACCTTGGCCACGTCGAGGGTGCTCAGCTCGGCGAGCGTCCTGTCGTCGAGATAGACGGTCCCCCGGCGTGGCTTGATGAGCCGGGCCAGGCCGCGCAGCAGCGTCGACTTGCCGCAGGCGTTGGCACCGACGATCGCGGTGACCTTCCCGTCGAGTACGGAGACGTCGAGGTCGGTGATGACGGCTCGATCGTCGTAGCCCAGGGACAGGCCCTCGGCGCGGAGACGGCTCATCCGCCTGCTCCTTGTCGGTTCGTGGTGGCGAGCAGCCACAGAAGGTACGGCGCGCCGACCGCTCCGGTGACCACGCCGGTGGGCAGCGCGGTCGGCAGCAGCTGTACGGCGACCAGGTCGGCGGTGAGCAGGACCATCGCGCCCACCAGGGCCGCGGCGACGATGCCGCCGGTGGCGGGGCCCAGCAGCCGGTTGGCGATCGGCCCCGCGACGAGCGCGACGAAGACGAGGGGCCCGGCCGCCGCGACGGCCAGCGCGACCAGGACCACGGCGGTGGCGAGCAGGCCCGCGCGGGCGAGCTCGGTGGGCACGCCCAGCCCCCGCGCGGCGTCGTCGCCGAGTTCGAGCACGCGAAGCTGCCGCTGCAGCAGCATGGCCAGGGGCAGCAGGACGACCAGCGCGCCCAGCAGGAGCCGCAGCTCGGCGTCGCTGGCCTGCCCGACCGAGCCGGTCAGCCAGTGCATCGCCTGGCGCGCCTCGAACAGCTGGGCACGGGTCAGCACGAACCCGGTGAGCCCCTCGAAGAAGGCCGCCACGCCGATGCCGAGCAGGATGAAGCGGTAGCCGCTCACCCCGTCGCGCCAGGCGAGCAGATACATCAGCAGGGCGGACACGATGGCCCCGGCCAGCGCGAGCCCGGCTATGGCGATCCCGCTGACCTGCAGGAACACGATGCCGGTGACCGCGGCCAGGCTGGCGCCCGAGGAGATGCCCACGAAGTCGGGCGAGGCGAGGGGATTGCGGAGCAGGTGCTGGAAGATCGTCCCGGACGCGCCGAGGGCGAGCCCGACCGCGAGGGCGGTCGCGGCGGTGGGCAGCCGCAGGCCCAGGACGACGAAGTCCAGGCTCGGGTCGTCGACGGTGCCCAGCAGCGACCCGAGGACCTCGGCGGCGGAGAGGCGGAAGCTGCCCACCATCATGGTCACCACGAACAGGGCGGCGACGGTCGCGGTCAGCGCGGAGGTCACCACCACGCTCCGGGCCGTACGGCCGCGCCGGGTGGCGCGGACGGCGTCGGAGACGGCCGTGAGGGCGTCGTGGGTCATTGCCGTGTTCTCAGTCATGTCCTCACACCTCCGACAGCCGGCCGTAGCGCACGATCACCACGAAGACCGGCGCGCCGAGCACCCCGAGGACCACGCCGACCTGCAGCTCCCCGGGAGCGGCCACGACCCGGCCGAGCACGTCGGCCAGCAGCAGCACGACCGGCGCCAGCAGCATCGAGTACGGCAGGATCCACCGGTGGTCCGGGCCGCAGAGCGCCCGCGCGAGGTGCGGCACCACCAGCCCGATGAAGACGATCGGCCCGCAGGCCGCCGTGGCCGCGCCGGCGAGCACCGCGACGACGCCGAAGGCGACGGCCCTGGTGAGACCGACCCGCTGGCCGAGCCCTCGCGCGACGTCCTCGCCGAGCGCGAGCCCGTTGAGCGCCCTGCCCAGGCACAGCGCCGCGGCCAGGCCGGCGAGCAGGAACGGCGCGACGCTCTCCAGGACCGGCGCGTACCGGCCGGCGAGCGACCCGACCTGCCAGAAGCGCAGCTCGTTCAGCGCGTCGACGTTGGTCATGACGATGCCCGTGGTGACGGAGCCGAGGCCGGCCGTGACCGCCGCGCCGGCCAGGGCCAGCTTGACGGGGGTGGCGCCCTCGCGGCCGAGCGACGCGATCGCGTACCCCAGCAGGGTCGCGATGATCGCGCCCGCGAAGGCGAACCAGATGTAGACGCCCACGCCCCGGATTCCCAGGACCGTGAACGCGAAGACCACCATGACGGCGGCGCCGGAGTTGATCCCCATGATCCCGGCGTCGGCCAGCGGGTTGCGCGTGACGCCCTGCAGGATCGCGCCGGCCAGGCCCAGGGCCGCGCCCACCAGGACGCCCAGGAGCGTGCGCGGCACGCGCAGCTCCAGGGTCACCGTGCCGGCGATCGACTCGTCGGCGCCGAGGCCGCCCAGTGCCCGCAGGACGTCGGGCAGGCCGATGTCACGCGAGCCGAGGGTCACGCTGAGGAACGCCACCGCGGCGAGCAGGACGCAGAGCGCGACGAGCCCGAGTCCGAGGACCGGGGCTCGTCGCGGTGAAATCGTGCTGGACATCGAGAGGGATCAGTCGCCGAGGTTCTCGTCGGCGGTCTTGATCGCCTCGGTGAGCTTGTCCACCTCGGTGGCGAAGTCGCCGAAGGTGTGCAGCCAGTACGCGGGCCAGGCCGCCACCGCGCCGGCCTTGGCCGCCTTGATCTTGAACCAGGTGGGCTGCTTCTTGCCCCACTCGGCGTTGGCCGTCGGGGTGAAGGACCGGCCGTCCCACAGGATCAGGTCGGGCTGGTACTTGTCGGCGTTCTCCCAGCTGAGGTTCTCCCAGTACGGGAAACCGGGGTCCGGCTTGGCCGGGTTGATCACCTTCAGGCCCCAGCGCTGGAAGTCCAGCAGCTCGGGCGCGTACTCGGGGTTGGCGGCGTACAGCTTGTCGTCGGCGGGCGACATACCGAGGGCCGTCAGGCCGGGCTTCTCGGCGACCGCGGCCTTGAACTTCTCGACGGACTCCTCGAAGCGCTTCTTGTTCGCGGCGATCTCGGGGGCGTCCACCTTGGCGCCCAGGCTCTTGGCGAGGCTCTCGTACCCCTCGGCCAGGTCCTCGATGGACTTGCCCTGGGAGACGCCCACGACGGGGGCCAGCTCGGCGAGCTTCTTGCTCTTCTCGTCGACGCCCTCCTCCAGGCCGCTGTGCGCCTTCTCCGCGGGCCACCAGTCGGCGACGATCAGATCCGGCCGCAACCCGGCCGCCTTCTCCACGTCGATCTTGCCCCACTCCTGGCCGAGGAGCTCGATCCCGGAGAGGTCGAGGTCCTTGAGGTTGGGGTCGGTCTTGACCGACTCGTCGGCGTAGATGCCGACCGGCTTGATGCCGAACGACATCAGCGCGGCCGCCTCACCCGAGTGGGCGATGATCCGGGTGGGGACCTTGTCGGCCTTGACCGTCTCGCCGGAGCCGTCGGTGAACGACCACGGGCCGGCCGACGGGGGCTGGGCACCCGACGGGGGCTGGGTGCCGGAGGAGTTCTGCGTGCCGGGGGAGTTCTGCGCACCGCAACCACTGAGCGCAAGGCCCAACGTCGCCACGACGAGAACCCGACGCAACGTGCGCATGCGGTGTTCCTATCTCACAAGAAAAAACTTCGCCCCAAAGTTAGGTTAGGCTACCCAAAATAGCAACCCCAGACCTTTGTGACCGATCTCGCTTTTTCGACCGAATGCTAGCTAACTGCGTGTTTTGGGGTTGAAGTGGCCTGGATGACTCTCTCGGCCGCTCACCCGTACCGGCCGCCGCGAGGTACGAGGCGCTAGCCCAGGGTGCCGAGGAACGCGGCCCCGGCCGCCACGGCCACCGCCACCGGGTACACCCACCACCTGGGCGCCTTCCCCTCCCTCAGGACCGTGACGCCGAGCGGTACCAGCGCGGCGCACAGGCCCGCCGCGGCGAGGACCGACATCGGGCCCGTTCCCTTGAGCACGCCCAGAGGCATGGCCGACATCAGCCCGAGCGCGACGGACCGCGCGGTCCCCGTCACCCCGGTGCCGAACACGCCGGCCCGCCGGGCGCCGACGGCCAGGACGACCCATCCGGAGACGATCGCGACGTTGAACGTCTGGAAGATGTGGAACGCCGAGTACTGGTCACCCACGACCTTCAGCGCGACTTCCAATCCCCGCACGTCCACCAGCTGGAACGCCAGATGGTCGACGCCCGCGTGGAAGACGCGGGCGAACAGCCCGGCCAGGACCAGCCCCCCGCCCCACAGCGCCCAGCGGGGGTGGGAGACCCCGATCCGTCCGGCCACGGCCATCGCCGCGGGCGCCAGCAGGACGATCCCGGCGGCGAAGGCGCTGTAGGAGGCGGTCATCAGCGCGGGGGCGTCGGAGAAGGCCGCGAGCTGGTCGGGAAAGAAGTCTCCGGCTCCCAGGCGCAGCAGCACGCCCGCCAGGACCAGGACCGGGCCCAGGACCAGCCCCGCGCCCTCCGTCCAGCGGCCGGGGAGGCGGAAGGCGGACGGCACGCCGTGTGTTCTCGTCATGCCCGAGATTCAACCGGCGCGGCCCGGCCGCCGCACTGGCGCTGGGGCGAGCCTGCGGGGTAGAGCCGGCACTACCCTCAGACGCCCAGATAGGCGAGGACGGCGAGCACGCGGCGGTGCCCGCCGGTGCCCGCCACCGGAACGGTGTCCACCAGCCGCAGCCGCCGGCGCTCGATCCCGGCCACCAGCGGGGCCGCCGCCACCAGGACGACCAGCCCGGCGGTCACCCGGACCGGCACCGGCTCCAGGAGGGCGAGGGCCGCCGCGACCAGCCCGGCGAGACCGCACAACAGGACGCTCGACAAGAGGTACGCCAGCGACCTCCACGGCCACGAGGACCGCAGGAAGGCGGACGGGCGCAGGGAGATGGCCTCGAGTGCGTTCGTACGCGCACCGTGAGACGATACGCCCGCCCCGCACCCGGCGCGCGTCCCCGGAGCGCCGGCTCCGGCCGTGAGGATGCCGTGAGGATTTCGCGCGCCGTGTCACAGCGGCCGTCCACGCGGTGTCTTGTGGTCGAACCCCTGGAGCGGAGGAGACACCATGGCAGAGAACACCGAGGTCGTCGTGGTCGGCGGCGGGTACGCCGGCGTCATGGCGGCCAACCGGCTGACCCGGCGCGACGACGTGACGGTGACCCTGATCAACCCGCGCCCGAGCTTCGTCGAGCGGATCCGCCTGCACCAGCTGGTGGGCGGGTCCGACGACGCGGTCGTCGGCTACCGGGACGTCCTGGCCGGGAGCGTCCGGCTGGTCGTCGACACCGTGACGCGGATCGACGTCTCCGGGCGCGGCGTGCGGCTGGCGACGGGCGGCACGGTCGGCTACGACTACCTGGTCTACGCGGTGGGAAGCGGCAGCGCCGACCCGGGCGTGCCCGGGGCGGCCGAGTTCGCCTACCCGATCGCCACCCTGGAGGAGGCGGAGCGGCTGCGGGCCGCCGTCGGCGCCGCTCCCGCCACGGCCGCGACGACGGTCGTCGGAGCGGGCCCTACCGGCATCGAGGTCGCCGCCGAGCTGGCGGAGCGGGGCCGCGCCGTGACCCTGGTCTGCGGTGAGGTGCTCGGCCCGTACCTGCACCCCCGGGGGCGGCGCGCGGTCGCCGGGCGGCTGGCCGAGCTCGGGGTGACCGTGCTCGAAGGCCCCGCCGCCAAGGTGACCGGCGTGACGCGCGACGCCGTGCGGCTCGGCGACGGCCGCGAGCTCCCGAGCGCGGTGACCGTCTGGACCGCCGGATTCGGCGTGCCGGACCTGGCGGGCCGCAGCGGGCTGAGCACCGACGCCCTGGGCCGCCTCCTCACGGACGAGACGTTGACGAGCGTGGACGACGCGCGCGTGGTCGCGGCCGGGGACTCGGCGGCGCCCTCCGGCCTGCCGTTCCGGATGAGCTGCCAGGCCGCGGGGCCGCTGGGCGCGCACGCCGCCGACACGGTGCTCAGCCGGATCGCGGGTGAGCGGCCCGCGCCTCTCGCCATGCTGTTCGTCGGCCAGTGCGTCAGCCTGGGCCGCGGGGCGGGCATCTTCCAGTTCTCCCACAGGGACGACACCGCGACGAGGTTCCACCTCGGCGGCCGCCCCGCCGCGAGGCTCAAGGAGTTCATCTGCTGGGGCACGGTCAAGCAGATGGCCATGGAGGCGAGCAGGCCCGGCTCGCTCAGGGTTCCGGCCTGGGCCGCGGGCGACGGGCGCCGGCGGTCGCTGCGGGACGGGCGCGCCGAGGCGCCGGCCCGTTGAACCGGCGTGTCACGGCCGCCGGATCGGACATCGGGGAAGAGGGGACCACGTCATGGACGCGCGCCTGACCGCCGCCGGAGAGCACGGGCCGGCCGCGAAGGAGGGGGAGCGGGAGACGGGCGACCGCGCCGCCGGCCCGGCGACCGAGGCGTTCGTCGCCCACCGCGACTTGCTCTTCACCGTCGCGTACGAGATGCTCGGATCGGCGGCCGACGCCGAGGACGTCCTGCAGGAGACCTGGCTGCGGTGGGCCGAGGTCGACCTGGGGCGGGTGCGCGACCGGCGCGCCTACCTGGTGCGGATCACGACCCGGCAGTCGCTCAACCGGCTGCGCGCGATGAGGCGCCGCAGGGAGGCCTACGTCGGCTCCTGGCTGCCCGAGCCGCTGCTCACCGCGCCGGACGTGGCCGAGGACGCCGAGCTCGCCGAGAGCGTGTCGATGGCGCTGATGCTCGTCCTCGAAACGCTGTCGCCGACCGAGCGCGCCGTCTTCGTGCTGCGCGAGGCCTTCGACTTCGGCTACGACGAGATCGCGGCCGCCGTCGGCAAGAGTCCCGCGGCCGTCCGCCAGATCGCCCATCGCGCCCGCCGGCACGTCGACGCCCGTCGTCCGCGCGAGGTGGTCTCCCCGGGCGAGGTACGGGCGGCCCTGGAGTCGTTCCGGCGCGTGCTGGAGACCGGCGACCCGCGGGGCCTCCTCGACGTGCTCGCCCCGGAGGTCGTCCTCATAGGCGACGGCGGCGGGGTCAGGCAGGCCGTGCCGCGGCCGGTCGTCGGCGCCGAGAAGGTGGTCCGCATGATCACCGGTGGTCTCGGCAGGACCGAGGGCACGTTCACCGTCGTTCCCACCGTGGTCAACGGCAACCCGGCACTCATCCTGCGCCTCGACGGCGAGATCGACGGCGTCATGGCGGTCCGCGTCGAGAACGCCCGCGTCACCGGTCTCTACTACGTCCGCAACCCGGCGAAGCTGACCCGCGTCGAATCCGAGACCTCGCTCACCCTGCGATGAACACCGGTGGAGGAGTGGCTCCCGCGGCCCCGCTCAGTCCCGAGGCTTGCGCCAGGTGATGCTGTAGCGCAACAGCAGGTGACGGCGGTAGCGGGAGCCGGGCAGGATCCCGGCGGCCAGCGCCCGCATCTGCGGGTAGGTCACCGGCGGCGGCCACACCACGGGGGAGGGGTGCTCCCAGTGGCCCTTCGTGGCACGGTGGAAGGTGCCGACGGCGACGCCGGCCAGGTCGCGCGGCAGGTCCTTGGGCATGGTGCTGCGGGCGAGACCGACGACGGCCAGCACGCCGCCGGGGCGCAGCAGGTCGCGCATGCGGGCCAGCCCGGTGGCGGCGTCCATGTGGTGAAGGGTGGCCACGGAGGCGACGACGTCGAACGAGGCGGGCTCGAAGGGGTGGGTGAGGAAGTCGCCCAGGACGTAGTCGACGTCGTCCCGGTGCTCGCGGGCCTGGCCGATGCTGGGCGCGTCGAGGTCGATGCCGGTGACGTGCGGCACGGCCCGGCGCAGCTCACGGGCGAGCGTGCCCTCGCCGCAGCCGACGTCGAGGGCGCGCCGGGCGTCGCCGGGGACGGCGCGCAGGATGTGGGGGTGGTGATGGATGTTGTGGTTCCATCGCCCGCCGTTCTTCCCTGTCATGTGATCATCCTGCCCCGGACGCCGTGCGCGCGTACCCGGTTCGCGCCTTCGGGAGCGTCAGGGTGGGCGGGAGCGTCAGGGCGGGCCGGCGGGGCCCTGCCGGTGAGCCCGCCCCGCCGGTTCCCGGTCGTCCGCTCCGGGGGGTGCGGACAGGCGGGCGAACAGGGCGGGCGGCTCGCCGGGGTGGAGCACGCCCAGCCGCCGGGTGGGCCGGGTGAGCGCGACGTAGAGGTCGTTGGGGCCGCGCGGCGACTCGGCCGCGATCCGCGCCGGGTCGACGACGAGCACCGTGTCGAACTCCAGGCCCTTGGACCGGCGCACGTCCAGCACCACGACCCGGCGTTCCAGCTCGGGGTCCTCGCCGATCGAGGCGTCCGGCAGCGCGGCGGCGATCTCCGCGCCCAGCTCGGCGAGCCGCCCGGCGGGCACGATCACCGCCAGCCGCCCGTCGGGCGGCTCGCCGAGCGCGGCGGCCTCGCGGACGACGAGGTCCGCGACCGCGCCCGCCGAGTCGGCGCGGACCCGCCACGGCTCGATGCCGGTGCCGCGCACCGGGCGCGGCGGGGTGAGCCCGGTGCCGAGCGCGTCGAGGACCTCGGCCGCCAGGGCCGCGATCTCGGCGGGCACCCGGTAGTTCACGGTCAGCTCGGCGAGCCGCCACCGCTCTCCCGCGTACGGCCCGAGGACCTCCTGCCAGGATGACGCGCCCGCCGGGTCGCCGGTCTGGGCGACGTCACCCACCAGCGTCATCCACCGTCCCGGGCAGCGCCGCATCAGCAGCCGCCAGGCCATCGGGGACAGCTCCTGCGCCTCGTCCACGATCACGTGGCCGAAGCTCCAGGTGCGGTCGGCTGCGGCCCGCTCGGCCGTGGTCCTGGTGTCGGCCTCCTCGTGCCGCTCGGCCAGCCGCTCGGCGTCCACCAGGTCGGCGGCCGTGAGGATCTCGGCCACCTGCCCCTCCTCCAGGTCGGTGGGGCGGGAGCCGTGGGAGATGTCCAGCACCCCCTGGGCGTAGGCGACCCGGCGCCGGTGCCGGAGCCGGGCCGCGGCCCGCTCGGCGGAGGTGTCCTCGCCGAGCAGCTCCGCCGCCTCGTCGAGCAGCGGCACGTCGGCCGGGGTCCAGCCGCCGCCGGGGTCGCGGCGCAGCAGGCCGCGTTCCGCCGCGGTGAGGCCGGGCGCGGCGCGGGCGAGCCGTTCCGGCACGGCGAACAGGTCCTCGATCAGGCGCTGCGGGGTGAGGACGGGCCACACGGCGTCGATCGCCCGCAGCACCCCCGGGTCGTGGCGCAGGTCGTCGCGGATGAGGTCGAGGTCGGCGTCGGTGAGCAGGTCCCCGCCGAGCCGGTCGGCGACCTCGCGGACCAGCGCGCGCACGATCTCCCGCGCGGCGATCGGCGCGGCCTGGTTGTGGGTACGGCCCTCGTCGCCGGGCAGCATGGAACGCCGGGCCGCGTCGCGGGCGCGCAGGCAGGCCGCGCGGTCCAGCCGCAGCGTCATGTCGTCGGTGACGACCTCCAGCGCGTCGTCAGGCGCCCACTGCCGGTCCCGTACGGCCGCGGCCACCACGTCGGCCATCTCCGCCCTGCCCTTGATCGCGGCCACCTCGGGCGCCTCCTCGCGGCGGGCGTCGACCCCCGGGTAGAGCTCGCCGACGGTGGCCGGCAGGACGCCGGTCTCGCCCAGCGAGGGCAGCACCTGGCCGATGTAGCGCAGGAAGGTGGCGTTCGGGCCGACGATCAGCACACCGCGCCGGTCGAGCACCTCCCGGTGCGTGTAGAGCAGGTAGGCGGCCCGATGCAGGGCGACGACCGTCTTGCCGGTGCCCGGGCCGCCCTGCACGACGAGGACGCCCCGGTGGTCGCAGCGGATGACCCGGTCCTGTTCGGCCTGGATGGTCTCGACGATGTCGCCCATCCGCCCGGTGCGGCCGGTGGCGAGCGCGGCGAGCAGGGCCGCCTCCCCGCCCTTCTCCGCGTCCGCCGCGTCGAGGTCGAGGATCTCGTCGCTGACCGCGACGACCGTGCGCTGCCTCGTCCTGATGTGCCTGCGCCGCCGCACGCCGTCCGGGGCGGCGGCGGTGGCCAGGTAGAAGGGCCGGGCGGCGGGGGCGCGCCAGTCGACGAGCAGCGGTTCGTAGTCCTCGTCGTGCAGCGCGACCCGGCCGATGTGGCGGCGCTCGCCGTCGTGCAGGTCGAGGCGGCCGAAGCACAGCCGGTTCTCGGCGGCCCGCAGCCCGGCGAGCCGCTCGGCGTACCTCGCCGCGGCGGCCTCCCGCTCGGCCCGTGCCTGGGGACCGCCCGCGCTGTCGGCCAGGGCCGCGTCCAACCGGCCGGAGACCCGCCTCCGGAGCTCGTCCAGCCGGCCGTACAACCCGGTGACGTACTCCCGCTCCTCGGCGATCTCCTGGGCGATCTCCTCGGGAATTGACACTTTGGGCCCTCCGTGGGATAATGGAAAGGGAGTGTTTTTGTTTTCAGAGCGAGGATCTATTGTAGTCCTCTTTCTCCCTCCTTCAGCCCTGCCGCGTCGCCACATGAGCACGACGCCCTCGGCGCCCACGCGTCCCGCTTCTTCGGTTCCGGCCGGCCGGACGTTCCCGGACGCGAGATGTCCGGCGAGGCACGCCGTGACGCAGTGACGCTGTGACGTCGTGACGCCGTCCGGCCGGGGGCGGGGTCAGGAGTTGGTGACGGTGATGTCGTCGATGTAGGCGGTGAAGGGACCCGCCGTGCCGCCGCGGTCGTAGCCGACGAGGATCTTGTCGATCGTCTTGCCGTTCAGCGCGGAGCCGAGGTCGCTCTGGATCCGCGTCCACGAGCCGACCGTGCCCTTGGGCGCGCCCGGGTGCATGTCGACGCCGGTGGTCGTGGCGGCGGCGCTGTCGCGGAGCGTGGTGCCGTCGGTCATCACGAAGTCGACCGCGACGTTGCGCCCGCCCGCGTCCTTCGGCAGGAAGGAGTACTGCAGCTTGGTCGCGGCGGCAACCGGGATGTTCACGTCGAACACCTGGAAGTAGGCGTGCGAGGCCGCGGCGGAGGCGGCGTTGCCCTGGATGCGCAGGGCGGACGAGCCGATCTGGTTGTCCTCCCCGGTGGCGACCGCGAGCGACTGGCCGGTGACGTTGGTGGTGCCGCCACCGCCCGGCGTGTTGTTCCAGGTCGGCTGGGCGTCGGTTCCCTGCTCCACGCTGGTGCGGAAGAAGACCGGCCCGGTGCTGAGCGGGATGGGCACCGTGTTCACCAGCGGGTCGAGGCCGGTGATCATGCGGGTCGCCTTGCCCGCCAGGCGCAGGTAGAAGTCCGACGCCACGTACTTGCCGTCGGCGCTGGTGGTCAGGAAGTACTGGTTGGTCGGCACCTGCGAGGAGTCCTCGGCGCCCGGCGCGAGGGCCGTGCCCTCGTCGTACTCGTCGAACATCGCGATGAACGCCTGCGGCACCCCCGCCCGGCGCACGCTGGTGGCCTGCTCCCACATGAAGTCGCCGGACCGGCGCGGGATCATGTTGCGCGCGCCGCCGTTCCAGTTGGACCAGGCGAAGCCCGGGTAGATGACCGGCTGGTAGGCCTGGCCGGTCGCGTTCAGCGCGTCACGGTCGCCGGTGAGCAGGCCGTTCGTGTCGCCGACGTATCCCACCATCCACGGCGAGATCATGTCGAACGCGCGGTACACCGGGGCGAACCCGGGCTTGCCGGCACCGGTGCGCCACTCGCGCGGCACGCCGCCGATGACGTACAGGCCGCGGTCCTTGAACCAGCGCACGATGCGCTCGGCCTGGGCGGCCGTGCCCGGCCGGTCCTCGAAGCCGAAGCCCCAGATCTCGACCACGGGCTTGCCGTTCTCCCTGGCGTACGCCGGGGAGTCGGTGAGGTGGAGCTGACCGGTGATCACGTCGGTCCAGTCCCGGGTGAGGACCTGCTCCACGTTGGCGTCGGTCAGGCCGCTGACGTCGTACTCGACGTAGAAACCGCGGCCGTGCTTCTCGGCCGCGTCCCTGGCCCTGGAGGTGATCGTGTTGCGGACCTGGGCGTTGGCCGAGCCGGGATCGGCGACGTCGCTGCCGAAGCGCTGGATCGCGGCGCCGTCGATGCCGTGCTGGCTCATCCACTGGAAGTGCTGGTCGATCACGGCCGTCGGATAGGAGGAGAAGAGCGTCGCGGGCTGGCCGTTGCCCAGCGCCGCGTACCCGGTCTGGTACCTGGCCGAGGCGGGGTACCTGCTCATGTCCGGGTAGAGCTCGAAGGTCTGGTTGCCCGGCGAGGGCTGGGTCCCGCGGGACCAGTGCCGCCAGTTGTTGAGCGGCGAGCCGTCGCCCTGGGCGTTGAACCACCCCTGGTAGCCCGCGTAGACCTTGTTCTTCACGGTGGGAGCCGCGGCGGCCTGCGCGCCGAGGGCCGGGGTCGTGGCCGACCAGCCCAGGGCGGTCGCGAGAAGGGAGACGGCCAGCGTCGCTCTCAGGAGAGATTTGTGGCGGTTATTCACGGATTAGCCTTCGATGGGGGGTGACGGAGGTTACGAATATGTAAATCCATTGGATTGACTATGTCAATCCACGACGGAACCCCGGTCACCGTCCCTGTAAAGTTCCCGCGTCGCCGCGGGTGCGGTCACACGGCGTCCGGGTGCGCCGTTCGCGTCCGTGAGCCCAGGCTGGGCGTGAACACCTCGTGGAACACGCTGGACGCGGCCCCCACCGCCGCCGCGGCACGGTTGAGGTGCGAGTGGGCGACCTCCACCTCGCGCAGGTGCCTGGCCATCGGGAACCCGTTGACGGCGGCGGCGATCTGCCCGTGGTAGATGTCGGCCACGGCGGGCAGGACGGCGGGCCCGCCGATGATGAGCAGCTCGACGTCCAGCAGGTCGATGAGCCCGGCGGCGCCCAGGCCGATCACGCGGGCCACCTCCTCGATAACCGTGACCGCCCGCCGGTCGCCGCGCGCCGCGGCCGCGCAGACCCACTCGTAGGCGGCGTCACCCGGCGGGACCGCCATGCCCGCGGCACCGGCACGCTCCACCACCGCGGACGTCGGGGCGCACTCCGGGACGAGGTCGGGACCGCCCTGCGGGGTGAGCCTGCCGGTCGCGATCGCGCACAGCTGGCCGACCTCGCCCGCGTTGCCCGTACGTCCCCGGTAGACGTCGCCGTTGAGGAAGGCGCCGCTGCCGACGCCCGCGCCCAGGTAGAGGTAGACGAAGTCACCGGCGCGGTCGGCCGCGCCCAGCCAGCGCTCGCCGATCGCCGCCGCCGTGGAGTCCTTCTCGACGATGACGGTGACGTCCAGCCGGGTGGCCAGCTCGGCCTTGAGCGCCACGTGCTTCCAGCCCTGGAACAGCGGCGGGTCGAGCAGCAGCCCGGCGTGGGTGTCGAGCGGGCCCGGCACGGCGACCCCCACCCCCAGCAGGGCCTCGGACGCGGGACCGGCCGCCTGGGCCGACTCCAGCGTCAGACGGGTCATCTGCGCCAGGCACCACTGCGGGTCGGGCCGTTCGGGCAGGGGCAGGTGCCGCTGGTCGAGCAGGTCGCCGCACAGGTCGACGGCGACCACGGTGATCATCTTCGGGTCGAGGTGGACGCCGATGGCCGAACCGGCGTCGGGGCGCAGCCGCAGCGGCACCCGGGGCTTTCCCGCGCCCGCCGGCTGGCGGGCGTCCTCGGTCAGCAGGCCCGAGGTCAGCAGGTTGCGGGTGATCCGCGACACCGCCTGCGGCGTGAGGCCGGTGCGCTCGGCGATCTCCACCCTGCTCGTCGACACGGCCTGCCGGATGCTCTCGATGACCAGCTTCTCGTTGTAGGAGCCGAGGGCGAGCTGGTTGAAGGCCCGAAGCGCCGGACGGAACCGGTTCTCCCCGCTCCGGCCCGGTGGCGGCCCTGCCTGGGGCGGGAGCCCGGCGCGCGGGCGGGGCCCGGGGTCGTCTCCGGGGGGCCGGCGTGCACCCGGACCGCTCACGCCGGGGGCGCCACGGGTGGGACGCCACCCCGCGTCGCGGGCGAGGGGCGGACGCGGCGGCGAGGTGGACGGGCTCTCCGGGTCCGCCGCCCCCGGCACCGGCTCCCACTCCCCGCCCGCTTCACGCATTCCCTCATCCAACACCCTCCCCGTGCCGTCGAAAAGCGCCGGTTCCTCCGAGGGCCGCCGCTCTCCGGAGCGGCACGGCCCCTTCGCGGCGGGACGCCCCCTCCGGGGCGGGCCGTCCTTCTGTGGACCGTCCTTCCGGAGCGGCCCCTTCTGGAGCGGCCCTTTCTGGAGCGGGCCGTCATTTTCGGAGTGGAACGTCCCCGGCCGGCGGGAGCGGACGGTCCGTGCCGGCGGCTCCGGTGCGCCCCGTGGTGCCGACCGGCACGGGTGGTGATCCTAAGATCGCTGGAAGGCCACCCCCAACGATCGCCGCCCCGGTATCCGGAGGATCCCCCCATGCGACTCCCGCGTTCCCTGTCCGGCTGGACGATGGCCGTCTTCGGCCTGCTCGCCGTGCTGCTCGGCGTCCTCGGCCTGGTGTCGCCGGACACCATGCTCGCCCTCCTGGGCTTCGAGACGCCGCTGACGCGTGGCCCCGGCGACTACACGAAGGTGTACCTCGCCGCCTCCTCGATGGCCGCGGTGAACATGGGCGTCTACTACCTCCTGGCCGCCGCGGCCGACTACCGGCCCTTCTTCCTGTGGACGGTGCCGTTCCGCCTGCTGACGTTCACGGTCTTCACCCTCCTGGTGGTGACCGGAGCCGCCCCCGCCCCGTTCATCGGCGTCGGCATCTGGGAGGGCGTGGGTGCGCTGGCCACCGGGGCCGCGCTCTGGTGGGAGCGCGGGCGCCCGAGCACCGCCTGACGGCTGCCGTACGAGGTGCCCGCACGGCCCGCCCGGCCGTGCGCGGATGCCCGACCGGCGGACCGGCGGACCGGCGGCGTCCGGTGTACGCCCGACGGACGGCACGACGTGACGATCGTCCCGGCCACGTCGCTAAGATCATCCGCATCGTCGATCGAATCCGGGCCGCCGTCGGCCGATACCGCTTCGGACGGGTGGCCGCCGCCGCCGTCGCGCTCTACCTGGCCGCCGTGGCCGTCGCCGGGGTGGCCGCCGTCGTGTCCGGCGAGCTGTGGGCGCTGTCGCTGGCCGCGACGGCCAGGACGTGGGCCGTCCTCATGTGGGCGGACTGGGCGGAGCCCCTGCTCATCGGGGTCTGCGGGCTCAACGCGTGGGCGCTGTGGCAGGTGCTGCGCGGTCCCGCGCCGCCGCGCGCCGGGGGGCTGCCGCGCCGCGTGGTCTGGCTCCGGCGCGCGCTCTACGCGGGCGTCGCCGGTGACCTGGTGCTCTGGGAACTCGTTGAGGAGCTGTCCGACACCGTGGAGGACCTCGCGAGCCTGCTCCTGCGGGCCGCCACGGTGATCCTGCTGGCGCGGGTCCTCTCCGGGGTCTCGGCCCGGTTCCGGGCGGTCGTTCTCGTGCTGGGCCTGATCAACGTGCTGGCCTCGCCGCTGGTGTTCCTCTTCGACGGCCCGTACTTCCAGGTGATCGGCCTGCTGGGGCTGGCGAGCCTCGGCTGGACGGCGACGGTCCTCGCCGGGCAGCGCCGCGACGGGCGGTGGAGCGACGCCACGATCACCATCGGGAGGATCGCCCTCGTCGTCTCGCTGGCCTCCTACGTGCTCGGCCTCGCCTTCCAGGCGAGGCCGCCGCTGTTCGACGGCTCATGGCTCGTGGTGGACGTGCTCGGCGTGTTCACCACGGTGTGGCTGGCGCGCACCGCGCACGAGCTCGCCGGGCCCGCCGCCGAAACCGTCCCCCGGCCCGTCGCCGGTCGCGAGCCGCGCCTGCTGGTCGCCGCCGCGCTCGCGCTGCCGCTCGTCGTCGTCAGCGCCGAGGAGGGCGCCCTGTTCAGCTTCACCGGCGCGGACGACGGCTGCCGCGAGCGGATCCTGTCCTACGCCGACACCCGGCCGCAGGACCGGCGGCGGACGTTCCTCTGCCTCGCCAGGGACGACATCTCCACCGGGACGCCGATGTTCCCCGATGACCTGCCGGATCAGCGCATCCTGGCTCACGGCGAGAAGCTGTGCGCGGTGCCCGGCGTCGAGGATCAGCGGGCACTGCTCCGGCGAGCGGGCGGGTCGGCGGACGCGGTCCGACTCGGTGACGCCCTGGAGTTCCTGTGCCCCGGCGTCGTCGCCCGGCAGCGGGCGGAGCAGGCACGTGAACAGGCGCGCGAGGAGGCCGAGCGGGAGCGGGAGCTGGCCGAATGGAAGGCCGGGATGAACGCCAGATGCGCCGATCCCTGGCCGAGGCTACGCACCGGGCGGCAGGGCACGGCAGCGTACACGCTCTTCGAAGGAGGCGGCTACTTCGTCTTCGACGACCGCGACAGCGTCGAGGGCCCGGCCGGTGACTTCTTCAAGGCCATCGACGACGGTTTCGTCGACGCCGCCGGCAGTAGCGTGGTCGTCACCACCTACGGTGAGAACGAGCCGATGTGCCTCACGGTCAAGGCCTTCGGCACCGCCCCGCCGCTCCGGCTCAGGGGCTGGGACAAGGTGGTCGAGGTGGGCGTCCTCAGCCGCACCGGCCGCCTGGTCGTACCGCCGTACCCCGAGGGCGGCGACAGCGGGGCGGTCGGGCCGTTGCCCAACCTGGCCGTCGACGGTCCCGGCCGCTACCGGATGCGTGTCTATGCCCGTCCGTTCGAATGGGACGAGGACGACCCCGGCGCGCCCGTCGAGGAGCACCTGATCGTCGTCTACCCGGGCCGTTCCACGGAGAAGGTCATTCACCGTCCGTGGCGGTGACCGGCACAGGCCGGATTTTCATGATGATTTCACGGCCCTTCGCTGATTGTGTGAACGCCGTGATATTCCTTCGGACGTCAGTGGTCGTCCCAGTGTCCCTCGTGTGAGGCGTGGCGATGGCCGTCGTGGACGTAGTCGGTGTGGCCGTCGTGCGGGATCGCCGCGTGGCCGCAGCCCTCACCGTGGCGGTGGTCGTGTCCGGCGTGCTCGACATGGGTGGCCGAGCCGCACTCGTCGGCATGATCGTCGTGGGATCGGTGCAGGTGACCGTCGTGGACGTAGTCGGTGTGGCCGTTGTGCGGGATCGCCGCGTGGCCGCAGCCCTCACCGTGGCGGTGGTCGTGTCCGGTGTGCGGACGATGCTCGGTTGAAACAGACATGACTCCCCCTGCTGAACTGGTTTGCCATATTCGACGATACCCAAGGGGATTTGTCTTTCAAAATTCGAGAACGCGCGGCGATTCGATCCGGATAATCATTGTCGGCCGCTGTTCTGCCTTTGCGGGTTTTATGTCTTTCTTCGAGTTCGAGGGAGATTATATTTTGGGAAATCGAGGACCGGGACTCGCCGGACCGGACGGGCGCGCGGCGGCCGATCGTCCGTCCCCGTCCGGCGGCCGGCGCGAAGGCGCACTCCCATCTGACCGCTGGATCCGTGCCGGGGCCTCAGGCTGATGCGCCGAGGTCCGGCGGATCAGCCCGAGGACCGCTCACCTGCCCGGGCAGCGGGACGGTTCGGCGGGACGGTTCAGCGGGACGGTGAGGTGGAGGCGTAGGGGAGCAGGGCCATCTCGCGGGCGTTCTTGATCGCGGTGGCCAGCAGGCGCTGTTGCCGGACGGTGACCCCGGTGACGCGACGGCTGCGGATCTTGCCGCGGTCGGAGACGAATTTGCGGAGCAGGCCGGTGTCCTTGTAGTCGATGTGGCTCACGCCGTGCAGCGGATTGGTCTTCGCACGGGGCGCGCGGCGAGGTTTCACGCGGAGGTCTCCTTCAGGTCGAGGTCGAGCACGAACGCGAACGGGTCGGGGTATCCGGCCCAGACGTCGGAGCCGGCCAGGGCTTCCGCCTCGGTGAGCAGGCAGGAGTCCAGCAGCCGATGGATACGGTCGCGGTCCAGGTCGGGGCCGGTGAAGACGAGGTGCTGGACGCGGTCGCCCAGCGGGGCGGACCAGTCGAGGGTGGCCGCCATGCGGCGGGCGGGGCTCTCCATCTCCCAGGCGGCCTCGGGCAGGGTGACCAGCCAGGGGCCGGCGTCCTCGACGGTGATGACACCCGCGACGGCGTCCCAGGCGAGCAGGCGTTCGTGCCGGTTGGCCAGCCAGAACCGGCCGCGACTGCGGACGGTCTCGGTGACGAGCTCGTCGACGGCATCGAACAGCCGCTGGGGGTGCAGGGGGCGCAACCGGTGCCAGACCACGGTGGAGATCTCTCCGGTCCGCGCGTCGCAGGGCAGCTGGGCGGTCGCCGGGTCGACGCGGGCCCCGAGCATCTCCACGTCGATCCCCGCGCCGGTGACGGCGGGCAGGGCGAGGTCCGCGGGAGCGGCCGGGGTGGTGGGGGCGAGGTGGCCGAGCACGGCCAGGGCCAGCTCGACGTCCTCCTCGTCCGCGCCGGACACGACGAGCGCGGTGGCGTACTCGATCTGGCGGACGAGCACCTCCGCCACGTGGCGGGCGTCGCCCGCCGCCGCGTGTTTCCCGTGGGTGGCGAGGGTGTCGTCGCAGCAGACCTCGTCGGTCGTCCGCGCCGCGTCCAGCGCGGTCAGCACCCCGGTCAGGCGCAGGCGGTGCACGGTGTCCTCGTGCCAGGCGAGCGCCTCGGCCACGGTCCTGGGCTCCACCGAGTCCCACAGCTCCACGATGAGCAGCGGCGCCGAGCCCGCCAGGGACAGGAGTACGGGGACGAGGTCCTCGCGCACGGTGCAGGTGACGCAGCCGTGCGCGAGCCGCACCTCGTGCAGATCCAGCGTCCCCGACGCGTCCCGCACGACGCGCCGCACCAGCCCGGTGCTCACCTGCCGCAGGTCGTGGTGGATCGCCACCGATCCTGGATGCTCGGCGAGCAGGCGGTCCACCAGGGCCGAGCGCGGTTCGGGATGCAGTCCGGAGACGATGACGACGGGGACGGACATGACAGCTCCTCTCGTTGTACGGGGTTCACGGCGCGGGCCGGTCTCAGGGGGTGAGGAGGCCGCGCCGGTAGGCGCGGACGAGCCGGCGTGGCACCAGCAGCTCGCGTCCGCCGACGGTGATCGGGACGAGGTCGGGCGCGGCGGCCTTCCACTGTGAGCGGCGGTGGCGGGTGTTGCTTCGGGAGGTCTTGCGCTTGGGGACTGCCATGTCGTGATGCTCCTACCAGCTGGACTTGGTGACGCCGGGCAGCTCGCCGCGGTGGGCCAGTTCGCGGAAGCGGATCCGGGAGAGCCCGAACTTGCGCAGGTGTCCGCGAGGGCGGCCGTCGGTGCTGTCGCGGTTGCGCACGCGGCCGGCGGCGGCGTCGCGCGGCTGGCGGCCCAGCTCGCGGGCGGCCCGGGTTCGCTCGGCGGGGGAGCCGGTACGGATGATCTCCTTGAGCTCGGCCCGGCGCTCCGCGTAGCGGATGACGACGCGCTTGCGCCGCTCGTTGGCCGCGATCTTGCTTTTCTTCGCCATCAGACGCGTTCCCCCCGGGCACGGACGCGGGCCACCGCGGCCTCGATGCCGATCTTGTCGATGGTCCTGACGGCTCGGGCGCTGAGCGTCAGCCGTACGAAGCGGCCCTCGGCGGGCAGCCAGTAGCGGCGGGGCTGGATGTTGGGACTCCAGCGGCGGCGGGTGCGCCGGTGGGAGTGGGAGACGTTGTTGCCGAACACCGGCTTGACGCCGGTGAGCTGGCAGTGTGCGGACACGCGGTTTCCTTCCTCACATCACGGGTTGGACGTCTTCTCTCACCGCTTCAGCGGTCCTCTCGGAACAGCACGTGCCGGCGGATGACCGGGTCGTATTTGCGCAGGGTGAGCCGGTCGGGGTCGTTGCGGCGGTTCTTGCGGGTCACGTAGGTGTGGCCGGTGCCTGCGGTGGATCGCAGCTTGACCACCGGCCGTACGTCGTTTCTGGCCAAGCGTCTTCACTCCTTGAAGGGGTGGGTGATGCAATGATAGCGATAATCGTTTTCATTTGCGAAACCGGAAGGACGGCGATCCGCGTGACCGCGCCGCCCGGGTTTCTGGACGCGGGCTCGACCGCGCCGCGCCACCGCTCCGGGAGCTGATCGTCGGCGACAGGAGCGGGAACGGCCTCGACGCGAGCTCGGGCACGCGATGGGACCCTCCCGTCGCGCACCCGGGAGGGGGCTCATGGAGATCGCCGGCGCCCGTGTCCGCCGCACGCTCCACGATGCTCCGCCCAGGGAGACCGCCTGCTCAAGGGGGCGGCCGGGGGAGTGGGACGGCGGGTCGTCGCCCGGGGCTCAACGCGGGCAGGCCGCCGCCGAGGCGATCCCGGGTTGGGGGAGTTCCCGGCGTGCCCCTGATCCTGCGGTGAGGGGCCGCGCCACTCGTCGAGAGAGGAGAGACGCGGGGCGGCGCGGCCATCCGCCGAAATTCCGGCGCGGGCCATCGGATCTCGTCGACACGGGCCGCGCGGCCGCCGACGTGGTCAGGAACCCGATGGGCCGGATCGACGGCGACTCTCCGCGGACGGCCCGCCGGGGCCTGGCGAGGTCGTACCGCCTGGTGGCCGGCCATGCCCGGGAAGGCGAGCCCGAGCCCGTACGTCCTCTTCGGTGTTACTCGTACTGCTCCTTGGGGGGATCGATCCTGATGAGGCTCTTGCCGGTGAGCTGGGGGTAGACGACGCCGGTGGTCATCTTGCCGAAGGTCTGCGGGATCCAGGTGCCGGTGACCTCGACCCAGGTGTCGGCGGGCGGTGCCTGCAGTCCCCTGACCGCGACCTTCAGGGGGAAGGCGTCCGCGGCGCAACAGGCGATCTGCATGCGGGTGACGTACCACTGCCCCTTCTTCTTCGCGGGGGAGACGAAACCGGTCAGCTTGACCTCGCGGCCGGTGAGGGACTTCTTGTCGTCGTCCCAGGCGCGGCCGATGAAGTCGCCGATGGTCATCTCCACGGCGCCGGTGCCGGTGAGCGGGGTGAAGGAGCTCAGGGTCTGGTCGCGGGGCGGCGGGGTGTCGTCGCGGGAGGCGGCGAACGATCCCAGCGCGGGCGGCGCGATCAGGAAGATCGCGAACACCGGCAGGCACAGCAGCCACGCGACCCGGGGGCCGCCGTGCGCGTGGTCATGCCCGTCACCGTCACCGGGCCCGTGTTCGCTCGTGACCGTCCGGTCGTGATCATGCGGATGGTCGTGCTCGCCGTCCTTCGCGCTCTCCTTCACCGCGGTGTCGCCGGCCCGGCTCGCCTGGAACAGCCCGATGAGCCCGAGGATGACCAGCACCGCTCCGGCGCCGATCAGGAACGGCCGGAAGCCGGGTTTGACGTAGTTGAGGTAGGTCGTGGAGAACGCCGAGATCCGGAGCACGGCGCAGCCCAGCAGGGTCAGGACGAGGTTCTGGGTCACACGGTTCATCGGGGGACGCGGGTTCCTTCCGCGGTAACGGGGCGCGAGGGGAGGGCGGGGAGCGTCACAGCAGCAGCCACCCGAAGAGGGTGCTCACTCCGACGGCGAGGGCGAAGGTCATCGGGACGAACCGCACGGCGAAGGCCTTGCCGAACGTGCCGGTCTGCAGCGCGATCAGCTTCAGGTCGACCATCGGCCCGACCACCAGGAAGGCGAGCTTGGCGGTGGGGGAGAAGGCGGTCATCGAGGCGGCCACGAACGCGTCGGCCTCCGAGCAGATCGACAGCAGCACCGCCAGGAGCGCCATGACCAGGATGGCCAGCCACGGCACCTCGGCGATCGCGTTCAGCCACTCGCGGGGGACCGTGACGTTCATCGTCGCCGCGGCCAGGCCGCCGACGATGAGGAACCCGCCCGCGTGCAGCAGGTCGTGCCGCATCGCCTCGCCGAACCGCGCCCATTTACGGCCGTCGCCGTGCGGCCGGGAGGGGATCCGTAGCCAGTCGGCGCGGCCGAACCTCAGCCACAGCCAGCCGACCAGCACCGCCACGGTCAGCGACGCGCCGAAGCGGGCCAGCACCATCAGCGGCTGCCCGGGGAAGGCGACGGCGGTCGCGACCAGCACGATCGGGTTGATCGCGGGGGAGGCGAGCAGGAACGCCAGCGCGGCGGCCGGGGCCACCCCCCTGGCCATCAACCCCGACGCGACCGGGACGGACGCGCACTCGCACCCCGGCAGCACCGCCCCCGCCACCCCGGCGACCGGTACGGCGGCGGCCGGGTGCCTGGGCAGCGCCCTGGTCCAGAACGACGCGGGCACGAACGCCGTGATCGCCGCCGACAGCGCCACCCCGAAGACCAGGAACGGCAGCGCCTGCACGCAGATCGCCACGAAGATCGTTGCCCACGTCTGCAGCGCGGGCGCTGTCAAATACGGCGCGAGAACGAGGCGGCCCACCACCAGCAGGACGACGACGAGCGCGAACCCCCAGGGCAGGGCGCCGCCCGCCGAGCCCGTACGCCCCCAGGAGTCAGGGGGGAGCGGGCTCTCGTTGTCGGCCCACACGCCGCCGGGGCCGGATCGAAGATCAGACACGCGCCCTATCGTGGCAGACCGTCCAGGAGGGCCGGGACGGTCTTTCGTGGAAATCTACATCGTAAAGGCGTCTGGTGGTTTCAAGATCGACGAAAGCCCTCGAAAACCAGACCTCGACAGGCGGGAGGCCGGGCGTCACGGTGGCTCTCGCCAGTCTCGTGGACGCGTTTCCGGCCGCGGAGGTCGGATCGTGGCGGGGAACCCGCGGAGCTTTTTCCGGTTACTCCGGCCACACCTGTCGGAAGGGCAGTACGAGGAACTCGTTGCCGTCGGGGTCGGTCATCGCCACCTGGCCGGCCCCGTGACGGCCGGTGTCGATGCGGGTCGCCCCGAGGGAGACGAGGCGGTCGGCCTCCGCCTCCTGGTCGCCGTGCGCGGGCGGGGCGAGGTCGAAGTGCAGCCTGTTCTTCCCGGTCTTCGGTGCCACGGGCGGGCCGCCCCATGTGATCTTCGGGCCGCCGTGCGGCGAGCGGATCGCGGTCTCCTGGTCCTGGTCCCAGACCAGTGGCCAGCCCAGCGCCTCGCTCCAGAAGTATCCGACCTCCTGCGAGCCGTCGCACGCGAGCGCCCCGATGAATCCGCAGTCGGCGAGGAATTCGTTGCCGGGTTCGATGACGCAGAACTCGTTGCCCTCGGGGTCGGCGAGCACCACGTGCTCCTCTTCCGGGAGTTGGCCGACGTCGATGTGCCGCGCGCCGAGTTCGAGTGCTCTGGCCACCGTTCGCCGCTGGTCTTCGAGGGATGTGCTCGTCAGGTCGAAGTGCATCTGGTTCGGGCCGGTTTTCCTCTCCTGGGACGGAAGACATCGGATCCGGAACCCGGTGTCGTCGTTCGGCAGGAGCGTGATGCCCTCGTGGGGGTCGTCGGCCGTCTTCCAGCCCAGGAGTCCGGCCCAGAAGTGCGCGAGACGGTGCGGGTCGTTCGCGTCGAAGCAGAGCGCGAAGAGCTGAGAGGTCATCCCGCGTCTCCAATCCGGTAGGAGGACGTTCCTTGTGCGCGCGACACTAACGGGCTCCCGGTGGAGCGGGCGAATGTATTTCGCCTCCGTTCGTCGAAGCGCGACCGGGCCGGCGCGGGTGGTCGAGAGTCTGGGGGTCGAGAGTCCGGGGGGCGAGAGTCGGTTGCCGGCAGGGGCTCCGCCGGTCCGTTGCCGGTGCTGCGGCTCTTGACAGGCATGGTCGGCGTCTAAATACTCGGATCCGAGTGATAGGAGGCGAGTAATTGAGTCCTGGTGTTCGTCGTGCGGTGTCGAATTCGTTGGGGCTGGCGGTGCTGGGCCTGTTGATGGAGGCCCCCATGCATCCGCACGCCATGGCTGCGGCCCTGCGGGAGCGCGGCCTGGACCGGGTGTTCAAGGTGACCACCGGCTCCCTGTATGACGTGGTCCGAGCCCTGGATAGGGCCGGGTGGATCGAGTCGCTGGAGACGGTCCGGGTCGGTGCCCGGCCGGAGCGGACCGTTTACCGGCACACCGCGCTGGGGCGCGGGGAGTTCGTGCGCTGGGTGGACGAGCTGATCCGCGTCCCGGCCGAGGAGTATCCGAAGTTCCTGTCGGCGGTCAGCTATCTGGGCGCGCTCGGGCCGGAGGGTGCCGTGGAGGCGTTGCGGGAGCGGGCCGGGCGGGTGCGCGCGTCGCTGGAGGAGATCCGGCGGGGGTATCGCGAGGCGCTGGAGGTCGACGGGGTGCCGCGCCTGTTCGTGGTGGAGGCGGAGTACGCGGTGCGGATGCAGGAGGCCGAGCTGGCCTGGATCGAGGAGATCGTCGGTGACGTCGAGGCGGGCCGGTTGACCTGGCCCGAGCCCGTGACCGGCTGGGTGCGCGCCGGAGAGGAACCGGGAGACGGAGAGAAATCGGGAGACGGAGAGGAACCGGGAGACGGAGAGGAACCGGGAGACGGAGAGGCGGAGGTTCGATGACGATCATGGTGGCCGGTGCCGGTCCGGCCGGTCTGATGCTCGCGGCGGAGCTCGCGCTCGCCGGGGTCGAGGTGGCGGTGGTGGATCGGCTGCCGCGACGCTCGCCGTACTGCCGGGGGTTCACCCTCAACGCCCGCAGCCTGGAACTGCTGGAGCGGCGCGGCATCGCCGACCGCTTCCTGGCCGAGGGGCCGACGGTGCCGTACGGCATGTTCGCCGATCCGCGCCGGCCGCTGGATATGACGGTGATGGACACCGACCATCCGTACGTGCTCGGCATCGCGCAGACGCGGGTGGAGGAGCTTCTCGAGCGGTGGCTGGCCGAGCTGGGGGTGACGGTGCGCTGGGGGCAGGAGGTCGTCGGCCTCGACCAGGACGGCGACGGGGTCGATGTGACCCTCCTGGCCGGCGGTGAGCGCCGGCGCTGCCGGGTCGATTACCTCGTGGGTTGCGACGGCAGCCGCAGCCTGGTCCGCAAGCTCGCGGGGATCGGTTTTCCCGGCACGCGGGCCACCGCGTTCGGCCTGCTGGCGGATGTGGAGCCGGTCGATCCCTCCGATCTGCCGTTCGGCGTGACCGAGGGCGAGCGCGGGGCGGTGTTCGTGATCCCGCGGCCCGGTTACGTGCGCATCGTGCTCGACGAGCCGTCGCCGCCCGCCGACCGTGCCGAGCCGGTGTCGCCGGCCTACTTCCAGCGGCTGCTGGACGAGGAGCTCGGTCGTCCGGTCCGGCTTCGCGAGCCGCGCTGGCTCACGCGGTTCTCCGACGCGGCCCGGCAGGCGGATCGCTATGTCGCGGGGCGGGTGGTGCTGGCCGGGGACGCCGCGCACATCCATCCCCCGGCGGGGGCGGTGGGGGTGAACGTGGCGTTGGCGGACGCGGTCAACCTCGGCTGGAAGCTGGCCGCCACCGCGCTGGGACACGCTCCGGACGGTCTCCTGGACAGCTATCACCGGGAGCGGCACGAGGTGGGGGCGCGCGTGTTGCGTACCACCCGCGCGCAGGCGGCCCTCGGGCGGCGCGACCCCGGCCTCGACGCGGTACGGGACCTGTTCGGCGAGCTCACCGGGCTGCCGGCGGTCGGCAAGTATCTCGCCGAGATGGTGACCGGGGTGAGTACGAGGTACGACCCGAAGATCCCCGGTGACCATCCGTGGCTGGGCGGGCTCGTGCCGAACCTCAAGCTGGTCGTGGGGGAGCGGCACACCGGCGTCGCCGAGCTGCTGCGGCCGGCCCGTCCGCTCATGCTCCAGCTGGGCGAGCGTGTCCTGCCGCCGGTCTCGGGTGGCGGGGTGGAGACCTGCCGCGCCCGCTGTCCCGAGTGGCCCGGCCTCGAAGGGGTGCTGATCCGTCCCGACGGGCACGCCGTCTGGGTGTCCGCCGAGGCCGATCCGCAACCCGTCACCACCCTCTCCACCGCGTCGGCCACCTGGTTCGGGGCCCGGGCGCACCGTGCGGACGCGGTGGGAGGGTAGGCGATCCGCGTCCTGCGCGGGAGCCGTCTCAGGGTTTCGTGCCGCCGGGGAACCCGGTCCAGCGCAGGTCGGCCGGGAGGTGGCTCATGTCGTTGAACATCACGATCGTGGGCGGCAGGCCGCCGCGGTAGTCGATGACCGTCAGGGCGGTGTTGGCGCTGTTCAGCCCGAGCCAGCGGGACGGCGGCGCGTCCAGCGCGTGCCGCAGCAGCCAGGCGATCTGGTAGGCGTGCGTCACCAGGACCTCGTACGTGTCGGTCCCGGGGTCCTCCGCGGTCGTGCCGGGGGTCTTCGCGAACCGGGCGACCAGGGCATCGGCGAGTTTCCGGCCCGAGGCGGCCTCGGCCTCGTCGTAGCCGTCGAAGAAGCCGGCCCAGTGTGGGAGGGTCTCGGCCGGGCCGGGCACGTAGGGCACGTGGTCGACGAGCTCGGCGGCCTCGGCGACGGGCACGCCGGGCAGGTGCCGGGCGAGTTCGCGCGCGCTCGCCGCGGCGCGCGGGAGCGGGGAGTGCCACACGGCGTCGACCGGCAGGCCGGCCAGTCGTTCGCCCAGCAGGCCCGCCTGCCGGCGGCCGGTGTCGGTGAGCTCTCCGAAAGCGTCGGCCGCGCCGTGGCGTGCCAGGTAGAGGCGTCGCATCGTCATGGGTGTTCAGGGGCGCGGTGTCCGTGCGGACCCGGTTCCCGTCTCCTTCCGGTTCGTGGGGGTGGGATGGCCGGTGGTCACGCGTTCGCCGCCGTGACGGTGCCGGTGGTCACGCGTTCGCCGCCGTGACGGTGCCGGTGGTCACGCGTTCGCCGCCGTGACGGTGCCGGCGGTGCCGTCGACGGTGACGACGGTGTCGTCGCGGAGCCTGCTCGTCGCGTCCGGGACGCCGAGAACGGCGGGGATGGCGTGCTCGCGAGCGACGATCGCGGCGTGGGAGAGCACGCCTCCGGTCTCGGTGACGACGCCGGAGGCGATGCGCAGCAGTGGCGTCCATGCGGGGTCGGTGAAGGGGCAGACGAGGATGTCGCCCGGGTGCACGCGTGCGAAGTCGCCGGGACCGCGGACGATTCTCGCGGTGCCGGTCACGGTCCCGCGGCTGCCCGGTGTCCCGGTGAGCGTGGCGGCCGGGGTGCTCGCGGTGCCGGAGGACGGCGGGGCCGGGGGCGGGGGCGGGGCGGTGACCGGTCGTGCCTGCAGGATCCAGACGCGACCGTCGGCGACCGCCCACTCGATGTCCTGCGGTCCGCCGAGGACGGCGGCGATCTCCTCGCCCAGTTCGGCGAGTCGCGTGGCGGTCGCGTCGTCGATCGCGGGCCGGTTCCGGGCGTGGCCGGGCACGTCGCGGACGACGAGTCGCCTGCCGTGCCGGTCGAGGCGGGTCCGTTTGTCGGCGAGGGTGCGTGTGACCTGCCCGTCCGCGGTGACGCGGTAGGTGTCGGGGGTGACCGTGCCGCCGACGACGCTGGGCCCCAGGCCCCAGGACGCCTCGATCTCCGTCGTGCCGCCAGGGGTGCCGGGGGTGCCGGGGGTGAACATGACCCCGGACGCCTCGGCGTCCAGGTGGCGCTGGACGATGACGGCCATCGCGAGGTCGTCGTCGCGGCCGGGCGCGTCCCGGTAGCCGACGGCGCGTGGCGAGAACAGCGAGGCCCAGCAGGCGCGTACGGCGTCGGTGACCTCGCCGATGCCGTGGACGGCGAGGAAGCTGTCGTGCTGACCGGCCGCCGAGGCCTGGGCGGTGTCCTCGTTCGCCGCCGACGATCTCACCGCCACGGGGGGATCGCCGAGCTCGTCGAGCGCGCGTCCCAGCGCGGCGGTCACGGTGGCGTGGACCGGGCGGGCCTCGATCGCCCGCCGGGCCGCGCCGGGGTCGTCCGGGTCGCCGGTGAGCCGTGCGAGGTCCAGGTCGTGGACGGCGGCGAGGTAGGCGGCGAACGGGACGACGAAGCCGCCAGGGACCGGCAGGCCCGCGCGAAGGAGTGTGCCGAGCGTGCCGGCCTTGCCCCCGCAGGTGTCGGCGGTGGCCCTCGTGAGGGGGACGATCATCCAGCCCTGACCTTTCAACAAAATGTTGACGATGCTCCGCCGATTGTGAATCATGAGTCGCATGCCACGCAAGCAGGACATCAGTCACACCATGCACGCCGATCATGCCCAGGCCCGCCGTGAGCAGGACGCGCGTGAGCGTCTTATGGGTATGGGCGCTGACGCGCTCGACGCCCGCCCGTGGCGTCCCTCGCCCGTCCCGCCGTCGGCGGTCGACCTGGCGCAGTTCGCCGTCTGGCGCTGCGCCGACCTGGGCCCGGAGGACGTCCTGAGCGCGCTCGCCCTCCTGCCCGCCGCGCGCGCCGAGGTCGAGGGGCTGGAGTCCGCCCTGCTGTTCACGGCCCGGAGCGCGGGGCTGACCTGGACGCAGATGGCGCACGTGATGGGATTCAACTCCCCGCAGGCGTGCCAGCAGCACTACACCCGCCTGACGGCACGGCAGGAGGCCGGCTCGTGACGCGGGACTCCTCGCCGGACCTCCTGGTCCTGCACGCCGTGCGCGTCACCGGGTTCGCGGACACCCCGGTGATCGCTCGCCGGTACGGGCTCGACGCGGCCGAGACGGAGGAGACGCTGCGCGACGCCCAGGCGTTCGGGTGGGTCGGGCACACCGCCTTCGCCGGCACAGGGGGGTGGTCGCTGACCGAGGCGGGCCGGGCCGAGGACGAGCGCCGGCTGGCGGCCGAGCTCGCGGACGCCGGCGGTGCCGACGAGGTCCGCGAGGTCTACCGTGAGTTCCTGCCGCTGAACACCCTCCTGCTGCGGGCCTGCACCGACTGGCAACTCCGGCCCGTCGCCGGCGATCGGCTCGCCGTCAACGACCACTCCGATCCCGCCTGGGACGCCCGGATCCTCCACGAGCTCGCCGGTGTCGAACGCGCGCTCTCGCCCCTGGCCGACCGGCTCGGGAGCGTCCTGACGCGGTTTCGCGGGTACGACGCACGGTTCGCCACGGCTCTGGCGCGCGCCCGGGCCGGGGAGGGCGACTGGGTCGACCGTACCGATGTCGACTCCTGCCACCGTGTCTGGTTCGAGCTTCACGAGGACCTCATCGCCACGCTCGGCATCGACCGGCACGCCGAACCCTGACCCCGCGCTCCGCGTCCCCGGCGCTCGGAGGGGACCGGACGGCGACCCGGTCCCCTCGAAGGCCGGTCACGGGCCCCGCGGTCCTTCGACCGGCGTGGCGAGACCGCCGACCGGCGCGAGCGGCGGTCACGTGTGGCGCTGAGGCCCCGCCCTCTCGGGCCGGGCCCGCGCTCAGCCGGTGGCGGCGCCGAACCACCTGGGCAGCCGGTCGAGCAGATCCCGCTGGTCGTCACCCACCCACGCCACGTGGCCGTCCGGCCGCAGCAGCACCGCGGGCACGTCCGGTTCGTCGCCGACGTCGACGACGTGGTCGACCCGATCCGCCCAGCCCGCCACCGACAGCCGGCCGGTCCGGTCGAGCAGCAGGCCGCGGCCGGCGTGCGTCAGCTCGTAGAGGCGGCCGTGCTTCAGCGCCACGTCCCGCATCCTTCGGCCGAGCAGGTCGTGCCCCTCGCCGAGGTCGTAGCGGACCCCGATCGCGACGATCTTCTCGATCAGGTGGCGGTTCACCTCCTCGAAGTCCATCAGCTCCGCCAGCAGCCGGCGTACCGCCAGGGGGCCCGGCTCGGTGGACATCAGCTCCGCCTGCGCGCGGGTGTTGTCCAGCACGTCGGCGGCCACCGGGTGCCGTTCGGCGTGGTAGCTGTCCAGCAGCCCCTCCGGCGCCCAGCCGTTCACCTCGGCGGCCAGTTTCCAGCCGAGGTTGAACGCGTCCTGGACGCCGAGGTTGAGCCCCTGCCCGCCCATCGGCGGGTGGATGTGCGCCGCGTCGCCGGCCAGCAGCACCCGGCCGGTCCGGTAGCGCTCGGCCAATCGGGTGGCGTCGCCGAAGCGGGACAGCCAGCGCGGCGAGTGCACGCCGAAGTCGGTGCCGGCGAAGACCCGAAGCCGCTGCCTGACCTCCTCCAGGGTCGGCGGGAGCGAGCGGTCCTCGGCCACCCCCTCGGCGGGCACGACGACGCGGTACACGCCCTCCCCGAAGGGGCCGACGCCGAATCTCAGATGGGTCTTGCGGACCTCGGCCACCACGGCGGCCACCGTCTCCGGGGGCGCGGCCACCTCCATCTCGCCCAGCAGGGTGTCGTTCCTGGAGGGCTCGCCGGGGAAGCCGACGCCGAGCAGCCTGCGCACCGTGCTGCGGCCGCCGTCGCAGCCGACGAGGTAGCGCGAGCGCAGCCGCGTGCCGTCGGCCAGCTCGACGCTCACCCCGTGCTCGTCCTGGTCCAGCCCCACCAGCTCGCGGCCGCGCCGGATCTCGGCGCCGAGCTCGGTGGCGCGCTCGGCCAGCAGGCGGTCGGTGGTGGGCTGCGGGATGCCGAGGACGTAGGGGTGCGTGGTGTCCAGTCCGCCGGGCGAGGGCTTGACGATGCCGGCGAAGAAACCGCCGAGCGGGTGCCTCCTGCCGTGCGCGAGGAACCGCTCCAGCAGGCCGCGCTGGTCCATCACCTCGATGCTGCGCACGTGCAGGCCGAGCGAGCGGACGTACGCGGCCGGTTCGGTCTCCTTCTCCAGTACGAGTGTGCGCACGCCGTGCAGCCGCAGCTCGGCGGCGAGCATCAGGCCGGTAGGCCCGCCACCGGCGACGATCACGTCGATCATGAAATCCCCCGTTCGACAGACTGCTTCCCGGCCGGTCGCCCCGCGCGGTCCCGTGGCACGCCCACCCCCGCCCCGGGGTGCCGCCGTCGCGACGCCGAGCTCGGTGGCGCTCCTGCGTCCCGCGAGACCCACACGCCATCCACACGCCGACAGGGCACGCGTGCCCCGATCCACGTGCCGGCAAAGCGCACGTGCTTCGCGAATCCCTGATTTCCGCAGGTACCGGCCTCGGCCGACGATTCTGCAGCACGACCGGGGTCTTGCCGCAAGCCCCCCGGTGCGCTATACATTGAGAGTGGCAAGGAGTGCGAAATCTCCTTGCTTTTTCTTTTTGTCGTCCGTTATGAACGGACAGGCCCCTCTCGAAGCGGTGACGCGCCGTGCATGGCGACACCCCGCCGGTCGGGCACGCTTCCGCACGCCGATGCCGCCGGTGCCGCCGACATCGCCGACGACCGGGGCGCGGGGGCGCGCGGGGGTCGCCGACCGCCCGTCGACGCCGGCATGAGAGCGTGGGGCGCGGCGAAAGCGGCCCGCCGCCGCCGGTCGCCGTCCGTCGCCGTCCGTCGCCGCCCGTCGCCGTCCGCCGACGGCACTGCCGGCCGGGGCGGACCCCGGCGGTGAGACGCCGGTTCCGGTGACGGCCGGGCCGGTCAGGACGGCCGTCGCGGGGACCGTCCCGCGTGATCCCGCCTGTTCCTGCCTGGCCCCGCCACCGGGCTCCGCCGTCCCGTTCCCCGGCCCGTCCGATATATATGATTAGCTCTTGACAAATTATCGCTAGCCCACATCATTATTAACCGATGGCCGGCCCTGGAAGGCCGGTGAGTGGCTCTCGATAAGGAGCGCGCATGCACGCGGTTGGGACACGACTCGATGCCGGAGCCGACCGGCATCCGGGGACCCTCGGCCGTGGAGGCGGCCGGCGGGGACAGCGGGACGACCGGCTGGTCGGCTGGCTGTTCCTGCTGCCGGTGATCGTCGGTTTCGTCGTCTTCTACGCCTACCCGACGCTCCGGGGCGTGTGGTACTCGTTCACGGACTACAGCCTGCTCAACGACCCGTCGTACGTGGGCGCCGACAACTACCGGCAGCTGATCGGCGACGAGCAGTTCTGGAACGCGCTGAAGGCCACCGGCTACTACGTGGTCGTGAACATCGTCTCGCAGACGGTGGTGGCGCTGGGGCTGGCGGCGCTGATGCACCGGCTGACCAGGTCGGTCGTGCTGCGCGCGGCGCTGCTGGTTCCCTGGCTGGTGCCGAACGTGACGATCGGCCTGCTGTGGGCGTGGATGCTGGATCCCGACCTCGGGTTCGTCAACCACCTCATCGGCCTGGCCGGGCTCGACACGACGCTGTCGTTCAACTCACCGACCTGGGCGATGCCCCTGGTGGCGCTGGTCAACAGCTGGGCCTACACCGGCTACACCGCGCTGCTGCTCTACGCCGGGATGCTGCAGATACCCCAGCACCTGTACGAGGGAGCGGCGATCGACGGCGCGGGGGAGGTGCGGATGTTCCGGTCGATCACCCTGCCGCTCTTGCGGCCGATCCTGGCGCTGGTGCTGGTGGTGTCGCTGATCGGCTCGTTCCAGATCTTCGACACGGTCGCGGTCGTCTACGGCGGCAAGGCGCCCATCCCGGAGACCCGCGTCATCTACTACTACATCTACCAGCAGGCCTTCACCTACTTCCACATGGGATACGCCGCCGCGGTGGCGATGGTCCTGGTGCTCATCCTCGGCGTGCTGACCGCCGTGCAGATGCGGATGCTGCGCGCCTCGCGCTCGGACCTGGGCTAAGGAGCCATCGGATGTTCTCCGGATTGAAGATCGGCAGAGGCGTCACCTGGTTCGTCCTCATCGCCGCGCTCGTACTCACCATCTTCCCCTTCTACTGGATGGTCCGTACGGCCCTGACCCCCGCGGCCGACCTCTACCGCGACTCGACCGCGCTGTGGCCCGAGAACCCCACAATGATCAACTTCGCCCGGATCCTGGGGCTGGTCGGCCCCGAGGAGGCCAGGGCGGCGGGCGGGTCGGGCGCGCAGATCAACTTCCTGCTGTACACGGTGAACTCGCTGATCTACAGCGGGCTGATCGCCGTCGTGCAGACCTTCTGCTGTGCCATGGCGGGCTACGCCTTCGCCCGGCTGCGCTTCCCGGGCAGGGACCTGGTGTTCGGGATCATCGTCGCCGCGCTGATGGTGCCGCCGATCTTCACGCTGCTGCCGAACTTCGTCCTGGTCAAGCAGCTGGGGATCCTGAACACCATCCCGGGCCTGGTGCTGCCCAGCCTGCTGATGACGCCGTTCGCGGTGTTCTTCCTGCGCCAGTTCTTCCTGTCCATCCCCAGGGACGTGGAGGAGGCCGCGAAGCTGGAGGGCATCAGCCGGTGGGGGATGTTCTGGAAGATCGTGCTTCCGATGAGCCGGGGCCCGCTGATCACCATCGGGCTGACCACCATCGTGTGGAGCTGGAAGGACTACCTGTGGCCGTTGCTGGTGGGCAAGGGGGAGAGCACCCGTGTCCTCACCGTCGGCCTGGGCGTGTTCCTCCAGCAGTCGCCGAACACGGCACCGGACTGGACCGGGCTCATGGCCGGATCGGTCCTGTCCATCGTCCCGGTGCTCCTGCTGCTGATCCTCCTCGGCAAGCGGCTGGTGCAGTCGATGAACTTCTCCGGCATGAAGTGACGAACCCCTGACGGCACCCGCGACGGGCCGGCCGCCGCGCCCGCGGTGGCCGGCCCGTCGCCCTGGCGCCTGCGGGCCGGGGCTCCGGCGGCCGGCCCGTCGCCCTCGTACCCGCGGGCCGGGGCTTCGGTGGCCGGCTCATCGCCCTGGCGCCTGCGGGCCCGGGTTCTGGTGGCGGGCGAAGTAGTCCAGGAGCTCGGGCTCCAGGGGCGGGACGGTGTGGGGGGTGCCGCCCTCGCGCAGCGAGAGGGTGGCCAGGTAGCCGGCCGCGACGCTCATCCGGGCCGACACCGGTGAGGTGTCGGTCGGGCCGCCGTGCCGGGCGAAGCGCAGGAACTCCTCGATGATGGCCTCGTCGGCTCCTCCGTGCCCGCCCTCGGCCGGGGGGACGGTGTAGGCGGCGTCGCAGTCCTCCCGGTAGGAGGAGGGGCCCCGGTTCCACACCTTGACGACGGCGCCCTCCTCGTCCCCGAAGTTCTCCAGGCGGCCGTGGGTGCCGATGACCGTGTAGTTGCGCCAGTAGTCGGGGCTGAAGTGGCACTGCTGGTAGGCGGCGATGACGCCGTTGTCCAGGCGCATGTTCATGACGGACACGTCCTCGACGTCGATGTGGTGGTGCAGGCCGGTCGAGGACGTCGGCGGCCACGGCCAGTCGGTGAGCCAGCCCTCCGCCGGCGGGGTGCCCTCCGCGCGGCGGGGCAGCCCGCCGTAGAGCATGAGGTCGCCCAGGGCGTTGACGCGCTCGGTGTAGCCGCCGGCGAGCCAGTGGATCACGTCGATGTCGTGCGCGGCCTTCTGGATGAGCAGGCCGGTGGTACGCCGCCGGTCGGCGTGCCAGTCCTTGAAGTAGTAGTCGCCGCCGCGGCCGACGAAGTGCCGTACCCAGACGGTCTTGGGGACGCCGATGTCGCCGCGGGCGATGATGTCGCGCATCAGCCGGATCACGCCCATGTGCCGCATGTTGTGCCCGAGGTACAGGCGCGTCCCGGTCTTGGCCGCCACGCGCAACACCTCGTCGCAGTCGTCGACGGTGATGGCGAGGGGCTTTTCGAGGTAGACGGCCTTGCCCGCGGTCAGGGCGTCGACGGCGATCGCGGCGTGGGTGTCGTCCGGTGTGGCGATGAGGACGGCGTCCACGTCGCCCCGGGCCAGCAGGGCACGGTGGTCGGCGTGGAGGGCGGCGTCCTCCACGCCGAACCGCCGCGCGCTGTGCGCCAGCGTCGCGGGGTCGGTGTCGCACAGCGCGGTGACGCGGGAGCCCCGGCCGGGCCGGTGGGCGGCCGCGGCGAGGATGCCGCGCTGCCCCGCGCCGATCACGCCCAGGCGCAGGTCGCAGGAGTCGGTCATGGTCTTCCTTCCTGATGGAACGCGGGAACCCCCGGACCGGTGACCGGTCCGGGGGCGTCCAGGGGTTCTCAGCCCGCAATGTTGATCTTGTCGATGTCGGGGGCCCAGCCGCCGGGGTTGGCGATGGTGACGGTGTTGTTGCCCGCGGCGAGGGTGACGGTCAGGGTGCGTACGCCGACGGTGTTCCAGTCGGCGGTGGCCGGGAAGCTGACGGTGGTCGCCGTCCCGTTGTTGACCTTGACCGTCGCCGTGCGGGCCTCCGCGGAGAGATAGGAGATCGTCAGCGTGCGGGATCCGGCGGTGCTCGCGCTGACGTTGTTGAAGGTGAGGGTCGCGCCGTTGCCGAGGTAGCCGACCTTGGCGCCGCCCGAGCAGGCCGGGCACGAGGCGGTCGCGGCGCCGCCGGTCAGGGTGTTGGCGGAACTCTCGGCCTCCACCGTACCGGCGGGCGGGGTGGACGTGGACGTGACGCCGATCTTGTCGATGTCGGGGGCCCAGCCGCCGGGGTTGGCGATGGTGACGGTGTTGTTGCCCGCGGCGAGGGTGACGGTCAGGGTACGTACGCCGACGGTGTTCCAGTCGGCGGTGGCCGGGAAGTCGACGGTGGCCGCGGTCCCGTTGTTGACCTTGACCGTCGCGGTCCGCGCGGCCGCCGACAGGTAGGAGATCGTCAGCGTGCGGGATCCGGCGGTGCTCGCGCTGACGTTGTTGAAGGTGAGGGTCGCCCCGTTGCCGAGGTAGCCGACCTTGGCGCCGCCCGAGCAGGCCGGGCACGAGGCGGTCGCGGCACCGCCGGTCAGGGTGTTGGCGGAACTCTCCGCCTCCACCGTGCCCGCCGGCGGGGTGGAGGTGGACTGCGTGGTGACGGTGAGGGGGGAGGAGGCGGCCGAGGAGTTGCCCGCGGCGTCGAGGGCCCTGACCGTGTAGGTGTAGGCGGTGGCGGGCGTCAGGCCCGTGTCGGTGTGGGTGGTGGCGGCGGTCGTGGCCACCGGGGAGCCGTTGCGCAGCACCTGGTAGGAGGTGACGGCGACGTTGTCGGTGGAGGCGTTCCAGGCCAGGGTGGCCGAGGTGGTGGTGGAGGAGGGCGAGGTCAGGCCGGTCGGCACGCTCGGCGCGGTCTGGTCGCCGCCGCCCGTCCCGACGGTCATGGCGCCGAGCCCGAGCCAGCCGTCGGCGTTCTGGGTGGCGTTGGCGAAGCGCAGCTTCTTGGCGTTGGCGCTCACGGTCTCCAGCGGGTTCTTCACCCGCATGACGAGCTGGTAGGCACCGCCTGCGACGCCGGAGAGGTTGACGGTGGTCGCGAAGTACTGGGGGTAGCCGTAGTCGAGGTAGGTGGGGTCGGAGCCCACGTTCCAGTCGGGGAAGGCCCTGATCTTGCGGGGCATCACCGTACGCAGGTCCCAGGGGGTGTCCCAGGTCTTGACGACGCTTCCCGAGCCGTTCTTCAGGCCCAGCGTCACCGTCCAGGGGTAGTAGAACGGGGCCACGCCGTCGTTGCTGATCTGGACGCCGACCTGCGCGGTGCCGGTCGCGGAGTTCGGGTAGTAGGCGTTGGTGACGCCGAGGTTGTAGCCCATGAGCCGTACCGCGGCCGCGACCTTGGGATCGGACGCGCTGTACCCGGAGCTCTGCTCGTTCATCTTCCAGGTGGCGTGTTCCAGCTCGATGCAGGCCTTCATGTTGTCGACCTGACCGGAGCCGCCGGGCCAGAAGGAGAAGGCCTGGGACTGGATCTCGGGCCTGACCTCACCGCCCATCGACTCGGTGATCCACTTGTTCTCCACGCCCTGGTCGATCGCCCGCTGGAGCTGGGAGTAGCTCGCGCCGCCGAGCGACTGGGGCAGGGTCACCCCGGCCAAGGGGCTTCCCTCGCGGTAGCAGAACGAGTCGTCGTGGTAGCCGATGCGCAGGTTCTTGGCCCCGGCCCCGCCGGCGCCCGGATAGCGGACCTCGAGCTTGGTCGTGTCGAACGCGTCGTCGAAGGCCTGCAGGATCTGCGTGCCGTTGGCGTCGGTCGGCATGTAGTTGGGGTAGCTGTCGCCGCCGGTGTCGGTGTCGTAGGGCCAGGTGTGCCATTCACCCCACAGGCCGACGAGGCCGGTGTGGATGAAGCCGACGCGCGGGTCGCCGTCGTAGCGGGCGCCGAAGGCGGCGATGAAGTTCTTCAGGGCGCTGATCAGGTAGGCGTTGTCGTAGTCGGGGCTGGTGGTGCCCCAGTAGGTGTTGGTCCGGTAATTGACGTGGCCGTCGAAGCAGCGCGGGATGGCGTTGGCCGGGTGGCTGCCGCTGCCGCCGGGATACTCCATGTAGAAGCGCATCGCGACCTGGTTGCCGTAGGAGGCGCTCTCGTTGAGGGCGCTGTCGACCAGCGACCAGTCGTAGGAGCCGCAGTTGGAGGCGTTGGTCATCACCTCCGACAGCCCGAAGTAGGTCCAGGTGAGCGAGTGGGGGTAGCCCAGGTTCTGGTTGCCGCCGGGGCTGTAGAAGCGGGCGAAGCCCTTCAGCGGGTTGTCCACCGGGCCGTCGGCCGGGGTGAGCGGGTGGACGGTCAGGGACGGGTCGGGGGAGGCGGGGGGCGCCGGCCTGGGCGGCGGCCCCTGGGGGGCCGCCGTCGCGGGGGCCGCCGGCGACAGCGCCAGCAGCGCCCCGACGGCGAGGGCGACGGCGGCACGGCAGGACCGCGCCAGGAGGGGATGCATGGGGTGGTGACCTCCGGTGAGGAAATGGATGGGGTCCCCGATGGGTGGACGGCCCGGGTCATAAGACCCGGGTCCGCCCGGGTGTGAGGTGGGTGGAGCTTCCTGATGGGCGGACGGCCCGGGACCGGCCGGGTGTGAGGTGGGTGGAGTTTCCTGACGGGTGGACGGCCCGGGTCAGGAGATCCGGGTCCGGCCGAGGGCGAACCGGCCCGGGTCAGGAGACCCGGGTCCGGCCGAGGGTGAGCCAGCCGGGGACGGTGGTGTCCTGGCCGGCGTTGGCGAAGCGCAGCGGCAGGCCGCCGCGCAGCGGGTTGGCGGCCCGCAGCACCAGGGTGTAGTCGCCCTTTCGCAGGCCCCCCGCGGGCAGGGCGGCGTCGAGCTCGGCCGGGGCGCCGGGCATGAGGCCGGTCAGCTTCCACGACGTCGTCCAGGTCCTGGCGATCCGGCCGTCGCGGCCGACGGCGGCCACCTGCACGGGCCAGTCGTAGGCGAACGGGGCGACGCCGTCGTTCTGGATCCGGACGGAGAGGTCGAGGCCGTGGTGCCGCCGGCCGGTCCGCACCGCGGTGGCCCGCAGCCGGTAGCCCAGCGACTTCGCGCCGGCCAGGGCCTTGTCGTAGGCGGCGCCGGTGTAGCCGGGGCTGAAGGCGTAGTGGTTGAGCAGCCAGGTGGCGTGGGTCTGGGCGACGCTTCCGGCGAAGTCCTTGTCGCCGTCGCCGGCGCAGTCCATCGGCGTGTTGAAGATGCACCCCTGCAGCTCGGGCCGCAGCTCGCCGGCGACGGTGGAGGTCTTCCACTTGTCGGTGGTCCCGGCCTGCGCCATCAGGTCCATGAAGTGCCAGCCGGGCCCCGGCAGGGTGGAGTAGGCGAAGGAGTCGTCGTGATAGCCCATGTCGAGCGCCTTGTTGTCGGCGCCGGGGTAGCGGACCATCAGCCTGGTCTCGTCGAAGGCCGCGTCGAAGGCGTTCAGGACCCTGACCTGCCCGGCCTGGGAGGCGAACCAGTTCTCCGTGCCGGGGTCGCCGTTGTGCGGCCAGGTGTGCCACTCGCCCCAGAATCCCAGCAGGCCGAGCTGGACGAACCCCACCCGGGGGTCGCCGTCGTAGCGGTGCCCGAGCGCGGCGATGAACCGGTCGAGCGCGGCGGCCAGGTTCGGGTCGTCGTAGTCGGGCGAGACGCTCTGCCCGTTGTTGTCGAAGTCGTCGTAGGGGCGGGTGAGCAGGCCCTGGTCGAGCAGGAACTTCGGGATGCCGCTGGGCTTGCCCGGATAGTCGAGGTAGAAGCGGAACGCCGCCTGGTGGCCGCGGGCGGCGATCGCGTCCAGCTGCTCCTCCAGTGCCCGCCAGTCGAACCGGCGGGGACCGGTCATCACCGCGTTCAGCGGCAGGTAGAACCACTCCATCGAGTGCGGGAACGTCGAATAGGCGCCCGCGTAGGGGATGAAGCCCTGCAGCGGGTTGGCGTCCGGAGCCTCCGCCGCCGCCAGGGGCCGCCAGTCCGGCCGGGAGTCCGGCCGCGTGGCGGCGGCCGAGCTCGGGGCGGGCAGTGCCGCCGCGGTCGCGGCCAGGACGGTGACCAGCGCCATTCGGGCGAGCCGGTTGACCGGGGGGTGGACCATCGAAGCCTCCACATGACGTTCGCCAAAGCATTTATGAGCTAGCCTTGACAAATTTTCGATGAGCCACATCATTATTCGAGAGAGCGAACAAGGCAAGAGGGAACTTTTTCCGACCCTCGGCCCCACCCCCCAGGAAGAGGCACCTCGATGATCAATAGGAAGCGGGTCGGTACGGCGCTGCTGTGCGGGCTGCTGGTGGGCACCGCGCTCACGGCGTGCGCCGGCTCCGAGACCGACGAGCCGGCGAACGGCCAGGTCACGCTCGACTACTGGCTGTGGGACGACAAGCAGCAGGCCTCCTACCAGGCCTGCGCCGACGCCTTCCACGCCGCGAACCCGAACATCACCGTCAAGATCACTCAGACGGCCTGGGCGCAGTACTGGCAGAACCTGACCACGCAGCTGGCCGCCGGCGAGGCCCCGGACGTGTGGACCAACCAGGTCTCGTACTACCCGCAGTTCGTCTCCAGCCAGCAGATCCTCGACATCCAGCCCTACGTCGACGCCGACAAGGTCGACCTGGGCCAGTACCAGGAGGGGCTGGCCGACCTCTGGACCAAGGACGGCAAGCGGTACGGGCTGCCCAAGGACTGGGACACCGAGGCGATCGTCTACAACGGCGAGATGCTCGACAAGGCCGGCGTCAAGGCCGCCGACCTGGCCGACCTCACCTGGAACCCCGCCGACGGCGGCAGCTTCGAGCAGGTCATCGCCAAGCTCACCGTCGACGAAAAGGGCCGCAACGGCCTGGACCCGGACTTCGACAAGGACAACGTCGCGGTCTACGGGTACCAGCCCGAGTGGAACGACGGCTCCCAGGGCCAGAACGGGTGGGGCGAGCTGGCCGCCGCCAACGGCTTCACCTACCTGGACAAGAACCCCTGGGGCACCAAGTTCAGGTACGACGACCCCAAGCTGATCGAGACCATCGGCTGGTACAAGGCGCTGACCGACAAGGGGTACGCCCCCCGCTTCGACAAGCAGTCGACGCTCGGCATCGACGCGGTGATGAACGCGGGCAAGGCCGCGCTGACGATCGCGGGCTCCTGGACCATCAACACCTACCTCGGCCCCGACGCCAAGCAGAAGTTCGCGCTCGCCCCCCTGCCCGTCGGCCCGGTCGGAGCCCGCAAGAGCGCCATCAACGGCCTGTCGGACGCGATCTGGGCGGGCACCGAGCACAAGGACGCCGCGTGGAAGTGGGTGAAGTACCTCGGGTCGGCCGACTGCCAGGACGTGGTCGGCGGCAACGCCGCGGTGTTCCCCGCGATCAAGACCTCGACCGAGAAGGCGCTCGCCGCCCACAAGGCCAAGGGCCGTGACGTGCAGGTCTACGTCGACTACACCAAGACCCCCGGCGGCACGTTCCTGCTGCCGATCACCGACCACGGCACCGAGGTCAGCCAGATCGTGCAGGACGCCCTGCAGTCGGTCATCCTCGGCCAGTCAGAGCCCGCCGAGGCGCTGACGAAGGCCAACCAGCAGGTCAACGCCCTGTTCGGCTGACCGTTCCATTCTCTGCCCCGTTCGGCGGGATCCCCTGAGCGTCCCGCCGAACGGCCACCGCACCACTGCTCGAAGGAGAACCATGCCCCTGCTCGTCGACCTGGCCGGCCGCACCCTCGCGGTCGAACTCACCGGTTCCGAACCCCCCGAGCCCGTCGGCGGCGGTCTGGTCCTGCCGCCAGGCCGGGTCGCGATCCTGCACGGTCTGGGCGACGCCCTGTTCTACCGCCACGGCCAGAACTCCTGGAGCCCGTGCGGGTGGCGCCGCCTCAGCGAGCCGCCCCTGCGGATCGCCAATCCCGTACGGCGCCTGACCGCCGACGACACCGTCTGGGACGATCCGGCCCGCCACCACTCCTCGGCCGTGGCCGCGCTGCAGGGCGCCGACGGCCAGGTGCTGCTGCTGGGCTCCCTCGGGCTGGGCACCCCCCGCCTGGCCGCCGACCACGACACCCTCGCCGGCTGGTGCGAGGACGACGGGGCCCCCTGGTTCCTCGCCTACGGTCCCGAGCAGGAGGTCTTCGCCCGCTACGCCGAGCAGCTGGCCGAGCGGCTGGGCAGCAGCGACCGGCGCGCCGGCAACGTGTGGTGCACGTGGTACGCCTACTACGAGGGCATCACCGAGCAGGTGCTGAACAAGGACATCGCCAGCCTGACCGGCCTGCGCTTCGACGTCGCCCAGATCGACGACGGCTGGGAGCGGGCCGTCGGCGACTGGGAGCCCAACGACAAGTTCCCCTCCGGCATGCGGGCCCTGGCCGAGCGGATCACCGCCGCCGGGATGAGCCCCGGCCTGTGGCTCGCGCCGTTCATCGTGCTGCCCACCTCGGCCACGGCGCGCGAGCACCCCGAGTTCCTGCTGCGCGACGCCGGCGGGGAGCCGGTCGTCGCCGGTCACAACTGGGGCACCGGCTACTGGGCGCTGGACCTCACCCACCCCGGCGCCCGGGAACACCTCACACAGATGATCCACCGCGTGGTCCACGAATGGGGCTTCACCTACCTCAAGATCGACTTCATCAACGCCGGCGCCGTCCCCGGTGTCAGGCACTCCGGGGCGCCCCGCGAGCAGGCCTACCGGGACGCGCTCGCCCTGATCCGGCGCGTCGCGGGGCCGGAGGTCTACCTGCTGGGCAGCGGCGGCCTGCCGCTGCCCTCGCTCGGGCTCGTCGACGGGCTGCGCAGCGGCCCCGACGTCGCCCCGCTGTGGACCAACTACGCCACCGACGACCCCTCGGACGCGATGGCCTACAACGCCGTCGTCAACACGCTGCACCGGCTGTGGCAGTCGCCCCTCCTGCAGGTCGACCCCGACATCGTCTACTTCCGCAGCCGCCTCAACCTGCTCACCGACGTCCAGAAGGACTGGCTGCGCGACCTGGCCGCGATCTGCGGGTTCAAGGCCGTCTCCGACCCGCCGTCCTGGCTCAGCCCGGACGAACTCGATCACATGGCCGCCTATCTCGCCGAACAGCCAGAGATCGTCCAGGAAGGCAGGTACCGTTTCGCCATCGACGGCCGTGTCGTCGACTTCACCGCCGCGCTGAACCCGGGACAGCAGTATCCGATCTCGTGACGGGCCGCTAGAATTTCGCTTTAACAAAGCATAATTGGGGGGGTAGTGGTGCCCGAGGCGGCCGGAGCCGACGTCAGCAAGCTCCGCGAACTCAACTCGCTCAGCATCGTCCGGGCGATGAGGGGGCAGCCGCCCGCCACCGTCACCGAGCTCGCCGCCCGCACCGGCCTGTCCCGGCCCGGGACCGACGTCGTGGTCCGCGGGCTGGTCACCGACGGGTGGGTGAAGATCGTCGAGCCCGACGGCAGCAGCGTCGGCCGCCCGGCCCGCCGCTACCACTTCAACGCCGACGCCGGGCACGTGCTCGGCGTCGACGTCGGCGGCCACAAGATACTCGTCCTGCTCGCCGACCTCGAAGGACGGGTGCTGCGCAGCCACCGGCTGCCGGTCGAGCCCGACGCCGACCCGGCCGCCCGGCTGGAGGCCGTCGACACCGCCATCTCCCAGTGCCTGGACGCCGCAGGGATGCGGCCCGACCAGATCTGGGCGGTGACGGTCGGGGTGACCGGCCCCGTCGACGCGACCGGCCGCACCACGCTGTTCACCCCGCTGCCGGGCTGGGCGAGCGTCTCGCCCGCCGAGCACCTCGCGGCCCGGTTCACCTGCCCGGTCCTCGTCGAGAACGACTGCAAGCTCGCCGCCGTCGCCGAGCGCTGGCAGGGCGCCGCGCAGGACGCCGACGACATCGTCTACCTGCTGGCGGGCATGCGAATCGGCGCGGGCCTCATCATCGACGGCACCCTGCGGCGCGGCTACGGGGGAGCCGCCGGCGAGATCGGCGCGCTCAAGACGCTCCGGTGGCTGTCGGCCCCCTCCCGCCTCGAGAACTGTCCCGGGGTGCCCGGAGACATCCACCCGAACGACAAGGCAGCCTGGGTCTTCGAACGCGCCCGCGAGGGCGACCGCGACGCCAGGACCGCGCTGCGCCGCTACGTCAAGGACCTGGCCGTCGGGGCCGCGGCCCTCGTGCTCACCCTCGACCCGCAGGTCGTCATCCTGGGCGGCGGCTACTCCCGCTCCGCCGACCTGCTCATCGACCCCCTGGAGCAGGAGCTGGGCCGCCTGTGCCTGCGCGTCCCGGAGATCAGGGCCTCCGACCTCGGCGCCGACAGCGTCGCCCTCGGCGCCCTGCGCGTCGCCCTGGACCAGGTCGACGCGCGGCTGTTCACCGACGGGATGCCCGCCCCCCTCACCCTCCACGCCTGAGGGCCTCGCCGGCGGCCCGCGCCGCGCTCTCCGCTCCCGGAGGGTGCTCGTGCCGGTCCTGCCGTGCGCGGAGCACGGCGTGCAGCAGTGAGCGCAGCAGCCGCGCGGCGGTGTCCGCGGACATCTCGCCGGGGGTGTTCACGATCTGGGCGGCGAGCCCGTCGACGAACGTGTGCAGGAGTGCCGCCCAGAACTCGACCTGGTCGTCGGGGTGGGGGAGCCTGGCCCGCTCGGGCTCGCGGGCCGACTCGTACCCGTACAGGGCGGCGACGCACTGGCGGTGCAGCGCCCGCTGGTCGCCCCACGTCACCGAGCCTCCCGCCGGAGGGTGCAGGCGTTCCCATTCCACGATCGCCGACCACAGCGCGTACTCCTCGCGCCGCTCGTCGTCGAGCGGCAGCATCTCCTCCACGATCGTGGCGATTCGCTCGATCGGCGAGCCGTGGGCGCGGGGCCGCTGGACGCGCGGGAGGACTCGCCGGCGGAGGGTGTCGGTGGTGGCCTGGACGACGTAGGCCTGCAGCTCGTGCTGGTTGCCGAAGTAGTGCCGCAGGGACCCGGTGGACCAGCCGGCCTCGGCGGCGACCCCGCGGACGGTCACACCGGCGAGACCCTCGCGCAGGATCACCCGGATGGCGGCCTCGCCCAGCTCGGCCCGCCGCCGGTCATGATCAACGAGTCGAGGCACGTTCACATGCTAACACGGGTGTGTTACTTTAGCTAACACAGGCGTGTTATTACGGTTCGCCGACTCCCGGAAGGGGACGGTTTTGTCGATCCAGACCATCGGGGCGGTGCTCGGACTGGCCCTGCTCGACACGCTGAGCCCCACCGTGATCGGAGTGACCCTCTACCTGCTGCTGGCCGGGCCACGCCGCGTGGGCGCGCTGCTGGGGGTGTACCTCGGGACGGTCGCGATCGCCTACTTCGCCCTGGGCGTCCTGCTCATGCTCGGCCTGGGCGCCGTCGTGCCGGTCGTCGACGACACCGTGTGGGCCTGGGGGCAGGCCGTCCTCGGCGTGGCGCTCTTCGTGGGCAGCTACTTCATCCCCGACAAGGACCCCGGACGCGCGCCCGTCCAAACCCGGTCCTTCACCGTACGCTCCATGCTGCTGCTGGGGCTGGGGACCTGGCTGTTCGAGTTCGCCACCGCCGTGCCGTACTTCGCCGCGATCGGCGTCATGACCGCGGCCGGCCTGCCCGCCGTCCAGTGGTCGCCGCTCCTCGGCGCGTACGTGACCGTCATGGTGCTTCCGGGTCTGCTGCTCCTCGCCGCCTGGGCCGCCCTGGGAGAACGGACGCGCGGCCGGTTCGAACGGTGGCGCGCCACGCTCTCCTCCGGATCCCGCTCGACGCTGCGCTGGATCGTCGCGATAGCGGGAGTCCTGATCCTCCTGGACGCGGCGCCGGACCAGATCACCATCACCGCGAGCCTGGGCTGACCGGCTCCCCGGCCGGGCGATCCGCGGCCGGAGCCTCGTGGGCGGCGGCGGACGAGCGCCTCCTGGCACGGCCGCCGCCGGTTCCGCGCGCCGGACGGTGTGATCACCGGCGCCGGGTGGCGCGTACGACGACGTCGTGCAGGGTGACCGCCCGGCCCTCGTGGCCGGTGAGCGTGCGCAGGTGCTCCTCGGCGGTGACGATCTCCCACCGCGTGCCGTCCATGCGCGCGGTGATGGCCGCGGGGGTGACCGACGCCTCGGCGGGGGGATGGTGGTGCTCGTGCTCGTGCTCATGTCCGTGCCCGTGGCCGGTGGAGTCCGGGGTGCGCAGGTGCCCCACGATGAGCAGCGTGCCGCCGGGGGCCACCCATCCGGCGATGCGGTCGTAGAAATCCAGCTGGGATGTCGCCGGGTGGGCGTAGTGGGTCATGACCAGGTCGAACCGCGTGTCCGGTTCCCAGACGCTCAGATCCGCCTCGACCCACCGCAGGTGCTCGGGGGCCCTGACCGCCGCAGCGCGCTCGGCGGCGCGGGCCAGGGCCTCGGAGGAGATGTCGGCCGCGGTGACGTGCCAGCCGTGGGAGGCGAGCCAGATCGCCTCGGCGCCGCCGCCGCACCCCGCGTCCAGCGCCGTGCCCGGTGTCAGGCCGCCGGTCTCACGGGCGAGGTAGGGGTTCGGCGGGTTGCCGCCCATGGATGCGGAACCCTCGACTCGTCCCTCCTGCCAGTGCCGCTCCCAGAAGTCCTTGTCGAATGCGTGCGTCACAGGTCGTCCTTCTCGTTCGCGATGATCTCTCCGCCGTGGCGACGCGCCGACGGCCCCGCCGCGGGCGCGTCCCCCGGTTCGTCCCTCATGGTGCCGACGGGGAAGGCGGATGGGCAAACCCTGTTGCCGAATGGCAAAATGGAAGGATGGACGAAGCCATCGACCGCACCCTTGACGCCGTCGGACCGAGGTTGAAGCGCCTCCGGCTGCAGCGGGACGTCACGCTCGCCGACCTCGCGGAGGAGACCGGCATCTCCACCAGCACCCTGTCGCGGCTGGAGGCGGGCCTGCGGCGTCCCACGCTCGAGCAGCTGCTTCCGCTCGCCCGCGCCCACGGGGTCACGCTCGACGAGCTCGTCGACGCGCCGCCGACCGGCGACCCCCGCGTCAACCTGCGGCCCGTCTCCCGCGGCGACGGCTCGGTCGTCCTGCCACTGACCCGCAGGCCCGGAGGGATCCAGGCCTACAAGTTCGTCCTCCCGGCCGGAAGGGACGACGCCGAACCCGAGTTGCGCACCCACGAGGGTTACGACTGGGCCTACGTCCTCAACGGGACGCTCCGCCTCGTGCTCGGGGAACACGACCTCATCCTCAAGCCGGGGGAGGCCGCGGAGTTCGACACGCGCACCCCGCACTGGTTCGGCGCCACCGGCTCCGGTCCCGTCGAGTTCCTGAGCCTCATCGGCAAACAGGGCGAGCGCGCGCACGTCCGTGCGGCACCGAGGCGCGACCCGGCCGAGTAGGCCCTCCGCTCGGGTTCGTGCGATGGGCCCCCAAAGTAGCTCTGCGTGATTATGGCTACTGTGTGTGTTTGCGGATCTGGGTCAGCTCTGGCGACCACTGATGCTGCGGTCAGCCTGTGACGGATGTCGATGCGAGGACGGCTTCGTCGTGTTCGCGGAGCATGCGCAGGACCGTGGCTGGGGAGAGGGCCGGCCTCTCTTCTCGCCTTTGGTGATCACGAGACGGGCGGCGATCTCGCGCAGGCTGAGGTTCTGTTGGCGTAGGTGCAGGGTCATGGACAGCATGGCGTCGTCGGTGACGGCCCGGAACTCCTCCAGGAGCTGTTCGAGGTTTGGATCATGTGGTTGAGGTGAGGAGCTTCAGCCACATGATCGAGCCTCGGAGGTAAAGCCCGGCCTCGTAATTTTCCAGGGTTTTGTCGTAGCGGGTGGCCAGACCGCGCCAGGTCTTGATCTTCTGGAAACAGCGTTCGACGGTGTTGCGCTGCCGCCAGGAGGTGACGGCGGCACGGTTGCGGTTCCAAGTCGCCTACGCGCTCGCGCCCCGCAACTCGGTGAGCGCGGTGCCGAGCTCGGCGGCGGAGACTTCGGCCAGTGGCCGGTCACGGCCAAGCAGGGCGATGACGCGGGCGACGGCCGAGGCGTAGGCGCGGTGGGTGTTCGAGTTGGCCGTGCGCGAAGTGGCCAAGAAGACGTCGGCGGCCGCGGCGAGACTGACATCACCACCCCGTGGCGCGGCGACCTTCGGGACGGCGCTCATTCCGGCCGCCGCGCCACGTCGGCGGTGATGTACCGGATAACGTGCCGAAGTCGCGCACTGCCACGGTGAGGGGTTGTCGAAACCGATAGCTAACGCTTCGCATATCGCTCGAACGGTTCCAGGACCGGCAGGGTGGCGGCTCGCCGTAGCTACAGGAGGTCCAAGCCGTGCAGACCCGGCCGCCGATGATGCGACCCCGCATCGTCGGCGACCGCGCGGTGTCATCTGACCGGGTCCCGCAGAATGGTACGCAGGTGCTCCTGCGGGGTGGTGGCGGTGAAGGGGTCCAGGTGGATCTCGTGGTGCGCGCCGACGCGCCGCAGGCCGCGCTCCGATGCGAAGGCGCCGAGCCGCGCGAGGGTGCCGAATTCGTCCGCGAAAGGGCCGTGGTGCATGATCTGCACGACCAGTTGTTCGGGCAGCGCGAAGAGCGTCAGCTCGTCGTCGGCCGAGGGAACCGCGCGTCGCGCGGACGCGAGGTCAGCGGCGGTGGTGTCGTCGCTGACGTGTGCCAGCACGCGGTATTCGAGTGTGTCGACGGGATTGACGCTGTAGAAGTCGGCGATTTCGACGGGGACGGCGTCGGCGGGGTATCGGTAGAGGATCTCGACGACGTTCGCGGTGTCGTCCGGCTGCAGGGCGGGTGGGAGGGCGGCGGCGACCGCCGCGACGAGCGCCTTCTTGCGGTAGAAGCCGTCGGTGCCCGGACGCCCCTTACCGGTGGTGGAGACGAAGGTGGCGCGCGGTGCCCGCACGAGCTCGGGCGTGTCGGCGGCGTGCAGGTGCGCTGTCGCCGGAATCGCGGTGTTGCCGGTGGTGCCGGTGTTGTCCATGGGTCCTCCTGAGTTGTCGGCGAAGGTGCGACTCGGGCGTCAACGCCGACGGCTCTCGCCGCCGTCGATGACGAGTTCGGCTCCGGTGACGAAGCCGGCGCGATCGGTGGCCAGGAAGAGCGCCGCTTCGGCGGCCTCGGCCGCCTGCCCCAGCCGTCCGAGGGGCACGCCCTCGGCGAGCCGGTCTCGCAGACGGGCGCGAGCGGTCTCGTCGTCGCCGGCGTCAGTGAGGATCCCGGGCGTTTCGATGTAGCCGGGAGCCAGGGTGTTGACTCGAATGCCGCGGGGAGCCAGTTCGTTGGCCCAGACCCGGCCCAGGGCGTGCACGGCCGCTTTCGACGCCCCGTACACCCCGAAGGACGGTGTGCCGGTGAAGGCGGCGGTGGATCCGTTCAAGATTACCGAGGAGCCCTCGTGGAGCAGGGGCAATGCCTTCTGCACGGTGAGGACGACGCCGTGTACGTTGGTCCGGAAGATCTGGTCGAGGTGTTGCTCGGTCACCTCCTCCAGCGTGGCGAAGGATCCGCCGCCCGCGTTGACGAACAGGACGTCGATCCCTTCCCCGGCGGCGGCGATCGTGTCCATGAGCCGGGTGATGTCGGCCGGTTCGGCCATGTCGGCCCGCACGGGCGTCGCCCGCTCGCCGATCTGCTCCGCCGCGACGGCCAACTCGGGTGCGCGGCGGCCCGTCAGGTAAACGTGCGCCCCTTCTTCGGCGAACCGCCGGGCGGTGGCAAGCCCGATGCCCGAGCTGCCCCCGGTGACCACCGCAGTCCTGCCGTCAAGCTGACCCATTCTGTGTACCTCCGTAGCTGATCTCGAAAGCGCCCTGCGAGATCACGCAGGGCGCGGTGTCGACGCCGTGCAGTCCGGATCTCACTGTCCGTCCCAAGGGGTGCCGCGCAGCGTCTTGCGCAGGCCGGTGTCGATGCGGTCCATCGTGGCCTCGTAGGCCTCCGGGAGATCGACGCCGAGCTTGTCGGCCAGGACGAACGCCCACCAAAGGCATTCGGCCAGCTTGTGGCGTAGTTCGGCGTCCACGTCGCCGTCGATGTCCCAGGTGCGTTCGGCGGCCAGCACCAGGCGGCCGACGTAGGCGGCGTCGTTGGTGAAGCCGACCGCGAGTTCCGGCAGTGTCCAGGTCCTGCCCAGGAGGCGTTGTTCGAGCTGCTCGTAGTGGGCTCGTACGCGCAGGGCCATCTCGGCCGCCTCGGCCAGGCCGGTCGGCGGGTCGTGGGGCCGGGTCTCGTTCATGAGATGGTTCCTCTGTGGTGTGGTCGGCGCGGGGTCACAGGTCGGTGATGCGCGTGTCGGCGATGGAGAGAGCCAGGCCGGGGCCATAGGCGCAGGCCGGTGATTGGAAGCCCGGGGTGTAGGAGCCGGCGAGGACGCGGCGGGCGATCTCCACGGAGGAGAGCTGGGTGAAGCGGTAGCCGGTCGGCGTGTCGATGAGGGCGCGGGCCACGGTGCCGTCGCGGCCGGTCGCCTCGGCGACGACCTTGCTGCGGCCCGTCAGCGCGTACGAGGTCGCCAAGGTCGCCGATGCCTGCGGTGGCGCTGGCGATGGAGCCGCGGGAGAACAGGTTCAGCCCGGCGGCCTCCTCGGGGGTGGCGCTGAGCAGCTTGAGCGCGATGCGCAGGCGGGCGGGCTCGGTGACACGGGCGGCGGCGTATGCGGCGACGCAGTCGCTGGGCACCACGTCCCAGCCGGTGCCGGACATGATCATCACTCCGGCCGCCGCGGCTTCGGCGCCACGGGCTTGCGTGGCGGCGAAGACGTCGTACTCCGCGGTGGTGTCCAGGTAGTGCACGCCGGTCGCGATACAGGCCTCCAGCAGGGGGCGCGCCGTCTGACGGAAGGGACCGGCCACGTTCAGCAGGACCATGACGCCGCGCAGGCCGTCGCGTACCGACGCCGGATCGCCGAGCGGGAAGGCGCGACCTTCCACGCCGAGCTCGCCGGCGAGGGCCGCGACACGTTCCCGGTTCCGGCCGGCGACGACGAGGTCGAGGCCCAGGTGCCGAGCGTGCTCGGCGATGAGCCGTCCGGTGTAGCCGGTGGCTCCGTAGACGAGCAGATTGTTACTTTCTGTCATGGGGGTACTCCGTATGGTGGCGACAGGGTTCACGCTAGAACCAGACGCGGGCACGATCACTTCTGGTGGGACCGGCGGCCGTCATTCCTGGTCAAGGAGATTGGAGAACGTGGCAGTCAGGTGGCAGGGGTGCCGGTCACCGACGCGGTCCAGCTGGCCAGCAGGCGCAGCTTCTCCTGCGCCGGGGAGCCGCGCTCGGCGGTGTAGACGAGCAGGCTCTGATCGTCTTTCGGCAGGGTCAGCGTCTCGTGGTGCAGGGTCAACTCGCCCACGGCCTCGTGAAACAACCTCCTTGTCCCTCGGGGGTGCAGATGCAGGCGGTACTCCGCCCAGTACCGGGCGAACTCGGGTGCGGCGAGCAGGACCTCGCCGATGAGCCGTTCCAACCGCGGGTCGGCGGGCCTGCCGGCGGTGAGGCGGCGCAGAGCGGCGGCGACTTGCGGGGCGATCTGCCGCCAGTCGGGGTGGACGATCCTGGCGCGTGGGTCGAGGAACGTCCATCGGGCCAGATTGCGGTCCTTGACCGGCAGCCGGTCGAAGTCGTCGATCACGACTTTCGCCAGGTCGTTGGTGGCCAGGACGTCCAGCCGGGGTCCGTGCAGCAGGGCCGGGGCGTCGAGCGCGTTCATCATCGCGATCAGGGCCGGGCGCACCTTGGCCGGCCGGGCGACCGGGCGGGCCACGGGGCGGCCGGAGGCGTTCTTCACGAGGGCGCGAAAGTGCAGGCGATCGAGGTCGCCCAGCTCAAGGGCGTCCTCAACGGCCCGGACCACCTCGGCGGGAATTCTGCCCGCGCGGCCCTGCTCCAGCTTGGTGTAGTACGCGGTGCTGATGCCGGCCAGTGCGGCGACCTCCTCTCTGCGCAACCCCGGCACCCTGCGCGGTGCCAGGCAGGCGGGTAGCCCCGTCCGTGCGGGATCGAGCCCGGCCCGGCGCGAGGCCAGAAAGCCCCCCAAGGGGTTGGCGCCCGTCATGTCGTCCTTCCTGAAAGCAACGCGTATCCGCTCGCGGCGGCCTGGGCCGCGCGCTGGACGGTGTCAGGTTCCGGCTTCGTTGTTCCACATGCGGAAGCTGCTGCAGCGTCCGTCGCCGGCGAGGGTGACGACCCACAGGTTGTCGAACCTGCCGAGTTCGGTGTAGACGCCGGTGCCGCGGATCGCCGCGGTGTCTCCAGTGATCATGAGCGGGGACCAGACGAAGTCCCAGCCGCCCTCCTGCCAGGGCTGGCGGGACAGCCAGCCCTGGACGATGGCCTCGCGCCCGATCCAGTCGGTCTCGTACGGCTGCTCGTGGTATTCGGCGTTGGTGGTGAACAGGGCGGCGATGTCGGCGGGGTCCGCGGTGCGCCAGGCGTGCACGTAGCGCTCGACCCAGCCGGTGAGCCGTTCGTTCGTCAGCATCGATACTCCTCAGCGAACGAACGCCTGAGCGGCCAGGCCGTTGACGGTGGTGTCTCCCTGCTGAAAGCCGACCATCGACTCGATCAGGTTGTACGGGTAATCGAGGTCAGGTGCCGTCAACGCGTCGAGCCGGGCCGCCTGCTCGGCGGTGAGGGTGACGTCGAGCGAGGCGAGGTTGGCCTGCAGTTGCTCGGGGGTACGGGCCCCGATCAGCGTGCTGGTGACCTCGGGCCGCCGCCGGACCCAGGCCAGCGCGACCGCGGCCACCGTCGCGCCGAGCTCGCCGGCGATGTCCTGCAGCGCGTCGAGCAGGACGAACGTGGACTCGGTCAGGTGCGGACCCGCGTACGCGGCGCGCCCCGAGCCGGCCACCTCCGTGGTGGTGCGCGCGTACTTGCCGGACAAGGCTCCGCTGGCCAGCGGACTCCACGGAGTGATGCCAAGGCCGAACCGCCGGGCCGCGCCGAACGTCTCCCCCTCGACGCTGCGGGCCAGCAGCGAGTACTCGACCTGCAACGCCGCGATCGGCTCCCAGCTCAGGAGCCGGGCGGCGGTGGCGGCCTCGGCCACCTGCCAGGCCGGCACGTTGGACAGGCCGATCGAGTGGATCTTCCCAGCCCGTACCAGGTCGGTGAGGGTGGACAGGGTCTCCTCGATCGGGGTGTGCCGGTCCCACTGATGCATCCAGTACAAATCCACGTAGTCGGTGTTCAACCGGCGCAGCGAAGCGTCGAGCTGGGCCCGGATCGCCTTGCGGCCGGCGCCGCCGGAGTTCGGGTCGTCGGGCGCCATGCTGCCGCCGAACTTGGTGGCCAGCACCACCCGATCCCGGATCCCGGGGCGCTTGCCGAAGTATGCGCCGAGCGTGCTCTCCGAGGCGCCGCCGTTGTACATGTTGGCGGTGTCGACGAAGTTGCCGCCGGCCTCCAGGTAGCGGTCCAGGATCGCGTACGACGTCTCAGGGCCGGAGCCCCAGCTGCCGTCGTCGAAGGTCATCGCGCCGAGCGCCAGCGGGCTGACCCGCAGGCCCGAGGTGCCCAGCGTGCGATATGAGGTGAGGGACATGACATTCCTTGGTGTGCGGTACGAGCTGTTCCGCAACCCACCTTCGTCCCTCACGAGCCGCTGAAGAAGGCCGCGCGAGAGGGGGTGTACGACACCTAGGAACGGCTTCGCGCCGCGACGAGCCCGGCCACGGCCTCGGCACTGCGGCTGCCCGGCTCGGGCGTGCCGACCAGGAGCTGCTGACCGGGCGCGTCGCTGACGTCGAAGATCTGATAGGTCAGTTCCACCCGCCCGGCCTCGGGATGCACGAAGACCTTGTCCGTGCGGGTGAGCTCGCCCACGACCTGGTCGTGCCAGAGCGACCGGAACGCCTCGGAGGCGCCGAGCAGTTCTTCGACCAGGGCCTTGATCTGCGGGTCATCGGGGAATTGGCCGGCGTGCAGCCGCAGCGCGTGCACGGTCTTGGGCACGATCTCGTCCCAGGTGGCGAACACCACCTGGGCCTGGGGGTGGGTGAACAGGACCCGCACCATGTTCGGCTCGCCGCCGAAGGGCGATAGCAACGCGGCCGCGACCGCGTTGGTGGCCAGCACGTCAAAGGCGGGCCCGAGGACGTAGGCCGCCGACGCCGGAAACGAGTCCAGGAGCCAGGCCAGCGCGGGATGCACCCGGGTCCGGTCCGCGTCCGGGGCCAGGCCCGGATTCAGGCCGGCCAGCCGGTACAGATGCTCGCGCGAATCGTGATCCAGGCGTATCGCGCGGCTGATCGCCTCCAGCACCGGAGCCGACGGATTGCGCTCCCGCCCCTGCTCCAGCCGGGCGTAGTAGTCGCTGCTGACCCCCGCCAGCACCGCGACCTCCTCCCGGCGCAACCCCGCTACCCGCCGCTTGGCACCCGACGGAAACCCGACCTCCCCAGGCTCGATCCGCGCCCGATGCGCCTTGAGAAACTCGCCGAACTCTGTCGTGTACATGCTGGTCACCCCGCCCAACCTATAACCCCTCGCACCGGGCACCGCATTCCAGGCATGAGCATCGCCTCACCCCGGACGCTCACACTGCCCGTAGACAACAGGCCCGCTCACCGCGGGAGCGACCAATCTGCCCCCTCACCCCGAGCGCTGGCCGACATAATCCGCGAGATCCTCGCAGAGGAAGATCGTTCCGACGGCGCGGCCGAGCTCTTCGATCGCCTGGTAGGAGGGGGGCTTGGGGCCGCCGCGGGTGAAGCGGCGCGGCATCTGGTGCGACTCGGCGGTGCGCAACCGCAGCGCGGTCGCATGCTTGATCATCCGATCGTAGTGGCGGGCGACCGGTTCACGGCCGCCTTCGGCGCGTCCTCCCGCCGGGGAGGCGCCTCTCCAACTCGAAGAACTTCAGCAACAGCGCGAACCCGAGCCGGGTCGCGCCACTCTTGTTCGCCGGCAGAACGGTCTCCGCCGCATCCGGCGTCCAGCACTCGATGAGGTCCTTCGGCTCCCACTCTCTTCGCACCGGCAGAGCTCCTTGTCCCCCCGATCGCAGTGAAGGTTCGAGAGCACACGCTGATCCGCTTCACTGCCGCTACGGCCCGGTACCGCCCTCCTGTGATAATTACGTCCTGATTCGCCGACATCACAGAGAGCTACTTTGGGTCTCATCGCGCGAACCCGAGCGGAGAGCGGAGTAGGACGGCCCGGAGATCTCACGAGAAGGAGCCGCCGACGCCGGCCGGGTCCGCTCCGGCCGGTGCGGCGACAGCGCCCCGGCCGCTCGCGGCGGGCGGCGTGCTCGCCCCGCCGTCAGGGCCCCGGCGGGGGAGTGGCGCCTTCGTCCGGGCGGCAATACCCTGCCGGGCATGCGCATGCTGCACCTCGGGTTGAGGGTCACCGACCTGGAACGCTCGCTCGCCTTCTACACCGCCCTCGGGTACGCCGAGCGCGGCGGTGTCCCCGAGACGGAGTTCGGCAGCCTGACCATGCTCCAGCTGCCCGGCGACCCGTTCATCAGCCTCGAGCTCGTGCACGACCCCGCGAGACCGGTCAGGGACATCGGCGCCGTCAACCATCTCGTCGTCCAGGTGGACGATCTCGACGTCACGATCGCCGATCTCGCGGCCAGGGGCGTCACGGCCGAGCCTCCGGCGGACCTGGGGGAGGGGATGCGGACGTCATGGCTGACCGATCCCGACGGCTACCGGATCGAGCTCGTGCAGTGGCCGCCCGGCCATCCGGCCGGCATGACCGGGGACGATTTCGTCTGAGGGCCCGTTCCCCGCGAGGGGCCTCGGGAAGCTGCCGGCGTGGGTGGCCCGGGACGTGTCCTCGTCCCCCCGAGAGCCGCCGCCGACACCGGCAGGACACCGCCGACACCGGCGGGACGCCGAGGAGACCGCGGGACGTTAAGGACACCGGCGGGGCACCGGCGGGACACCGGCGGAACCCGGGGCCGCCGCGCTCCCGGTGACCGCCCCGGGCGACCGCGGGCCGGCCGGCGGCCCTGCCGCACACCCCCCGATCAGCGACTCCCGCCGGCATCGGCCCTCGAGGCGATCCGCGGGTACAGCACGCTCGGATCCGCCGACAGGGCCGCCTTGACCTGGACGGTGTCCTCGTCGGCGAGGATCTCGATCTCGCCGGCCTCCAGCCCGTCCAGCGCGGTGCGCACGACGTCGGCGGGGTCGTTCTTCTCCACGTCGTAGGCCGCCAGCATGTCGGTGTCGGTGCTGCCCACGTGCAGGCCCGTGACCGTGGTCCCCTGACGTGCGAGTTCCAGGCGGATGCCGTTGGTCAGGCCCCACTCGGCCGCCTTCGCCGCGCTGTAGGCGCTGGCCCCCTCGTGGGACATCCACGACAACAGCGACATGACATTCAGGATCGCCCCGCCGCCGTTGCGGGCCAGCACGGGGGCGAACGCCCGGACCATGTTGAGCGTGCCGAAGAAGTGCGTCTCCATCTCCAGCCGGATCTTCTCCAGGTCCCCGGTGACCAGGGGCTGGAAGGTGGCGACGCCGGCGTTGTTGATCAACAGGGTGACGTCGCCCGCCGCGGCGGCCGCGGCGGCGACCGCCGCCGGGTCGGTGATGTCGAGCCGGAGCACCTCGACGCCGGGAATGTCGACGAGCTCGGGCGTACGCGCGGTCGCGTAGACCTTCGCCGCACCCCGCCGCAGCAGCTGCCGCGCGAAGTGCAGGCCGAGGCCACGGTTGGCGCCGGTTACGAGCGCGACGGAATCGGCGATCTGCATGGTTGCCTCCTGATGGGCCTGAGTCGTTCTTGTCCAGGTCGGTCGAGGGCTACGCTAAAACCTGACGTTGACGTCAGAGGCAAGCATTATGACCGAGGCCACAGGGAGATGCCCATGCGTATCGGCGAACTGGCCGCCAGGGCGGGCGTGAGCGTGCGGGCCCTGCGCTACTACGAGGAACACGAGCTGCTCGCCCCGGTGCGCGACCCCGGCGGGCAGCGGCACTACCCGCGCGAGGCGGTCGACCGCGTCCAGCTGATCCAGCGGCTGTACGCCGCGGGGCTGCCGAGCAGGACGATCGTGGAACTGCTGCCGTCCGTCGAGACCGGCGAGGTGACCTCCGCGCTGCTCGACCGGCTCTCGGCCGAGCGGGACCGCATCGACGAGCGGATCGGCGGCCTGGTGAACGCCCGCGACCGGCTTGAGCGCCTCATCACCACGGCGACCCAGGCCAGGGACGCGGGCCTTCGCCACCCCGGCTGGGTGTGCCCCTCACCTCCCTGAGCCACACCGCCCCCGGGGCACTCCCACCGTGACGACGGCGTACGGCGAGATCCACCAGTGGCTCACAACCGGTGCGCAAGCCCGCCCGGCTACTCCTCAGGGTGTGCGGAGAAGAGAAGGAACGACCACCGTGCCCGCGAGCTGTGTTCCCGGCGTTCCCGGCGTTCCCGGTGTCCCCGGTGCCTCGGCCGCCGGTGGGCCGTCGTCGGGGACGCTTTCGTGAGCCGCGTCGGAGGCGGGGAGCCGCACGATCCGGCCCTGTCGCGCGTCCCGGTCGACGCGGAGTCGCTGGCGGGCCTGGTGCGCGACCGCCACACCGGCGATCGCGGGCTCCGGCAGGTCCGCGACCTGGCCGCCCTGCTGGCCGAGAAGCGGCCGGTCCACCGGTTGCTGCCGCTGCTGGAACGCCCTCCGGCCGAGCCCGGCATGTGGGCGGAGCTGGTCGCCTGCCTGGCGCAGGAGCTGGTGGTGCGCGGCGTCGACCTGACCCGGGTGCCCGCGGCGGTGCGCTGCGCGGCCGCCCTGCGGGAGCTGGGCCACCCCCTCGCGGGACTGCCCCTCAAGCGCTCCAGGGGAGAACGCCTCGTACGCCCCTCCGGCTTCCCGTGGCGGGACCGGGGCGAGTCGCACGTCCCGGAAGCCCGGCCTTCCCGGGGCCGGGAGGGCGAGCCGGAAGGAGCCCGGCCGCGGGACGCCTGGCCGGTGAAGGCGCCGGTGGGCGAGTCCAGGGTCGTGAGCACGAGGCGGGACGAGCTGCTCATCGGCTCCGCCGTGCGGCACTGGAGCAGCCCCCCGCTGGCGGCGATCGTCGAGCTTCCCCGGCGTCTCGATCCCCCGGAGGTGACGTCGTCACGGGTGAACGCGTTCCTGCCGGATGCCCTCAAGACCGTGGGCGTGCTGGAGGGCCGGCGGGAAAGCCTGGGCGACGTGGTGGGCGAGCTGCTCACCGCGGCCTACTGCGACGCCGTCTTCCGGACGGGATCGCGCGGTGCGTACGGCCGGGTGAAGGTGTGGCGGTCGATCGCGGGCCTGGTGCGCGCCCCCGCCGACGCGCCCGTGCACCGGGTCAACGAGCTCGCCGCCCGATGGACGTGGCTGGCGTTCGGGCTCACCCGTCGGGAGCCGTACTGGGTGGACCGGGAGATCGCGATCGGCGCGCTCAGCCCCGGCGGGAACGTGCTCGGCCTGCTGATCTCCCACGACACCGACTGACGCCTCGCGACCGGCCCGTGGCCGCGTACGGGAACGGGTACGGGTGACCCCTGGCCTCGGCGGGCCAGCGCGCGTGCCGCCACCGCCGCACGGTGAGCGCCATGAACGTCAGCTCTGAGGGCTCAGTCCCGCCACGGCCAGCCGGAACAGCCGGTCCGCCGCGACGGCCGGATCCGGGTGGTGCTCCGTGGCGAGGACGATGCCGACGACCAGCGTGATCAGGTCGGTGACGGTGACGCCCGCCGCCACCACGCCGTCCCGCGCGGCGCGGCGCAGCAGGGGGTCTCCCGCCTCCTCCATCATCGCCGAGCAGCTGTTCTCGTACACCGAGCCGGGCCCGGCACCCTCGTGGACCAGCGCGGCCGCCAGCCCGCGGGCGGAGACGGAGTAGGCGACGACTTCGCCCAGCCACTCCAGGAGCGCGCCGCGGCTGTCGCGTTCGCCGGCCAGGTCCCGGGCGCGGACGCACAGGGCCTCGATCCTTTTGTGGGAGACCGCCTCCAGCAGCGCGCGGCGGCCGGGGAAGTGCCGGCGTACGGTCGCCGAGCCGACTCCCGCGGTGCGGGCGATCTGTTCCAGGGAGGCCGCGCCGCCGTGGGCGGCGACCTCCTTCTCGGCCACGGCGAGGATCCGCGCGTGGTTGCGCCTGGCGTCCGCGCGCCGGCGTTCGGGCATGGCGTCATCTCCGTGTTTGCTAAGTGGCGGGCCCCGCCGTATCGTACCGCAGAGAAAACGGCGGGCCCCGCCGTTTATTGGGTCAGTACCCGAGGAGCACCATGTCCGCAGATTCCGCACCCGTTCTGGTCACCGGCGCCACCGGCAGGCAGGGCGGGGCGACCGCCCGCGCCCTGCTCGCGGCGGGCGTCCCCGTCCGCGCCCTGGTGCGCGACCCGGCCACCGACCGGGCCAGGGCCGTCGAGGCGCTCGGTGCCGAGATCGTCACCGGCGATCTCCTCGACCGCGACTCGGTGGTCCGGGCCGCCAAGGGCGCCCGCGCCGTCTTCTCCGTGCAGATGCCCGCCATCACCGCGGAGGGCTTCGACTACGACGGGGAGGTGGCCCAGGGGGTCAACCTCATCGAGGGCGCGAAGGCCGCCGGGGTGCCGCAGTTCGTGCACACCTCCGTCACCGGCGCCGGCGGGCACACCGAGACCCCCGGCTGGGCCGAGGGCCGCTGGGCCTCGCTGGAGCGCACGATGGGCGCCAAGAGCGCGATCCAGGACCGGCTCCGCGAGGCCGGCTTCCCCCACTGGACGCTCCTCAAGCCGGGCTTCTTCATGGCGAACTTCCTGCCGTCCATGGCGTTCCTGTTCCCGCGCGGCGTCGAGGGCGGCCTGGTGAGCGTCCTGAAGCCCGAGACGCGGCTGTCCCTCGTCGCGACGGAGGACATCGGCGAGGCGGCCGCCGCGGCCGTCCTCGCGCCGGAGCGGTTCGACGGGGTCGAGCTGGAGCTGGCGAGCGAATATCTGTCGATGGCGGAGATCGCCGAGGTCCTCTCCCGGGTGCTGGGCACCCCCCTGACCGCCCCGGACATGACCGAGGAGGAGGCCGTCGCCGCCGGAATGCCGGCGATGGGCGCCTCGCACGAGTGGATGAACGTGGCCGGCCAGCCGGCCCGCCCGGAGTACGCGAGGGCCCTCGGCCTCTCGCTCACCACCTTCGAGGAGTGGGCGCGAAAGCACATGCGGGCCAGTGCCTGACAGGGCCTGACAGGGACTGACGGGGCCTCGCCCGTGGCCGGTCGCGGTGACGGGCCACGGGCGTCCGCTCAGCCCACCAGCACGATCTTGCCGCGGGCGTGGCGGCTCTCGCTCAGCTCGTGCGCGGCCGCGGCCTCGGCGAGCGGGAACGCCGCCGCGACCGGCACCCGCAGCCGGCCCTCGCCGGCGAGCGTGACCGCGATCGCGAGACCGTGCAGCGCCAGCGGGTCGGCGGAGGCTCCCACGGCCTCGCCCGTGGCGTCGGCCGGCGCCCCGTGCGACATGTGCACGCCGTGGGCCGCCGCGCCGAGGTCGGCGATCGTCACCACGCGCGCCGCGTCGCCGGCGATGGCGACGAGGTCCGGCAGCGCCCCTCCGGCGCAGTCGAACACCGCGTCCACCCCGGCCGGTGCCAGCGTGCGGACCCGTTCGGCGAGCCCCGGCCCGTACGTCGTCGGCCGCGCGCCGAGGGAACGCAGGAAGTCGTGGTTGTGCTCACCGGCCGTGCCGATGACGGTGGCGCCGCGGGCGGCCGCGAGCTGGACGGCGACGGTGCCCACCCCGCCGGCCGCGCCCTGCACGAGCACGGTGTGCCCGGTGCCGACCGCGAGCCGGTCCAGGACCCGGGTGGCCGTCTCGACGCCGCCCGCGGCGCCGCCCGCCTCCTCCCAGCTCCACGCGGCCGGTTTGGGCGCCCAGGCGGCCAGGACCGCGAAGTCGGCGTTGGCACCGCGCGCGGCCGTGGTGGTCATGCCGAACACCTCGTCGCCGACCTCCACGCCCGTGACGCCGTCGCCGACCTCGTCAACCACGCCCGCGGCGTCGAACCCGGTCCGGTACGGGAACGTCAGGGGCACCACGTCACGCATCTCCCCGGAGCGGATGCGTACCTCCCCGGGCGAGATCCCGGAGGCCCGTACGGCGACGCGGATCCTGCCCGGTCCGGCGTGCGGCGCCTCCACCTCGGCGAGGTGCACGACGCCGGGCGGGCCGTACTCGGTGAACTGGACTGCTCTCATGCGCCGACCGTAACGGAGCACCCCGTCCGTTTGGCTAAAGTGAGAGCGGTGACGGCCCAAGTGGTAACGAGGCTCCGCTCCGACGCCCGCGACAACCGCGAACGCATCCTCGCCGCGGCTCGCGCGGCCTTCGCCACCGAGGGCCTGGAGGTGCCGATCCGGGAGATCGCCCGGCGCGCCGAGGTCGGTGTCGCGACCGTCTACAGGCGCTTCCCGACCAAGGAGGCGCTGCTGGCCGAGGCCTTCGCCGAGCAGATGGCCTCCTGCTCGGTGATCGTGCGGGAGGGGCTGGCGGCGAGCGACCCGTGGAGCGGTTTCCGTCTCGTGATCGAGAGGCTCATGGAGGTGCACGCCCTCGACCGGGGCTTCGCCCGCGCGTTCACCTCGCGCCTTCCGCAGGCGGCCGACTTCGCCGCCGACCGCGACCGCACGCTGCGCATGCTGTTCGAGCTGGTGCGGCGCGCGAAGGAGGCGGGCTCCCTGCGCGGGGACTTCGTGCTGGAGGACATCAGCCTGGCGCTGATGGCCAACGAGGGCATCCGCGCCGACTCACCCGAGATGAGGGTGGCGGCGTCACACCGTTTCGCGGCCCTGATGATCCAGTCGTTCCAGGCGAACCCCGTCTCGGCGCCGCTCCCGCCGGCCGTCCGGCTGCCCCTCTCCAGGGGCTAGCGGACGCGTTCGCGTCCCGGCGGGAGTGCCCGAGGTCGTCGAGCACGGTCGTGCCCTCCTCGGCGGGACCGGCCGCTCGCCGGCCGAGGGCTCCGCGTCACCCCGCGCCGGCGTCGAGCACGACCTTCAGAGACGCCTCGAGGATGTCCAGGCCGGCGTGCAGCTCGTCCTCCCCGATCGTGAGGGGCGGGGCCACGCGGAAGATGCCGCCCATCCCGGGGAGCTGGACGATGTTCATGTGCAGGCCCCGTTCGAGACAGGCCGAGGTGATCGCCTTGCCCAGCTCGTCGGCGGGTGTCCTGCTCTTCTTGTCCTTGACGAGTTCGACGCCCTGCAGCAGGCCGCGGCCGCGGACGTCGCCGACGACCTCGTAGGTGTCGCGGAGCGCGAGCAGCCGGTCGGTGAGCTGGCCGCCCAGCCTCGCGGCACGCTCGGTGAGGTTCTCGCGGGCGATGACGTCGAGGACCGTCAGCGCGACGGAGGCCGCCAGGGGGTCGGAGACGTGGGTGGTGTAGAAGAGGAAGCCCCGGTCGTGACAGGTTCGCTCGATCTCGGCGGTCGTGACGACGGCCGCCACGGGCAGCCCGGCCCCCAGGGTCTTCGACAGGGTCAGGATGTCGGGGGCGACCCCGTCGCGTTCGAACGCGTACATCGATCCGGTGCGGCCGAGACCGGTCTGGGCCTCGTCCAGGATGAGCAGCATGCCGCGTTCGTCGCACATCTCTCTGAGGCGGCGCAGATACCCGGGGGGCAGGTCGATGATCCCGCCCGAGGACAGGATGGGCTCGACGAGGCAGGCGGCGAGGCTTCCGGCGGACTGCTGGTCGACCAGGGCGAAGCCGTAGGCGAGCTCGGCCTCCCAGTCGTGTGACCCGTCGGAGGAGCGGAACGGCGAGCGGTAGGCGTTCGGCGAGGGCAGCGCGAGGTTTCCCGGTGTCTGGGGACCGTAGCCACGCCGCCCGGCGGAGAAGGTCGCGGCGGCGGCTCCCTGGGTCATGCCGTGCCAGGAGCGGTCGAAGGAGACGATCTCGAAGCGGCCGGTGGAGAGCTTGGCCATCTTGATCGCGGCCTCGTTCGCCTCGGCTCCGGTGGTGAGCAGCAGCATCTTGCCGAGCGCCGGGGGCAGGGTCGCGGTGAGCCTGCGGGCGAGTTCCAGGACGGGGGTGCTGAGCATGCCGCTGAAGAGGTGGTCCAGGGAGGCGACCGCCGAGGAGACCGTCGCCACGATGTCGGGGTGCGCGTGGCCGAGGATGGCACTCATCTGTCCCGAGGTGAAGTCGAGGATCGGCGTGCCCTGGCGATCGTAGACGTAGGCGCCGGAGGCGCGTTCGATGACGCGCGGGGTGAAGCCGGCCCCGTAGCGGATCAGGAGACGGTCTGCCTCGTCCCAGAATGTCGTGTCCATCGCCAACCTCTCTCGCCGTGCCCGAGACGACGTGAGATGTCGTGCTCGATGTCATCTTCGGTGGGCGGCACCTCTCGTAACAAGCAAACAAATGTGCCTCATCATTCGGTGTTGCCTTACTTTTGGTGCCATGCTCAACCCGCAACGTCTCGCGATCCTGCGCGCGGTCCTGGCAGCCGGCTCGATCAACAAAGCGGCGCGGAACCTCAGCTACTCTCCCGCGACGATCAGCCAGCACATGGCCACCCTGGCCAAGGAGACCGGGCTGGTCCTTTTCGAGAAGCAGGGGCGCGGCATCAGTCCCACCGACGCCGCACGGCACCTGGCGGACCAGGCCCAGTCGCTGCTGGCCGACTTCGGGCGTCTCGAACGCGTCGTCGCCGACCTCCGGGGCGGTCAGGCGCAGTATCTGGCGATCGCCTGTTTCGCCTCCGCGGCCGAGCGGTGGATCCCGGAGGTCGTGCGGACCGTTCGCCGGCACCAGCCGAATCTCACGGTCGAGGTGAGCCTCAACGAGCCCGTCGACGGGCGCGGTCGCCGGCGGCCGGATCTCGACATCCGGACCGAGCCCGCAGGCGGGGCCGAGGTGCATCTGGACGGCTACCAGCGTCATGAGCTGCTCGTCGAGGAGCTCGTCGCCGTGCTTCCCGGTGACCACCCTCTCGCCGGTGCCCGCGAGCTCGCCCTCCGGGAGCTCGCGGGCGAGCCCTGGATCGATCACGACATCTACGACAGCCCGATCGGGCAGATCATCCTGACGGCCTGCGGGGCCGCCGGGTTCACGCCGCGCTACGCCGCCCGCCTGGACGACCACCGGGCGGCGCTGCGGCTGGTGGAGGCGGGGGTCGGCGTCACGGTCCTGCCGCGCCTGGCCGTCGCGGAGCTGCCCGGCGCAGTCGTCGCCAGGCCGGTGGTCCGCCCCGCCCTCCTGCGGCGCATTGTCGTCCACGCCCGCCGGGACCGGCGCCGCGGCGACCTCGTCGCCCGCGCGGTGGCACAGCTTCGCGACAGCGCCCGCGCCGGTGAGGGAGGGCGCGCGTAGCGCCGGCCCTGAGGTCCGCCACGCCGTGCGGGCCTCAGGGGGCCGGGGCGCGGGTGCGGATCAGGGCTTCGACGCCGTCCAGGATCCGGGCCAGGCCGAACGCGTAGTCCAGTCGCCGCTCCTCCCGAGGGGTGTCCCGCGGGTAGTCGTAGGCGCCCGCGTCGATCGCCGCGCGCAGGGCCGGGAAGCGCCGCGCGTCCACCAGGTCGCCGAGCAGCGCGTTGTGGGCGGCGACGGGCTCCTGCAGGGCTGCCCCGCCCAGGTCGGCGGTGAGGCGCGCGGTGGCGTGCATGTAGTTGGCGACCAGCAGCACGACGCCCGCCTTGTCGGCCTCGGTGAGCCCGGTGCCGTGCAGCGCGGCGAGGGCGCGGTCGGTCCACGCGAGCTGGTTGGGGGTGATCGGCGGCCCGGTGATGGGCAGGTGCACGATCCAGGCGTGGGCTCGCAGCATCTCCCACTGGGCCCGGCACCAGCGCTCCAGGGCGCTCCGCCAGCCGTCGTGGGGCTCGTCGAGCTCGGCCGGCACCGTCGCGACCGCGTCCAGCATCATCAGGAGCAGCTCGTTCTTGTCCTTGACGTGGCGGTACAACGACATCGGGGTGAAGCCGAGGCGTTCGGCGATCTTGGCCATCGACACGGCGTCGAGACCTTCGGCGTCGGCCGCCTCCACCGCCGCCCGGACGATGCGGGAGGGGCTCAGGCCCGGTCTGGGCCGAGGTTCCGGCTCCGGCCTGTCCAGCCGGTCCCACAGGGCCCGGAGCCCGGGCGGCAGCTCGCCGTTCATCGTCTTCCCCCGGCGTTCGATCGGTGGCTTGCGGTCATCGTGAGTATATGCCATAGACTCGGTATATGGCATATACAGCGATAGTCGCCGGCGGTGGCATCTCGGGGATGTCGAGCGCGCTCGCCCTGCACAGGGCCGGGATCGAGGCGGTGGTCTACGAGGCCTACGACCGCCCGGCCGACAACGCGGGCGCTTTCCTCACGCTGGCGGTGAACGCCCTGGACGCCCTGCGCGCGCTCGACCTCGACGTCGGCCGGCTCGGCTTCGAAACGTCGCACATCACGCTCACCAGCGGCTCCGGCAGGCGGATCGGCGAGCTGCCGCACGGGCCTGTCCTGCCGGACGGCACGGTCGGCCGCACCGTCAAGCGGGCCGAGCTCTACCGCGCGCTCCGTGAACAGGTCGCCCGGCGCGGGGTGCGCATCGAGTACGGCAGGCGGCTGGCCCACGCCCGCGCCACCGGTGAGGGCGTTCTGGTGACGTTCGCCGACGGCGGCACCGCCGAGGGGGACCTGCTGATCGGCGCCGACGGGCTGCGCTCGCGCGTACGCGAGATCATCGACCCGGATGCGCCCGCCGCGCGCTACGGCGGGCTGGTCAACGTGGGCGGCTACGCGCGGGGCGTCCCGGTCGGCGGCCGGCCGGGCACGATGAACGCGATCTTCGGCAGGCGCGCGTTCTTCGCCTGCGCCGCGCACCCGGACGGTGAGGTGTGGTGGGCGGCGAACCTGATGCGGGCCACCGAGCCCACCCCCGCCGACGTGGCGTCGATCGGCGAGCGCCGGTGGCGGGCCGAGCTCGTCGAGGTGTTCCGGCGTGACCGCGGCCCGGCCGTGGCCCTCATCGAGGCGACGGATCGGCTCTCCAGCGGCTGGATCACCTACGACGTCCCCTCCGTGCCGAGATGGCACCGCGACCGCATGATCATCATCGGCGACGCGGCGCACGCCACCGTCCCGTCGGCCGGCCAGGGCGCGGCCATGGCCGTCGAGGACGCCGTGGTGCTGGCCAAATGCCTGCGCGACAGCCCGGACGTCGCCTCCGCCTTCGCCGCGTACGAGCGGCTGCGCCGCGAGCGGGTCGAACGCGTCGTGGCGCAGGGCAGGCGCACCGACACCTGGAAGACGCTCGGCCCCCTCGCCCGCATCCCGCGCGACCTCGTCATGACCCTCGCCATGAGGCACCTGGCCCGCACCGGCCGCGACCCCAACCGGTGGATCTACGAGCACCACCTCGACTGGGACGAGCCGGCCGGGTCCTCCCGCTGAGCGCCCGCGTCGGGCCCGCGTCGCATCGGGGGCCGGCTCACCGGCGGGCGAGGATCTCCTCCACCGCGTCGGCCGCCGCCGGGGTCCCGCCCGCGTCGGTCATCTCCCGTCGCATCCACGCCAGCCGCCCGCGAACGCGCTCGTCGCCCGCCACGTCCTCCACGGCCCCCCACAGCGCGTCGGGGGTGATCTCGCCCGGCGCCAGCACCGTGCCGAGGCCCAGCTCGGCGACGCGGTCGGCGTTGGCCCGCTGCTCGGCCATCTGCGGCACCGCCACCATGGGCACCTGGAAGTGCAGGCTCTCCATGGTGCTGCCCATCCCGGCGTGCGTGACGAAGACCCGCGCGTGCCGCAGCACGGCCAGCTGCGGCACGTGCCGGTGCACCTCCACGTTGGGCGGCACCGGCCCCAGCGCCTCCTGGTCGATCTCGCCCACGGCCAGCACGACCTGCCAGGGCCGGTCCGCCGCCGCGCGCAGCACGGTGCGGTAGAAGTCGGGCCGGTCGTTGTAGGCGGTGCCCAGCGAGACCAGCGCCACCGGAAGATCACCGGAGGGTTCCCAGCCGCCCTGGTAGGCGCGCTCGGAGATGCCCGGGCCGACGAAGGCGTACCGGTCGGTGAAGGTCTCGCCGGCGTACTGGAAGGCGCGCGGCAGCGTCACCAGCCTGAGCGTGGCCTCATCGCCCCGCATGAACGCCTGCATGTCGCGGATCCCCTCCGCCCGCAGGAAGCGGCCCAGCCGGGCGGCCATGAGCAGGAAGCGCGGGCTCAGCGGGTTGAACGTCGTGTACTTGGTGGCCATCGACCAGTGGGCGTTGCTCACCAGGTTGGGCCAGGTCTCCACCGAGGGCACCCGCCACCGCCCGGCCAGGACCCGGCCCCACCAGCACATCGGCCCGTCGTGAACCACGAGGTCGGGGGACGGGCTCTCGCCCAGCTGCGAGAGCATCGCCCTGGTCTCTTCGAGCAGCAGGCCCATGGCGCGGGCGAACTCCTTGCCGTGCATCTGCGGCGTCTTGATGTCGTCGCGTCCCTCCCAGCTGGAGGTGACCGGGACGATCTCGGCGCCGGTCTCGGCGACGCGCTCGGCGTACGCCGTCGTGGTGGCGTAGGTGACCCTGTGGCCGCGTCGCACGAGCTCGGCGGCGAGGGCCAGCGTGGGGTTGACGTGTCCGGAGGCGGCGGGGGCGAAGAACGCAACGGTTGCCATACCGCTGTATTATAATACGCGCGTATGGAAAAGAGGAGAGCATGCCGAAGAAGGTCGATCACGACGAGCGGCGCCGGCACATCGCCGAGGCCGTGCTGCGCATCGCGGGCCGCCACGGGCTGGACCGCGCCACGCTGCGCGACATCGCCGTCGAGGCGGGCATCTCGCTCGGAGCCGTGCAGCACTACTTCCGCAGCAAGGAAGAGCTGCTCCGGCACGTGATCGGCTACACGGGCGAGCAGGTCACCGCGCGGATCGTGGCCGGAATCGGAGACCTCGGCGCCACCGTCTCCGATCGATCCGTCCTGCAGGTGATGGTCGCCGAGATGCTGCCGCTGGACGCCCGCCGCCGGGCCGAGCGCCGCGTCGTCCAGGCGTTCGCCGCCCGCGCCGTGGACGCCCCCCACCTGGCCGAACCCCTGAAAGAGGGATACCTCTGGCTGCACGACCGGGTCGCCGAGCTGATCGGCCGGTCCCAGCGGGCCGGAGAGCTGCGGCCCGAGCTGGACGCCGAACGTGAGTCGATCGCACTGCTCGCCATGATCGAGGGCCTGGCCTTCGACATCCTGCTCGGCGTGCGCGACCCCGACCAGGCCATGGCGAGCCTGCGTTACCACCTGGACCGGCTGGCGGCCCGATAGGCCTTGACGAGACCCCGGAAAGCCACCTCGCAGGCCTCCACCAATGCGCCTCGAAAGACTTCACCCAGGCCGTCTCTCGATCACGAGCCGCTACACGCTCCGGCGCAGCCACCGCACAGCGGCGTCGGCGCAGTCCTCGGGGCTGCTGTCGAAGGCGATGGCGGCGCCGGGCGCGTGCCGCCGGACCAGGTTGACCACCTTCTCGAAGAATTCGAGCAACGGCTCGTGTGCGCGGATGCCGCCCCCGATCACCACACAGGCGTAGTCCTTGCGGGTCAGCGCCTCAATCAGGACCGGGCCGAGAGGTTCTGGCGGTACGGCCGGCTAGAGGCCCGCCCTGCCCATGGGGTTGTCCTTCCAGCGGTCGACGGCGCGGACGTAGCCGTGCACGGTGGGGGAGGTGGGCTTCCAGCGGCCCTGCTCGGCGATCTTGCCGGTGGGCACGTTCGCGTCGGCCAGGGTGGTGGCGCCGCCGGCGCGCAGGCCGTGGGCGCTGTAGCGTCCGGCGTCGGCCAGGCCGGCGCGCAGGGCGGCGTCCTTGACGATGGTGTTCAGCGTGACGCCCGAAAGGCGCAGGCCGCCGCGGCCGGCCCAGCCGGGGGTGCCGCCGATGCGGCCGAAGCGGTCGACGGGCCGCAGCAGCGCCCCGGTGGTGACGCCGTGCTCGCGCAGCACGGCCAGCCAGGCCTGCACCGAGCGGACCGGGCAGGTGTCCAGGTGCGAGCCGTAGGGGACCGCGACGGTCTGCCCGGCGGCGTCCTGGTCGGTCTTGCTGACGGGGATGAACACCTCCAGCCCCTGGCGCGGGAAGGCGAGGTGCTCGCAGTCGAGGGCGGCGAGCTCGCTGCGCCGGCCCATCAGCGCGAAGCCGAGCACCAGCGCGGCCCGGTCCCGGATGCCGGTGGGGGTGTCGTCGGGGGTGTGCTCGACGAGGGCGCGCAGGATGTCGACGGTGATCGGCGGGGCCTTGCGCACCGCGTTGCCGGGTTTGGTGCTCCAGTCGCGGCGGTAGGCGCGCAACGCGTCGCGGGCGGCGCTGGTGTGCGGCTTGGCCAGGCCCGCCTTGCCGTGCGCGGACGACACGCAGGCCAGTGCCTGGTCGATGCTGGCCGGGGCCAGGCCGCGACCGGCCAGCTCGGCGACGAAGCTGGCGAGGGTCGCGGCGGTGGCCGGCAGCGGGGTGCGGCCGGTGGCGGTGCACCAGGACAGGTAGCCGGCCCAGACGCGGGCGTAGGCGCGGGTGGTGTTGGCCGCGGGAGCCGCCGCGATCAGCCGCGCCGCCTCCTCGGTCACGTACTCGTCGGCCGAGTTCCGATCGCCGGCGAACGTCACCCCGTCCAGGACGACCGCGTCGTCCAGGGGCGCCGCGCCCCCGGCCGGAGCGCGCCGGGCGAGCGCGGTCCCGGGCGAGGTCGGCTCGCCGGGGGAACCCGCCCCGGCGGTGACACCGGCAGTGACACCGGCGGCGGCGAGGCGCGGCGTCGTGCCGTCGGCGTCGTCCGTATGAGCCCGCGGCGAGATGTCAGCGCTGTCCATCTGTGCATTCTGCATGATCAGCCGGGGGTCGTCATCGGCGTGGTTCCCAGCGGAGGATCCGGGAGCCCGAACGCCCCGACGGTGAACGTGACCACCGCCGCGATGTGTTCGACGTGGATGACCGGTGTGGAGGACGCCGTCGATCTCAGCAGCCGTCGCGCCCGGCAGCCGTCGCGCCCCGCGGGCGGCGCGATCTCGCCATGACCTCGCCATGACGTTTCCTGGGTGAACGTATGACGCAGCGTCACTGGTATCACCACGAAACGCTGAGAATAATGGACATACCGCGTTATTCGCTCCCGGAAAGTCACCCATGGACCCCGAAGCCCCGCGTACTCCGCCGACGGTCACCGCGACCGTCCTTCTCCGCCGCCCCGGTGCCGGACCCCTGCCCGACGGCGTGGAGTCGCGGTCGGAGAACGGCCGGTGACCGACGGTGACGGCCCTCGTCGTGGCGGGCGCTCCGACGACTCCGCGGCCGGGGGAGGAACGGCCGGACGAGGACCGGTGAGGCCCGCCCGGGAGGGACTGCGCACGATATACGGGTCCACCGAGACGACACAGGGGCGGATGCGCAAGCTCAACATCGTCATGTTCCTCCCGATGATCGCCGCCGTGGGGGCGCTGCTGGTGGCGCTGGACGCCAGGACCTGGTGGCACGCCGTCGTCCTGGGGCTGGGCGTGGCCGCGAGCCTGGTGGCCTTCGTGAGATGGGCGGCGCACGACGTCTCCCGAGTCGCGCTTCCCTGCCTGATCGTCGCCGCGGCCGTATGGGCCGCCGGGGCGCTGGTGATAGGCAGCGACACGGCGTTCTACGGCATCTCGATCGTGAGCTCCCTGACCGTCCCCCAGCTGCCGCGCCACCGGGGTCAGGTGGCCCTGGGGGCGACCGCCTACGTCGCCGCGGTGGGCGCGGCGAGGCTGCTGGTGACACAGGAACCCGTCTCCGCCGTTCTGATCGCGTACGTCATCGTCCCCACGGGCATCACCGCGGTGCTGATCGGCCTGATGTTCCCCAACAAGAGGTTCTACGCTCTGGTGGCGGAGCTGGAGGAGGCGCGGGAGCGTGACGCCGAGCTGGCCGTCATGCGGGAGCGCATGCGTTTCGCCAGCGATCTGCACGACATCCAGGGCCACACGCTGCACGTGGTGAAGCTGAAGATCGCGCTGGCCCAGAAGCTGGTGCACAGCGACGCCGAACGGGTGGAGCAGGAGCTGCGCGAGGTGCACGCCCTGGTCAGCGACACCATCACCCAGACCAAGGCGCTCGCCTACGCGCAGCGGCGGCTCAACCTGTCCGCGGAGCTGGAGAACGCGAAGAACCTCTTCGAGGCCGCGGGCATCCGCGTGCGCGTCGACCGGGAGGCCGAGGTGGACGCGCACGCGGGCGAGCTGCTCGGCCAGGTCCTGCGGGAGACGACGACCAACATCCTGCGGCACGCGCAGGCCCGGCAGGTGCGCATCACCCTGTCGGAGTCGGGTATCTCCATCGTCAACGACGGCGCTCGGGAGGCTCCGCCTCCCGAGCTGCGGGGGCTCGCCACGCTCAGGGAGCGCGTGACGGGCAGCGGGGGCGAGCTGACGGTGGAGCAGAAGGACGGGCGTTTCCTGACGGCCGCGGCGTTCCCGCACGGCCGCTCGGGCACCGCCCCCTGAGAGTTCGGGAACCGCGCCCCCGAAAGTACCGGCCCTGAAGGACCGCTCCCTGAAGGACCGCCCTCCGAAAGTACCGCCCTCCTGAACGGGGAAGGACAACTGATGACCACCGTGGTGCTCGCCGACGACGAGGCCCTCCTTCGCAAGGCGCTGGCGGCGCTGCTCCCCCTCGAAGGAGAGATCACCGTGCTCGCCGAGGCGGAGGAGGGCGAGGCGGCCGTCCAGGCCACGCTGCGGCACCGGCCCGACGTGCTCGTCATCGACCTGGAGATGCCCGGCATGGACGGGCTCGGCGCCGTCGCGGAGATCCGCCGTACGCGGCCGGAGCAGGTGATCCTCATGCTGACCCGCCATGCCAGGCCCGGGGTGCTGCGCAGGGCGCTGAGGCTCGGGGTCCAGGGCTTCGTCAGCAAGTCCGCCGAACCGGCCCACATCGTCTCGGTCATCACGGCCCTGCACGAGGGCAGGCGATGGATCGACCCCGACGTCTCCGCCCTCGCCGTCGTCGACGACTGCCCGCTCACCGACCGTGAGATCGACGTGCTGCGAGCGACCGGCGGGGGCTACTCGGTCGCCGACATCGCCGTCCAGCTCCACCTGGCGGAAGGCACGGTGCGCAACTACCTGTCGAACGCGATGCAGAAGACCCAGACCCGGACCCGGCACGAGGCGGCGCGGTACGCGCGTGAGCACGACTGGCTGTGAGCGGGGACGCGCGGGCCTCAGGGCCGGCCGCAGGTCGCGGGGCAGAACGTGACCTCGGGGTGGCGCGACGACGGCCCGTCCAGGATGGGCTGTCGTCGTGATCTCAGGTGCCGGTCGAGGAAGGCCGCCACGTAGGCGCGGGTGAGCTCGGCGGAGCGCGCCGCGGGCAGGGCGTCGGCGGGGGGCGTGATGCCGAGGGCGCCCGTCATCAGCGGCAGGTCGGTGAAGGACTGGTGGTCCGCGCCCGTCAGCACGATCCATCGCCTCCACCCGGTCAGCAGCTTCCAGTCGCGATCCCAGGAGTTGTCACGGCCGCCGGGGACGTGCTGCGGCGTACCCAGGAACATGAACGGCCGGGAGAACCCGGTCTTGGGAATGCGGGCGTAGGTTGTGCCGTCCATGTCGATCCCGGCGCGGATCCGGGGATCTTTCACCATGGCCGCCACGGCGGCGGCCCCGCCGATCGACTGGCCCGCCATCGCGATCCTGGAGCGGTCGATCAGGCCGGAGCCCTCCCACTTCGAGGTCAGCTGGTCGAGGACGAAGGAGACGTCGGCGGCCCGGCCCTGGACCACCCCCGCGCCGAAGCCCGGATCGGTGTCGCTGTCGCAGGCGAGGCACTCGGCGACCCGGCCGTCGGACAGGGTGGTGGCGTGGCTCTCGTGGGTGTGGTCGATCCCGGCCACGACGTACCCCCGGCTGGCCAGGTCCTCGGCCAGGGAGGTGAGCGTGCTCATCGGCTTGGTGAAGCCGGGGGAGAGCACCACCAGTGGAAGCCGTCGCCCCGCCGGTTCGGCGTCCTCGATCGCGTTGGTCCGTGTCCTGCTCAGCGTGTCGTACGGCACGCCCGTGCTCCTCACCCCCTTCAGGAGGAGCTCCGACTCCTTTGCCGTCATGTACGGAGCGCGCGTTCCCTCGCGTCGCCCGGTCGGGTACCACAGGGTGACCTTGAGCTGTCTGGTGCCGGCGTCGAGGTCCCAGGGGTCGGGGCGGGAGGTGTCGGTCAGGTGCAGGGCGGTGGTGCCGACCGGATGGGCGCCGGTGGGGGCGGGCAGGGTGACGGGGCCGGTCGGTGTGGGCGGCGGGCCGGCGTCGGCCCGGGGTGGCGCGGGTGCCGAGCAGGCGGAGGCGGCCAGGACGGCCAGTCCCGCGGCGACGGCCAGGAGCTGTCTCATGGAGGGGTCCGTTCACTTCTGCAGCAGGGCCAGGGCCTTGGCCAGGGCGGGGTCGCGTCCGGCGGCCGCGTCCTCGGCGGTCAGGGGCACGTGGTGGTCGGGCGGCACGCCGACCCGGTCGATCACCTCGCGGTTCGGTCCCAGGTGGTGCCTTTCGGGGAAGCTCAGGAGGGTGTTATTAGCGAGCAGGTAGGACCCGGCCGGGCCGGAGATGGCTCCGGCGGTCCTGGTGCCGACCAGCTGTCCGAGGCGCAGGTCCTTGACCGCGGAGCTGAAGTGCTCGCACGCCGAGGCGCAGCCGCGGTCGGTGAGCACGACCAGCGGCAGGTTGAGCAGCTCGACGGTGTCGTCGGTCCGCGAGGCCTCGCACCTGGCGTCCACGGTGCACTGGTAGGCGGTGACCTCGCCGTGGGCGAACGCGCTCACCAGCCGGACCGCCTCCACGGGGCTGCCGCCGCCGTTGCCGCGCAGGTCCAGCACGACACCGGACAGCGTCCGGCCCTTTCGCAGCCTGGAGACCGCCTTGAAAACCCGGTCCGCCGAGTCGGGGGCGAACCCGGCCAGCCGTACGTAGGCGATGTCGTCGTCCAGCAGCTTCGGCCTCACCACTCGCAGGGCGGCCAGGTCCCGCTGGAAGAGGCCGGGCTGGAGCCGCACGCTCCAGCGGCGGCCGCCGGTCGGCCGCAGCAGCCGCAGCTCGACCGGGCGCGCGTCGGGGTAGTCCGGATAAAGGGCCGCGATCGCCGGGGTGGCCTTTCCGTCGATGAACGGCGCCGATCCGTTGATCGATTCGATGGTGTCGCCGGGGCGGATCCCGGCGGCCTGGGCGGCGCCGCCCTGCACGGCGGTGACGAACAGCGGGCCGACGGCGGCGCCGGGATTCACGGTCACCTGCGGGCCGTGGACGTTCGCCTGCAGGCCCAGGCCGTAGCCGTCGCCGTCGTAGTAGTCGGGCGGGCGCCTGATGTCGTGCGCCCAGCGGGCGTGGTTGTCGTCGAGGGCGGCCACGATGGCCTCGAGGGTGACGACGGCCAGCTGGTCGCGCAGGCCGGGGACCTGGTCGGTGGTCGTGCGGTAGGCGGTCTCGAAGGCGGCCCAGTCGGCCTTGCGGTCGCCGGTCAGGGCGGGCATGCTCGCCTCCGGCACGTCGCGGCCGTTGCGGTTGAGCTCCTGTGTCAGGGCGACGAATCCGGCGGCCAGCAGCGAGCGGGCGTCCAGGGTGGCGCCGCTGTAGTAGGTGCCCAGGATGCAGAAGTAGGCCTGCTCGACGACGTCGATCGTGGTGGTCTTCTCCGCTCCCGGGGGGCCCTGGGGGCGCGCGCAGACCGCCGCGCCCGCCGTGCTCGCCTGGGTGCGCGGCGGTGCCGGCGCCGTACAGGCCGCCGCCAGCAGGAGGGCGAGCCCGGCGGCCGCGATTCCGGCGGTGGTCCTGGCGGTGTTCCTGACCGCGGTCACGACAGGCGCCTTCTGATCCACCAGAAGCAGAACCAGCCGAGGCCGAGGGTGAGCAGGGCGTAGATGCCGGTCTCGATCCACTGGAAGGGCCAGAAGCGCTCCAGGGGCTGGTAGGTGGCCTGCTGCCGGTAGCCGAGCCGGTTGATCTCGACCAGGCATCCGTCCATACCCGCTCCCGCTGCGCCTCCCGCCCCCGGCGGCGCGCAGGGCCCCGACGTGGTGGAGGTCTTGACGGCGCCTTCCGTGCCACTGCCGGCGATCTTGCGCCCGGCAGGGTCGACGAAGTCGCTGGACAGCACCCAGGCACCGGCGTGACCGGGAACGACCGGCTCCAGCATGATGTGCACGAGCTGGGTCTCGTCGCGATTCACCCCGATGCCGTCCACGTTCGCCCTGCCGAGTTCGAAGGTCGCGGTGACGGGGGGCATCAGGTTGGGGCGGACCAGCAGCGGCATGGCGATCTGGATCACGGCGAAGACGGCCAGGGTGAGGGCCATGGCGGGCAGCGTGCGGCGCACCAGCATGCCCACGGTCACCCCGAGGACGAAGGCGAAGGCCGCGTACCCCATCGGGGCGATGCCGCGCGCGCCGAACACCAGGGGAGCCATCAGGGCCAGCTCCGAAGCGGCCGACCTGTCCAGGGGGGCGGACCACCAGGTCACCGCGAGGCCGCACAGGCAGGCGGCGGCGACGGCGACCAGGCCGGTGACGGTGAGCTTGACCGCCAGCCAGCGGCCGCGGGTGATGCTCTGGTTCCACACCAGCAGGTGCGTGCTCGCCTCCAGCTCACGGGTGATCAACGGTGCCCCCCAGAAGAGCCCGACGAGGGCGGGCAGGAGCAGCACGACGAGGCTGACGGCCAGGAACGGCAGCTGGTACTCGTCGAAGAAACGGTCGTAGAAGCGGTCGCAGGTGCTGTCCCGCACGCAGGCGGCGAGCCCGGCGGAGTATTCGGAGGCCAGTTTCGGGCCGGTCAGTGCCAGGGCGGTGACGAGCGCGACGAGGACGGCGGCCATCATCGCGGCCGAGCCGCGGAACTGGCGCCAGGTCAGCCAGATCATCGCCGCACCTCCAGGGCGACTCGCCGGTCCTCGGCGACGCGCTGTTCCATGTAGGCCAGGACGAGGTCCTCCAGGGTGAGCCGGCTGACCGTCCAGGCGGGGTCGTGGATCGGGGCCTCGGTACGGACCACGTACGTGCTCTGCCGGTCGGTGTGACGTGCGGAGATCACGTGCTGGTCGGCGGGGAGGCGGTCGGGGTCGCGGCGCGGTCCGGTGAGCCGGTGGTGGGTGGCCAGCAACGTGTCGACCTCCCCGGCCACCTGGACGCGGGAGTCGACGAGCACGATCAGGAAGTCGCACACCCGTTCCAGGTCGGAGACCAGGTGGGAGGAGAGCACCACGCTGAACTCGTGCTCGACCGTGGCCTCCATCAGTCCCTGCAGGAACTCGCGGCGGGCCAGCGGGTCGAGCGAGGCGACCGGCTCGTCCAGGATGAGCAGCTCGGGCCGTTTGGCCAGGCCGAGGGTGAGGGCGAGCTGGGCGCGCTGCCCGCCGGACAGCCTGCCCGCCCGCTGGGCGGGGGCGAGGCCGAGCCGCGCGACGCGCTCCCGTGCCATGGCGGCGTCCCAGCGGGGGTTGAGCCGGGCGCCCAGCCGCAGGTGTTCGGCGACGGTCAGTCCCGCGTAGACGGGAGTGTCCTGGGCGACGAACCCGACCCTGGCCAGCTGGGCGGGCGTGCCCCCGGGCCGCCCGCCCAGCACGGTGATGTCGCCCGCCGTCGGCTCCAGCTGGCCGCAGGCCAGCTTCAGCAGCGTCGTCTTGCCGGCTCCGTTGGGGCCGACCAGTCCGACGACGTGGCCCGCCGGGATGTCGATGCTGCACTCGCGCAGCGCCCAGTGTTTGCCGTACCTCTTGCCCAGTCGCTGGGCCTGCAGGACGGAAGTCACGCTATGTCCTCCTGGGAGGTGGTCCGAAAGGTGGTCATGAACAGCGCCTCGATGCTCTCGTCGTCGAGGCCGGCCCGGCGGGCCTTGGCCAGCCAGCGCCGCAGGTCCTGGCGCAGCGGGCCGTGCGCGGCCAGGGAGGCGTCGGTCAGCGTCTTCGTCACGAACGTCCCCACGCCCGGCCGGGCCGCCGCCAGGCCCTCGTGCTCGAGTTCCCGGTAGGCCTTGAGAACGGTGTTGGGATTGATCGCCAGTTGCGCCACGACCTCCTTGACGGTCGGCAGCTGGTCGCCCTCGCGCAGCAGGCCGAGTCGCAGCGCCTGCCGTACCTGCTGGACGAGCTGCAGGTACGGCGAGACCCCCGATCTGCCGTCCAGATGGAACTCGATCACTGGTTTCTCCATTTATCTAGCCTGCTAGTACTTTAGACACCTCGATGTTAAAGGATCATAAAGATCGCCGCATCGGCCTCGGGGCAGCGCGAGACGCGCGAGGACAAGATCATGTTCAGAGGCCGCCGGTGCCGGCGGGTCTCCCACGGTCGCCAGGGGCAGGGGACGGGCGCATCGCCCGACGGCCATCCGACCGGCCCGGCCCGGCCGAAGCGGCGGGCGAAGCGGCGGCGTCCCGCTCCGGAGGCGCGCGCCGCACGCCGGACCGCGCCATGGCGCGGGCCGGCCGGTCGCGGATCACCTTCCCGGACGAGCCCGTGCGGGGCTCACGTCGATCGGCTACCCGCGGGCACGCCCGGCGTTCACGATGCGAGCGTGATCGCGGCCAGCTCGCGCCAGTCCCGCCGCCGGCCGGCGCGGGTCTCCTCGGCGAACGCGGTCTCACCGAGGCGGTCTCTCGCGCCGGCGGCGATCCTGGGAACGTCCGGGTGCGAACGGTCCGGCGTGCCGCGCACGTCGTCGCTCGCCGCGAGCAGCCGCGCGGCCTGCTCGTACTGTCCCCGGCGCAGCGCGAGGTCCGCGATCCCGATCAGCACCTCGGCGATCAGCGGCGGGTACGCGTACGCCAGGACCGCGCGGAACGCCTCGGCCCGATGCGCGCGGGCCTCGTCGAGATCCTCGGTGAGGTAGCCGTACAGGTCCAGGGCCCTGGCCTGGACGGAGTCGCCGCGTTCCGCCCGCGCCGAGGCCAGGTGCCTGCGCGCCTCGTCCGGCTCGCCGCGCCAGCGCGCCAGCTGCGCCTTCGAGAGCGCCAGTTCGGCGAGCGCGTCCGGCCAGGTGATCCCGCCCGCGTACCGCTGCGCCTCCGCCATGGCGGACGTGCTGGACCGCTCGTCGCCGAGCAGCCAGTACAGCTGGGCCTGCCGCGCCCGCAGGCCGACCACGTCCTCGGCCGCGCCCACCTCGACCAGCGCCGCGATCGCCTCCTCGTGGTGCTCGCACGCGCGTGCGAACTCGCCGCGCATGGCGAGCCGGTCGGCCAGGAAGGTCAGCGCCATCGAGATCCCCCACCGGTCACCCAGCGTGCGGAACTCGGCGAGGGCGATCTCGGTGTCGAGGTCCACGTCGGTCGCGTCGCCGCCGAGCGTGAGCCGCAACCGGCCGCGGGTGAGCCTGGCCTGCGCGCGCACCCACGGGTCGCCGTCGGCGATGAGCGGCTCGAACGCGGGCAGGAAGCCCATCGGCTCCCGCAGCATCCGCTCCAGCGGCTCGACGAACCCGAGCAGCGGGTTGCGGTACCCGCCGCGCCGGGTGAGCCGGTGCGCCTCGTTGATCCACTCCCGCGCCTGATACTGGTCGCCGACCCCGGAGGTCATGAATATCGCCACGACGGTGCACGCCATCGCCCGCACCTCGTCGGACACCTCACCGGGCAGCGAGGTCGCCGCGATGCTCAACTCGGTGCCCTCGTTCCGGTACCCGACGAGGAACCAGTACCAGCCCGCGGCCCCGACCAGCCGCATCGCCTCCTGCGCCCATCCCTCGGCGATCGCCCCGCGCAGGCCCACGTTGATGTTGTCCTTCTCGGCGTCGAGCGTGGACAGCCACTCCAGTTGCCCGGCCCGGCGCAGGTGCGGGTCGGCCGTCTCGGCCAGCTCGGTGAAGTAGGCGAGGTGGGCCCGGCGCGCGGCCTCGCTCTCCCCGGCCTCGGCGAGCCGGTGCGCCGCGTACTCCTTGATGGTGTTGAGCATCCGGTAGCGCGGCGCGCCCTCGCCGTCGGCGAGCAGCAGCGACTTCTCGATCAACGCGGTCAGCACGTCGAGCGTCTGCCCCCCTGCCCGCTCCCCGGCGAGCGCCTCGTCCCCGCACACCCGTTCGGCCGCCTCCAGGCTCGCCCCGCCGGAGAACACCGACAGCCGCCGCAGCACGCCGCGTTCGGCCTCGCTCAGCAGGTCCCAGCTCCAGTCCACGACCGCGCGCAGCGTCTTGTGCCGGGGAAGCGCCGTACGGCTGCCGCCGGTCAGCAGGCGGAACCGGTCGTCGAGCCGGCGTGCCAGCTGGTCGACGGACATGGTGCGCAGCCGTGCCGCGGCCAGCTCGATCGCCAGCGGCATCCCGTCGAGCGCCCGGCAGATCCGCGCCATGGCCGACAGGGTGCGCGCGTCGGAGCCGATGTCCTTGCGCACCAGCTCCGCGCGGTCGCGCAGCAGCCGCACCGCGGGTGAGGACCCGATCACGGAGGGATCCGCCTCCTTCGCGGGCAGCGCGAGCGGCTCGACCTGCCACAGCACCTCCCCGGTGATGCCGAGCGGCTCCCTGCTCGTGGCCAGGATCCGCAGCCTCCGGCACTCTCCCAGCAGCCGGTCCGCGAGGGCCGCGGCCGCCTCGATCACGTGCTCGCAGTTGTCCAGGATCAGCAGGACCGCGCGCTCCCGGACCGCGGCGACGAGCCGGTCCATCGGCTCCCCGCTCCGCGCACCGCCGAGCAACCCCTGGTCACGAAGGCCGATGGCGGTGAGGGCCGCCTGCGCCAGATCGCCGCCCGCCCGCACCGAGGCCAGCTCGACCAGCCACGCCCCGTCGGGCAGCCCGGCGAGCATCGTCCGCGCCGTCTCGGTGGCCAGCCTCGTCTTTCCCGAGCCGCCCGGCCCGGTCAGGGTGACCAGCCGGTGGTCGGCGGCCAGGGCGGCGACCGTGGAGACGTCGTCGTCCTTGCCGACGAAACTCGTCAGCTCGGCGCGCAGGTTCGTCCTGCGGTTCTCCGCCCGCTCGCCCAGCTCGCCCCGCAGCAGCGCGGAGAGCTCGGCCGACGGGTCGGCGCCCAGCTCCTCGGCGAGCCGCTCCCGCGTCCGCTGGTACACGGTCAGCGCCTCGGTCCCGCGCCCCGCCTCGGCGAGCGCCCGCATCAGGGCCGCCACGAACCCCTCCCGCAGCGGATGCGCGGCGACCAGCCCGGTCAGCTCGGAGACCAGCTCCGAGCCGCGGCCGAGGCGGATGTCGGCGTCCACCCGATCCCCGAGCGCGGCGACGCGGAGCTCCTCCAGGCGCGCGACGGCGGCGTCGAACAGGTCGCTGTCTCGCAGCGCGATGTCCGCCATGGCCGTACCGCGCCACAGCGCCAGGGCCGCGCGCAGCAGCTCCGCCCGCGCCGAGGTCTCGGCGGCGCGGGCCTGACCCACCAGGTGCTCGAACCGGCACACGTCCACGGCGTCGGGAGACACGGCCAGGCGGTACCCGCCGGAATCCGCCTCGACCACACCGTCCGGCAACACCCTGCGCAGCCTGGACACCAGCGCCTGCAGGGCGTTCACCTCGTCCGCGGGAGGCCGCCGCCCCCAGATCCAGTCCACCAGCCTCCCGCGCGAGACGCTCCGGCCGGGTTCGAGGGCGAGCGCGGCCAGCAGCGCGCGCAGCCGGGCCCCGGGAACCTCCACCACGGCCCCGTCGGCGTTCCGTACCCCGAACGGCCCAAGCAGTTCAACTCGCACACCAGTCATTGTGCCGAACCACGGCGACGCCCCGAGCCGCCCGCCGGGCACCCTGACGATCACGACGCCGATCACGGAGTGCCGAGGGCGCCGGGCCGCCCGGCTCGGTCCCGGTCAGCCTCCGGCGCGGGCGCGCCGCCGGACGGGAGACGCCGGCGAATCGATGATCATGACCGGCGGGCCCGCCGGCGCGCGAACGCGCGCAGGGTGAGCAGCGCGACGACGGCCACGATCTGCCCGCCCAGGATGATCTTGTTGTAGTCGATCGCGGGCTGCCAGTGGACCTGGCCGTCCTTGATGACGTAGACCCCCGCCGGGATCGCGCCCGCGCCGAACCCGCCGCCGGAACCCTCGCCCGGGTTCTCGCCGCCCTCCTGCCTGCCGTCGCCGCCCCCGCCGCCCCCGCCGACGCGGGCCACGGGGATGACGGTGATCCCGTCCTGTGTGATCGGCTCGCCGAACACGCGGGTGACGGTGGCGAAATCGCGAACCTTGTCGATCATTCCGCTGATGTCCATGTCTTCCCTTCTTCGCGGTGACGGCCGCGGCCGTCGTGGGATTCCCGGAGGCTTTCACCCCGGCCGGACCCGGTGGGCGGAGAGCGCCCGGTGATCCCGCTTGACCTTGACACTGTGACAAGGCCTTCACTGGGGTCAAGGAGGTGGTCCCGATGACCATGTCAGAAATGTCGGAACAGGACACGGATGTGACCCGGGCTTTCCGGGGGCTGGAGGACGGCCGCGCGTCGGTGCGGCTGCGGGCGGCGCTGGCGGTCGGCACGGCCCCCGACCCGCGCCTCGTCGGCAAGCTCGTCGAACGGTGCGCGATCGAGCCCGAGTTCTACGTACGCGACATGCTCACGTGGGCGCTCACCCGCCACCCGGCGTCGATGACGGTCCCGAGGCTTCTCGACGAGGTCCGCTCGGAGCGCGCGCAGGCACGAAGCCAGGCGTTGCACACGCTGTCCAAGATCAAGGATCGGCGGGCGTGGCCGGCGATCACGCGGGCGCTGCTGTCCGACGCCGACGACGAGGTGGCGCGGAGCGCCTGGCGGGCGGCGGTCGTGCTCGTGCCCGGAGGCGAGGAGCCGGAGCTGGCCGCAGTATTGTCGACACAGCTCGGGCGTGGCGGACGCGAGACGCGGTTGAGCCTCAGCCGGGCGCTGGTCGCGCTCGGTGAGGTGATCTCGCCGGCTCTGCGCGACGCGATGACGGCTCCGGACCCTCGCGTGCGCGAGCACGCGATCGCCACGGAACGGCTGCTGCGCGACCCGGACGCCGGATTCGAGTTCGCGATCGAGGAGGCGAAGCGGGTCGTGGCCCTCGGCGGGAGCGGCCGGGAGGAGTGATGGGCAGTGTTGATCGGTGACGTGGCACGGCGGTCCGGGGTCAGCGCCCGCATGCTCAGGCACTACGACTCGCTCGGCCTGGTGCGGCCGACGGGCCGTACCGTCGCCGGCTACCGGGAGTACTCCGGCGAGGACATCCGGCGGATCTTCCACATCGAGAGCCTGCGGTCACTGGGACTGTCGCTGCGCGAGGTCGGGCGCGCGCTGGACGACCCCGGCTTCGCGCCCTCGGAACTCGTCGACGACCTCATCCGCCAGGCGCGGGAACGCATCGCGGCCGAGACGGAGCTGCTCACCCGGCTCCGCCGGATCGGCGCCGCGGAACCAGAGGGCTGGGAGGACGTCCTCCAGGTCGTCGCGCTCCTCCAGGCACTGGGCTCGAAGAGCGCGGGAAAGCGCCAGCGCGCGGCTCTCTCCTCGGGCGAGGAGGTCCCGGTGCCGGTGGAGGCGCTGGTCGAGGCGGCGCTGAGCGAGACGGACCCGCACGTCGCCGGGGCCCTTCGATGGGCCCTGGCGCGATCGGGTGACGACGGGCTGGCGCTGCTGGCGGAGGGCCTCGGCTCACCGGCGGCCGAGGTGCGCGAACGCGCCGTCCAGGCCGTCGCCGAGATTCCGGACGGCGGGGCGACCGCGCTGCTGCGGGACGCCCTCGCGCACCCCGACCTCGTGGTCCGCAGGTACGCTGCCCTGGCGCTCGGGGTGCGTGGCGGGGCCGACGCGGTCCCGACGCTCATCGACATGGTCGTCGAGGGGGCGAACGACGTCGACGCGGCCGACGCGCTGAGCGCGCTGGCGAGCCGTCCCGCGCCGGCGGACCGGATCGCCACCGGGCTCGTCGATCGCCTCGCCCGCGACACCGTCGACTCGTCCGCGCGCCGGCGGCTGACACAGGCGCTCGCGGACATCCCGGGGACCACGGCCTCACGTGCCCTCGCGGACCTGTCGCACGACGAGGACCGAGGCGTCGCGCTCACCGCGACGTACATCCTCGGGATGCGCGACGCGCGGTGACGGGTTCCCTCAGGGGGCCGGCCGGATCCGCCGGATTCCAAGGGACGGCAAAACATACCGGGAAGATCTTGAAGGGGAGCGGCGTCACCACGCGGAGTGACGGCGAGGTGAGCGGGCATCTGTCCGGTGGGGAGTCCGGCCGCGCGAGGGCCGCGCCGATCGGCGCCGATCGGCGCCGGCGTCGTGCCGGGGCCTGACCGCCACCGTCCAGTGAACGGCGATCCCAGGAGAAGCCGATGGCCACCGCGCCCAAGCAGCCCGTCACCGACGACAGCATCGTCGTTCGCCAGCTCAGCCACTACCAGTTCAGCTGGGTCGCAGGTAAGCCGGGCCAGCCCGGTTCCTACACCCTGCAACTCGTCCTGGACCAGGGCGCCTGGGAGGAGGTCCTGACGCTTGACCCCGACGACGCCGACAATCTCCAGGATCTGCTGTCCGGCGCCGGGACCGTCTTCTACGACGTCCGGCGACGCACCCTGATGTTCGGCACCACTCCCGTCGGCCGCAGCTGAGCGCGGTCCGTCGATTCCCGGCAGGCCCCGGGCGCGGCCGGTGCCGATGGCGATCGAGGAGCCGGCCCGGGAGCTCGCGACATCGAGGATCCACCGGGAGGCCCGCACGCCGGGCTCCGCGATCTGGTGCTGGGCTGCCCGCGTCCCGGGCGGCACAGGCCGTGCGAGCGACAGGGCCCCCGGCCTGCTGCGGAAGGCCGGGGGCGCCGCCGTGCGGGAACGGCGGATCAGGCGACGGCACCGACCCGGTACCGGCCGCCGGTGCCGCAGCAGAACTCGTAGTCCCGGGTCACGTCCCCGTTGACGGTCTGGCCTCCGATGGTGTCGTTGGGGTCGAGGAGGTCGTCGACCTCGACGAGGCGGAGCTGGGCGCCGTTGGGGACGCACTTGTCGACCTCGACCCGCTGGCCCTGGGACATCGACACGTAGGCCGAGCCGACCGGCCAGATCTTCGCGCCGTTGCTCGTGAGGAACACCTCGTCGCGGCCGCTCTCGCTGATCGTGAGGGCCCGGATGCCGTCGAGGAACACGCCGGCGCCGCAGGTGAGCGCGGCCTTCCCCCGAGCCGGGTGCGTCTCGGCGACCGCCGTGGAGGTGACGGCCAGCGCGAGGCATCCGGCCATCGTGGCCGAGGCCGCGAGCTTCGACGGTTTCCACCAGGTGCGCATGTCGGTTCCCTTCTGTCGCTTACGGACGTTCTTCTTTGACCCGCACTCGTGTGCGCTTTCCGTTCCGAACGCCGGTGAGGTGCGTTCGCGCCACGCGCATCCCCGACGCCGGTGGCCGCGTGGCTCTCCTCGCACGCACCAGATCTACGGCACGGTCGCCGGCGCGGGCCACGAACGGGCACGCTCCTGTCGGTAACCCTGGAGTTCGTGTCTGTTTTCGACAGGGTGTGCGAACGCCTGGGCGGGCGGCGTCCGGGTCCCGGGTCGTTCGGCAAGGACATTTGTCCTGAGGCGTTCGGGATCGATGGATCTGCTGGAGCGGCCCGTCCGCTGACAGCGTGGAGGGCATGAGACGAATCACGACGAGTGCCGCGATGGCGGCGACGGTGCTGGTGCCGGCGTGTACGGGCGTGCCCGCGGGACCGGCGCCGGACAGGACCGGAGAGAGCGTGGTCAGGACGGACGCGGGAGCCGTACGGGGAACGGTGACGAAAGAGCACCGGGTCTTCCAGGGGATCCCCTACGCGGCCCCGCCGGTGGGGGAGCTGCGGTGGAACTCGCCGGCGCCGGTGAGGGCCTGGACCGGGACCAGGCAGGCCACCAGGCCGGGCAGCGTGTGCCCGCAGGTGGGAAGCGACTACGCGAAGGTGACCGGCTCCGACGAGGACTGCCTGTTCCTCAACGTGACGGCACCGCGCGCGCCGGGGAGGAACCGGCCGGTGATGGTGTGGATCCACGGCGACGGGGCCCTGGGCTCCGGCGACCTCAGCGACGTGCGCGGGATCGCCACCCGCGGGGACGTGGTGGTCGTCACGATCAACTACCGGCTCGGGGTGTTCGGGGGTTTCGGGTACCCGGGACTCGGGGGATCGGGCACCTACGGCCTGCAGGACCAGCAGGCGGCTCTGCGCTGGGTTCGCCGCAACGCCGCCGCCTTCGGCGGGGATCCGGCGAACGTGACGGTGTTCGGCGTCTCGTGGGGCGCGCTGAGCATCGGCGGGCACCTGACCTCGCCGGGCGGCGCGGGCCTGTTCGACCGGGCCGTCATGCAGAGCGGCGAGGGCATGATGGACATGCTCGCCGGCAGCATGGGCGAGGGCGTCCCCGCCTACCCGTCCTACGCCTGGCGCACGGTGGCGGAGGTCGAGAAGATGGGCACGTACGTGGCCCCGCGGCTCGGCTGCGAGGATCTCCGCTGCCTGCGGGCCCTGCCGGTGGAGAAGATCCTCGAAGTGCCGCAGATCATGAACATGTTCCAGACGTACGCCTACGGAGGCGAGACGCTGCCCGGACTGCCGTCCGCGCGGTTGCGGGCAGGCCGTTTCCACCGGGTCCCGGTGATCTCCGGGGCGACCCGCGACGAGCACCGGATCTTCGTCGGGCTGTTCCACGACGCGGCGGGAAAGCCGGTCACCGCCGAGCGGTACGGCAAGCTGCTGCGAACCGCGTTCGGCAAGGACGCGGCGAGAATACGCGCGGAGTATCCGGTCGCCCGGTACGGCTCGCCGGGGCTGGCGTGGGCCGCCGTGATCACCGACCGCATGTGGGCCAGGGCCACCTTCGAGCAGAACGAGCTGCTCAGCGGGAAGGCGCCGACGTACGCCTATCGGTTCGCCGACCGCCGGGCCCCGATGTTCCTGCCGTTGAAGACGGACTTTCCCTGGGGCGCCTACCACGCGGGCGACATGCCGTACCTGTTCACCGAGAAGGCGGTCACGTTCACCCCGGCCCAGTGGAGGCTGTCGGACCAGATGATCGCCTACTGGACCAACTTCGCCCGGAGCGGCGATCCCAACGGCAAGGGGCTGCCCCGCTGGGAGCGCTTCGACCGGACCGCCCCCGTCCCGTACACCCAGTCACTGGAGCCGGACGCGATCAGGCCGGTCGACTACGCCGCCGACCACAACCTCGCCTTCTGGGGGCCGGCCGCCTCGACCGGGGGCGTGCCGCGATAGAACGCCCGGTGTCGCCGCGGGGGTCGCAGCGCGTCGCCGGACATGTCGAGAACGAACGTTCTATCTGCTAGGCTCTCGGCAATGGCGACGAACACTGGAGGTCAGGTGTCCGAGGCACGAGCACGGCTGCTTGGAACCGCCACCCGGATCTTCTACGCGGAGGGGCTCCACTCCGTGGGAATCGACCGGATCGTCGCGGAGGCGAAGGTGACCCGCGCGACGCTGTACCGGCACTTCCCCAGCAAGGACGAACTCGTCGTCGCGTATCTGCGGGGAGCCGACCAGGCCATCCGCGACCGCGTCGACGAGGCCCTCGGCAGCGACCTGCCGGCGGCCGACATCATACGGGCCGTCGCCAGGTCGATCGCCGAGGACATTCAGTCACCAGGCTTTCGCGGATGCGCCTTCCTCAACGCCGTGGCGGAGTACCCGAACCCCGAGCATCCCGTGCACAAGGCCGTCCTCGCGCACCGCGAGTGGTTCCTGCGCACCATCGTCGACCTGCTCGCGCGAACCGGGGAGACGCCGCCCGAGCCCGCGGGCCGGCATTTCGTCATGCTGCGGGACGGCGCGATGGCGGCGGGCTGCCTGTCCGACCCGGCGGCGGTCTGCGAGACGTTCCTCCAGGGGATCGAGGGCATCCTGCGGTTCCGCGCCGGCTCCCTGGCACCCTGACCCGAGGCGGGAACCACCCGGGCGCCTGAGCCCGTGCGGCCCTCTCGGGTTCCGTGCCGAACCCGCGAGGGCGGGGCCGGTACCGGGGACGGGAAGGTGAGGCCCGGTTCTGTTGTAGCCGATCTCGCCACCCGGTTCGTCCAGGTGTCTGTCGTGTGCCTGGTTCTGTCGTAGTCGATCTCTACGGTGTGCGACATGACGACACATCCCCCCGTGAGCGGGGCCTGGCCGGGCGTGCGCGCGGCCGTCACCGCCGGCGACCCGGCCCTGGTCGCGGACGCCGTGCTGGCCCTGGACGAGACCGGGCGCCGCGAGGTGGCCCGCGAGCTGCCCGGCCACATCGCCGTCGCCAGGAAGGCGGGCGAGGAAGGCGCTCGGCTCCGGGGCCTGTGGACCGGCGGCGAGGAGTGGATCGAGCCCATGCGGGTCGCCGGCGCGGGCGTGCTCGGCGGGGCGGCGGCCGTCGCGGCCTGGCTCTACCGGCGTGACCTCACCCGCTGGCGGCCGTCGCTCGACTCCGGGCCGCTGCTGCGCGTGATCGCCGCGCGTCCGCCGGAGTGGCAGGCCGACCTCGCCGTACGGCTGGCCCTGCGGCTGCGCGGCAACCGGGCCCAGGCCAGGGACGACAGCGTGCCGCTGGCCCTGGAGCTGCTGCGCCGCAGCGGCGCCGTCCCGCCCGACCACGACCCGCTCACCACCGCCTGGGTGTCCTGGCCGCCTGACCTGGAGCACGACCCGCTCGCCGGGCACCTGGTGCCCCGGCTGTTCGAGGCCGAGGGCGTGGGCCGCGCGCTGCGCGAGGACAACGTCGACCCGCCCTCGTGGGACGCCGGCCGCCGCACCTGGCTGGGGGCGCTGCGCGCCGAGGTCGCGGCCGGCCGGTTGGCCCCCGAGCCGCTGGTCGACGGCTGCGTACGCCGGTTGCTGCGCGGCGGCAGCGCCACCGACCTGCGCTTCTTCGCCCGCCTGCACGAGATGCTCGCCCCGGCGCCGAGCGGCGAGCGCACCCGCGACTACCTGCGGCTGCTGCCCGCCGCGCCGGGACCGGTGGCCGAGCTGGCGCTGCGGCAGCTGCGCGGCGCGGGCGGGCTGAGCGGCGAGGAGGTCGGCGAGGCGGTGTCGGCGCTGCTGTTCCGCCCCGAGGGCAAGCTGGTGCGGGCCGGGCTGACCCTCCTCGACCGGGCCGTCCGCGACGCGGGCAGCGCCCCTGACGACCTCGGCGACCTCGACGACCTGGCCGCGGCGCTCGCCTCGGCGTTCCTGTGCGAGTCCTACGAGGTGCGCGAGCGCACGGTGGGCCTGGCGGTCAAGCACGCCCGGCGCTTCACCCCCGCCGGGGCCGAGGCCGTGCGCGAGGCGGCGGGCGTGCTGCCCCCCGAGCTGGCGGCGCGGCTGTCGCAGGCCTACGGCGTGGTGGTGGCCGAGCCGGAGGCGGCGGCCGACGACTTCGAGCCCGTGCTGTTGCCGCCGTTCGAGCCGCTCGCCCGCGAGCCGTTCCCGCCGGCACTGGAGGATCTGACCGCCACCTACGACCAGGTCGGTGGCGACGTCGTCACCTTCGAACGGTGGCTCGACGGCTTCGTCCGCGACCCGTCCAGGCGGCCGCGCCCCGGCCGGGGCCGCATCTACGAGCGGCGCCAGTGGGTCCACCTCGAGGAGTGGACGGAGGCGCTGCTGCGCGAGGCCGCCGACCCCGGTGAGGAGCCGCCCGTCCCCGAGCCCGAACGCGCTCCCGAGTACGCCAGGCACGTCATCGGCGTGCGCGTCGCCGACGGCGACGGCGAGCGCGACATCGAGATCGAGGTGGGCTCCGGCCGCCTGTCCGCCGAGCTGCGGGAGAACATCGCCGCGATCCTCACGGAGAACGGCACTCCGCTGGGCAACCTGGAGCACTTCACGCAGGGCCCGCCGCTCGAAGGGGAGATCCTGGAACTGTCGATCGTGTCGTCGGGCCACTGGAGAGACCCCGGGGAGCAGCGAGAGACGCCACGGGACCGGCTTCCGGACCCGCGTCACGTCTCGGTGCCGCATTACGCCATGCTGGCGCGCTGCGCCGAGGTCCACGCCGCGCTGAAGGCCGGGACTCTGCCGCCGTACCTGCTGGCCACCCCGACCCTGACCTCCGGCCACCTCGACCCCGCCGAGCTGGTGTCCCGCCTGGAGGGCTACGAGCGGGCGGGCGTCCAGGCTCTCCCGGCCGATCTGGGACAGGCGCTGCTGCGGCTGCCGCGCGAGGTGGACCCGCGGGTGGCCGACCGCGCCGGGAAGCTGACCTCGCCGGAGGGGGCCACGCTGGCGCGCTGGCTGGCCGACCGGCCGCGGCCGCGGCTGAGCGTGGACTGGTCGCACGCCGGCGGCGCCTACACGCACGACCGGCAGAAGGGCGAGCACACCCCGTGCCTGCACCCCCGCGTCCAGGTCGAGCCGACGGGGTCGGCGCTGGTCGACACGCTGCTGTCGGATCCGCGTTCCTGGACGGGCGAGGGCGACGGCGTGTACATGGGGTCCTGGCGGCTGACGCTCCCCTCGGACCGGGAGGTGGTGGCCATGCACCTGCTGCCGCACCTGCTCAACACCTGGGAGCGGTCCGGCTACTTCCACGAGTACGTGGCCGCGCTGTTCTCCCAGGACGGGCCGGTGGGAGAGGCGACGGCGCTGCTGATCGCCGTCCAGCTGGCCGAGCAGGGCGTGTACGGCCAGCCCGAACGCGGCCGGCGGCTGCTGCTGGGCGCGGCCGCCGCGGGTTGCCTGCCCGCCGTGGAGTGCGGGCGACAGCTCGGGCTGTCCCTGCGCAGGGACGTGCTCAAGCTGGGCCCCGTACGCTCGGCGCTGGAGGAGTGCGCGAAACAGGGCGCGCATCGGCAGGTGTGGGAGATCATGACCGGGCTGCTGCCCGTCTACCTGCCAGGACCGGGCGAGCGACCGCATTCCGGGCACACCCAGGCACTCTCCTTCGCGCTCGACGCCGCCCGCCGGGCCGGGGCACGTGACCCGCTCCCCGCGGTCGCGGAGGCGGCGGCCCGCAAGGGGACGAGCGGCTTCGTACGCACCGCCCGCGTCCTGCACGAACGACTGCTCGACCGGCGGCACGCCACCGGCGACGCGGCTCGGCCCGGGTAGGGCCGCGAGACACCCGGCCGCCGACGAGGGGTCTCGTCGAGGGCGGGGCTCGGGGTGTGGCGGGACGAAAACGTACGCTGAGACCGTTCACCCGGCTCGGAACGGGCGGGCGGGGGCGCGGTCGCCGGGCGGCACGTGTGCGCCCGATCGGATCGGATCGCAGCGGTCGGGTACGGCCGGGCTTCCTCCGGCAGGGTTGTCATCGAAAGGAGGCCTCGTGATCTCGGCGCTCAACCGGCTTGTCGATCTCGTGGAGAAGCACCTCGCCGAGGAGTTCGACGTCCACGGGCTGGCCAGGGAGCTCGGCACGACCGAGTACCACCTGCGCCGGATGTTCTCGTCGCTGGCGGGCATGCCGCTGTCGGAGTACGTGCGCCGCCGCCGCATGACCGTCGCCGCCGCCGACGTCGTCCGGGCGGAGGACGATCTGCTGAGCGTCGCCGTCCGGTACGGATACGGCTCGACCGAGGCGTTCGGGCGTGCGTTCCGCGCGGTCCACGGCTGCGGCCCCGGTGACGTGCGCCGCGATGGAGGCCCCCTTCGCACACAACCACAGCTCAGGTTCCGCCTGACCGTCGAAGGGAGCATCCCCATGGACACCCGCCTCGCCGACCGCCCCGCGTTCCGGCTGGTCGGACACGCGGCCCGCGTTCCGCTCATCCACCAGGGCGTCAACCCGCACATCCAGCGGCACATCACCGCACTGCCGCAGGAGGAGCACCTCCGGCTGAAGGCCATGAGCGACGCCGACCCGGGGGGCCTGCTGCAGGTCTGTGACGACCTCGACCCCGACGACACGGAGGGGAGCGAACTGACCTACCTGCACGGGGTCGCCGTCTCCCGGGACACGCCGGTCCCCGACGACCTCGACGCCATCGAGGTACCGGCGGGCATGTGGGCGGTCTTCCGCACCGCGGGGCCGCACCCGCAGGCCCTGCAGACGACCTGGGCCGCGACCGCGACCGAGTGGTTCCCCTCCAACCCGTGGCGTCTGCGGCCGGGCCCCTCGATCGTCGCGGTCCTGGAGCGCGCGGACGACTTCAGCACCGCGACATGCGAGCTGTGGCTGCCCGTCGAACCGGTGTGACGGCGGCCACCTGGCCGGGGTGGGCCGCCGCGGTGCGCATCGCCGGGGCGGCGCCCGTGCGGTAGCCGGCCACGGCGACCGGTCCGGCGCCTGCCTCGGGCCGGGCCGCGAGGAACCCGAGGCAGGCGCCGGCGTCGCGCGGGACGCGTACGGAACGGAGCGCCGACGATCGACCTGGCCGGCACCCGGAGGCCGGCCGGGTGGCTCCGTCCGGACCGGCGTCCTCTTCGCGTCGGCCACCGCCGTGGAAGATCTCCAGGCCGACCCGAATCATGATCACTCCCGGCGGTGACGACTGCCCGCCGGTCCCTCCCGGCGGTGACGACTGCCCGCCGGTCCCTCCCGGCGGTGACGACTGCCCGCCGGTCCCTCCCGGCGGCCTGTGTCAGCGGCCGTGTCAGCACGGCGACGGCCCGGTGTCAGCGCGGGCGGCGATGGTGGGTGCCATGAACGATCCGGCGATCGCGGCCCGGCTCCCGCCGATCACGTACTCGCGGGGCCGGCCCCGCCGACGGCCGCGCGGTTCCCGCTGTTCGAACCCTCCTCCGTGATGGGGGACTTGCGCCATCACTATTTAGCGTTACTATGTACCAGTAGTTAGCGCTACTGAGTACTGAAGGGTGTTCCATGAGCAAGCAGGCGACGGAGATGCTCAAGGGAACGCTGGAGGGCATCGTCCTGGCGATCCTGTCCGGCCGGCCCGCGTACGGCTACGAGATCACCGCGTGGCTGCGGGACCAGGGCTTCTCCGACATCGCCGAGGGCACCGTCTACGCGCTGCTGGTCAGGATCGAGCGGCGCGGTCTCGTCGACGTGGAGAAGGTCCCGTCCGAGAAGGGGCCGCCGCGCAAGGTGTACTCCCTCAACGCTCGGGGGCGGGAGTACCTCGAAGAGTTCTGGAGGACCTGGAGCTTCCTCACGGAACGGCTCGAACAGCTCCGCGAAGGAGGGAAATAGACGTGGACACGGGATCGAACGAACCGAAGAGCCGCTATCGGCAGTACCTGGAGGTGGTCACGGGGTCTCTTGAGGACAAGAAGCGCTACCGGCGGTACAGGGCGCGCGTCAAAGGGCTTCCCGAGAGCTACCGCACGACGGTCGAGGCGCTGGAGCGCTACCTGATGCACTTCGGGCCGGGGGACGGCGCCGAGGCGGCCTCGATGTACGACGACCTCGCCGACCTGTTCGAACAGAGCGCGGCGAGCGGGACCCCGATCCGCGAGATCGTGGGGGAGGACCCCGTGGAGTTCGTCGAGGCGTTCGTCCAGAACTACCCGGTGGGACGGTGGATCACCCGGGAGCGGGAACGGCTGAGCAGCGCCATCGAACGCGCCGCCGGCGAGGAGACCGTAAAGGCCGGCGGAGAGGCCGGCGAAGGCGACGGAGAAGAAGAGGGGACCGTCCGATGACGGCACGGCAAGCCCAGGCGATCCACGTGCGGGGCCTGGAGAAGGCGTACAAGGAGCTGCGCGTGCTGCGCGGCGTGGACTTCGAGGTGGCGCGGGGCAGCATCTTCGCCCTGCTCGGCTCCAACGGGGCGGGCAAGACCACGGTGGTGAGGATCCTGTCCACGCTGCTCAAGGCCGACGCGGGGACGGCGAGCGTCAACGGCTTCGACGTCGCCGCGCGGGCCGCCGACGTGCGCGAGTCCATCAGCCTCACCGGGCAGTTCGCCGCGGTCGACGAGATCCTCAGCGGGCGCGAGAACCTCGTGCTGGTCGCCCGGTTGCGCCACCTCAAGAATCCGGGCGCCATCGCCGACGACCTGCTCGCCCGTTTCTCGCTCACCGACGCGGGCTCGCGGAAGGTCTCGACGTACTCCGGGGGCATGCGCCGCCGCCTGGACATCGCGATGAGCCTCATCGGCGACCCGCCGGTCATCTTCCTCGACGAGCCGACGACCGGCCTCGACCCCCAGGCGCGCATCGAGGTGTGGCAGGCCGTCAGAGAACTCGCCGGCCAGGGCACGACGGTGCTGCTCACGACGCAGTACCTGGACGAGGCCGAACAGCTCGCCGACCGGATCGCGATCCTCCACGAGGGCCGGATCATCGTGAACGGCACCCTCACCGAGCTCAAGCAACTGCTCCCGCCCGCCACGGTCGAGTACGTCGAGAAGCAGCCGACCCTTGAGGACGTCTTCCTCACGCTCGTCGGCGCCAACGGCAACGACCGCGCCGCCGGCGCCGACACGTAAGGAACGACGATGACCAAGCACTTCCTCGGCGACACCGCGACCCTGCTGGGACGCTCCCTGCGCCACATCACGCGCAGCGCGGACACCATCATCACGACCGCCGTCACACCGATCGTCATGCTGCTGCTGTTCGTGTACGTGTTCGGCGGCGCGATCGACACCGGGACGGAGTCGTACGTGAACTACCTGCTGCCCGGCATCCTGCTCATCACGGTCGCCTCGGGCATCGCCTACACCGCCTTCCGGCTCTTCACGGACATGAACAGCGGCATCTTCGAGCGGTTCCAGTCCATGCCGATCGCGCGCTCGTCCGTGCTGTGGGCGCACGTGCTGACCTCGCTCGTCGCCAACATGATCTCCCTCGCGGTCGTCGTGCTCGTCGCCCTGCTCATGGGCTTCCGCTCCGGGGCGGGAGTGGCGGCCTGGCTCGCGGTCGCCGGCATCCTGGTCCTGTTCACCCTGGCGCTGACGTGGCTCGCCGTCATCCCCGGCCTCAGCGCGAAGAGCGTGGACGGCGCGAGCGCGTTCTCCTACCCGCTCATCTTCCTGCCCTTCCTCAGCTCGGCGTTCGTGCCCACCGACACCATGCCCGGCCCGGTGCGCGCCTTCGCCGAACACCAGCCGGTGACGGCCATCGTCAACGCCATCCGCGACCTGTACACCGAGCAGCCGGTCGGCACCGACATCTGGGCCGCCCTGGCCTGGTGCGTCGGCATCCTCGTCGTCGCGTACTTCTTCGCCATGGCCACCTACCGCCGCAAGATCGCCTAGGTCGCGCCGGCCGAGCCCGTCCATCCGAATTCGACGTAGCCCCCGAGTGATCTCAAACACGTAATATCGCGAGAACAGGAAAGAGTCATGGCCGAATCCCTCCACACCGTCACGACGATGCCGACCGAGCGCCGGCCCGGCTGCCCCTTCGACCCGCCCAAGGAGCTGATCGAGGCCCGCGAGCACGGCCCGATCAGCCGCTTCCCCTTCCCCGACGGGCACCAGGGCTGGCTGGTCACCGGATACGACCTGGTCAGGGCGGTCCTGGCCGACCCGCGGTTCAGCTCCCGCAAGGAGCTCATGCGCCACCACCCGACCATCGACATGGGCGACTTCGAGGTCCCCCCGGCGCCGCCCGGCGAGTTCCTCCTCATGGACGAGCCACAGCACGGCCGCTACCGGAAGCCGCTGGTGGGCAGGTTCACCGTACGGCGGATGCGGCTGCTCACCGAGCGCGTCGAGCAGATCACCGCCGAGCACCTGGACGCCATGGAGGAGGCCGGACCGTCGGCGGACCTGGTGACCGCGTTCGCCAGGCCCATCCCCGCCGTCGTCATCTGCGAGCTGCTGGGCGTGCCGTACGAGGACCGGGGCTCCTTCCAGGAGAACATCGACAAGTTCCTCGGCGGGGAGGTCGACGACGAGGAGCTGATGGCGGCCTACACCGCGACCCAGCGGTACCTCGCGGAGCTGGTGGCCGCCAAGCGCGCCAACCCCACCGACGACGTGCTCAGCGACCTGCTCGACAGCGACCTGACCGACGAGGAGCTGCAGGGGATGGCCCTGGTGCTGCTGTCGGCCGGGTTCGACACCACCGCGAACATGCTGGCGCTGGGGACCTTCGCGCTGCTGCGGAACCCGGAGCAGCTGGCGGCGCTGCGCGCCGATCCCACGCTCACCGACCAGGCGGTGGAGGAACTGCTGCGGTACCTCACCGTCGTCAAGACCCTCATGAGGACGACACTGGAGGACGTCGAGCTGGGCGGCCAGACCATCAAGGCCGGTACGACGGTCATCCTGTCCTACAACACCGCCAACCGCGACCCCGAGCGCTTCACCGACCCCCACGTGCTCAACCTGCGCAGGCAGGAGGGCGGGCACCTGGCCTTCGGGCACGGCATCCACCAGTGCCTGGGCCAGCAGCTGGCCCGCGTCGAGATGCGGGTCGCCTTCCCCGCGCTGATCAACCGCTTCCCCGGCCTGCGCCTGGCCGTACCGGCGGAGGAGGTCGCCCTGCGCCCGGAGATCGCGGACATCTACGGGGTCAAGAGCATGCCGGTCACCTGGGACGCGTGACCGGCGGCCGGGGGGCCGGAAAAGGCCGGAAAGGCTGGAAAGGCCGGAGGGGCGAGTGCCCGGCGTGAACGGCGGCCAGGGGGCCGGTGGGGCGAGGCCGGGCTGAGCGCCACTTCCCGCCACTTTCATTTTGTACCAGATCCGCGCGCCTCATGAGACATCGAGAAGTGCCCCATACTTGCCCGTTGCGAACCGACCCGACGAACGATGGGGCAACGGAATTGGGTTACGTGCTGGGTTTCGATGAGATCGACTCGACGAACATCGCGGACGTCGGAGGGAAGGGGGCGCACCTGGGCGAGCTCTCGCGAATCGACGGCGTCCGCGTGCCGGACGGCTTCTGCGTCACGACGGAGGCCTTCCAGCGGGTCGTGGCCGAGGCGCCGTCGATCGACGCCCGGCTCGACCCGCTCTCGCGCGTGGAACCGGACGACCACGCGGCGATCCGCACCCTGAGCGCCGACGTCCGCCGCCTCATCGAGGAGGTCACGGTTCCCGACGATCTCGTGGCGGCGATCGGCGAGGCGCTCACCCGGCTCGGGGAGCGCGACTCCTACGCGGTGCGTTCCAGCGCGACGGCCGAGGACCTGCCGACCGCGTCCTTCGCCGGCCAGCAGGACTCGTACCTGAACATCGCGGGCCTGCCGGAGATCGTCCGGCACGTCCGGAGGTGCTGGGCCTCGCTGTTCACCGAGCGGGCGGTGACCTACCGGCGCCGCAACGGCTTCGACCACCGCAGGGTGCGGATGGCCGTGGTCGTGCAGCGGATGGTGTTCCCGGACGCGGCCGGGATCCTCTTCACCGCCGACCCCGTGACCTCGAACCGGAAGATCGCCACCGTGGAGGCCGGCTGGGGGCTCGGCGAGGCGCTCGTCTCCGGCCTGGTCGCCGGGGACGTCTACACGGTGCGCGACGATCAGGTCGTCACCACGGCGGTCGCCACCAAGGCGCGGTCCGTCCAGGCGTCGCCGGGAGGCGGCACCCGGGAGGCCCCGGTCGAGGCGCGGCGGCAGACGCGACCGGCCCTGACGGACGCGCAGGTCGTGCGCCTCGTGCGGCTGGGCCGGCGCGTCGAGGCGCGCTTCGGCAGGCCCCAGGACATCGAGTGGTGCCTGACCGGCGACGACTTCCACATCGTCCAGAGCCGGCCGATCACCACCCTGTTCCCCGTCCCCGAGACCGACGACCGGGAGAACCACGTCTACGTCTCCGTCGGTCACCAGCAGATGATGACCGACGCGATGAAGCCGCTGGGACTCTCCTTCTGGCAGATGACGACCTCGCGGCCGATGCACGAGGCGGGCGGGCGGTTGTTCGTCGACGTGGCCCCCGTCCTGGCGACGCCCTCGGGCCGGGCGTACCTCATCGGGACGCTGGGCAAGTCCGACCCGCTGATCCGGGACGCGCTGCAGAGCGTCCTCGACCGGGGAGACTTCATCCGCCTGCTTCCGGACCTTCCGGACCTTCCGGTCGAGACCGTTCCCGCCGCCGCGCCCGCCGGTGACCCGCCCGCCCCGATCGAGACCGATCCGGCCGTCGTCACCGAGCTGATCCGGCACGGTCAGGCGTCCGTCGCCACCCTGCGGAGCGAGATCCGGACCCTGTCCGGGCCGGAGCTGCTCGACTTCATCCTGGCCGACATCGCGGAGCTGAGGCGCGTCCTGTTCGATCCGCGGAGCCACCAGGCGATCATGGCGGGGATGGAGGCGGCCTGGTGGCTCAACGACCACCTCGAGGAGTGGCTGGGCGAGAGGAACGCGGCCGACGTGCTCACCCAGTCCGTCCCCCACAACGTCACCTCGGAGATGGGGCTGGTGCTCCTCGACGTCGCGGACACGATCCGGCCGCACGCGGACGTCGTGGCGTTCCTGCGGCGCGTCGCCGACGAGGGCCGGGAGGGCGACGGCTTCCTGGACGAGCTGGCCGGGCTGGCCGGCGGCGGGGAGGCGCGTGACGCCATCCGGGGCTACCTCGACGAGTACGGCATGCGCTGCGCGGGCGAGATCGACATCACCAGAACGCGCTGGAGCGAGCATCCCGCCACGCTCGTGCCCGCCGTCCTCGGCAACATCAGGAACTTCGAGCCCGGCGCGGGCGCGCGGCGCTTCGAACAGGGGCGCCTGGAGTCGGAACGGAAGGAGCGGGACGTTCTGACGCGGCTGCGCGCCCTGCCCGAGGGGGAGCGGAAGGCCGAGGAGACCAAGCGGATGATCGACCGCGTCCGCACCTTCGCCGGATACCGGGAGTATCCCAAGTACGGCATGGTCAGCCGCTACTTCGCCTACAAGCAGGCGTTGCTGGGCGAGGCCGATCGCCTCGTCCGCTCCGGCGTCCTGCGCGAGAGGGAGGACATCTTCTTCCTCCGGTTCGAGGAGTTGCGGGAGGTCGTGCGCACCGGCGCCGTGGACGCCGAGCTCGTCCTGGAGAGGCGGGAGGCGTTCCGGTCGTACGAGGCGCTCACCCCGCCCCGGGTCCTCACCTCCGACGGCGAGGCCCTCACCGGCCGGTACCGGCGCGACGACGCCCCGCCCGGCGCGCTGGCCGGCCTCCCGGTCTCGGCCGGGACCGTCGAGGGCCGGGCCCGTGTCGTCACGGACATGGCGCGTGCCGACCTCGAGGCGGGCGACATCCTGGTCACCGCCTTCACCGACCCCAGCTGGACCCCCCTGTTCGTCACCGTCGCCGGGCTGGTGACGGAGGTGGGCGGCCTCATGACGCACGGGGCGGTGATCGCGCGCGAGTACGGCCTGCCGGCCGTCGTGGGGGTGGAGCGGGCCACCCGGCTGATCCGGGACGGGCAGCGGATCCGCGTCCACGGAACCGACGGGTACGTCGAGATCCTCGACTGAACCGCCATCGGGGAGCTCCCGGCGGCGGGAACGGCCGACTCGCGGGGGAGCGCCTCGTACGTCGAGATCCTCGACCGAACCGCCACCGGGAGCTCCCGGCCTGCCGGTTACCGGGGCCGGCAGCGCCGTCCCGTCCGCCAGTTGGCGGTGGCGGCGGCGATGACGGTGTCCAGCCTGTCCCGGACGCTCACCAGCTCGCCGATCTGGCCGTCGATGCGGTCCCGCTCGGCAGTGAGCCCGTCGAGCAGCTCCGGCGTGGCCTCACCGTTCACGACGCACGGCAGCAGGTCCGCGATCGACCTGCTCGGCAACCCTGCGGAGTACAACTGCTGGATCAGCCGGACACGGTCGACCGCGCTGTCGGGGTAGTGCCGCTGGCCGCTGGGGCTGCGTTCGGAGGCGAGCAGGTTCCGCGTCCTCGATCCGGTGACCGGGGAGAAGGAGGACCTGACCGACTCGCGGATCAAGGCGGGCGCGCTGCTCGCCACGGCGGGGAAGGGGGGAGCCGACCTGACGCCGTTCGCGGCCGAGCACTTCCCGTTCATGAACCCGGACTTCGCGAACATGGCCACGCCGGCCCTTGTGGTCGCCGGGGACAGGGACGACTCGCCGCTGTCGGTCCGGGGACCGGAGTGGCTCACCGACCCCTACTTCCTGAGCCCGGGTGACAAGAGCCTGCTCACCCTGTTCGGGGCGGAACACTCGCTCGGCGGGATCGCCGGCTACGAGGCCCGCGAGACGACGGACGAGAACCCCGGGCGCGTCGCCCTGATCCAGCGGGTCACGTGGGCCTACCTTCGCCACGCCCTGGGCGTCGAGGACGCCGGCTGGGCGGCGGCGCGGAGGGCCCTGTCGGAGAGCGCCGCCCCCCTGGGGCGGATCGAGTCCAGGTGAGCCCCTGAACGAGGCGGCCCCCGGCGAGCCGGAGGCCCCACGGAGGCGAGGACCGGCACATGCCCTGAACGAGGCGCCCCTGGCGAGCGGGAGGTCCCGCGGAGGCGAGGACCGGCTCATGCCCCTGAGCGAGGCGCCCCCGGCGAGCGGCCCCGCGCAGACGCGGACCGGCTCACGCCCTGAGCGGGCGCAGGGCGGAGCCCCAGGCGAGGACCTGGTCGAGGACGAGGTTCAGCCGGTCCTCGTGGGCGGCGGCGGGCCTGAAGCCGTCCGCGAAGTCGGTGTGGATCGACAGCCCGACCTGGTTCGACACGCTGGCCACGCTGAGCAGGCCCAGGACGTGCCGCAGGTGCGAGATGGCCCGGGGCGCGCCGTCCACGCCGTAGCCGACGAAACCGGCCGCCTTGTTGTTCCATTCCGCGTACAGGAAGTCGAGGGCGTTCTTGAGCGCGCCGGGGTAGGAGCTGTTGTACTCGGGGGTCACGATCACGAACGCGTCCAGCGACGAGATCTTGGCCGACCAGCGCCTGGTGTGCTCGTGCTGGTAGTTGCCGGTGGCGGGGTGTTCCGGCTCGTCCAGGTTGCCCAGGCCGTAGTCCTTCAGGTCGACGAGCTCGTACTCGGCGTCGCCTCGTTTGGCCGCCAGATCGCGGACCCAGCGCGCCACCGCCTCGCCTTTGCGGCCGGGACGGGTACTGCCCAGGATGATGCCCACCCTCAACATGTCAATCTCCCTCGATCGGTTACGTGAACCACAGTAGGGAGACCCGCTGAGATACTGAATGCGCCTCTGTCCATCATTTATACGCCAGCGTCTCAGGGCATAGACTCGGCGCATGGACATGCTGAGCGACGTCGTGGCCTTCATGCGGTGCGGGCGCCCCACCTCCTCCCGGATCTCCTGGCGGGCGCCCTGGGGCGTGTCGTTTCGCGCGGTGCCCGAGTCCGCGGGTTTCCAGGTGGTGCTGCGCGGGTCCTGCTGGCTCATTCCCTCCGACGGCGAGCCTGTCCCGCTGAGCGTGGGCGACCTGGTGTTCCTGCCGCGCAGCGACCCGTTCGGGCTGGCCGACGACCCCTCGAGGCCGCTGGTCGCGTCCGACTGCGGCCCGCACTCCGAGCTGTTCGCCTCGGCCGGTTTCGACGGCGCCGGGGCCGAGACGGTGATCCTGTCCTGCGGCTACCGGCTCGACCTCGACAGGACCCACCCGATCCTGGGATCGCTGCCCGGCGTGATCCACCTGCCCGCGACGCTCGGCAGCCGTCCGGAGCTGCGGGCCGCCGTCGAACTGCTGGCCGCCGAGATCGACACCCCGCGCCCCGGCACCGACACCGTCGTGTCGTCCCTGCTCGACATGCTGCAGCTGTACGTCCTGCGGGCCTACTTCGACACCCAGGACGAGCCCTGCACGCTGTCGGGCTGGGCCGCCGCGCTGGTCGACCCCGTCGTCGGCCGCGCGCTCGACGCCGTCCACCGCGACCCGGCCCGCCGCTGGACGGTCGAGTCGCTCGGCGCCCACGCGGGCATGTCGCGCGCCGGCTTCGCCCGCCGCTTCACGGGGCTGGTCGGGCAGCCGCCGCTGGCGTACCTGACCTGGTGGCGGCTGGTGAGCGGGGCGCGCATGCTGCGCGAGTCCGACGCGTCGGTGGCGGAGGTGGCCGAGCGGGTGGGGTACGGATCGGAGTTCGCCTTCGGCAACGCCTTCAAGCGGGAGTTCGGCGTGGCGCCCGGCCGGTACCGCCGCCGGGTCGCGACGGTCTGAGCCCCGTCCTCTGACGGATCACGGCCGGAGCCGACGGCCGTCCCGGCCCTGTCGGCCACCTCGGCCGCCGTGCCGCCCGCGACCGGCGATCCGATCGCCGCCCTCGGGGAGCCGAGGCGACCGGATCGCCGGGCCACGCGATCGCGTGCCGGCCGAACGTGCCGACCGAACGTGCCGGCCGAACGTGCCGGCCGAACGTGTCAGTCGAAGACGACGACCTGGCGCCCGATCACCTCGCCCCGGGCCAGCGCGTCGAGCCCGTCGTTGATGTCGTCGAGCTCGACCGGCGTGACGGTGTGCTTGATCCGGCCCTGCCCGGCGAGCGCGAGGACCTCGGTGAGGTCGTTGTAGTTGCCCCAGAAGGACCCGGAGAAGGTCCTCTCGCCGGAGACGAACGAGAACACCGGGAACTCGACGTGCTGACCCATCAGGCCCACCGACACGAGGGTTCCCTCGGCCGCCAGGAGCGCGGCGTTGAGCTCGAGTGACTGCGCGGCTCCCGAGCAGTCAAGGGCGGCGTCGATCTCGCCGCGGCCGGTCAGCTCCGCGAGGTCGGCCCGTACCTGGTCGGGCGTCCTGCCTCGGGTGTTGACGGTGTGGTCGGCGCCGTTCTGCCTCGCCACCGCGAGCTTGTCCTCGTCGCGCGCGAAGGCGACCACGGTGGCCCCGTCGCCGAGCAGCCGGGCGTACTGCACGCCGTAGCTCCCGAGCCCGCCGATGCCGCTGACGACCACCGTGCGTCCCGGCCCCAGCCTTCCGGCGTCGCGGATCTTCTTCATCCCCCGGTAGGGGGTCAGCCCGGCGTCCACCAGGGGCGCGAGGTACTGAGGCTCCATGTCCGTGTTCGGGTCGATGCGGATGAGATGGCGGCAGGGAGCCGTGACGTACTCGGCGAAGCCTCCGGGCGGCCCGAAGCCGATCCATCCACCGCTCCCCGTGCACAGCTGCTCGTTGCCCTCGTGGCACTGCCGGCAGGTTCCGTCACCCCAGGCGGGATTCACGACCACCAGGTCCCCCTCCGACAGGCCGGCCGAAGCGGGAACGTCCGTGCCCAGCCGGGCGACCTCGCCCGCCACCTCGTGGCCGGGAATGTAGGGGAAGTCGAGCTCGAGCGGGAAGTAGCCGTCGGTGAGCTGGAAGTCGCTACGGCATATCCCGGTGGCCCGGACCTTGATGAGCACCTCGCCCGGACCCGGTTCGGGAACCGGGACGTCGTCGATCCGCAACGGCTGCTTGTAGCCGTGCATCCGCGCTGCGCGCATTGCAACGCCTCCTTAATCCAGTCGGATAGAAGGATGTAAGGCTCGTATGCAACCTCAAAATAGCGCTAACAATCACAAAACAGACGAAATAGGGAGCAATCTCAGCTTTACCTTTCCGTCGGCCGTTCGATCGGAGCGGGGGATGACGGTGCTTCCGGCCGCGTCGCGCTGAACGTCAGGCGTCCCGCCAGCGCCGGAAGGTCGCCGCCTGGCCCGCGAGCGTGCCGTCCCCGTCCACCAGGTTCCACATCGTCACGTCCTCGATCCAGAACCGGCGGCCGGACTTGGCGATGCGCCGCCCCCGGTAGCCCGTCGCGAAGCCGTCCCGGCGCACGGCGTCCAGGAGCCGCCGGCGGTCCTCCCGGCGGTCAGGCTCCGCCGAGAGCCGGGAGGGCAGGCCGACGAACTCCTCCCATTCGTACTCGAAGCATCGCTGGGCGGTGACGTTCGCGTAGGTGAAGCGGGGGTCGTCCGCGGTGTCGTGGGCGAGCACGCCGAAGGGGGCGTCCTCGTGCAGCCAGCGCGTCGTGGTGCCGGGGCCGGCCAGCGGGGTGCCGACGAGGCGTAGATGGCTGTCCGCCAGCAGGTCGAGGAAGTCGGGGTTCACGTAGCAGCCGTTCTCGGGTCCAATTTGCCGCTTTAAAGGATAAAACACCCCAAAAGCGACCAGCGACGTTCGCCCGCGCCCGGCACCCGCTCGCCGTCGACGCGGACACGCGTGAGCGCCTCGATGGCGCGGCGCCCGCCGGTTTTCGGGTTACGCCCGCCGGCGTACCGCCGGATGCGACGTGCGGGTGAGGACAGCGCCGTGCCAGGAGGGGATGGTGAACGGCATGGCAACGAACGCCCAAGGAGGGAAAATCCCATGCGTTCACGCAGGTACGGTCCACCGTTGATCATCTTGGCGATCGCGACGCTCCTCGCGCTCCTCGCCGCCCCGCCGGCCGGTGCCCATTCCGGCCGCGCGGCCCAGCCGGGGGGCCAGGCGCGGGCGGCCGGAGGCCACGCCACCGAGGCGGCGGCCCCGGCCGGCCTCCTCGCGCCTGTCTGGTCGTGCCAGGACGGCGGGTGGGTCCCGGTCTGGGACGGGCCGCGGGTCAAGGCGCGTTCCGACGGGAAGTGCAAGGTCTTCGAGGCGGCCGGCGCCGTGGGGGCCGACAACTACGTGCACAACTACTGCTACGGCGACGGGTACCCGGAGCTGGACGGCTTCTGCACGATCCAGACCTGGGGCGGCCGCTACTACGTCTACGAGTTCTGGGGTTGTGACCTCTGGGACCTGCGGGGATTCCGCGGACTGTGGGACACGCACAACCACGGGGAGTCGTCCGTGTGGTTCTACGGCGCCCCGGACGGCGACGGGGTCCAGCACGTCATCGGCGACTACTGGGCGCACCGGAGCGATCCGGTGAACTGGACACCGGTCTGGACCTTCAAGACCTGCGCGTGACACGGGTGACACCGCCGCCGCCTCCCGGGGTGGGCCCGGCGGTGGCGACGCGGCGTTCGTGCCCGCGCGCGGTCAGGGCGTCGTCGATCGGGTCGCGCAGGCGTCCGCGCCGCGAGACGGTGAGGTGCTCGGCGGCCGCCGAGCACCCGGGACAGGCGCCGGCACGGCCGGGCCGCCACTGCGCGCCGTGGTCGGTGAGGTCGTCGGCGGCCAGCCCGCACAGGGTCGGCCTCCAGTGCCCCGAAGCGTGATACCGCCGGGGATTCCCGCCGGAGGCCTCGTTCCAGCGCCGGTCCGGCGGCGCGTAGGACGGCCGGGCCGGGGTGGGGGTGTGGCCTGGCGGGCCGGTGTGCAAGATGTCCACGTCGGCCCGGCACCACACGCACGCGTAGCTGGTCGCCGTCTCGCGGAGGGTCCGCCAGGTGGTGGATCGTCTCGTCGGGTGGTCGTCGCGGTGCCGGGAGGGCCTCCCGGATCGGGGGCGGATGTCAGGATCCGCGCCGAACCGGGAGGCCCCTCGTCCGTCAGGAGGCCGGCTGCGGGTCGCCCAGGCCCTTGAACCGGTTGTCGATGAAGTCGCCCCAGGTCGCGTCGAGCATCGTCACCTCACCGTCGATCATCTTCCACTGGGGTGCCTTGTGCGGCGGGTAGGCGAACAGCACCGACGACAGGCGCTCGTAGCCGGCGGGCATGGGCTTGGTGTGCACCCGGTGCGTCGACGGCCGGAAGCGGTCGTTGGAGGCGCTCGTCAGCATCCGGCCGATGTTGCACAGGACCACGTCCGTACCGGCGATCACCGGCTCCACCCAGGTGCCGTCGTGCAGCACGTACTGCAGCCCCTGGTCGGAGGGCGGCAGCTGCAGCCCGAGCATCTGGATGCCCGAGTGCTCGTGCGCCAGCACCTCGCGGTCGCCCACGTCCCGGTAGCGGATCACCCGCAGGTTCGTGGCCTCGCGCGACAGGTCCAGCTCGGGGGTGCCGGGCGGCATCATGCCGCGGACGACCTCGCCGAACAGGGAGATGAGCCGGAACGCGGTGTCGAACACGTCGCTCGCGGCCGCCCCGAACGCCGGGAAGGCGCGCATGACGTCACCGGCACCGGGCGGCTGGTCGGCCAGCAGCGCCCCGCTGACGTGGATGAACTCCTTGGGGTCGGGTACGCCGTTGGCCAGGCGCGGGATCTCGGAGTTGTACGGGAAGAACCCGTGCGTGCCGCCGACGGACAGCTGGGGCACCGACGACTGCGCGTAGTCGGCCAGCCGGGGCTCCGACGACCGGCACGCCGACGCGAACTCCTCCATCATGGTGCGGACGCGCGCGCCGATGCCGGGGACCTCGGCGGACATGAAGCCCCAGTCGGTCAGTTGAGTCCTGATGGCCCCGGCCGCCTTCTCCATGTCGGCGTCGAGCTCGTCGGCGCGCACGATGGGAACGCGACCACTGAGTTCCATGGGGGGGACGTCCATTGTCGCTCCACTTCTCTTCGGTCACTTCGGGGTGCGGGCAATATGCGAATTCGGGAAGGGGGTCGCCCTTCACCTGACCGCCGGGTTGACGCGGGGGACACCGGTGGCGGAGCTGAGTCCCAGCCGCTGCGCGACCAGGGCCACCTCCGTCCGGTTGGAGCAGTCGAACTTCACGAGCAGGTTCGAGACGTGCCGTTTGACACCGTGGATCGAGATGCCCATGGCGCGGGCGATCTGGTTGTTGCTCATTCCGCGCAGCAGCAGGGTCAGCGCCGTGTGCTCGCGTTCGGTCAGCCGGTCGGTCAGCTCGGCGCCGGCGCTCTCGGCCGGCGGCGCGGCCGGGACGACAGGCACGACCGGCACGACAGGCGGGGCGGGCGAGGCGGGCACCTCCGGCAGCGCGGCCGGCGGGGCGGGCGGATCGCCGCTGAGCAGGTGCGCGAAGGCGTCGGACAATCCGGCGACGTTGACCACGTCCCACGGCAGGCAGCCGTCGACACCGTGGTGATCGGCCAGGGAGGACAGGTGGCGCGCCTCTTCGGTCCGCATCAGCGCCAGCACCCTGGTCCGGCCGCGGAGCGTACCGGCGGCCGCCAGCACCTGCGGCACCACCGCGACCGGCAGCACCACCACGTCGAAATCCCCTCCGCCGAGCACCTGGCCGGCCTCCGCCACGCTTCGGCCGACCCTCGCCCTGACCACGTGCGGTACCCGGCGGAGCATCAGCGGCAGTCCGTAGAAGGAGATCTCGTCCTCGGCGAGCCAGAAGACGGACAGGATCCGGCGGCGGCCGCGAAGCGACGCGGCGATCCGCTCGCCCGCATCCATCGTGCTCGTGCTCATCGCGTGATCCTTTCTGTGGTTGAGGTCATCGCCCGCGCGGGGCGAGAGTGGTGAGGAAGTGCCGGTAGAACCGGTCCGGGTCGACCGACCGGGCGCAGCGGACCACGCGCCCACCGGCGCTTCGCACGATTCGTCCCTGGCTCGCGCTGCGGGTCACGACGTCGCAGCGCACCGTCTCGAAGGTGCAGATGTCCTGGTCGGCGAGGTAGGACGTGGTGAGGCTGTCCCAGCAGCAGTAGGGCAGCCCGGTGGTCTCCAGCGTGCCGAAGGTGAGCGCCAGCAGCGACCCGGCCAGGTCGCTCACCTGCTCGCCGTACGTGCGGCCGAAGGTCTCGACGAAGTCGGCGGTCACCGGCACCCGGTTGGTCACGTCCAGCGGGAACATGGTGATCGGCACGTCGGAGTCGAACACGCGCTTGACGGCGTCGGGGTCCCAGTAGACGTTCCACTCGCCGCTGCCGTCGTGGCCGGGCTGGTGGACGTTGCCCGCGACGTCCAGGGCGCCGCCCATGAACACGATCTCCTCGATGCGCGCCGCGAGCCCGGGGTGGTGCTCCAGGCACCAGGCGATGTTGGTCAGCGGGCCGGTGGCCAGCACGGTGACCGGTCCGGGCGCCTGCGCCAGCCAGGCGGCGAGCTGCTCGTGTGCCGGTGGCGTGTCCTCGGCGGGCACGGTGCGGCCGGGCTGGTTGAGCACGGGCAGCGCGTCCACCCGCAGGGCGTCGATCCGCCAGGCGAGCGGGAACGGGTTGCGGCCGGGCAGCACGCCCAGCGCCGTCGGCACGTCCCGGCCCACCAGGGCGAGGATCTTGCGGGTGGCCGACAGGCCGGGCTCGGGCAGGCAGTCGGCCGGGGTGACGGCCACACCGCGCAGATCGACGTTCTCGTAGTGGGTCAGCAGCAGCAGCGCCAGCAGGTCGTCGGGCGCGCCGTCGTGGTCGAACAGGACGTGGCGGCGGCGCGCGCCGTTCAGGAGGGAGTCAGTCACGGCGCCTCACCAGGTGGAAGGAGAAGTCGGTGCCGCGGTGGTAGTCCTGCGAGAACAGCAGGGGCCGCCCCGCGCTGTCGTGGTGGGTCTGGATGAGCAGCAGCCACGCGCCGCCGGCCTCGGTGCCGCCGACGCGCTCGGCCTGCGCCGCGTCCAGGGTGACGGCACGGACCTGGGTGACCGCGTACGCGATCGTGTGGCCGTGCTCGGTGAGGAGCTGGAACAGCGACCCGGACCAGTCGACCTCGTCCATCGGCAGGGGGACGAGCCGGCGCGGGAACAGGTCGATCGAGTAGAGCAGCGCGTCGTCCCGGTAGCGGCGCAGCCGCTCCAGGCGCACGATCGTCTCGCCGGGCGCCAGCCGCAGCACCTCGCGCTGGTGGCGGTCCGGCTCGGCCGACGTGACGTCCAGGACGGTGTCGTCGGCGGTGAAACCGCGGCTGGCGAGCATCTCCGTCACGCCTTCGAGGCGGGTCAGCGGACGGTCCAGGCTCGGCTGCGCGGTGAGGTAGCGGCCGTCGCCGTGGCGCGCCTGGATGACGCCCTCCTGCTCCAGGAGCTTGAACGCCTCGCGGATGCTGGTGCGGCCCGCGTCGAACAGGCTCATCAGCTCGTTCTCCGACGGCAGCTTGTCGCCCGGGCGCAGGCCCTGCTCGACGATGAGCAGGCGGAGCCGGTCGCGGATCCTGATGGCCAGGGTGTGCGGTCGTGGTGTCATGCGGATATCTCCTGCGCCGGTGGACCGTGGAGAGGGGCGAGGCCGAGCTCTCCGGCGGACGGGTAGCTGGGAGCGCAGAAACGTCGCGTGACCGAGACGGCGGCCACCTGGCAGGCGAGGCTGACCCCGGCCGCCAGGCTCACGCCTGCGCGCAGGGCGGCGGCCAGCGCGCCGGTGAAGGCGTCGCCCGCTCCGGTCGTGTCGACAGCGTCCACGCGGGGTGCGCCGACCAGCATAGTGCCGTGATCGTCGCTCACCCCGGCTCCCCGCTCACCCCGGGTGACGACCACGGCGCCCCCTCTCGTACGGGGGCGCAGCGACTCCGGCGACTGCGGCGAGTCCGCGGCGCGGCCGCCGGTCAGCAGGCTCAGCTCCTCCTCGTTGAGCACCACCACGTCGGCCCGGCCCAGCAGGTCCGCCCCACCGGCGCCGAGGAACGCCGGAGCCGGGCTGGGGTTGACCAGGACGCGGACCCCGGGGGAGACGGCGGCCGCCGCCGCGTACGAGGTCGCCACCGGGATCTCGCCCTGCAGGACGAGCACCGACCCGGCCGGCAGGCGCGCGGCCGTGGCGGCCGCGCGCGCCGGGGCGAGCAGGTCGGCCGCCCCCGGCCAGGTCATCACGATCTGCCGTCCCTCGCCGTCGACGTAGACGAAGCTGCGCCCGGTGGCCACACCCCTGGCGATCGCGCAGTCGCCCACCTCGACGCCGTCGGCCCGCAGCGCCGCCAGCGCCGCCCGCCCGTCGGCGTCGTCGCCCAGGCAGCCGGCGAAACGCGCGGGCGCGCCGAGCCGGGCCGCCGCGACCGCCACGTTCGCCGCCTTGCCGCCGTGCGCGGTGGCGTACTCGGCGGCGTTGACGCTCTCGCCGGCCGCGGGCAGGCGGCCGCCGAACATGTAGAGGTCCAGGGTGTAGGCGCCGAGCGCGAGCACGGTCATGCGCCCAGCCCCACCGCGCACGGGGCGATGCTGCCTGCGTCCACCGAGACGCGCACGTCGGGGTGCCGGTGCGCCAGCGTGACCGGGAGCAGCACCTCCGGCTCGGTCGTCAGCAGCAGCACGCGGACGATGTAGCGCTTCCACGCGCCGCCGTCGGTGATGAGGTGCAGCCGCCGGGCCGAAAGGATCTCCGCCATGCCCAGCGTGATGGCCATCGGCGGGATGGCCTGGGTGTAGCCGCCGGTCAGGCGGTGTGAGAGGGCCACGAGCGTGTCGTCGAGCAGGGTGACGACCCGGGTGGTGGAGGCGGCGAACTCCTCGACGGTGTACCGGTGCCAGCGGGTCGCGGGCGGCTCGTTGAAGGCCAGGTGCCCCCGGTAGCCGAAGCCCGCGAAGCACGTGTCGGCCCCGCCGACCTCGCGCAGCCGGGCGCCGAAGGCGTCGGGGTCGAGGACGTCCGGGTAGACGACGTTGGCCGGGTGCGGGCGCAGCCCGGGGTCCAGCGGCCGGTAGAGGTTGCGGTCGCAGTAGCCGCGGAAGCTGAACGGGTGCGACGGCTCGACGGGGCGGCCCTGCCGGTCGAGGAACTCGTCCATGTGGAAGGCGTGCACGTCGGCCCAGCTGATGCGCTCCTGGTTGCAGATGCGCGCCAGCAGCGGATAGTGCGCCTTGGGGCCGACGGGCAGGATCCAGCGGGTGGGCTCGCCGCGCAGGTTGTTCTCGCGCAGCTCGTCGGCCATCTCGCGGGCCAGCCGTTGGTAGAGGGTGGTGGTGTCGGGATACACGGTCACCGGGTGCCGCGCGATCGCCGTGAGCGCCGCGACGGGCATGCTCAGGTGCTCCTCGGTGAGTTCGTCCGCGGTACGGGGATAGGGGTAGGCGTGCGCCCTGGTCCTGAAGACGGTCACGTCACTCCTCGGGGGGTTTCGGGGAAAGGAACCGGGACAGGACGTTTCGCGTGACGCGCCGGACGTCGCCGTCGCAGCAGGCGAGACTGGCCACCCAGTTGATGGATCCGGCGGCGAAGACGGCGCCGCCCGCCCGGGTCAGGCGCAGCGTCATGTCGGCGCGGACGGCGTCCGCGCCGAGACGGGCCTCCTCCGGCGCGTTCTGGTAGTGGCCGCCGTGCCCGCCCGCGGACGTGGCGAGCAGCAGGGTGCCGGGCGGGGTGCCGAGGCCGGGGTCGGCGCGGTCGATCTCGTCCCCGGCGGCGCCGCCGAGGGCGAGCCCGTGGCGGCCGACGACCGGCTCGCAGACCCCGGCGAACACCCAGGCCGCCTCGGCGCGGTAGCTGTCGGGCAGGCGCGTGAAGCCGGGAGCCGGGCCCCAGCCCTGGGCGGCGAAGCCGACGCCGAGCAGCTCCTGGGGCGGCAGGCCGCGCTCGCGCCACAACCCGCCGGGCTCTCCGGTGGAGGTGAGGACGTCCTCGCCGGGCTCGTTGTCCCACCAGGCGCCGGTGTGGCCGCGGCGCACCTCGATCGCGTGCGGGTGGCGCGGGTCGACGCCGGTCACCCAGTAGAAGCCGTTGCCGCCCAGGTACATGAGCCGCCCGCCGCCGGACACGTACGACGCGACGGCCTCGCGTTCGGGCGCGCTGACGTACTCGGGGTGGCTGCCGGTCAGCACGACGCGGTAGCGCTCCAGCAGGGCGGCCCCGCCCGCGTGCACGTCCTCGTCGGTCAGGACGTCGAAGGCGAAGCCCTCGGCGCGCAGCCAGCGCAGCAGCAACAGGTCGGCGGCGAAGTGCCGGGGCGCCCCGGTCATCCACCACCGGTAGCCGGGCGTGTGGTTGAGCACCGGGCGCCGCCCGGAGGAGTGGTAGACGGGGCCGCCCTCGCTCCGCTGGTCGTAGAGGGACAGGCCGAGCTCGCGGTGCTCGTTGAGGTAGGCGTCCGTGTCCGACAGCTCGATGCGCCGGTCGGTCACGGACGAGTAGTCGCCGAAGTACTCGGCCTCGCTGGACTGGCGGTGGTTGGCGTAGGCCAGGTAGGTGAACGTCGGCAGGATCACCGCGATCGGGCGCGCCGGGCCGGCGGGCCCGGCCGGGCTCTCCGGGCGCACGACGAGCGGGACGACGTGGGAGTCGCCGCCGGCGCGCACTCGCACGCCGAGCACGGTCGAGCCGGTGCCGGCGGGCACGGTCACCGCGCACGTCCGCGGCCAGCGGGCGTCGTCCAGGTCCTCGGGACTGAGCTGCAGGGCGGTGCGGGCACCGTTTCCGGTGCCGTCTCCACCGCCGTCTTCAACGCCGTTTCCGCCGGGGCCGGCGAGCCCGGCGAGAGGCCGGTTGACGGCGCGGGCGTGGTGGCCGTTGCCGCTGATGTCCGGGACGGCGGGGGCGCCCGGATCGGCGGCCGGGTCCCACAGGGCGACGAGGCCCGTGCCCAGGTGCCGGGCCAGGGCCGGGCCGGTGGTCAGGCCCGTCAGGGCGCCGCAGTCACCGGGGGCGAGCTCGGCCCCGGTCAGCAGGGGCAGCGCCAGGCGCCCGGCGTACGGGTCGCCGTGATCCGCGCCCGCGCCGAGGCGCAGGGTCGCGGTCGCCGGAGACAGCGGCAGGTCCGCCCCGTGCGCGACGGCGTCGTCGTGCGCGCCGCCCCGGACGGCCAGGCGCAGCCGGGTGCCGGACGGCTCCGCGGCCCAGGCGGCCACCAGCAGGGACCACGAGCCGAGGGGGAGGGCCGGGCCGGACCGCACGCGCAGGGAGCCGGACCGGGTCTCGGCGGCGGCCTCGGGGCGCCCGGCCTCGTCCAGGGTGACCAGCAGCCGCCAGCCGCCGGTGTCCAGCTCGGCCACGACCCGGCGGGCACCGGCGTCTTCGCGCCCGTCCTGGTGCCCGTTCTGGCGCCTGTGCGGGCGCAGCCACACCGCGACGCTGCCCCGGGCGGGCGCCGGGACTCCGGTGGCCTCCAGGTGGGAGCCGGTGCGGATGCGCCGCGGCTCGACGGTGACCGGCGTCGCCGGGCCGAGCACGGTCTGGTCCACCAGGTCGGCCAGCTCGACCTCCCCGGCTCCCGCGGGCCCGCTCGCGTGCACGGTCACGTGCTGTCCGGGCGCCGCGGACCAGCGGTCCAGGTAGGCCATCAGCCGGGTTCGCGGCACGTGCGCCATGTCACGCACCTCCCCGCCGGTAGGGCAGGCCGACGTAGGCGGGCATGCGCAGCCTCTGGGCGACCGTGGCCAGCACCAGCAGCGTCGTCAGGTACGGCGTGGCGTAGATGAGCTGGGTGGGCACCGAGCCGGTGCTCTCGAAGATCACGAAGGCGGCGGCGCCGAGCAGTGCCAGGCCGGCCGCCAGGCGGGGCCGCCGCCGCGCGAGGGCGATCGCCGCCGTCCACGCGAGTATCGCGCCCAGCAGCAGCAGGGTGTGCACGGCGCTCGCCTGGCGCAGCTGCACGGCGTCGGCGTAGCCGAACAGCAGCGCCCCGCCCGCCGTGCCGACCGGCCGCCAGTTGCCGAAGATCATGGCGGCGAGCCCGATGAAGCCGCGCCCGCCGGTCTGGCCCTCCTGGTAGAGGCCCGAGGAGACGGTGACGAGGTAGGCGCCGGCGAGACCGGCCAGCCCGCCGGAGACCAGCACGCCGCAGTAGCGCATGCGCTGGACCGGCACGCCGAGCGAGTCGGCCGCGGCCGGGTGCTCCCCGGCCGAGCGCAGCCGCAGCCCGAACGCGGTGTGCCACAGGACGACGACGCTGACCGGGACGAGCACGACGGCGGCCACGGTGAGCCACGACACCTCGTGCAGCAATCCCCGCAGCAGGCCCGCGGCGTCCGCGAGGAGGAAGACGCCGCCGCGCTCCAGGTCGCCCAGCAGGTCGCCGGTGCCCGCGCCGCCCGCCAGCAGCGGCACGCTGACGGTGCCGACCTCGCCCGTGACGGGTGGCGACTGGGTGGCCCCGGCGCCGGGCAGGCCCGCGAACACGACGACGCACAGGAAGCGCGCCACCCCCGCGGCCAGGATGTTGACGGCGATGCCGCACACCACCTGGTCGACGCCGAAGGTGACGGTGACGACGGCGTGCAGCAGGCCGGCGGCGGCACCGCCCAGGACTCCGGCCAGCACCCCGGCCCAGACGCCGTGGAAGTGGCCCGCCCACGCCCCGCACACCGTACCGATGATCATCATGCCCTCGATGCCGAGGTTGGCGACGCCCGCGCGCTCGCTCCACAGCCCGCTCAGGCCCGCCAGCCCGATCGGCACCGCGAGGCGGAGCGCGGCGCCGACCACGCCGGAGCCGGTGAGCGCCTCGCCGGTGAGGACGCGGACGCCCGCCACCGCCAGCAGCACGAGGAGGGCGATCAGCAGCAGCCGCCGCGCCGGCGCGTTCACGGGACCCGTCCCGGTGCAGGGGCCGGCGCGGTGTCCGGCTCGGTCCGCGCGCGCACCAGCCGTGCGGCGCGCCGGCGTTCGGCACGGCGCACCACCTCGTGCGCGACCACGACACTGATCACGATGACGCCCTGCATGATCGTGACGATCTCCTTGGGCACGCCCTCGATGTCGAGGATGAGCGCCGACCGCTCCAGGAAGCCGAAGAGCAGGGCGGCCAGCGCGATGCCGAGCGGGGTGTTGCGGCCGAGGAGGGCCACCGCGATGCCGGTGAAGCCCGCCCCGGCCGGGAAGTCCAGGCCGAAGTGGTGGGCGGTGCCCAGCAGGTGGGGCAGCCCGGCCAGCCCGGCGATCCCGCCCGAGACGAGCATCGTCACGACGGTCATGCGGCGCGGGTCGACGCCGTGGACGCGGGTCGCCGCGGCGTTCAGCCCGCTCATCCGCAGGTCGTGCCCGAACAGCGTCCGGGTGAGCAGCAGGTGCACGGCCACGCCCAGGACGACGGCGCCGAGCACGGCCCCGCCGAGGCTCGCGCCGCCGGGGAGCGTCACCCCGGCCAGGGCCAGCAGGCCGTTCAGCTCGGGCAGGTGGGCCGAGGGCGGCAGCTCGGCGGTCGATCCCGTCGTGCTGCCAGCGGCGAACACCTCGGCCAGCAGGTACGCCACGACCGCGGTGGCGACGTAGTTCAGCAGCAGCGTCGACAGTACCTCCGAGACGCCGCGCCACACCTTGAGCAGCGCGGCCAGCGCGGCCCACGCGGCCCCGGCGAGCACGGCGACCGCGCACATGACGGCCACGTGCAGGGGCGCCGGCAGGTCCAGGCCCGCGCCGGCGGCCGCGGCCAGCAGCGCGGCGAGGCGGTACTGGCCCTCCACGCCGATGTTGAACAGGTTCATGCGGAACGTGACGGCCACCGCGAGACCGGCGAGGAAGTAGATGACCGACCGGTTGACGGCCGAGACGACCGAATCCGGCCGCACGCCGAACTCCAACATCGTCAGGTACGTCCTGCCAGGCGACGCGCCCGCCGCGGCCAGCAGCGCCGTGGCCACGACGAGCGCCAGCAGCAGCGCGAGCGCCGGCGCGGCGAGCGCGCGGGCCACCCCCCGGGTCCGGGCCTTCGCCGTGTTCATCGCGTCCCCGTCATCAGCCGGACCAGGCGTGCCGGGGTGAGCTCGCCGACAGGCAGGGCGGGGGTCAGCCGGCCGCGCAGCATGACCTGCACGCGGTCGCTCAGGGCGAGCACCTCGTCGAGGTCGGCGCTGACCAGCAGGACGGCCAGACCGGCGTCGCGGGCGTCGCGCAGCAGGCCCCAGATGACGGCCTGGGCGCCGACGTCCACGCCGAGCGTGGGGTGGGCGGCCAGCAGCACCTCGGGACGGCCGCGCAGCGCCCGGCCGACGACGAGCTTCTGCTGGTTGCCACCGGACAGCGCGGAGGCCGGGAAGTCGGGGGAGGGGGCGCCGATGCCGAGGCGGGCGCCGATCTCCCCGGCGCTCTCCCGGGCTGCCGCGCGGTCCAGGCGCCACCGGCTGCGACGGCGCAGGTCCTCGCTGCCCAGCATGACGTTCTCCCACAGCGTGGCCGGCAGCGCCAGCGCGTGGCGGTGGCGGTCCTCCGGGATGCACGCCAGCCCGAGCCCGCGACGCTGCCGCACGCCCAGCCGGGTGGCGTCGCGGCCGCCGAGGTGCATGGTCCCGGCGGTGATCTCGCGGGTGCCCACCAGCGCGTCGATCAGCTCGGACTGCCCGTTGCCCTGCACGCCGGCGATGCCCAGGATCTCGCCCCTGGACAGCTCCAGGCCGGCCTCGTGGACGGCGTCGGTGCGCAGGCCGTCCAGGCGCAGCACGACGGGGCCGCTTTCGGCACGCCGGCCCCGCGCGACGGGCGGCAGGTCGCCGCCGGCGATGAGCCGGGTGAGCACGCCCGGGTCGGCGTCGCCGGTGGCGAACTCGCCCACGGCGGTGCCGGCGCGGATGACGGTGATGTGGTCGGAGACGCTGAGCACCTCGTCGAGCTTGTGCGAGATGAACAGCACGGCCAGGCCCCGCGCGCGCAGCTCGGCGAGGCTGGTGAACAGGCGCGTCACCTCGCCGGGCGCGAGCACCGTGGTGGGCTCGTCGAGGATCAGGACGCGCGCGCCCCGGTACAGGGCCTTGAGGATCTCCACCCGCTGCCGCTCGCCCAGGCCCAGGTGCTCGATCCGGGCGCCGGGGTCGACGGCCAGGCCGTAGCGCTCGCCGAGGTCGCGTAGGGCGCGGGCGCTCGCGCGGCGGTCGAGCAGCCCCCGGCGCGAGGTCTCGGCTCCCAGGACCACGTTCTCCAGCACGGTCAGGTTCTCGGCGAGCAGGAAGTGCTGGTGCACCATGCCGATGCCGGCCGCGATGGCGTCGGCGGGCGAGCGGAACCGCACGGGGACGCCGTCGAGCAGCAGGTCGCCGGAGTCGGGCCGCTCCTCGCCGTACAGGACGCGCATGAGGGTCGACTTGCCGGCGCCGTTCTCGCCCACCACGGCGTGCACCTGTCCCGGCCGTACCAGGAGGTTCATGTCGCGGTTGGCGGTGACGCCGGGATAGCGCTTGGTGATGCGGCGCAGCTCGACCAGGGGGACACCGGAGGGGGGCGCCTCGGGACGCGTCATGGCACGACCGGCACGTCGATCTCGCCCGCGATGATCTGCTTCCTGATCTTGTCCAGCCGGGGCCGGATGTCGGCGAGGTCGTCGCCGGTGGTGGCGTAGCCGACGCCGTCCTCGTCGAGCCCGAACTCGCGCACCCCGAAGACGGCCTTGCCCGCCGCCTCCTCCTCGATGATGCTCCGCACCGCGACGTCGATCTGCTTGGTGGCGCTGGTGAGGATCACCTCCGACAATTCCTGGCCGACGGTGCGGCGCTGGTCGACGTCGACGCCGATGGCCCACTTGCGCGCCGCCTTGGCCGCCTGGAAGACGCCGAGCCCCGACGCGCCGGCCGCGTGGTAGACGACGTCGGCGCCGCCGTCGTACATGCCGCGGGCCGCCTCCCGCGCCTTGTCGGGGGAGGAGAACCCGCTGAAGTCGGGCGGCTGCGTCATGAAGACGCTCGACAGCCGGATCTTCGGGTCGATCGCGCGGGCGCCGGCCGCGTACCCGGCCAGGAACTTCTCCTGGGGCGGCGTCTGCACGCCCCCGACGAAGCCGATCCGCCCGGTGGCGGACTTCAGCGCCGCCGCCGCCCCGACCAGGTAGCTGGCCTGTTCCTCGCGGAACACCACGTTGGTGACGTTGGGCAGCTTCACCGTCGCGTCGTCGATGATGACGAAGTGCGTCTTCGGGTACGCGGGCGCGACCTTCGTGAGCGGCTGGGCGTAGAAGAACCCGACGGCCAGGACGGGGTTGTGGCCCGTCTCGGCCAGGAGGCGCAGGATCTCCTCCAGGTCGGAGCCCGCCGCGTTCGGGCTCAGCTCCTTGACCCCGACGCCCAGCTTGGCCCTGGCCTGGTCGACGCCCGCCCCGGCGGAGTCGTTGAAGGACTTGTCGCCGCGCCCGCCCCGGCTGTAGGCGACGCCCACCCGCAGGTCGGAGCCGGCGGCGGCGGCCCCGTTCACCCCCGCCTCGCGGGCGGTGTCCTGCGAGCCTCCGCAGGCCGCGAGCGCGAGCAGGACGCAGAGAACGGTCGACAAGCGGGCGAACAGGCGGGTCATACGCACCTCCCAAGCCGGAACTTCACTCAGAATGCGCACTCATCAGACAAGTGTCAATGCTTCTCTGATAAGTGCTCCAGCCATACGGCGACGCCGTCGTCGTCGTTGGACGCGGTCGTCTCGCGGGCCGCCGCGAGCACCGCCGGATGGGCGTTGGCGACCGCGACCGACGTCCCCGACCAGGTCAGCATGGGCAGGTCGTTGGGCATGTCGCCGAAGGCGATCACGCCCGCGCGGTCGAAGCCGAGCCGGCCCGCCATCGCCTCCAGGGCGGCCGCCTTCGTCACCCCGGCGCGGGTCACCTCGCAGAACACGTCCGCCGACACGGTGACCTCGCACCCGGGCAGCAGCACGCCCACGCTCTCGTAGTACTGGCGGGCCGCCCCCTCCAGCTGGACCATGATCTTGCCGACGCCGTGCCGGTCGATGGCCTCCTCCAGCCTCGGCACCCGCCGGGCGTCGCCGGCCAGCGCGGGGGCCAGCTCGAAGGCGTCCTCCAGCAACAGCTCCAGGTGGCACTCGGCGCCCAGCCGGATGCCGGGGAAGCGCTCGCGCAGCGCCGTCAGCGCCGTCGCCACGTCCGCCTCGGCGAGCGGGTGGTGGTCGACCACCTCCTCCCGGGCGAAGTCGTAGACGACGGAGCCGTTGCCGCAGACCGCGATGGCCGTGTCAGCCGTGTCGGCTGTGTCGGCTGTGTCACCCAGGGCCGCGGCGATGTGCCGGGTGTCGCGGACGGGCCGCGCCGTCGCGACGACGAACACGTGGCCGGCCGCCCGGACGCGGCGCACGGCCGCGCGGGTGCGTTCGGACAGCCCGCCGCGCGAGTCGAGCAGCGTGCCGTCCAGGTCGCAGACGATCATTCGGCGTTCCACGGACGGCACGCTCCTCAGGGCCGGAGGGGTTTCCGCGACGGGGCCCTTGCTGGTGGGTCGCGACCCGGACGACCTCAGGGTCGGCGGGGTTCCCGCCACGGGGTCCCGGCTGATCGGTCGAGGCCCGGGCGACCTCACGGCCGGCGGGGTTCCCGGGACGGGGGCCCCGGCTGGTGGGTCGCGACCCGGCCGACCGGGGACGCCACGACGTCGGCCGCGCCCGCGGCCAGGATGCCGTCGATGGTCTCGGCCACGCCGCGCCGCTCCGCCAGCCCCTGCACCACCACCAGGTCGTCCTCGCGCGGGTCGCCGACGCGCCACGACCGCGGGGGCAGCGCCGGCGCGACGCGCGGCAACTCGCGCGCCGACGTGCGCACCGTCAGCAGCACGTGCGCCGCCCCCGCCCGCACCGAGTCCAGCAGCCGGGCCACCCGCTGGATCCGGGCGCGCTTGCGGGCGTCCCGCCAGGCGTGCGGCCCGGCGACGAGCCGCGGCGCGCAGGTGCGCACCGTGTCGAGGACCCGCAGGCCCGGCGCGAGGGACGCGCCCGGTTCGAGCACCTCGATGACGGCGTCCGCGAGCTCGGGGATCTTGGCATGGCTGGCGCCGTAGGAGTGCACCACCTCGGCCGCCAGTCCCCGGCTGCGCAGGTACTGCCGGCCGATGGCGGGGAACTCGGTGGCCACGCGGGCGCCCGGGGACAGACCGCCGGGACTCCCGGACGGTACGGCCAGCACCAGGCGCCACGGATGGCCCGCCGCCACCGGCTCCACGATCTCGACCTTGGCGCCGGTCTCCTCGATCCAGTCGGTGCCGGCGACGCCGAAGTCGAAGGCGCCCTTCTCCAGGGCCGGCGGGATCTCCCGCGGTTTGAGGAAGACGACCTGGATCGGGCCGCCGTAGTCGATGCTCGCCCGGTAGCTGCGGCCCGAGGTCCGGCGCACGCCGAGCCCGGCGGCGGTGAGAAGGCCCAGAACCGGCCGCTCCAGAGCGGACCCCTTGGGCAGCGCGAGCGAGATCATGTGATCAGCGTCTCCAGGTAGGCGGGGCGTCCCCCCAGGGGGAGCGCATGGCGAGGGCGCGCAGGGCGACGTCGATCATGCCGCTGTCGGTGCCTTCGGCGGCCAGGGCGCGCAGCCGGGCCGCGTCCAGCCAGCCGGCCTCGACGAACTTGTCGTGCTCGATGCGGGGCCGTTCCAGGTCCCCGGTGACGGTGGCGAGCACGTCGATCTCGCGCCGGCGGGTGCCGTCGCCGCCCTCCCAGTCAAACACCTTGACCAGGTCGCCGACCCGGTCGAGGCGCCAGCCGGTCTCCTCGGCGATCTCGCGGGCCAGCGCCGCGCACAGCGTCTCACCGGCCTCCACGTGCCCGCCGACGATGTCCCAGCAGCCGGGGAAGAGCCGGACGTGCGGGGCGCGGCGCTGCAGGAACGCCTCGCCGCGCCGGTTGACCAGGACGGCGCCCACCACGCAGCGCACGCCCTCGGCCGAGGCCTCCCGCTGGATCGTGTCGAACTCCCGCGGGTGCGGCGCGCAGCGGCGCGGCGCCAGGCCGTTCATGCCGTCTCCTGGTGGGCGTAGTAGGTGGCGTACAGGGCGGCGAACGGCCCGTCGCGGCGCAACAGCTCGTCGAAGGGGCCCTCCTCGGCGATCCTGCCACCGTCGAGGACGAGGATCCGGTCGGCCCGCCGGATGGTCGACAGCCGGTGCGCGATGACCAGGACGGTCCGGCCGGCGAACAGCCGCGTCAGCGCGTTCTGGATGCCCCGCTCGGTCAGGGGGTCGACGCTGGCTGTCGGCTCGTCCAGGAGCACGATGTCGGGCTCGCGCACGAACATCCGCGCCACGGCGATGAGCTGCCGCTGCCCGACCGACACCCCCCGGCCGCCGTCGGCGAGCCGGTCGTGCGGGGACATCGGCATGCTGCGCGCCCACACCCGGCGCCCGATCCGGTCGATGGCGCGCTCGACGTCGTCCGGGCCGGCCCCGGCGCGGCCGTAGGCGATGTTCTCGGCGAGCGTGCCGGCGAACACGAACGGGTGCTGCGGGACGACGCCGACACGCCGCCGGTAGGCCGTCAGGTCGAGCGCGCGGACGTCGCGGCCGTCGACGAGCAGCTCGCCGCCCTGGAAGTCGTACGCGCGGGCGATGATCTTGGCGAGGGTGGACTTGCCGCCCCCCGTGCGCCCGACGATCGCCACCGTCTCGCGCGCGGCGATCCTCAGGTCCAGCCCGTCGAAGACGGGGACGCCCGCGCCGTAGCCGAAACACAGGCCGCGCGCCTCGATCTCACCGTCCAGGAGGGGTACCGGCTCCTGTCCCCGCCGGACGGCCGACCCGCGGTCGTCGATCAGCGCGAACACCCGTTCCGCGGCGGCCAGACCCTGCTGGAACAGGCTCCAGAACGCCGCCGCCTGGGTGACCGGCTGCCACAGCATGCCGAGCGCCTGCAGCGCGAAGTACCACTCGCCGGGCGAGAGGCGGCCGAGCACCGCGAAGCGCCCGCCCTGGTAGAGCACGACGGCCGTGGCCAGCCCCGCCAGCAGGGTCAGCACCGGCAGGATGACCGCGTAGATGAGCCCCTGGCGCACGTACACCCGGTACGACAGCCGGTTGACCTCGTCGAAGTCGTCGTAGACGGTCCGCTCGCGGCCGAAGTTCTTGGCGACGGCGATGCCCATCATCGACTCGTGCACGTTGGCGTTGACCCTGGCCATCACCCGCCGGGTGGCGGCCGCCGCCGTGCGGGCGATCCGGCGGAAGGCCAGCGCCGTGCCCAGCAGGAACGGCAGCGCGGCCAGGATGATCAGCCCCAGGCCCGGGTCGGTCCAGAACACCACGCCGCCGAGCAGCAGCACCAGCAGCGACTGGCTGAGCAGGTTCAGGGTGAGCGTCATCACCGAGCCGAAGCCCTCGGTGTCGCCGGTGACCCGGCTGAGCACCCGCCCGACGGAGTTGTCGTCGTGGAAGGCGACGTCCTTGTCCAGCGCGGCGTCGGCGGCCTCGCACTGCAGCCGGTAGACCATGTCGCCGACCAGCCGGGCGGTGACGGCCTGGCGCGCCCAGTTCATCGCCCACGCCAGCACCGCCGCGACGACGACGACCAGGCACAGCCACAGGCCCAGCCCGGCCCCGCCGCCGACCTCGTCGATCAGCCGCGCGATGACGACGGGCACCGAGGCGGTCAGCAGGGCCGACCCCACGACGAGGACGGCGCAGCCCAGCATCGTGCCGCGCCGGGCGCGCAGGTAGGCCAGGATGCGGCCCAGGAGGCGGCGGTTGCCGTACACGCGGTCGTACGAGTCGGCGTGCAGGCCCGCGAACAGGTCAGTCACTGTAGATCTCCCGGTAGAGCGCGCAGCGCGCCATCAGCTCGTCGTGCCCGCCGAGGTCGACGACGCGCCCGGCGTCCAGCAGCAGGATGAGGTCCGCGCGCCGGATCTGGCCCGGCCGGTGCGAGACCAGCACGGTGGTGCGGCCGGCGGTCGCCCGCTCGATCGCCTCGGTGATGGTCGCCTCCGTGCTCGCGTCGATCGCGCTGGTCGCGTCGTCCAGGGTGAGGACGCGCGGGTCGGTGAGCAGCGCCCGGGCGATGGCCAGCCGCTGGCGCTGGCCGCCGGACAGCGTCGTGCCGCCCTCGTTCAGGACGGTGGCGTAGCCGTGCTCCATCGCCTGGACGAACTCGTCGGCGCAGGCCAGCTTGGCCACGCGCATGACGTCCTCGTCGTCGGCACTGCCGGCCGGCGCGCCGAAGGCGATGTTGTCCAGCACGCTCTTGGAGAACAGGAAGATCTCCTGGTCCACGTGGCCGATCTGGCGGCGCAGCGCGCCCGGCTCCCAGTCGCGCACGTCCCGGCCGTCGATCAGCACCCGCCCCTCGTCGGCGTCGTACATGCGGCCGACGAGTTTCAGCAGCATGCTCTTGCCGCTGCCGGTGGGGCCGACGACGGCCAGCGTGCGCCCGGCGGGCAGGTGGAAGGACACCTCGCGCAGGATGTCCTCGCCGTCGTGGCGCAGGGTCACCCGGTCGAAGGTGATCGCGCCCTCGACGGCCGTCGTGACGCCGGTGGTCTCCTCCAGGTCGCCCGGCCCGTCGATGATCTGCCGCATCCGGGCGGCGGCGGCCATTCCCTCCTGGACGACCGGCACGGCCTGCTCCGACAGGGTGACCGGCTGCGCCAGCGACACCAGCCAGCCCAGGTAGGTGACGACCTGCGCGAGCGCCAGCTCGCCCTGGCCGTACAGGTACAGCGAGTGCAGGGCGCCGACGGCCATCGCGACGGCGAAGCTGAGCGCGGGCAGGTAGACGGCCTGCGCCCGGCCGCGCCGCACGAAGGCGTCCCGGTAGGTGGCGGCGGCCCGCCGGAACGCGAGCCGCTCGTGCTCCTCCTGGGTGGCCGCCTTCACGGTGGCGATGCCGGCCAGGGTGGTGGAGAAGCGCTCGTTCAGGTCGGCGAACGTCTCCCGGATGCGCATCGTCAGAGGTTGCAGCCGCCGCAGGTGCAGGTGCAGCGCGATCGCGAACACCACGACCAGCGCGCCGGGGGCGAGCAGGAGCCGGGCGTCCATCGAGGCGATGAACACGATCGGGACCCCCAGGGCCAGCAGCGCGTTGAACGCGGTGGCGACGCCCGGGCTGAACATGTAGTCGACGAGCCGCGCGTCGTTGATGGCACGGGCCATGATGTCGCCGACGCGCTGCTGGTCGTGGAACGACATGCGCTTGGCGAGCAGGCTGCGGTAAAGCTCGTCGCGCACGTCGCGTTTGACCCGCTGGGCGACGACCTCCATCGAGCCGTGCGACAGCAGGTCGGCGGCGAACCGGCCGGCCGCCAGCAGCGCGGTGGCGACCGCCGCGGCGGCCAGCACGCCGAGGTCGCCGCGCCCGCCGGTCGCCTCGGCGAACGCCGCGCCGATCTGGACCGGCACCAGCGTCGTGCACACGTTCGCCGCCACCGCCGCCACCGTGAACACCAGCAGCAGCGGCCGGTGCGCGCGCAGCCGGGCGGCGACCCACCCGAGCACGGCCGGCGACGCGACCGGCCGTGCCCCGCCCCGGCCCGCCGGTCGCGTCTGGCCCATGAGCCCCCCTCCGTGGTCACCGGCCGGCCTACGCGGAGGCGTGGACCGTGTCCTTCAGGTATCCCAGGCCGTTCTTGCCGGCCCGCTCGACCTCCTCCATCACCTGGTCGGCGAGCACGGAGGCGGCCAGCGCGTCCGCGACCGACGGCGTGTCGTCCGGACGGGTGGCGCCGTCCCGGCAGGAGGCCACGAACGCCTCCAGCTCCGGCCCGAAGCCGCTCCGGCCCCAGCCGTGGTCGAGGTTCTTCGTGCCGTGCAGCTCCTGGCCCAGCGGCAGGCCGTCGGCCAGGTCGAGGGTGACCCGCTCCAGGGACGGGGCGCTGTAGCGGCTGCCGTCCATGCCCTGCACCATGACGCCCACGAGGAACCGCCTGACGTGGTTGCCCATCCGCAACGTCGACAGGGACCCGTCGCGGTGCCGGACGAACACGTTCACCTGGAAGCGGTCGCCCGCGCCCGGGATGACGTGCGCGTCCACCTGGACGGCGGGGGAGGGGGTGAACCAGCGGGCCAGGTCCAGGGCGTGCACCCCGTTGTGCCGGATCCACGCCTCCAGCGTCGTGTCCACGCCCCACTGCGGGGCCGAGGGATGACGGCTGTAGAAGTCGATCGTCACCGAGCACGAGGTCGCCCGGGCGTCGCGGCTCAGCTCGTGCAGCCGCCGCAGCGTCTCGGCGTAGCGGAAGTTGAAGCCCACCTGGACGTGCCGGCCGCCGCGGTCCACGACGTGGTGCAGGTCCTGCAACGCGGGCGTCGACGGCCCGGCCGGCTTCTCCACGAAGCAGTCGACGCCGCCCTCCACCAGCTGGCGGGTCAGCCGGTACGACGGCTCGGGCGGCACCGCGATGACGGCCCCGTCCACGGTGTCCAGGTCGAGCGCGTCGATCGAGTCGGCGCAGACCGCCGCCCCGGACTCCTCCTGCAACTCCTTGGCCAGGGACAGGTCGGGGTCGACGCAGGCCACGATCTGGTGGCCGCGCACGCGCCGCAGGAACGGCAGGAGGTTCTCGCGCATCTGCCGGCCGCAGCCGACCAGGGCCAGGCGCGGGCGGTCAGTCACGGCCGGCCTCCACTGTCGCGTTCCACCGCTCGAAGGCGCGGCGCGCCCGGTCGCGCAGCTCGTCCGGGTCGATCTCCCGGTGGGCCAGGCTGACGAACGACGGGTGCCCTTCGAGGAGCAGGATGCCGGCGCCGGTGAGCGCGGCGAGCAGCGCCTCACGCCGGGCCTTGTCGCCCAGCAGCGCGTCGTCGTGGTAGACCAGCTCGAACATCCCGCCGCCGAGGACGGGGCGGGCGCCGACCAGGGCCGCCACGCCGGCGTCCTCGGCCGCCGCGGTGAGGGTGGCCGCCACCTGCGTGCCGATCCGGCCGATCTCGGCCCACCCGTCCGGCGCGTCGCCGATGGGTTTTTCCAGGATGTCGCGTGTCGCCAGCGCCGCGTACACGGCGATCATCTCCTTGGAGAACGTGCCGCTGAGCCGGGCCCGCTCGGCGTCGGCCAGCAGCTCGGCGTCGCCCACCACCAGGCTCAGCGGCGCCCCGTTGGCCAGCGCCTTGCCGATCACGGTGAGGTCCGAGCCGATGGCGTTGTCGTGGTCGTAGCCGAGCGGCGAGACGCGGCCGCCGGTCTTGGTCTCGTCGAAGACGGTCAGCAGGCCGGCGTCCCGGCACATCGCGACGGCCCGCCGCAGCACCTCGGGCGTGGTGAACGAGGCCAGGTAGGCGTCGAAGACGAAACAGCCGAGCCGGTCCCGGTACCGTTCCAGGATCTCGGCCAGCGACTCCAGCCGCAGGTCGACCCAGTTCAGCGCGGGCTCGGTCTCGCCGATGCCGCGCATCGCCTCGGTGTAGCGCAGTTTCCCGCGCAGCGGCGAGTGCAGCGGCTCGTGCCATTTGAGGGAGTTGGCGATCTGGGAGTCGTGCCAGCCGATGTAGCCGCTGCGCAGCACCCCCAGCCGGCCGTTGCGCATCGCGGCCAGCCGCAGGGTCGCGGTGACCGCCTCGGACGCGGTCTTGAAGAACGCGCCCCGGTCCCCGGTCCGCTCGCCGAGCAGCCGCTCCAGGTACTCGGAGTGGAAGGTCGTGTAGCCCGGCATCATCACGCCGTTACCGAGATAGCCGCTCAGAATTTCATTGAAGAGTTCGTCCGAGTGGCCGATTATCACCGGCCCGTATCCCATGACGAAGTCGATGTACGTCTTCCCGTTCGCGTCCGAAACCTCTCCCCCCTTCCCCTGTGTGAACAGGAGCTGGCGTCCTTCGGACCGGAACTTACGAGTGATCTTCGAGTGCGCTATTCGCTCATTTTGCGACAAGATCTTCTCCCTCCCCGGATTTTCGTGAATAAGATCATGCGCTTAATTTCCGAGACCGTAGCGGCGGGCTTCGAGCAGGGTCAAGGTGAACTTTTTTCTAGGTTTACAAGGCTGTAATACGACTGCAACGGTCGAAGCGGTGGGACGAGCCGAACTCCGATAAGGAGGCGATGTGGACCACGGATCGAGCCGGCGAATTCCGATCTCCGAAATACCCGGAACGGTGCGGCCGGATATTGTCGGGCGCAGTAAGCGCCTGTGGCGGCTGCCCGATGGGCAGTGTCTCGTGCAGATAGTCCCCAGCCTGCGTAGTTTCACCTACCAGCGCGACGAAATGGTGGAGCGCACCGGGCCGCTGCGGCTGACTTTCTACGAAAGGGCCGCGGCCCGGATCGAGGCGGCCGGGGTGGCGTGCGCGTTCCGCGAGCGGGTCGGCCCGGACACCTACCTCGCCGACTACTGCCCGGCCCCGCCCTTCGAGGTCATCGTGAAGAACCGGTCCACCGGGTCGACCACGCGCAAGTACCCCGGCCTGTTCGAGGACGGCGCACGGCTGCCGCGCCCGGTCGTGAAGTTCGACTACCGGGTCGACCCGGAGGACCAGCCGATCGGCGAGGACTACCTGCGCGTCCTCGGGCTGCCCGTCGAGGAGATGCGCGAGCGCGCCCTGGCCGTCAACGAGGCGCTGCGCTCCTGGCTGCACCCCGTGGACGTCTGGGACATGTGCCTCATCTTCGGCGTCACCGCCGAGGGCGGCCTCAGCGTCATCTCCGAGATCTCGCAGGACTGCATGCGGCTGCGGCACGAGGACGGGTCCCCGCTGGACAAGGACCTGTTCCGCAACGGTGTCGACGCCGACGAGATCGTCAACCAGTGGAGTCGCATCCTCGATGTCATCAGATGACGGCCGGGTGGCACTGATCACCGGTACCAACCGGGGCAGCGGCCGGGCCATCGCCGAGGAGCTGCGCGGGCGCGGGTTCCGCGTCTTCTCCCTGAACCGCTCCCTCGCCGGCGCGGACTGGCTCGGCGAACGGCGCTGCGACGTGTCCCGGCCCGCGGAGATCAGATGGGCCGTCGCCGACGTCCTGGCCGAGGCGGGGCGGGTGGACGTCTGCGTGTCCAACGCCGTCGACCGGGTCCTGGACCCGATCGCCGACCTGCGCGAGGCCGACTGGGAACGCCTGGTGGCGATCAACCTCAGCGCCGGCTTCCACCTCCTGCAGGCGGTGCTGCCGGCGCTGCGGGCCCGTCGCGGCGTCTTCGTCGCGATGGGCAGCCACGCCGGCACCCGCTACTTCGAGGGCGGCGCCGCCTACAGCGCCACCAAGGCCGGGCTGAAGGCGCTGGTCGAGACGCTGCTGCTGGAGGAGCGGCGCAACGGCGTGCGCGCCTGCCTCGTCTCGCCCGGCGCCATCGCCAACCTCGACGGCGACGACGACCCGTACAAGATGAGCACGCGCTCGATCGCCCGCTGCGTCGGCACCATCGTCGACTCCTGGCCCACCGACCTCGTCGTCGGCGAGATCGAGGTGCGCCCCGCCGAGCTGGCGACGCCGCCGATCATCGGCATCGACCGGCTGCTCCACGTCTGACACGCAGTCCGCCACGCGAAGGAGGAAGCATGATCTCGCTCGCCCTGCCGACGGGATCCCTGGAACGGCGGGCCCTGGAGCTCTTCGCGGCCGCCGGTCTCGACGTGCGACGGCCCTCCGAACGCTCCTACCGGGGCACCATCGAGTACGCGGGCACCGTGCGGGTCGCGTTCTACAAGCCGCGCGAGATCCCGCTCGTCGTCCAGAGCGGCTCCTTCGACGTGGGGCTCACCGGCGCCGACTGGATCGAGGAGACCGGCGCCGAGGTCGAGGTGGTCGAGTCGTTCGACTACTCCCGCAACACCGAGAGGCCGTGGCGGCTCGTCCTCGCCGTGCCCGCCGACCACCCGGCGACCAGCGTGGCCGACCTCGACGACGGCGTCCGCATGGCCACCGAGTACCCCAACATCGGCCGCCGCTTCTTCCAGGACGCCGGGCGGCGCGCCGAGGTGGTCGTCTCCTACGGCGCCACCGAGGCCAAGATCCCCGAGCTGGCCGACGTGATGGTCGACGTCGTGGAGACCGGGCACTCGCTCCAGCAGAACAACCTGCGCATCATCGAGACGATCCGCACCTGCGGCGCCCAGCTCATCGCCAACCCCGCCGCGTACGCCGACGAGGGGAGGCGCACCGTCATCCGGAAGATCGCCAGGCTGCTGCGCGGCGCCTGGACCGGCCCGGCGAACGTGCTGCTGACGGTCCGCGCCCCCGCCGACCGCCTGCCGGAGGTCACCCTGGCCATGCCGGGGCGCTCGTGGCGGGCGGGGGCGGAGCTGGTCGACGAGAACATGGTCGTCCTGCAGGGCGTGCTGTCCAGCCGGGACGTGCCGGAGACGATCGACGTCCTGCTGTCGGCCGGCGCCGTCAACGTCACCGAGACCGGAATCGGCATCCTCGCCACGAACGCGACGCGGCCGTGACACCGGGAACACCGAGGACGCCGGAAACGCCGGGGGCGCCGCCGACGCCGGCCCGTCCCGTGGACGACCGGCTGCTGCCCGCCGACGGCGCCGGGTGGCGGCCGGGCTCGGCGACGCTCGACCTGCGGCTCGCCGGGGACGCTCCCGCCGTCCTCCACCACCTGGAGGTGGACGCCGTCCTCGTGGTCGACGTGGACGAACGCGCCGACATCCTGGACGTCGACCTCGTCGGCCTGCCGCCCGAACTGCTCGCCCCGCTGAGCCGCTACACCGCCCCCGCCCACCCGTCGGCCCGCTGCGGCCCGGTCGCCCTGGACCAGGACGCCGCCAGGTTGTGGCTCCACATCCGCGACGGCCGCCGCGCGGCGCGGCACCGGCAGCCCGCGCTCGTCCGCCTCTCCTTCGCCGGTCCGCGCCTCGTCGCGGTCCGGGCCGTCCGGGCCGTGCCGGGTTGACCGGCGCGCGAGAGCACGATGACCATTGAGCCGCCGTGACATCGTGCGAAGGAGAGACCGTGAAGTCTGAGCCAGCCCCGGACGCGACCGTGCCGCCCGCGCAGCACGGGCGGCGCTCGCGGTGGGCGACCATCGGCGTCGTCTACCTCGGCGGCGTCGTCGCCGCCATGAGCCTGGGCAAGTTCGCCCCCGTCGGGCCGGCGGTGACCGACCAGCTGTCGCTGTCCCTGTCACAGCTGGGCTGGGTCATCTCGGCGGTCGTCGGCGTCGGCGCCGTCTTCGGCCTGCCCGGCGGCTACCTGATGCGCCGCTTCGGCGCGCACGGGTCGCTGCTGTACGGCCTCGTCCTGATCGCCGTGGCGAGCGCGGCGAGCGTCCTGGTCGGCGACTTCGCCGGGCTGCTCGTCGCCCGCGTCGTCGAGGGCTTCGGCTACCTGCTGGTCACCATCGCCGGGCCGGTGCTCGTCCTGCGCCTGGCCGACGAGCGCGACCGCAGTGCCGCCCTGTCGATCTGGGCCACGTTCGTCTCCGTGGGCCTGTTCGCCAGCACGCTCGTCGGCGGCGCAGCCGGCGACGCCCTCGGCTGGCGCGGCTGGATCGGCCTGCTCGCCGGCCTCACCCTCCTCACGGCGGTGGCCGTGTGGCTGCGGCTTCCCCGCCCGGGGGCCGGTCCGCGGGCGGTCGCCGGGCCCGTCCCCCGGCTGCGCGCGCTGCGGTGGCCCGGCGTGCTGGCCGCCTCGTTCTGCCTGACCGCGCTGGTGACCATCCCGGTGATCGTGCTGCTGCCCACGCTCCTCATCGACCAGCACGGGCAGTCGGCCGCCGGCGCGGGCGCGAGCACCTCGGTGATCTCGCTGCTCAGCGCGGCCGGCGGGCTGCTCGCCGGCATGCTGCTGCGCCGCGGCACCCGGGTCGGCGTCATCGCGCTGTTCGGCCTGCTCGCCGTGCCCGCCGCCTGGCTCGTGTACGGCGGCGGCCCGCTCTCCGGCGTGCTCGCCGGCGCCGGGACGCTGTCGCTCGCCAACGGGTTCCTCGCCGCCCTCGTCTTCGCGGCCCTGCCGCTGATCCTGGAGCGGCTCGACCACGCCGACGTCGGCAGCGGCCTGGTCGCCCAGGCGGGCAGCCTCGGCTCGCTGCTCGGCCCGCCGATGTTCGGCGAGGTCGCGGCCACGTTCGGCTTCGCGGCGCTCGTGCCGGTCATCGCCGGCGGGCTCGTCGCCGCCGTCGCCGCGCTGCTGCTGGCCGGCGGCCGCGCCGTGGAGCGTCCACCGGGCGCCGCCTGAACCACCACTCGCACGCCGAGAACGCCGAGAACGCCGAGAACGCCGAGAACGCCGAGAACGCCGAGAACGCGGAGGACCGACAGGTGCGACCCGACGTGCACGCGCGCGGCGAGAGCCCGCTCGAGGAGGCCGAAGGCCGCCTGCTGCCCGCCCCCGCCCGCGCGCTGACGCTGGCGGGAGTGCTGATCGTCGTGGCCGCGGGGTCGCTCCTGCTCGTCATGGTCGCCGGCTCCGGGGTGGCGCCCGCCGTGCCCGCGCCGCCGCCCGGCGCCGAGACGGGCCCCGCCCAGCCCATCCTGCGCCTGTTCCTGGCCGTCGCCGTCATCGGCGGCCTCGCCTCCCTCGGCGGCCGCCTGGCCCGCCGCCTTGGCCAGCCCGCGGTGGTGGGGGAGATCGCGGCCGGGCTGCTGCTGGGGCCGTCCGTGCTGGGCTCGATCGCGCCGGCGGTGACCGGCCTGATCCTGCCGGAGTGGGCGCACCCGCACCTCGACCTGCTCGCCCAGGCCGGCTTGGTGATCTTCATGTTCACCGTGGGCACCGAGTTCGACACCGCCGCCCTCGGCCGTCAGCGCACCGTCATCGGGGTCGCCTCCCTGGCCATGGTCGCCGTCCCGTTCGCGCTGGGCGTGCTCGCCGCCCTGCCGTTCGCCGCCGACCTCGCGGGCCCCTCCGGCGGTGGTGCCGCGTTCGTGTTGTTCGTCGGTACGGCGCTCAGCGTCACCGCGTTCCCCGTCCTGGCCCGCATCCTCCAGGAGTCGGGGCTGGCGGGGACGCGGCTGGGCACCCTGGCGATCGTCTGCGCGGGCGTCGCCGACGTGCTCGCCTGGTGCGCGCTGGCCGCCGTCGTCGCGCTCGCGCACGCGCGCTCGGCCGTGGGCGTCCTGACGACGATCGCGCTGACGGCCGCGATCGTCCTGGCCGTGCTCCTCGTGCTGCGCCCGCTGCTGCGGGCCCTGGCGGCGAGGTACGCGGCGGTCACGCTGCCCACGCCCGCCGGGCTCGTCCTCGTCCTCGGGCTGATCTTCGTGCTGTCGGCCGCGACGGACGTCGCCGGTGCCCACGCCATCTTCGGCGCCCTGCTCGCGGGCATCGCGCTGCCCCGTGACGCGCCGGTGCTCGGCGCCGTGCCGCAGCGGCTGGGTGCCCTCAACCGGGTCCTGCTGCTGCCGGTGTTCTTCGCCTCGATCGGCCTGCAGACGAACGTGTTCCTGGCCTTCGACGAGCCGGTGGTGCTCGCCGGCGGGGCGATCCTGCTGGTGGCCGCCGTGCTCGGCAAGCTCGGCACCGCCGCCGTGATCGCCTGGGTCGGCGGCATGCCGGGCCGGCTCGCCGTGGGGCTGGGGGTGCTCATGAACGCGCGGGGCATCACGGAGATCGTCGTGTTGAGCACGGGGCTGGGCATCGGGGTGATCTCGTCGGGGACGTTCACCGTCCTGGTGATGATGGCGTTGCTCACCACGGTGATGACCGTGCCGGCGCTGCGGCTGCTACGGCTGTTCCAGCCGGACGGGCAGGTGAGCGCCGCGGATGTGTCGTCGCATCCGTATCGCGTCAAGGCCCGCCCCCTTCCCTGAGAACTCCCAGAGAACTCCTGAGAACGCGCCGGCCGGGTTCGCCGCGGGTGACGGCCGGCGCCTCGGCTTCCCCGGCTTGCTCCTTCAGCGCGGCGGCATGTCCCCTCCGGCGTCCGCGCTTCGTTCGGGCGTGCTCCGTTCGGCCGTGCTCCGTTCGAGCGTGGCGAGGAAGCTCTCGGCGGCTTCGTGGACCCGGTCCCGGTCGCCGGTGGCGAGCAGGTCGAGCAGCAGCCCGCGGATCGTGGCGATCACGAGGGTGGTCGTGCGCGTCGCCGTCGCCGGGTCGGTGCTGCACGCGGTCGGCGACGAGGGCGTCCCGATCCGGAAGGTCGCCGAGGTCTTCGCGTCACACCTCGGCGTTCCCTCACCCCCGAGCAGGCCGAGGAGGCCGAGGAGGCCGAGGAGGCCAGGAGTACGTCGGCCGGCTCGGCGGCTTCTGGGGAGTCGACGGCCCCGCCTCGGCTCGGATCACTCGTGACCTGCTCGGATGGCGGCCGACCGGTCCGGGGCCGATCGCCGACCTGAAGGAGGGGCACTACTTCGCCTGAGCGCGTCCGGACGCCCCTCGCCGCCTCGCCGCCCCGATGCCGCGCCCCCTCCCGCGCCCTCGACGGGCGTCGAAGCCGGCGTCGAGGTCGGCACCGCGGTCGGCACCGCGGTCGAGCGCGAAAGGCGCGGCGTTCAGCCGGGAGGTTCCCCGGCGGGTGACGACGCGACGGACTCGCGCTCGCGGACGGGCATCGGGACCCGGTGCACCCGGCCCACCTGCCCGGTGTCCTCACGGTCGCGCTCGATCTCGGTGAACAGCACGTCCACGGCCTTGCGGCCCAGTTCGTAGTGGGGCAGCGCCACGGTGGTCAGCTTGGGCCGGACCCACGAGGCGATGGGGTGGTCGTCGAAGGAGACGACGGAGACATCCGCGGGCACCTTGAGCCCGAAGTCGTCGAGGGCCTGGTACGCGCCCATCGCGATCCGGTCGTTGAAGCAGATCAGCGCACGCGGCCGGACGGTCCGCAGGAGGTCTTGCGTCGCGGTGAGGCCGTACTCGGGGAGCCAGTCGAAGCAGGTGCGAGCGCCCGCCACCTCGACGCCCGCCTCGCCGAGCGCCTCACGGATGCCGACGAGCCGTTCCATCGCCGCGAAGGCCTCCGGGTGCACGTCGCGCGGGTCGGGGCCGACGCCGACCAGGTAGATGCCCTCGCGGTGGCCGGCGTCGAGCAGGACCCGGGCCGCGCGGCGGCCGGCCTCGACCTCGTCGGGCAGGACGGCGGGCAGCGGGGTGGGCTGCTTGGGCAGCGCGTTGAGCAGGACGGCGGGCGCGGCCGTGACGGCCTTGGGCACCTTGATCGTGCGGGTGAACATCGAGGCCAGGATGATCCCGTCGACCTGGCGGTCGTGCATGGCCTGCAGCAGGAGGCGTTCGAGCTCGGCCTCGCCCTCGGTCTCACCGATGAACAGCATGAAGCCGCGCTCACGGGCGGCCTCGAGCGCCCCCTTGATCATGTCACCCGCCAGCCGTGAGGTGGCGACGGTGTCGGAGACGAAGCCGATCGTCCGGGTGGTGCCCGTACGCAGCCCCACGGAGACGATGTTGGGCCGGTACTGCAACTCCTCGGCGGCCCGCAGGACGCGCTGCTCGACGTCCCGGGAGATGCGCAGCTCGCGGCCTCGGCCTGACAGCACGAGCGAGGCGGTCGTGCGTGAGACGCCGGAGGCCGTGGCCACATCGGCCAGCGTGACCCGTCGTGGGCTCACCCAGAATCTCCGATCGTCAAGAGTGTGTTACGGGGGGTTGACATCGTATGAAGCGCGTGGTGAGACTATCGGGCGCTAACCCGATTTAGCAACAGGTCGGGACATCAGCCCGGTGCCGATGGTCCCAGGCAGCAAAGGAGATGCACATGGCTCGTCGAGTCCGCTCCGGCAGGTCCGGGGCCGCGCTTGTGATCGCCATGGGGACGCTGGCCGCCGCCTGTGCGGCTCCGGGCGCCAACAGCCCGCAACCCCAGGCCAGCAGCACGCCGGTGTCCGCGGCGCCCACCTGCGGCACGGCGCCGGTCACCCTCAAGGGCTACTTCGAGACCGGCTTCCCGCTGCCCAAGGCGCTGACCACCGAGTTCACCAAGCAGCACCCGAACGTCACCTGGGACATCCGTGAGGACCAGTTCGCGGTCATCACGCAGAACGCCCCGCGGGTGCTGGTGGACAACCCGCCCGACCTGATGCGCCTGCCCCAGGTCTCCGAGCTGGTCAAGGACGACCTGCTGAAGAACCTGGACGGCTACGCGACGGCGTTCGGCTGGGACGGGTGGCCGGCCTCGCAGCTGGAGCAGCTGCGCCTGGGGCCGGGCGGGCGGCCGCGCGGCGAGGGCTCGCTGTACGCCCTGGGGCTCAACGTCAGCGTGACCGGCGTCTTCTACAACAAGAAGCTCGCCACCCGGATCGGGATGTCCACGCCGCCCACCACCCTGGCCGAGCTCGACCAGGCCCTGGCCAAGGCCAAGGACGCGGGCATCACGCCCATCCTGCAGTTCAACGGCGGCGCCACCGGCGGCCTGGCGTTCCCGCTGCAGAACCTCATGGCCTCCTACGGCCCGACCGGGCCCATCAACGACTGGATCTTCCAGAAGCCCGGCGCCACCATCGACACCCCGTCGAACCTGCAGGCCACCCAGCACCTGGAGAAGTGGGTCAAGGCAGGATATTTCCCGAAGGATGCCAACGCGCTCGACTACGCCACCATGATGAGCCGCTTCATCGACGGCCAGGGCCTGTTCATGTTCAACGGCGACTGGGAGTCGGGCAACCTCGACAAGCAGATGCCGGGCGACGTCGGCTTCCTGCTGATGCCGCCGGCGCAGCAGGGCGGCAAGCTCGCCGCCATGTCGGCGCCCCTCACCTTCGGGATCGGCGCCAATGCCAAGAACGCCGACTGCGCCGCCTTCTTCCTCAACTGGGTCGCCACCGACAGGCAGGCCCGCGAGATCGGCGTCAAGGTCGGCGGATCACGGCCGATGGGACCGGCCGACGCGTACATGCCGGCCGTGGCGTCCGACACGGTCACCGCGAGCACCCTGACGGCCGGGGCGGACCTCGCCAAGGACAACGGCTCGATGGACTTCATCGCCAACGCCACCGGCGCCATCTACGCCAAGAGCTGGACGCCGCAGCTGCAGAAGCTGGTGGCCGGGGAGCAGACCGCGCCGGAGCTGCTGAAGAAGGTCCAGGCCGACTACGCCGACCAGACCGAAGGGAACTGAGGCAGGTGATGACCCGTCCCGCCGGCGCCCGATCCGCGCACCGGCGGCCGGTCGCGACCAGGCTGCGCGACCCGCGCGGCCTGGTCGGCTGGCTGTTCGTCGCCCCGGCGCTCGCCTTCTACGCGGTGTTCGTCCTGCGCCCGATCGCCACGACGTTCCAGTACTCGCTGTACGAGTGGAACGGCATCGGCGCCTCCACCTGGGTGGGACTGGCCAACTACGGCGAGGTCTTCACCGACCCGGACCTGTCCGACTCGCTCGTCAATGCCTTCAAGCTGATCGTGTTCTTCAGCGCGATCCCGGTCGTGCTGGGCCTGGCGATCGCCGCGACGATCCGGCGCATCGCCGCGACCAGGCTCGCCCTCGTGGCGCGGACCGTGCTCTTCCTGCCGCAGGTCATCCCGCTGGTGGCCGCCGGGATCGCGTGGAGCTGGCTGCTGGCCTCCACCGGAGTGGTCAACCAGCTGCTCACCCTCGTCGGCCTCGGCGAGGTGACCCGGGCCTGGCTGGGCGACTTCGACACCGCCCTGCCGGCGGTCGGCATGATCGGCGCGTGGGTCCTGCTCGGCCTGTGCACGCTGCTGCTCCTGGCGGGCATGAGCAAGATCGACCCGGCGCTGTACGAGGCGGCCCGGCTCGACGGCGCCGGCGCGTGGCGGGAGTTCGTCTCCATCACGGTCCCCAGCCTGCGCCAGGAGATCGCGGTCTGCGTCACCCTGACCGTCATCGCCGCCCTGGCCAGCTTCGACATCATCTACATCTCCACCCAGGGCGGCCCCGGCAACACGACCATGGTCCCCGGTCTGCAGATCTTCTACCTGGCCTTCTCCGAGCGTGAGGTGGGCATGGCCTCGGCCCTGGCCGTGGTGCTCATGCTCCTCGTGATCGCCTGCGCCCTGCCCATCCAGTGGTTCGCGAAGGACGGCAACCGATGATCACCGCAGGACGGGAGGCCTGGACCGGCCGGTTGCTGCTCATCCTCATGATGGCGGTCACGCTCCTGCCGTTCCTCAGCCTGTTCGTCACCGCCCTGCACCCCTCGGGCACCTACCCGGCCGGGCTGGCCTGGCCCGACGACCCGCGGTGGGGCAACTTCCTCGAAGCCTTCCAGGCCGCGAGGATGGGCGAGCTGCTGAAGTCGAGCGCCCTCATCGTGCTGGGCGTGGTGCCGATCTCGATCCTGCTGGGCACGATGGCCGGCTTCGCCATCGGCCACCTGCGGGTGATCGGCGGCCGCGTCGTCTTCCTGCTGTTCGTGCTCGGCCTCACCCTCCCCTTCGAGGGCATCATCACGCCGCTGTACTACCAGATCCGCGACATGGGGCTGCTGAACACGCGCTGGGCCATCATCCTGCCGCTCATCGGCCTGTTCATGCCGTTCAGCGTCTTCTGGATGCGCGCCCACTTCGTCAACATGCCCGCCGAGCTGTCGGAGAGCGCGCGGATGGACGGCGCCAACGTGTGGCAGCTGTTCCGGCGCATCCACGTCCCCCTGGCGATGCCGGCGATCTCGTCCCTGGGCATCCTGCTGTTCCTGTGGACCTGGAACCAGTTCCTGCTGGCCATCGTCCTGGTGGACGACCCCACCCAGCGCACCATGTCCGGCGCCCTGGGCGCCTTCCAGGGCCAGTGGGGCACCGACATCCCGCTGCTGTGCGCCGGATCGCTGCTGATCCTGACGCCCACTCTCGTGATCTTCCTCATCTTCCAGCGTCACTTCGTCAAGGCCCTGCTCCAGGGCTCCCTGAAGGGCTGACGGCGATGAGCGCGACGCCGCCGCTCCACGGCGGGGTCGAGGCGGGCGGGACGAAGCGGGTGTACGCGGTCCCCGGCGGAGCTCGGCGACCACGTCGAAGTCACCGGGCCGTCGAACCCGGCACGCGCCGCCTCGCCCTCGCCTGACCGGCACGTCCCGGCAGGCCCACATCCCACGAGTGAAAGAAGAGATCACCCATGCTCCTACGAGGACGATCGGACGCCGCGCGGGGAGCGGCGAGCCGCTCCGGCACGCTCGCGGAACGGGCCGAGGGTCATCCGCGCCGGCGGGGTGCCGCGTGAGCGACGGCCGACCGGCGTACTGGACCAGCCGGCACCTCGACCTGCTCGCCGAGAGCGACGTGACCACGGCGCCCGTCATCGGCCCCGCGGACGCGCCGCGGATCCTGCCCGGCCACGACCTGTGGGACCTGTGGCCGATCCAGGAGGAGGACGGCTCGACGAGCGTGGCCGGCGGCCACGAGCTGTGGATGGCCCTGTCGGCGCCCGCCCTCGGTCACCCCGAGGAGCGCCACGACCGGGCCCGGATCCGCCTGCTCGGCAGGAACGGCCAGGAGTGGAGGGACCTGGGCGACGCCTTCGCCGACGGCGCCTCGCCCGGCAGCCGCGAATGGTCGGGATCGGCGGTCCGCCGGCCCGGGGGCACCGTGTCGGTCTTCTACACGGCCGCCGGACGGCGCGGCGAGGCCCGCCCCACCTACCGGCAGAGCGTCGTCGAGACCCGCCCCGTCCTGGTCGCCGACGACGACCGGATCGTGCTGCGGCGGGACGCCGAGCATCGAGAGGTCCTGCGCTCCGACGGCCGGATGTACCTGCCGGCCGACGAGGCCGACGGAGCGCCGGGCGGTATCAGGGCCTTCCGCGATCCCGGCTGGTTCCGCGACCCGGCCGACGGGCGCGACCATCTCCTCGTCGCCGCGTCCACCGCCTGGGAGGGCGCCTTCACCGGCGCGATCGCCCTCGCCGAGCCGCGAGGCGACGCCTGGTCCCTGCTGCCGCCCCTCCTCGTCGCCGAAGGCGTCAACCACGAACTCGAACGGCCGCACGTCATCGTCCACGACTCCCTGTACTACCTCTTCTTCTGCACCCAGAGCCACACCTTCCACCCGGCCGGCCGCGCGCCCACCGGACTGTACGGGTTCGCCGCGCCCAGCCTGACCGGACCCTACGAACCGCTGAACGGATCCGGGCTCGTGCTCCGGAACCCCTCCCTCGCGCCCGACCAGGCCTACGCCTGGATCGTGCTGCCGGACCTCCACGTGGTCAGCTTCGCCAACTACCGCTCCCACCGGGGCGTGAACCTCCGGGACGCGGACGCCGCGCGGGCACGGGCCGGCTTCGGCGGCACCATCGCCCCGACGCTCAGGCTCACGCTGAACGGCATGACCACCTCTGTCGTCCCGGCCGGGACGGACGCGCCGAACATCGCGGCCGGTTCCTGACGGGGGAACCCCGGGGGCGCCGTCGCGGCGTATCCGGCACCCGCACCTCCTCCGGGCGGGGGCGAGTGTCTCGGGGGCGCCGGCTCCGGCCGACGGCCGTGTCCGGGTGACGACCTCGCGCCACGGCGGTCAGCGGATCTCGCCCGGTCCGGCCGCCGTGGCCCGCAGCAGATCCCGGAGGAGCACGAAGTCGATCTTCTCCGGCCCGCGGAAGCGCAGGCACCCCTTGCCCATGTCCTGGCCCGCCAGCCGCTCCGCGAAGGCCTCGCGGACATCGTCGCGCATCAGGTAGAAGGAGACGTACTGCCTCTGGCTCGCGAAGCCGATCTCCCCGACGCCGTCCCGCTGGTAGACGGGCATCCCGTACGCCATCACCTCGGCGAATCCCCGCAGCTCCGTACGGCACAGCTCACGCAGCCGGACCAGAGCCTCCCTGCGTTCCTCGGGCACCTCGGCGAGGTAGCCCTCCACGTCTTCCGCCCGGCTTCGCACCATGATCCGAGCGTACGTGAAACGAGACACCGGCATCCCGAAACCTTCGCGGCCGGGTCGCGGTCACGACGAGGCCGGTGCCGCCGCGCCGGAGGTCAGGGCCGCCTGCACGATGCGGATCGCCTCGCCCGTGTCGATGCCGAC
>NZ_JCADBG010000002.1:0-699231 GCF_059358815.1 Streptosporangium nanhuense
TGACGGCCGGTGGCGGCGGGCACGGCGATCCGCGCGAGCGCGACCCCGACCTGGTCCGCCGCGACGTCGCCGAGGGCCACGTCTCCCCCGAAGCGGCCCACCGGATCTACGGGATCGGGGCCCTCCGATGAACGACACGGCCGGCGACACGACCGGCGGCACGGTCCTCGTCAACTGCACCGTCACCGACGCCCGCGCCACCGGTGCCCCCGGGAACCGTACGACGGAAGCGGGCGAGGGGCGGATCGCCGACGCGGCGGTGTGGATCCGGGGCGACCGGATCGCGGCCGTGGGCCCCCGCGAGCGGATCCTGGAGCGGACGGGCGACGCCCACCCGGTTGACCTCGACGGCGCGTACGTCACCCCCGGCCTGGTCAACATGCACACCCACCTGTCCCTGTCGCTCCCGGGCAAGGGAGGCGACAGCGTCAAGAACATGACGGCGCACGAGCTCGCCCTCTACATGGCCGACGGGGCCCGGCGCACCCTGAACTGCGGGGTCACCACGGTGCGGTGCGTGGCCGAGAAGGACCACGCCGACTTCGCGCTGCGCCGGGCGATCGAGTCGGGCCGGGCGGCCGGCCCGCGCATCTTCACCGCAGGCCAGGCCCTGGTCTGCACCGGCGGCCACGGACACGAGGGGAGCGACACCCTGGAGTGCGACGGCGCCGACGGGTTCCGGCGCGGGGTGCGCAGCCAGGTCAAGGCGGGCGCCGACCTCATCAAGATCATGATCTCGGGCGGGATCGCCGGGGAGCACGAGAGGATCGACACCCCGCAGCTGTTCTCCGACGAGATGGCGGCGGCGCTGCAGACCGCGCACGCCTGGGGCCGCAAGGTCACCGCGCACGCGGGCCCGGCGGCGGTAATCGCCGAGGCCGTCGAGCTCGGCCTCGACTGCGTGGAGCACGGCTACCAGCTCACCCCCGAGGTCGCGAAGAGGATGGCCGAACGCGGCACCTCCCTGGTGCCGACGCTGCTCGTCACCCGCTGCAAGGAGTTCTTCGACGAGCTCGGCGTGCCGGAGTGGATGCAGTGCCGCTCGCTCGGCGCCGGACCCCGGCACCTGGAGAGCTACGCCATGGCCCTCGACGCGGGGGTGGACGTCCTGCTGGGCAGCGACATGCCGCCGTTCTGGGTCTTCGAGGGGACCAACGCCTCGGTACGCGAGCTGGAGTGCATGTCCGAGGGCGGCCTCGGCCCGGCGGGGGCGCTCTACGCGGGCACGCTCGGCCCGGTGCGCTGGCTCGGCGCCGACGCCGACCTCGGCACCGTCGAGGTCGGCAAGTACGCGGACCTCATCGCGATGGACGCCGACCCGCTCGCGGACACCTCGGCCTTCCGCGGGGTCCGCTGGGTGATGAAGGGCGGCCGGGTCGTCCGCGACGACCGGTCGGGATGGGAGAAGTCATGAACACCGCCTCCGGCATGAACACCGCCTCCGGCACGGACGCCGACCTGATCTCGGCGGGCATCGACGACATGTACGACGCGTTCCTCGCGGCCGACCGCCGCCGGTTCGACGGGCACCTGCACGACGAGGTGACCACCTGGGAGACGCACCTGCCGGGACCGCTGCGAACCCGGTCGGAGCTCGACGCCTACCGCGACGACAGGGACGGCTCGGGTGCCCGTCCCCGCCTCGACAGGCTGGCGGCCGAGGACAAGCGGATCGACGTGTGGGACGACACCGGCGTCGCCCGCTACGTGCTCGTCGCCGAACCGCCGGGCGGGCCCGCGCAGCGCAGCCGGGTGACCGACGTGCTGCGCCGCGTCGGCGGCGACTGGCTCATCGTGCACCACCACTCCGAACTGCTCACGCCGTGAACCGGCGGCTGGTCGCCCACGCGCACGGCGAGCCCGAGGAGGTCCTCTCCCTGGCCGAGGTGCCCGAGGACCGCGCCCCCGGCGACGGGGAGGTCAGGATCGCGGTGCGGGCCGTCGGGCTGAACTACCTCGACGTCATGCTGTGCAGGGGCACCTACCCCGTGCGTCCCGACCCGCCGATGACGCCGGGCGTCGAGGCCGCGGGGACGGTCGTCGCCGCCGGGCCGGGCGCCGGGCACCTGGAGGGCATGACGGTCCTCGCCTGCCCGACCCTGCCGCACGGCGCCCTCGGCGACGTCGTCACCGTTGACGCGGCCCTTGTCGTGCCGTACCCGGACGGGCTCGATCCCGTCACGGTCGCGGCCCTGCCCGTCACGTACCAGACCGCGTGGTTCGCGCTGCGCCGGGCCGGGCTGGCGGCGGGGGAGACGGTGCTCGTGCACGCGGGCGCGGGCGGCGTCGGCATCGCCGCCACCCAGCTCGCGCGGGCCTTCGGGGCGCGCGTGATCTGCACGGCGGGCGGGCCGGCCAAGACCGCGCTGTGCCGGGAGAACGGGGCGGACGAGGCGATCGACTATCTGGACGCCGACTTCGCCGCCTCGGTCACGGACCTGACGGACGGCCACGGCGTGGATGTGGTGGTCGACCCCGTCGGCGGCGACGTCCTCGCGCGCTCGCTGGACTGCCTGGCCTTCGAGGGACGCCTGGTGGCCGTCGGGGCGGCCGGAGGGACCCCGCCGCCGGTCGACCCGATGGCGCTGGTCGCCGCGAACGCCTCCCTGGTCGGGGTGTCGTGGGGATCGGCGTACCCGTGGCGCAGGCCCGGCGCGGTGCGGGACGCCTACGAGGAGCTGTTCGCGCTGCTCGCCTCGGGCGCCGTCCGGCCGCTCGTGTCGCGCGTGGTGGACCTGGCGGGCACCCCCGCCGCCCTCGCCGACCTGGCCGCGCGCCGCACGACAGGAAAGATCATGGTCCGGACGGGCTGAGTCAGGACGGGCTGGGTTCAGGACGGGCTGAGGGAGAGGAGCCGGCATGGAGGACATCGTCGGGAACGACGGCGGCGACGGCGACATGGAGCTGTACGACCTGCGGGTGGTGGTCGACCGCATCGAGGGCAGATCCGTCTGCGGGATGGAGGTGGGCGACTGCTTCACGCTGGAGAACAGCGCCCACCTGCGGCTCCCCGACGGCGAGCACTTCTGCGTCTACGCGCTCGCCTCGGTCCTGCCGTTCCTCGCCGCCAAGCAGCGCGACCTCGCCAAGGGCGACTGGCTGGCCCGGGACACCCTGTTCGCCTGCCCCGACCCGGAGGAACGGCTGGTGATGCGGGTCGAGCGGACCCGCCGCCGCCGGATGAACTCCGCCGACCTGACCTGAGAGGGTTCACGATGACGGCCGATCCGAGCGGGGCCGCGACGGCCGCCGCCGACCTGGGAAGTTCGCGATGACGGCCTGCCGGAGCGGGGCCGCGACGGCCGCCGCCGACCTGAGGGGGGCGCGATGACGGCCGCCGAGATCGGGCTCGGACTGCAGAGCGACAAGCGGGCCGGTGACTACGCGCGGCTCGCGCGCCGCGCCGAGGAGCACGGCTTCGACGTGCTGAGCGTGTTCGGCGACCTGATGTACCAGCCGCCGATCTTCCCCCTGCTGGAGATGGCCGCGGCCACCGGGCGGGTGAGGCTGGGCGCGGCCTGCCTCAACCCGTACTCGACGGCGCCGTACGAGATCGCCGGGCAGCTCGCCGCCCTCGACCTGGCCTCGCACGGCCGCGCCTACCTGGGCCTGGCGCGCGGCACCTGGCTCGGCGCGGTGGGCATCGCCCAGCCCAGGCCGCTGACCGCGCTGGCGGAGACCGTCGAGGTGGTCCACCGGCTGCTGGCCGGTGACGCCGCGGGCTACGAGGGGGAGATGTTCCGCCTCGCGCCCGGCACCCGGCTGCGCTACCCCGTGCACCGGGCCCGGCCGCCGCTGCTGCTCGGCGCGTGGGGTCCGCGGGGGGCGGCGCTGGCCGGGCGGGTCGCCGACGAGATCAAGGTGGGCGGGAGCGCGAACCCGGCGATGGTCGGGGTGATCCGCGAGCGGGTCGCGGCCGGGGCGACGGCCGCCGGGCGCGACCCCCGCGAGGTCGGCGTCGTCCTGGGCGCGGTGACCGTCGTCGACACCGACGGCGCCGCCGCCCGTGCCAGGGCGCGCGCCGAGGTCGCCATGTACCTCGCGGTGGTCGCCGACCTCGACCCGACCGTGGAGATCCCCGCCGACCTGCTCGGCCGGGTCAAGGAGCTGGTGGGGGAGGGGAGGGACGAGGAGGCGGGGCGGCTGATCCCCGGAGACCTGCTCGACCTGTTCGCCTTCTCCGGCACCCCGGAGCAGGTCGCCGCGCAGGCGCAGGCCCTCATCGACGCGGGGGCGCACCGGGTGGAGTTCGGTACGCCGCACGGTCTCACCGACGACGGCGGCGTGGAGCTGCTGGGCACCGAGGTGTTGCCGCTGCTGGACCGTTCTCCGAAGGGGGTGGCGCCGGCGCGGTGACCGGAGGTGACGCTCCGTCATCTCGAAACCGGATGCCCGCAGAACCTTCCATCCGCAAAGCGCGCGGCCGGAATCGTCTAACGCTCCTAATTTCACCCCAGTTCAGTATGGGTGAACATAAGAATGGAGAAGGAGATGACGTGACGATCGAGCGTGCCGGGGACCCGGCGATCAGGGTGTCGGCGTGACGGCCGCGAGGGCCGGAGGCCTCGGCGACCTTCGCGACCAAACCGGATATGACGGCGCCGGAGGTCCCGGCGAGCGGGAGGCGCTGGCCGCCGACGCCGAGTGCGCCGAGCTCGCGCAGAGAACGGGGAGGCCGGTGTGCCGCCGCGCGGAGTTCCTCGTCCCGCCCGCCCCCGCCACCTCCCGCCACCCCGAGGTGGCCTACTTCGCGGGCAACTCGCTCGGCCTCCAGCCCCGCGCCGCCCGCGCCGCGATCTCCGCCGAGCTGGACGACTGGGCCCTGCACGCCGTCGAGGGACACCACCGGGCGGCACATCCCTGGCTGCCCTACCACGAGGAGCTGCGCGAGGACGCCGCCGCGCTCGTCGGCGCGTTCCCCGACGAGACCGTGGTGATGAACTCCCTCACCGTCAACCTGCACCTGATGATGGCGACCTTCTACCGCCCGGCGGGCGAGCGCACCCGCATCGTCATCGAGGACCACGCCTTCTCCTCCGACAGCTACGCGGTGCGCAGCCAGGCCGTACACCACGGCCTCGACCCCGACGAGACGGTCGTCCGCCTGCGCCCCCGCGAGGGCGAGGACTGCCTGCGAACCGAGGACATCGTGGACTACCTGGCCCGCGAGGGGCACCGGGTGGCGCTCGTGCTCCTCGGCGGGGTCAACTACCTGACCGGGGAGTTCCTCGACATCCCCGCCGTCACCGCCGCCGGGCACGCGGCCGGGTGCCGCGTCGGCTGGGACCTCGCGCACGCGGCCGGGAACGTGCCGCTCGCGCTGCACGACTGGGACGTGGACTTCGCGGCCTGGTGCTCGTACAAGTACCTCAACGCCGGTCCCGGCGCGGTCGCCGGGTGCTTCGTGCACCGGCGCCACGTGACCGACCCGCAGCTGCCCCGGCTGGCCGGGTGGTGGAGCACCGAGCAGGCGACCCGCTTCGAGATGCGGCCGGAGCTCGTCCCCGTCCCCACCGCCGACGCCTGGCAGATCTCCAACCCGCCGATCCTCGCCATGGCCCCGGTCAGGGTCTCGCTGCGGATGTTCGCCGAGACCGGGACGGCGGCGCTGCGGGAGCGGAGCCTGGCGCTCACCGGCTACCTGGAACGGCTGCTGGCCGAGGTGGCCCGCGATCGCCCGCTGGAGATCGTCACGCCCGCCGACCCGGCCAGGCGCGGGGCCCAGCTCTCCCTGCGGATGACCGGGGGCATCGACGCCTCCGAACTGTCCGCCCGGCTGCACGAGGTCCACGGCGTCCTCGCCGACGTGCGGCGCCCGGATGTCATCCGGCTGGCCCCCGTGCCCATGTACTCCACGTTCCACGACTGCTGGCGCGCGGCCGACGCGCTCGCCAGGGAGGTGAGACCGGCATGAGTTCCCCAGGCGAGGTCGGCGAGGTCGCCGTGGTCGGCGCCGGGCTGGTCGGCTGCCTGACGGCCTGCTACCTGGCCCGCCGGGGCTACGGGGTCACCCTGTACGAGCGCAGGCCCGACCCGCGCGAGGCCGCCCCCGAGCGCGGGCGCTCGATCAACCTGGCGATCTCCGAGCGGGGGATCGACGCGCTGCGCGGGATCGGGCTGGAGGAGACCGTGCTGAAGGCCGCGCTGCCGATGCCCGGCCGGATGATGCACGCCCCCGACGGCACGCTCGGCTTCCAGCCCTACAGCGCCGGGGGGCGGCGGGCGATCAACTCCATCAGCCGCTCGGAGCTCAACCGGACCCTGCTGGACGCCGCCCTCGGCATGCCCGGGGTCCGCGCCCTCTTCGAGCACCGGCTCACCGGGCTCGACGTCGACTCGGGCCGGATGGACTTCGACACGCCCGGCGGTCCCGTCACCCACACCGCCCCGGTCGTGCTGGCCGCCGACGGCGCCTACAGCGCGGTACGGGGACGGCTGCAGTTCCTGCCCGGCTTCGACTTCAGCCAGGAGTACCTCGACTACGGCTACAAGGAGCTGACGATCCCGGCGCGCGACGGCGGGTTCGCCCTCGACCCGGGCGCGCTGCACATCTGGCCGCGCGGCAAGGCCATGATGATCGCCCTGCCCAACCCGGACAGGTCCTTCACCTGCACGCTGTTCTGGCCCAAGTCGGGGCCGGGCAGCTTCGCGGAGCTGGACACCGAGGAGCGGTTCGAGAGGTTCTTCGCCGCCAACTACGCCGACGCCCACGCCCTCATGCCCGACCTCGCCGAAGACTACGCCCACAACCCGATCGGGCACCTGGTCACCATGCGGGCCCACCCCTGGCACGTGCGCGGCACCGCCGGGGCGGTGGTCGGCCTGCTCGGCGACGCGGCCCACGCGATCGTCCCCTTCTACGGCCAGGGCGCCAACTGCGGCTTCGAGGACTGCGTGGAGCTCGACCGCTGCCTGGAGGAGACCGGCGACGACTTCCCCCGGGCCCTCGCCATGTACGGGGCCCGCCGCAAGGAGCACGCCGACACCATTGCCGAGCTCGCGCTGGAGAACTTCGTCGAGATGCGCGACAAGGTCGCCTCCCGCTCGTTCCTGCTGCGCAAGCGCGTCGAGCACGGCCTGGAACGGCTGCTGCCCGGCCGCTACGTCTCCCGCTACGAGCTCGTGTCGTTCAGCACGGTGCCGTACGCCGAGATCCAGCGGCGCATCTCCCGCCAGCGCGGGGCGGTCGCCGCCGGGGCGCTCGGCGCGCTGGCCGCGGTCACGCTGGCGGCCCGTGCCCTGCGCCGCCGCTGACCGCCCCCGCGCCTTCGGGGATCGGGGAACAAGCCGGGGCGGGCAGGGGTCAGAACAGCCGGGGGGTCACCACGGACACGACCGTGGTGACCCGGTCGGTGTCGTTGAACATGCTGTGCGGGACGGTCGACCTCAGGTGGACGCTGTCGCCCGGGTGCAACCGGTGCTCGACGCCGTCGACCTCGTACAGGAGCTCGCCCTCCAGCACGAAGGCGAACTCCTCCCCGGCGTGGCCGTAGGAGTTCTCGCGCTTGCCGCCGGGCGCGATGTGCACCAGCAGCGGTTCGAGCACCAGGTTCGGGCCCCTGGCCGAGAGCATGCGGTAGGTCTGCTGGCCCGAGATGTACTCGGTGGCGGCCGTCGCCGAGCGGGTGAGCGTGAAGTGGCTCGGCAGATGGGAGACCGGGGCGTGCTCCTCCTCGGTCTCCTCCTCCGGCGGCACGTCGTTGAAGAACTCCGCCACGCTGCGGTCGAGGGCGGTCGCCACGCTGTTGAGCGCGGTCAGGCCGATGGAGGAGATACCCCGCTCGACCTGCGACAGAAAGCCGATCGAGAGCCCGGAGTGGGTGGCGAGACCGCGTAGTGTCAGACCGCGCTCCTTGCGGAACTGCCGCATCCGGGCTCCGACGGCGTCGTGGCGGTCCAGCTCCTCACCGCTGCGACGCTCCGATGTGCCCACCTACGGCTCCCTCCGTCAAGCGGCGTGGCCGCCTGTTCGCTCTAGCTAAACATATTTCATAACAAGAGTCGTCTTGCGTCAAAAAGGGAGTTGGAAATGGCAGACGGTGACGCCCGGCAGCGGTCCGCAGGGCCTTTGGGGCCGCACGATCCGCCGGAGTTCCTGAGCGACGTGCCCGGTTCCTATCCGTGGCGGGTCCTTCATGAACGTCACCCCGCGCTGATCGAGAAGGTCCGTGCCGCCACGCCGTACGACATCCGGGTGAACCGGGCGCTCGACCTGCTCCTTGAGGAGATCGAGGGGGTGATGGAGCCGCTGGAGGACCGCGCGCACGACCGTGACCTGTGGGAGAGCTGGGACCGGGGGCACATCGGCCGGCGGTGGGACGACGCGCCGTTCCTGTGGGCGGAGAGTTACTTCTACCGCAAGCTCCTGTCCGCGGTCGGCTACTTCGGGCCCGGCGCGTGGCAGGGCGTGGACCCGTTCGAGCCCTTCAAGCAGGCCGAGCTGTCCGGCGAGGCCGTCGACGGGGAGCTGCGCGAGCTCGACGCCCTGACCGCCCTGCCCTCCGCCGAACGGGCCAGGACGCTGACCCTGAGGGCGCTGTGGGGCAACCGGGCCGACCTCGTGTTCCGGGTCGCGGCCGGGCCCGAGCTCGCGGTGCGCGAATCCGGGCTGCTGGCCGACGACGGCGAGCTGTTGTGGTCGCTGATCGGCGGCGAGGAGACCGATGCCGCCGGCGTTCCCGGTGTGCCGGACGTTCTCGGGGGCGCGGCCGGCCGGGGTGCCGCGAGGATCTGCCTGGTCGCGGACAACGCCGGGAGCGAGCTGCTGCCCGACCTCGTCCTGATCGACCACCTGCTGCACGCCCGGGGAACGGGAGAGGTCGTCCTGCACGTCAAGCCGCTGCCGTACTACGTGTCCGACGCCACCCCGACCGACGTCCTGGCCTGCCTGCGGCGCATGTCGATCGCGGGCGGCGAGGCGGGGGAGGTCGCCGGACGGCTGCGGGCGGCGCTCGGGTCGGGCCGGTTGCTCGTACGGGCGCACGCCTTCTCCTGCGCGCCCCTGCCCTACCGCGAGATGCCGGTCGGCATGCGCGAGGACTTCGCGTCCGCGTCACTGACGATCATGAAGGGTGACCTGAACTACCGCCGCCTGGTCGGCGACAGGGCCTGGCCGCACACCACCCCGTTCGCCGAGGCCACCGCGTACTTCCCCGGTCCGGTCGCGGCGCTGCGCACCCTGAAGTCCGAGGTCGCGGTCGGCCTGGACGGCGACGTGGTCACGGCCCTGGAGGCCACCGGCCGCCCCTGGCTGACCACCGGCGCCCACGGCCTCGTCCAGGCCAGGGCGTGACGACCGGGGCCAGCCGCCGGGCCGGGGGATGATCGGGCCGCCGGCCCCCCGCGCGGACTCGTGACGTCCGTCCATGGCCTCGTCCAGGCCGGGCTGTGGCAACCGGGGTCAGCCGTCGGGCCGGACCTTCGCGCGAACTCGCCCCGCGTCAGCCGCCGGACTGGGGGACGATCGGGCCCTCGCTCGCCTGGACGAGGACGAAGCCGTCCCCCTCGAACGCGAGCTGCAGGGCCTCGCCGCTGCCCCGCCCGATCAGCGCGCCCGCCTTCATCGTGCGGTTGACGCCCACGCGCAACCCCGCGCTCCAGCACACCGCGGACTGGCCGTCGGCGAAGGTCGGCGCCTGGGACGTGTCGAGGAGCACGGGGGAGCCGTGCGCGGTGACCGCCACCCAGCCGGTGCCCCTGAGCGTGGTGTTGAACAGGCCGCCGGCGGCGACGCCCGCGCCCTGGACGCGCTGGATGTCCCAGGTGAGCTGCGGGTCGAAGGCGAGCAGGTTGGTGCCGTTGACGGTGAGCGCCTCGTCGTCCAGGTAGAACAGGTGCACGTCGGTGGCGTTGTCGGCGAAGAAGATCACGCCCTGCCCGCGGACCCGCATCAGCGGCGCGCCCTCCCCGCTCATCATCTTCTTCAGGAAGCGGCCCACGCTTCCCGCGCCCTCGTAGTCGAAGTCCATCGTGCCCTGGAAGGCGACCATCGCCCCCTGCCGGGCGAGGACCTCCCCGCCCAGCCGCACCCGCAGCATCTTGGCGTTCTGCAGGGCGAAATGGTCGGGGAGCCGGTCCTGGTCAAGGTTTCCGAAGAACGAGCTGCGCACGGGAGATGCCTCTCAGCGTCGGGGACGTCACACGGTGGACGGTCGCATGCTGAATGACGAACCCGGCCGCGAAGGAGTTCCCGCCCGCCGTTCCGGCGCTTCCGCCCGGACGGCTCCGGCGCGTTCTCCCCGGTGCCCGGACGCGGCAGTGCCCGGACGCGCCGGTCTCCGGATGCGCCGGTCTCCGGACGTGGTGATCCGGGGCGTCGTCCTCAGTGGCTTCGCTTGAGCATCGCGTCCGCGAGCGCGTCGGCGGCCTCGCCGAGACGGCGGCCCACCGCGTCGAGCCGCGACAGCAGCTCGCGTCTGCGCAGGGTGTCCATGTCCAGCGGCTCGGCGAACAGCTCGGCGAGCCGGGCCTGGTAGAGCTGGCGGACGCGGCTGCACGCCTTGCGCGTGGCCAGCACGGCCACGGTGACCGAGGCCGGGGCGTCGATCATCTTCAGCACGGCGCCCTCCAGCTCGTCGAGGCCGTCGATCACCGCCTGCAGCGGTTCGGCCGCGAACCGCAGATCCTCCGGCCCGAACAGGTCGATCTCGCGTACGTGGTCACGCAGCTGGTCCAGCACGTCGTCGATCGAGCGGGAGAGCCTGAACAGGTCCTCCCTGTCGATGGGGGTCGCCAGCACCCGCCGCAGGAGCCGTACCAGCTCGGCCCTGGCCTCGTCCCCCTCGTGCTCCACCTCGGCCATCCGGGCCCGCGCCGCCGACCGTTCGGTCTCGCCGGACGCGACGGAGCGGGCCAGCTCGGCCCCCGCCCGCGCGATGGCCACCTGGTCCCGTACCAGCCCGACGATCCGCCGCCCGGACCGGCCGCGCAGGTCGTCCCAGGCGCGCGCGAACCTCCGGGGCCGGCTCTTGGCGCGCTTCACATCAGCCTCAGCGCCAGACCGCCGAGGCAGCCCAGCGCCATCGACGACGGCAGCGTGACCAGCCACGCCATACCCACGTTCGCGACTCCTTGCCATCGAACTCTCCTCGCTCCCTCGCTCGTCGCCGCGCCGACCACTCCCGCGGTGATCGACTGCGTCATGCTCACCGGGCTTCCCAGGGCCGAGCTGCCGAGGACGGCGCCGGTGGCCGCCGTCTCGGCGGAGACGATGTGCAGCGGCCGGGTGATGACCACCCCGCGCCCCAGCCGTCCCCCGACGCGGATCAGGCTCGTCAGGGCACCGGCGAGGAAGACCGCCACCAGGGCGGCCATCCACACCGGCGGGACCTCGACGGGCCCCACCCCGCCGAGCCCGTCGCGGCTCACCCCGATCGCCACGCTCACCACCGCGATCATCTTCTGGCCGTCGTTCACCGCGTACGCCACGCACTGGGCCGAGTAGGCCAGCAGGTGCGTGGTGAACACCAGCCGCGGCATGCGGCGGTGGGACGGCACGCGGCGCGACACGGCCCCCAGCAGGTAGCCCAGGGCCAGCCCGGCCAGGGGTGCCCCGGCCCCGATCGCCAGGACGGTGCCCAGGTCCCGCCACGACACGTGAAGCCCGGCGCCGAGCCCCGCGCCGCTGATGCCGCCGATCACCGCGAGGGTCAGGCTGGTCGGCAGGCCCCTGCGGGTCAGCGCCGCGACCACCGCCACCGCGATCACCACCCCCACCAGGAACGCCGCCGCGCCGCCGCTGGTCCCGAGCCCGGCCAGCCGCTCGGTGAACGTGCGCGCGACCGCGACCCCCAGGAGGTACGGGACCGCGAAGAGCACGGACACCAGGAGCACGGTGACCGCCCACCCGGGGGAGCGGGGGAACCTGAGCCCGAGGCCGATGATGGTGGCGCCGTCGTTGGCGCCGCTGGCCAGCACGAAGAGGATCGCCACGGTGGCGAACGCCAGGGTCCATCCCATCAGTCGGGGGACCTGCGGCCGTGCCCCGCGCCCTCGCGGCACCCGTGCGCCGGGTCGCTCGCCGTCACGCCTCTCCCTCGCCCCGGACGACGCGAACGCCGCGGACGCCATGGCCGATGTGGGCGTACGGGACACCGGTGTCGCGGAGACGACGGCCGGTCGGTGCCGGGAGAGAGCGCGGGAGGCCGGGGAGGCGCCCGTGACCACGACTCGGCGAGCTCACACGCATTTATGACCCTTCAGTTGGAAAGCTTCAGTTTTAGGTTAACAGAGGGTAAACAGTCGGGGAATTGCCGCTGACATGGAGATGACGTAAAGATGGCACCCCGTACTCGCCGCCCCCCGGCATCCCGGGCGTGAGGCGGCGGGGCGGGACGTCGCCGCGAGCGGTCCGGAGGCGGGTTGTTACGATCGGCCGGTGCCCGACCGGGGAGGTGAGGGGTGGGCGAGCGCCCGTACGTGCTGCTGAGCTGCGCGATGTCCGTCGACGGATACATCGACGACAACACGCCTCACCGGCTCCTGCTCTCCAACGACGAGGACTTCGACCGGGTCGACGCGGTCCGCGCCACCTGTGACGCGATCCTGGTCGGGGCGGGCACCGTCCGCCGTGACGACCCCCGGCTCCTGGTCAGGTCACCGGAGCGCGGACGGGAGCGGGCCGCGCGCGGCCTGCCGCCGTCCCCGGCGAAGGTGACGCTGACCGCCACCGGGGACCTCGACCCGGGCGCCGCCTTCTTCACCGCCGGCGACGCGGAGCGGATCGTCTACGCCGCGCCGGCGGCCGTGGCGAAGCTCGCCGGCCGTCTCGGCGGGGCCGCCGAGGTGGTCGACGCGGGCGGCCCGGGCGACGGCGGCGATACGGTCGATCTGGGCCGGGTCCTCTCCGACCTGCGCGGGCGGGGGGTACGCCGCCTGATGGTCGAGGGCGGCACCTCCGTCCACACCCGCTTCCTGCGGGAGGATCGCGTGGACGAGCTCCACCTCGTCGTCGCACCGTTCTTCGTCGGCGACCCCGCCGCCCCGCGCTTCGTCCTGGGTGGAGACTTCCCCCGCGACCGCCGTCGCAGGATGGAACTGGCGGAGGCCCGCACGATGGGCGACGTCACCCTCCTGCGCTACCTGCTGAGCTGAGGAGGTCCGGATGGACGACCGCGACTGGCTGGGGCTGGCGTGCGACCTGGCGAGGTCGTGCCCGCCCTCGGAGACGGCCTTCTCGGTCGGCGCCGTGGTCGTCTCCGCCGACGGCGAGGAGATCTCCCGGGGATACTCGCGGGAGGGCGACCCCCACGTCCACGCGGAGGAGTCGGCGCTGGCCAAGATCTCCCCGGACGACCCCCGGCTGGCCGGGGCCACGGTCTACAGCAGCCTGGAGCCGTGCAGCGCGCGCAGGTCGCGTCCCAGGACCTGCGCCCGCCTGATCCTGGACAGCGGCGTCCGGCGCGTGGTGATGGCGTGGCGCGAGCCGCTGGTCTTCGTCGACTGCCACGGGGCCGAGGAGCTCGCGGCGGCCGGGGTGACCGTGCTGGAGATCCCCGAGCTGGCCGGCCGCGCCCGCGAGCCCAACGCCCACCTCGTCTCCGGCTGACCAGCAGGCCGTTTCCCGCCGGCCGGTTCCCGTTTCCCTCCGGCCGGTTCGGCTGATCGGCTCCCTCCGGATGGCTCCCTCCGGCCGCTTTCCCGCGCATGACGGCCCGCGCGGACCCCGGGCCGTCCCGGGCGGCCGGGGTATCGTGGGCGGTCGAGGCGTCCCGGCCGGTCCGGTCGTCCTGAACACGCGGCCCGCGGGGGCCGTCCGGCCCGGTTCGGAACCGCCGGGCCCCGCGGGGGAGATTCACCGTCGCGATGCCCTGCTCCGGTACCCCGCGTGGGAACCGGATAATCTCCGGGATGATTACTTATAGTTATAAAAGTAATCGCATAATCCTCTCAACTGCGCTTATATACGATTTTTCGGTTTGTGTGGCCGCTCCGCTCGGTAGTCATTAGATATCGAACGAGAGGCCGAGCACCATGAGATTTCCCGGGAAAAACGCGATATTTCATGACGCGCCGGCCTGCCACGTGGTCACCCGCCCCGCGGCCGGCGGGAAGGTCTCCGGCGCCGGGGAGCGGTGGTGACCGGCACCGTCCTCGTCGCCCGCGTGGACAACGCGGGCGACGTCCTGCTGGCCGGACCGGCGATCCGCGCGGTGGCCGCGGGCACGCGGGAGGTCGTGCTGCTGACCGGGCCCTACGGCCGGGCCGCCGCCGAGCTGCTGCCCGGGGTGTCGCGGGTGGTGGAGTGGCGCACGCCGTGGATCGACCCCGCCGCGCCGCCCGTGACCAGCCCGCACGTCCTCAGGCTGCTGCGGATCGTCCGGGACGTGGCCCCCGAGCAGGCGCTGATCCTCACCTCGTCGCACCAGTCGCCGCTTCCGCTGGCCCTGCTGTTCAGGCTCGCGGGCACGCCGAGGATCTCCGCGATCTCCGCCGACTACCCCGGCTCGCTGCTCGACGTGCGGCACGTCGTCGACGAGGACGTCGACGTTCCGGAGCCCGAGCGCATGCTCGGGCTGGCCCGCGCGGCGGGATTCGACCTTCCCGAGGGAGATCCGGGCGCCCTCGCCGTACGACGCCCGCTGCCCGACGTCGGCCACCTCACCGGGCCGCCGGGCTACGTGGTCCTGCACCCCGGGGTGTCGGCCCCGGCCAGGGCGTGGCCGGAGGAGAGCTGGGCCCGCGCGGTCCACGACCTGGTCCGCTCGGGCCGCAGGGTCGTCGTGACAGGCGGCCGGGACGAGCGGGGACTCACCGCGCGGATCGCCTCCGGGATCGGCCAGCACGGCCTGTCGCCCGGCCCCCTCTTCGCGGGCGGCTGGATGGGCGGCGGTCCCGTCCGCCTGCGCGGCTGGGAGGAGACGGACGAGGCCACCTTCACCGACGGCTGGGTCGACGGGCAGTCCGTCGCGACGGGCGGCCGGGGCACGGACGGCCCCTCGGTTCCGCGCGGCGGGCGGGCGGGCGCGTACCCGCGAAGGTCCGTCGTCGACCTGGGCGGCAGGACGACCTTTCCCGAGCTCGCCGCGGTGCTCGAAGGAGCGTGCGCGGTGGTCGTCGCCGACGCCGGTCCCGCCCACCTCGCGGCCGCGGTCGGCACGCCGGTCGTCAGCCTGTTCGCCCCCGTGGTCCCCGCCGGGCGCTGGGCGCCGTACGGGGTGCCGGCCGTGGTCCTCGGCGACCAGCGGGCGCCCTGCAGGGCGACGCGGGCCCACACCTGCCCGGTCGCCGGTCACCCGTGCCTGTCGTCGGTGCCGAGCACCCGGGTCGTCGAGGCGGTCGACCACCTGACGTTCGTGAAAGAGGCCGTCACATGAGGATCGCCCGGACATTCGCGAAAGAGGCAGTCACATGAGAGTCCCCCTGGTGCCGGAGCACGCGAGCCCCCTGACGAGCGTCGGTGCCGCGGGACCTCCGGACGATCGGCCGCTCATGGTGGTGCTGCGCGGGCTGGGGCTGGGGGACCTGCTCACCGCGGTCCCGGCGCTGCGCGCTCTGCGGCGCTCGCACCCCGGCCACCGGATCGTGCTGGCCGCCCCCTCCGCGCTGGCGCCCCTGGTGCCGCTGATCGGCGGGGTGGACGAGGTGTGCGACGTGTCGGGGCCCGGCCACGTGCCGCCGCTCGGCTGCCCCGTCGACGTCGCCGTCAACCTGCACGGGGGCGGCCCGCACAGCATCGCCGCGCTCCACCGCACCGGCCCGGCGCGGCTGCTGACCCACGCGCACCCCGCCTTCCCCGACGCGTACGGACCGGACTGGCCGGACGGCGCGCACGAGGTGCGGCGCTGGTGCGACCTGCTCGGCTGGTACGGCATCGAGGCCGACCCCGCCGATCTGGAACTGGAACTGCCCCGGCTCGTCGACGAGAGGTCGCGGCCGGTCGTCATCCACCCGGGGGCCGCGTACCCGGCGAGGCGCTGGCCGCCGGAGCGGTTCGCGCTCGTGGCCGCGGAGCTGCGGGACGACGGGCACGAGATCGTGATCACCGGGAGCGAGCGGGAACGGGACCTCGCCGAGCGGGTGGCACTGCTCGCCGGGCTGCCGTCCACGTCCGTCCTCGCCGGGCGCACCGGGCCGCTCGAACTGGCCGAGCTGGTGGCCGAGGCCCGGCTGCTGATCTGCGGCGACACCGGTGTGGCCCACCTGGCGGCGGCCTTCGTCACCCCCTCCGTGGTGCTGTTCGGCCCGGTCTCGCCCGCCCGATGGGGGCCTCCCGAGACGGGGCCGCACACCGTCCTGTGGACCGGAGGTCTCGGCGACCCCTACGGGTACGAACCCGATCCGGGGCTGCTGGAGATCGGTGTCTGGGACGTCCTGGACGCCGTGGCGCGGTTGACGGAGGTGGGTGTGCGGTGAACGGGCGGCGGGTGGTGGTGACCGGCGGGGCCGGGTTCGTGGGGTCGCATCTGTGCGAGCGCCTGGTGGCCGAGGGGGCGCAGGTGCTCTGCCTGGACAGTTTCCTGACCGGTTCGCCGCGTAACGTCGGGCATCTGGCGGGGCATCCGGCCTTCCGGCTGGTGGAGTGCGACGTGACCGGTTTCGTGCATGTGCCGGGGACGGTGGACCTGGTGCTGCACCTCGCCTCGCCGGCCTCGCCGGCCGACTACCTGCGTCATCCGATCGAGACGTTGAAGGCGGGCAGCCTGGGCACGCTGCACGCTCTGGGGCTGGCCAGGGAGAAGGGGGCCCGGCTGGTGCTGGCCTCCACCAGCGAGGTCTACGGGGACCCGCTGGAGCATCCGCAGCGCGAGACCTACTGGGGCAACGTCAACCCGGTCGGGCCGCGCAGCGTCTACGACGAGGCCAAGCGGTTCGCCGAGGCCCTGACCACCGCCTACCGCACCTGCCACGGCGTCGACACCGCCATCGTGCGGATCTTCAACACCTACGGGCCCAGGATGCGGCCCTACGACGGGCGGGCCATTCCCACCTTCGTACGCCAGGCGCTGCGCGGTGAGCCGATCACGGTGGCCGGGGACGGCGGGCAGACCCGTTCGGTGTGCTACGTCGACGACACCGTGGAGGGGATCGTGGCACTGGCCCGGGGCGAGCTCACCGGCCCGGTCAACATCGGCAATCCCACCGAGCTGACCGTGCTGGCCCTGGCCGAGACGGTCCGCCACCTGACCGGCTCGGAATCGCCGATCCGCTTCGTCGGCCGCCCCGACGACGACCCCGAGATCCGCCGCCCCGACATCTCCCTCGCCGCCTCCGCGCTGAACTGGCGGCCGAGGATCGACCTCATCGAGGGACTGCGCCGCACCATCACCTGGTTCGCGCGAGAACTCAGCGAGTCACAGGAACTGGTCCCCCGCTGAGAGCCCTCCTTCCCGCCGTACGCGCGGCGACGGTCAGCCGCGGCTGTGACCGCCGTGGCCGTCGGCGTCGGCGCGGACGAGGCGCAGGAAGGCCTTGAGCCCGGTGATGACCTCGTGGTTGTCGGTGAGACCGTCCACCGTGTCCTCGAAGCGCCGGGCGAGGCCGGTGATCCGGCGGTCCAGGGCCTCGTCGCCGTTCCGCAGGCCGGCGCCGAGCGTCTCGGTGACGCCCCGGAGCCGTTCGGCCGACTCGGTCAGCGCGGTCACCTCGGCGGCCAGGCCGTCCACCCGGGCGACGAGGGAGACGATGTCCTCGCGAGGGTGACGAGCCTCGCTCATCAGCGTGGTGACCCGCTCGCGAAGGTGGGACAGATACGCGCCCGCCGGGCGGAAACAGGTGCTCAGCAGGTAGAACCCGGCGAAGTAGTAGCCCACCGAGGCGCCGGAGAAGTAGGTGATGACCGCCAGGAGCGCCGCCGAGACGATGTGGCCGCCGATGGCGAAGCCGCGCATCCGCCGGGCGATCTCCGAAGCCTCGGCCTCGTGCCCCTCGGGCACCTCGATGCCGCGCTCCCTGGACACGTGGATCTCGTGGACCACCTGGCGTGCCCCGAAGTAGAGGTTCCACGGCAGGGTGAGGAGCACGATGAGCCAGATGAGGCTGATCGCGCCGAGCCCGAGCGACAGGAACGTGGAGAGCGGGACGTGGGCGTACACGAGCAGCCACGCCGCGACCACCGTGGCGACGAGCCCGACCAGGAAGATCCACCATTTCATGGTCCGAGCATTTCGAGGATCGCGAAATCCGGGGAGGGCGCGCGCACTCAGCCGCCTTGAGCGTTCCTACTCAGACGCGGGCCGGTTCCGCGAGTCCCGCGACCACCCGGATCCGCCCCGGATCCACATGTCCCGCGGCCGCGGGCGGCAGCCGGTCCCGGAGCTAGCCGGATCTCCAGACGACCTCGCCGTCCACCCTGCCGCCGGTCGGTGTCAGGCCCGCGCGGCGGGCCACCGCCGAGGAGGCGGAGTGGTCGGGATGGATGGTGGCGACGACGGTGGTCGTGCCGTGCTCCCTGAGCCAGGCGACGAGCGCGACCGCCGCCTCTCCGGCGATGCCCCGGCCCTGCCAGGGGGTTCCCACGACCCAGGCCACGGTCGCGCGGTCACGGATGACGGTCGCCTGGACGTAGCCGACCAGTCTGTCCGGGCCGCCGTCCGAAGCGCCGCCGGAACGGCCGTCCGTAGCGTCGAGGCGGATCACCCAGTTGAGCCACGACTCCTCCCGGCCGGGCGGCGGGGGGGCGACCAGGCGGGCGTAGCGGTCGCGGAGCTGCTCGGGGGTCTCGGGCGAACCGCCGATGAAGGCGTGCAGTGCCGGATCACCGAGCACCTCGGCCATCTCCGCCGCGTGGCGCACCGCCAGCGGCTCCAGAGTGAGCCGGGCGGTCCTTACGGGTTCGGCGTTCATGGTGGGACGAGTATCCCACGAGCGCCGTTCGCCGGCCGGTGGGGACGTGCGAGGACCCGTCGGAGGGATTCAGGGGGATGCGGGGAGACGCGGGGGGAGGAGGACCGGTCAGGTGGTGGGGACGGACACGGAACGGTCGACGCTGCCGGGGGCCAGCACGTGCTCGATGACCATGACGGCGGCGCCGATCACGCCCGCGCGGTCGCCCAGCTCGCTGGCGGTGATCGTCAGGTGCTGGGTGGCCAGCGGCAGCGACCGGCTGTAGATGACCTCGCGAAGACCGGCGAGCACCTGTTCCCCGGCCTCGGAGATGTCGCCGCCGACCACGATCACCGAGGGGTTGAAGAAGTTGACGATCGAGGCGAGCACGTCGCCGACCTCGCGGCCCGCCTGCCGGATGAGCTGGACGGCGTGGGTGTTGCCGCCGCGCACGAGGCGGACCACGTCGCGGCTGTCCTCGGCCCCCACCCCGTCGGCGGACAGCTTGGCGGCCATGGCCGCGCCGCTGGCGACGGCCTCCAGGCAGCCGACGTTGCCGCAGCGGCAGACGGTGTCCAGGGCCGAGGCCACCCGGATGTGCCCGATGTCGCCGGCCGCGCCCTGGGCGCCCCGGTGCAGGCGGCGGTCGCTGATGATGCCGCAGCCGATGCCGGTGCCGATCTTGACGAAGATGAGGTGGTCGGCCTCGGGGCGGGCGGCCCAGTGCTCGCCCAGCGCCATGATGTTCACGTCGTTGTCGACGAGAACGGGGGCGCCGAGGCGCGAGCCGAGCCACTCGGGGACGGGGAAACCATCCCAGCCGGGCATTATCGGCGGATTGACCGGTCGCCCCGAGCTGTGCTCGACGGGGCCGGGCAGGCCGACGCCGATGCCGCAGATCTCGTCGGGGCGGTGGCCGGTCTCGGCGAGCATCTCCTCGAAGGTGCGCTGGAGCCAGCCGAGCGTCTCCTCGGGGCCCCGGTCTATCGACACCTCGGCCGCGCGCTCGGCGAGGACCGTGGTGCCGAGGTCGGTGACCGCCACCCGGGCGTGGGTGGCGCCGAGGTCGGCGGAGAGGACGACGCGGGCGGTGCGGTTGAACGTGAAGGCGATGGCCGGGCGGCCACCCGAGGAGATGGCCTCCTCCGTCGGGATGATCCACTGCTGGCTCAGCAGCGCGTCGAGACGCTGGGCCAGGGTGGATCTGGCCAGTCCGGTGAGCTGGACCAGCTCGGCCCTCGTTCTGGCCTGACCGTCGCGCAGGATGTTCAGAAGCGCCCCCGCGCCGGCGATCGAACCGTTCGCTTCGCTAAGCATGCGCACAGTCAACACTCCTTGTTTCCGCCGAGTCAAAGCAACTTAGGTCCTCCACCTGCTTCATTATGCCAAATAGTGACATGCTTTTGCTTGACCGTCGACATAAGGGCGCTTTAGCATCCGGAAACATGGAGGAAATCGGGCGGTTACCGATGAATCAATTACTATCCGGTGTCGCCGGAACTGGCTTTTCGGATGTGTTCACCCTGCTCTCGAGGCCCCTGACGTCCTTGACGCTCTCAACGCCCTCGGCGCTTCCAACACTCTTGATGTTCCCGGCACCCTTGACGTCCCTGACAGCCCTGACGAGTTCTCCCGCCACCGGACCGCGCGCCGGGACGGTCACCCCATGATCCTGAGGATGCGCGGTATCGCCAAGAGCTTTCTCGGGGTTCGCGTACTGAGCGGGGTCGATCTGGACGTCGCCGCCGGAGAGGTGCACGCGGTCGTCGGGGAGAACGGCGCCGGGAAATCCACGTTGATGAAGGTTCTCGCCGGGGTGCACGCCCCGGACGAGGGCACCGTCGAGATCGACGGAGCCCGGGTCGCCTTCGCCCACCCGATCGAGGCCCAGCGCGCCGGGGTCGCGATCATCTACCAGGAGTTCAACCTGCTGCCCGAGCGCAGCGTCGCCGAGAACGTCTTCCTGGGCCGCGAGCCCGTCCGGCGGGGGCTGGTCGACAGGGAGGCGATGGAGACCGCCACCACCCGGCTGCTCCAGGAACTCGGCGAGACCTCCTTCACCTCCCGCGACCTGGTCCGCCACCTCTCCATCGCCCAGCAGCAGGTCGTGGAGATCGTCAAGGCGCTCTCCCAGGACGCCCGCATCATCGTGATGGACGAGCCCACGGCGGCGCTGGCCGAGCACGAGGTGGAACTGCTCTACCGGCTCGTCGCCCGCCTGCGGGAACGGGAGATCGCCGTCCTCTACATCTCCCACCGGCTGCGCGAGGTCTTCGACCTGTCCACCCGGGTGACGGTGCTGAAGGACGGCGCGCTGGTCAGGACCGCCGACACCGCCGGGATCACCTCCGACGAGCTGGTCAGGCTGATGGTCGGCCGCGACCTCGGCACCTACTTCCCCTCCCGGAACGCCGAACCTGGTGAGGTGCGCCTCAGCGTGCGCGGCGGCGGCAACGCCGTGCTCGACGGGATCGACCTCGACCTGCGCGAACGCGAGATCCTCGGGGTGGCCGGCCTGCAGGGGTCGGGCCGCACCGAGCTGGCCAAGGCCCTCTTCGGCGCCGAGCCGTTCACGCGCGGCACGATGACCCCGCTGCGGCCGGCGTCGGTACGGCAGGCCGTGGCCGCCGGGATCGGCCTGGTGAACGAGGACCGCAAGGCCGAGGGACTCGCGCTGCGCCAGTCCGTACGGGACAACGCCCTGCTGGTCTCCCGCTCGGTGCGCAGGATCGGGGGCGGCGGCCGGATCGGCGGGACCGGCGGGACCGGCGTCCTCGAACTCCTGGAGGCGGTACGGCTCCATCCGCCCCGCCCCGACCAGGAGGTCCGCTACCTGTCGGGCGGCAACCAGCAGAAGGTCGTGCTGGCCAAGTGGATGACCGTCGCGCCGAAGGTCCTGATCTTCGACGAACCCACGCGCGGCGTCGACGTGGGAGCCAAGGCCGCCATCCACGACCTGATGCGCGGCCTGGCGGAGGACGGCATGGCGATCATGATGATCTCGTCCGAGCTTCCCGAGCTGATCGGCATGAGCGACCGCGTCGTCGTGATGCGCGACGGCCGCCTCGCCGGGGAGCTCCCGGCCGGCTCCTCCGAGGAGGCCGTCATGCGCCTGGCCGCCGGCGAGGTGTCGTCGTGACCGGCGGAGCCCGGCCGGCGGCGGCGACCGGCACCGCGGGTCCCGCCGCCCCCGTCCCCCCGGAAGGCGGCGGGCGGCGCGCCCTGGCGGGACGCATCGGCTCGACCCAGGTCATCTACCTGGCCCTGGTCGGGGTCATGCTCGTCGGATGGGTGCTGGTGGCCTTCGACGGGGGGAACTTCCTCACGCTGGAGACCGTCGTCGGCATCCAGCAGCGCTCGGCCGCGCTGGGCATCGTCGCGGTGGGACAGACGCTGGCGATCCTGGTCGGGTCGCTCGACCTGTCGGTCGCGTACCTGATCAGCCTCACCTCGCTCGTCGCGGCCGAGATCATGGCCGGGCAGGACGGCGGGATCGTCCCCGGAATCGCGGCGGTGCTCGCGGTGAGCGCGCTGATCGGGCTGGTCAACGGCCTGGTCATCACCCGGCTGCACGTCCACGCCTTCATCGCCACCCTCGGCACGGCACTGATCGTCAAGGGGGTCGTGGACCACCTCTACGACGGGCCCGCGGGCAGCGTGCCCGAGTCCTTCCAGCGGCTCGGCTACGACAGGATCGGGCCGGTCCCGGTCTCGGCGCTGCTCTGGGCCGCCGTCGCGGTCGCCGTGTGGTTCCTGCTGCGCCGCACGAGGCTCGGGTACCGGATCTACGCGGTCGGCGGGGACGAGGAGGTCGCCCGGCTGTCCGGGGTGCGCACCGGCAGGATCGTCGTCGCCGCGCACGTCCTGTGCTCGGTCTGCGCGGGCATCGCGGGGCTGTTGCTGGCGAGCAGGCTCGGCGCGGGCGCGCCCACGGTCGGCACCGACGGCGGCTACGACCTGGAGTCGATCGCCGCGGTGGTCCTCGGCGGCACGGCCCTGGCCGGCGGCAGGGGCGGGGTCGTGGGGACGGTCGGCGGGGTGCTGCTGCTCGCCGTGCTCGACAGCGTCTTCAACCAGCTGGAGGTCAACGCGTTCTTCAAGGACGTGGTCCGCGGCGTGGTCATCGTCGCCGCCGTGGCCGTCTACGCCCGCCGCACCGCCCGGAGGCGATCGCGATGACCGTCCACATCCGCCGCGATGCCCGGGCGATGACGATGACCGTCCACGCCCGCCGCGGTGCCGGGGCGATCCCGGCGACCGCCCGCGCCCGCCTTACCGCCGGGAGGCGATCCCGATGAGAGCCCTCAGGTCCATGGGGCCGATCCTGGCCGTGCTGGCGGTGCTGCTGGTGCTGATCGCGGTGGCCAACCCGTTCTTCCTGGAGCCCGCCGGGTTCCTCGCCTTCCTCAAGCGGGCCGCGCCGCTGGTCATCCTGGCGGCCGGGCAGTACTTCGTGATCGTCTCCGGGGAGTTCGACCTGTCGGTCGGGTCGCTGGTCACCGTGCAGGTCGTGGTGGCCGCCCGGCTGATCGACGGGCAGGAGCAGGCGACCTGGCCGGTGCTGGCCCTGCTGATCGCGATCGGGCTGCTGGTCGGGCTCGCCAACGGGGTCATCACCACCGGCCTGCGGGTGCCGTCGTTCATCACCACGCTCGGCATGATGCTCGTGCTGTCCGGCGCGGTGTTCCTGTGGACCGGCGGCGCCCCGCGCGGCGCGCTGTCGGAGACGTTCCGGATGTTCGGCCGAAAGGACCTCGGCCCGGTGCCCTGGTCGGTGCTCATCCTCGTCGCCGCGGGCGCCGCGGCGATCCTCCTCATGCGCTCCGACTTCGGCAAGCGGCTCATCGCCACCGGCGACAACGAGCGCGCGGCCGGGCTGTCGGGGGTCCGGGTCGACCGGACCCGGATCGCCGCCTTCGTCCTGTCCGGCCTGGCCGCGGCCGTCGCGGGCATCCTGCTCGGCGGCTTCGCGGGGGTCTCCGCCCAGGTCGGGCAGGGGCTGGAGTTCTCCGCCATCACCGCCGTCGTCCTCGGCGGCGTGGCGCTCGGCGGCGGGCGCGGATCCGTGGTCGCCGCGATGGCCGGCGCCTTCACCCTCGAGGCGCTGTTCACCCTGCTCAACCTGTACGGGATCTCAGGAGCCCTGGAGTTCGCGGTCCAGGGCGTGATCATCATCGCCGCGGTCGCGGCGAGCGCCGTACGGCTTCCGTTCAGGCGCGCGCTACGCGTCTGAGCGCACCCCCCAGAAAAGAAGGAGACCTTCATTGAACAGGCCGATAACGGTGCTCGTCGCGGGTGTCTCCGCGATGTTGCTCGCAGCGGGATGTGCCAGTGACAAGCCGGTGACCTCCAGCGCCGCCCCCGAGACCTCCGCAACGGCCTCGACGGCGGCGTCACCCAACACCGGCGAGCAGTCGAAGTTCTTCGTCCAGGCCGACTACGACGCCCAGCTGGCCATGCGGACCCAGAGCGCGGAGGGGCCCGCGGACAAGCCGTGGGAGCAGGCCATCGCCCCGGAGATGGTGGACACGGCCAAGTACAAGAAGGACGGTCCCTACGACCTGTGCTTCTCCAACGCCGCCGTGAACAACCCGTGGCGGCAGGTGGGCTGGAAGACCATGCAGGCCGAGGTGGCGCTGCACAAGGAGATCAAGAATTTCACCGCCCTCGACGCGGAGGGCAAGGACGACAAGCAGATCTCCGACATCGCCGAGCTGGTCGGCAAGGGCTGTGACGCGCTGATCGTCTCGCCCAACACCACCGCGACGCTGACCCCCGCGGTGACGGGCGCCTGCCCCAAGGTCCCGGTCATCGTCTTCGACCGCGGCGTGGAGACCGACTGCCCGGTGACGTTCATCAACCCCATCGGCGGCTACGCCTTCGGCGCCGACGGCGCTGAGTTCCTGGTGGAGAAGGTGCCCGCCGGGGGCAAGGTCCTCGCGCTGCGGATCCTGCCGGGCGTCGACGTGCTGGAGACCCGCTGGTCGGCGGCGAAGGTCACCTTCGACAAGAGCCAGCTCGACGTGGTCGGGGTGGAGTTCACCGACGGCGACGCCGCCAAGACCAAGAGCATCGTGAGCGACTACATCCAGCGGCACGGCAAGATCGACGGGGTGTGGATGGACGCGGGCGCGACCGCCGTGGCGGCCGTCGAGGCGTTCGAGGACGCCGGGGTCCCGGTGCCGGCGATCGTCGGCGAGGACCAGCAGGACTTCCTGCAGAAGTGGAAGAGCGGCGGCCTCACCGCCATCGCGCCGACCTACCCCACCTACCAGTGGCGCACCCCGATCATCGCCGCCCTGAAGATCCTCAAGGGTGAGGAGGTGCCCAAGACCTGGAAGCTGCCGCAGCCCAAGATCACTTCTGAGAACCTGGACACCTACCTGCAGCCCAACATGCCGCCGCTGCACTACGCGCTCTGCGGCTGCGAGAAGCTGCCGGACTTCCCCGCCAACTGGGGCGGCAAGTAAGGCCGGTCCACCGGGGCTCCGGGCACCGCCGGGCGGTGCCCGGAGCCCACCGGACACGTCCGCGGGCTCACGACGTGAGCCCGCACCGGACTCGTTCACGGGTTCACGGGTTCACGACGAGCCCGCACCGAACGCAGGGAAGCTCAGGGAAGGGGTTGCCGATGTTCCCCATCGGGGTCAACACGTGGGTGTGGGTCTCGCCGCTGACGGACGAGGATCTCGCCCGGCTGGCGCCGAAGGTGGCGGCCTGGGGGTTCGACACGATCGAGCTTCCGGTGGAGCAGCCCGGCGACTGGGACCCCGCGTGGGCGGCCGAGCTGCTGGGCAGCCTCGGGCTGGGGGCCTCGGTGGTCCTCGTCATGCCGCCGGGCAGGGAGCTGGTCGGCACCGACGCGGGGACGGTCGCCGCCACCCAGCGGTACCTGCGCGAGTGCGTGGACGCCGCGGTGGCGGTGGGCAGCCCGGTGATCGGCGGGCCCGCCTACGCCTCGGTGGGGCGGACCTGGCGGATGTCGGACGAGGAGCGCAAGACCTGCTACGCCGAGCTGCGGGAGAACCTGGCCCCGGTCGGCGAGTACGCGGCCGAGCGCGGGGTGACGGTCGCCGTCGAGCCGCTCAACCGCTACGAGACCAGCCTGGTCAACACCGTCGAGCAGGCCGTCGAGGCGGTCGGCGGGATCCCGGGCGTCGGCCTCGCGCTGGACGTCTACCACATGAACATCGAGGAGCGGGACCCGGCGGCGGCCGTACGGCGGGCCGGGGACCTGGTCGCGCACGTGCAGGTCTGCGCCAACGACCGGGGCGCGCCCGGCGCCGACCACATGGACTGGCCCGCCCTCGCCGACGCCCTGCGCGACGTGGACTATCGAGGGCCGCTCTGCATCGAGTCGTTCACCGCGCACAACCGGACGATCGCCACGGCCGCCTCGATCTGGCGCCCCCTGGCCGACACCCAGGACGCTCTCGCCACGGCGGGCCTCGCCTTCCTGCGCACCCTCTGACGGGCCCGGGTCCGGGCCCCGCCCCGGCCGGAGCCGTTCAGCGGCCGGCGTCCCCGTCGGCCGCGCCGGGTGCGCCGGGTGCGCCGGGTGTACGCCGGGGGCGCCTGAAGAACGCGGCCACCGCGTAGGGGTCGACCGGGTCGGTGAGCAGGGCGAGCATCTCCGCCCTGCGCTCCGGGTCGACCTTGAACGGGTGGCCGAACACGTGCGGCCCCGTCCCGTCGCCCAGCACCCTCGTCAGCATCAGGTCTCCGGGCAGCGCCTGCCCGGAGAGCAGCTCGTCGGACAGCGTCACCGGCTCCCCGGCCGCCCCCTCGCCCTCGGCGGCGGCCACGGTGATCTCGTCCCCCGAGACGCCGAGGACCTCCCACAGGCGCAGCGGCGTCCGCCGCCAGGACTCCAGCAGCTCCACCTCGTCGTCGCGCAGCCACTCGGCCCGCGCGTCCAGGAACTCGCCGACGACGTCGTTCTCGAACAATGCCAGGTCGGCCAGGGCGGGCTCGGCCACCCGGACGCTCAGCGCGATCAGGTCCTCGATCAGCCTCCGGCGGGCCGGGCGGTAGGCGTACGCGAGCAGCTGCCGGAACAGGTGCGCGGCCCGCTCGGGCAGCGGGGCGCCGGGGTCGGTGCGGCATGCGGCGTACTCGGCGGCGTCACGCACGGCCGGTGCCATGCCGGGGGAGAGGGAGAGCACCTCGGAGATGAGCCCGGACGCCTCGAACGAGCGGCCCTCGCCCTCGGCCGACCTCGCGACCAGCAGCAGCGCGGCCGGCTCGGTGCGGGGCAGGGCCCCGACCAGCGCCGGGCCGAGCGGCTCGCGCTCCACCTCGTCGGCGATCCTCGCGAGCACCACCTCCGACCGCGACAGGTAGGTGACGGCCTTGGAGAGGTCGGCGCCCTCGCCGTACGTCCGCAGCGCGCTGCGGACCAGGGCCAGCCTGATGATGTCCAGCGGCGCGAGGTCGGCGACCGACGCGGTGTCCCACGGCGCGCCCACGATGCCCACCCGGCCGTCGCGCAGCTCCAGCGAGGCGTTGCGCAGCAGCGGCGACAGCGGCGGCAGCGGGTCGGCGAAGGTCTCGGGGGCCTTCATCAGCAGCTCCAGGACCACCACGTCGACCGGCACGCCGGGGCTGGGCTCCAGCCCTTCCGCGAAGGCGCGCAGCGCGTCGAGCGCCTGCTCGCCGAACTCCTGGACGACCCGCACCGCCCGCTCGGCGGGGACGTCGTCCAGCTCGGTGACCGACAGTTCCAGGGTGCCGCCGCGCAGGCGCAGCGCGATCACCTGCTCGGGCTCCACCCCGTCGAGCCAGCCGTCGGGCCCGGTCAGGACGGGCTCGCCGGTGTCGAGCGAGGTTCGTACCCGGCCGCCGCCCGCCAGCGGCACCCCCTCGCCGTCGGCCAGCCGGGCCCACAGCCGCAGGTCGTCGGAGGCGGGCAGCACCCCGCTCGCCAGCTCGGCCCGGGTGGCGAGGTGCGTCAGCACCGCGCCCTCGCTCAGCGTCAGAAGGTCGCTCATCCTCCCATTGTTCTCGACGCCCGGGCATGGCGGCGCCGCCCTCCCCCCGCGAGGTCGCACGGGCTCGCGGGGGGAGGGCGGCAGGGGCGGCCGGTCCGCGGGGGCGGCGGACCGGCCCGATCTCGGGCGGCCTTTCCCCGGAGGCCGCCCGGGGCCCGTCCGTCCGGCATGTTCCGGATCGGGCCGGGCCGGACCGGGCCGGACGGGGCCGAGGAGGGAGCCCCACGGGCTGACCGGTCCGGGGGCGGGAGGGCCCGGCGGACCGGTCAGGCCGTGGGGGAGAGCCTTACGGCCTGGTCAGGCCGAGGGTGTAGGAGCCGGAGCCGCTGTAGGCGTGCACCCGTACGCGGTAGGTGCCCGCGGTCCCGGTGTAGGTGAAGGCCTCGTCCGGGTTGGGGGTGGTCCCGCTGGCCACGGTCGTCCAGGTGGAGCCGCTCAGCTTCTGCAGGTAGGCGTCGTAGTCGGTGCCGCTGGGGCCGTCCAGGCAGACGCGGTGGACGCCCGCGCCGGCGCTGTAGCCGGAGGTGCCGGGCTGGTAGGCGTTGGCGTTGGACGTCAGCGAGCCGGTGTAGGAGTTCTGGTAGCCGCTGCAGCCGGTGGGCGGCGGGGTCCCGTTGGTCACCAGGGTGAGCCCGTACACCGAGAGGATCTCGTTGATCGGCTGGTGGTAGGTCGTGCCGCCGGAGGTGCAGTTGCCCGAGCCGCCGGAGGTGACGCCCTGGGCCTGGCTGCCGGAGATGTAGGAGCCGCCGGAGTCGCCGGGCTCGGCGCACACGGTGGTGCGGGTCAGGCCGGTGATGGTGCCCTCGGGGTAGGTGACGCTCGTGTTGTGCTGGCTGATGGTGCCGCAGCGGTACTGGGTGGTGGAGCCGGAGCGGCAGATGGAGCTGCCCACGACCTGCTGGGTGGAGCCGGTCACCGGCAGGATGCCCGCGCTGTAGCCGTTCACCACGCCGGTCGGGGTCCAGTTGGCGTTGACCGCGACCCACGCGTAGTCGTTGCCGGGGAAGGACGAGCCCTGGAAGGTGCCCTGGGCGACCCGGTTGTAGCCCTGGGTGGCGGTGCCGGGCGTGCCGCAGTGACCGGCGGTGGCGAAGCCGCCCTGGGTGCCGCGGGTGACCGAGAAGCCGACCGAGCAGCGGCCGCCCATGTAGTAGGCGTCGCCGCCGCGGACGTCGTACAGGGGCTTGGGCCTCTCCTGCGAGGCCTCGACGCGGACCAGCGCCCCGTCCACGCCGCTGCCGGCCACGAACGCCTGCGCCTCGGCGACGTCACCGGCCAGCACGACGACGCTGTTGCTCGGCACGTCGACGTACCAGGACGGGATCGACTTCGGCGCGGAGGACACGAGCTGGTCGAGCCGCTCCTTGGCCGCGTCGAGGGTGGCCAGGGAGTTCTTGAAGAGCTTGACCTCCGCGCCCGACTTCGCGAGCGAGGCGACCTTGGTGGAGTCGCTGGTGGCGATCACCAGGTCGGAGGTGGGGCCGGTGACCCAGGATCCGGCGTAGGAGGCGCCGAGCTGCCCGCGGAGGGCGGGCTCGATCTTGGCGGCGGCGGCCTCGTTGACGAGCCGGGCAGCGGCCTGCTCGCCGGTGCCGCCGAGGTCTCGCCGGATGGCGTCGACCAGGCCCGGCGACGGCTTGGCGGTGGCCTGCACCAGCGTGCGGGCCTCGGCGAGGGTGTAGGGGGCCGCGGGTTCGCCGGGTCCCTGCTGGGCGGCGGTGGCGGGGGCGGCCACCATCGCGACAGCGAGCGCGAAGCCCGCTGTCACGGCACTTCTGCGGAGCATGGGTTCTCTCCTCGTGTGGGGGGTGCCGTCAAAGTAACGGCGTGCACACGAGACGCGCCTCTACCAAATGTCTCCTATCGTCACGTTATGGAGAGGTGCCCAGTCCGGGGTTCCGGGTCAGCCAGGCGGCGTACCGTCTGCTCCGCCCGATCGCGTCGGAGTGCGCGGCCTTCGCGTGTTCGAGGATCGACGTCGCGACCGCGGCGCTGGCCGCCTCCGGGTGCCAGCCGAGCAGCTGCCGCCAGCGCAGCGGGGCCCCCGCGAGCGGTACCAGCCTCAGCCCCTCGGCGGGCTGGAAGGTCGCCTGGCACAGCGCGGCGGCGCGGCCGACCTTGGCCAGGTGCATGCAGGTGGCCACGTCGGTCTCGTAGATGGTCTTGGGGGTGAAGCCGGCGCGGGCGCAGGCCGTGGCGAAGCAGTCGCCGAAGCAGCTGTCGCCGGGGGTGACCGTCCACTGCTCGTCGGCCAGCTCCGCGAGTTCCACCTCCTCCCTGTCCACCAGCGGATGGTCCTCGTTGAGCAGTACGAAGACCGGGTCGGTTCCCACGGTCGACCACACCACCGGCCCCTCCACCGGCGGGGGGCTCTCCCCGCAGGCGCCGATGAACGCGAAGTCGATCCGGCCGAGCATCACCATGGCGGTGAGCTCCCTCGCGGACCAGGAGGTGTGGGTGCTCACCGGGGTCGACGGCCAGGCGGTGGCGAGGCGGTCCATCAGGCCACCGAGGATGGGCCCGTTGGTGGCGCCCAGCCGGTAGCTGGGGATGTCGGCGTTCGCGTTCGCGAATCGAAGGGCCTCCTCCTGGAGTTCGCGGGCCGCGGGCAGCAGCACCATCGCGCGTGACAGGACCAGCTGCCCCAGGGGCGTGGGCCTGGCGCCGTTGTGGTCGCGTTCGAAAAGAGCTCCCCCGAGAACCCGCTCTATCCGTTTGAGCTGCGCCGTCAGTGCGGGTTGGGCCAGTCCGAGGTGGGTGGCGGCCTTGGTGACGCTGCCGGCCTGTGCCACCGCGCGCACGATCTTGAGGTGTCGGAGCTCGAGATCCATACCGGGAACGTAAGGCCGGGACGTTATACCCGCAATGCAAACATGTCATGAAATATGACTCAATTTTGTCGAATCGTTCCAAAAAGACTTCATGCTCTTTAAATGCGATATTTGCGGACATCCATTAATGCCTTACTGGCCGCCGCGTCCGGATTGCTCCAGATCTGCCAGGCTGAACTCTGACAGCGGTGTCCGACATCCGAGATTTCCAGGCTTCGGATTTCACCGGCATTTCGGTCACCATGGCCATCGGTATCCGGCACCCGCATTCTCCGCGCGGACGGGGGAGCGCTGGCCGGGGGACGGCGCCGAGGTTATGATCCGCCGATGGACATAGCGGAGCTCACCCCCGAGCAGGCACGGAACCACTTCAGGGACGGGCTGCGGGTGCCCACCGCGGGATGGTGCCGGGGCTGGGCCCAGGCCAACCTGCTCGCCGTGCCCCGCGAACTCGCCTACGACCTGCTCCTGTTCGCCCAGCGCAACCCCGGCGCCTGCCCTGTCCTGGACGTGGGCGATCCCGGTGAGGTGAGCACCGACCTGTTCGGCGGCGACCTGCGCACCGACCTGCCCGCCTACCGCGTCTACGAGGACGGCAAGGTCGTGGCCGACGTCGACGACGCCCGCGACGTCTGGCGGCACGACCTGGTCGCCTTCCTGCTGGGCTGCAGCTTCACCTTCGAGGACGCGCTGCTGAGGGCCGGGGTCCCGGTGCGGCACATCGAGGCGAAGACGAACGTGCCCATGTATCTCACCTCGATCGCCTGCCGTCCCGCGGGATCGCTGAGCGGCCCGATGGTCGTCTCGATGCGCCCGGTCCCGGCCTCCTCGGTCTCGACCGCCGTACGGGTGAGCGCGAGGTACCCGGCCCTGCACGGGGCGCCGATCCACGTCGGCGATCCCGGCGAGATCGGGATCGCCGACCTGGGCGTGCCCGACTTCGGCGACCCCGTCGAGGTGCGGGCGGGGGAGATCCCGGTCTTCTGGGCCTGCGGGGTGACGCCGCAGGCGGCCGTCATGGCGAGCGGGGTGTCCTTCGCCATCGGCCACCTCCCCGGACACATGGCGATCACCGACGCCAGGGACGACCGCTTCCAGGTTCCGTGACCCCCGCCCCGCCGCCGCGCCACCACCCCTGACGCCGTACGCACCGGACCGGACACCCGGCTAGGGGCGGGCGGCGCCCCAGGAGGCGACGAGCCGTTCCAGCTGTGACGCGAGCGCGGGGGCGCCGGGCCGGTTGTCGACCTCGTCGTGCGGCACGGCGGGTGGCTCGTCGACCCTGATGGCCCGCAGGTAGTCCTCGAAGCGGTCGAGCTTGCCCGCGTCCCTGGCGAGCCCCCTCGCCTCCAGCCGGGAACGCAGCGTCGGGCCGTCCGAGCGGATCCAGAGGAGACGGATGGGCGGCCCGCCCAGCCGTCCGGCCCAGTGTTCCCACACCGCCGCGTCGTGCACCTGGGTGGTGAAGGGGCCTTCCAGCATCACCGGGCAGCCGTGCGAGCGGATCTGCCGGGCGACCTCGGTCAGCCCCTCGTACTCGTGGCGCTTGATGTTCTCGTCGTACCAGCGCCCCTCGCGTTCGCCGTCGTCGCGACCGTGGGCGCGGAGGGTGGCCGCGACGAAGCCGCCGTAGACGGTGTCCTTGTCGAGCAGCGCGGGGACCGGGTCGAGCAGCGCCAGCAGCGCCGCCGCGACGGTCGACTTCCCCCCGCCCGGCGGCCCGCTCACCACCCACAGCGGCGCCACCCCACCCGCGCTCTCGTCGGAGGCCTCGTCGCCGACCTCGCCGGAAGCCGCGCCGGAAACCCGCCCGCGCACGCGGCTTCAGTCCTTCCAGGCCTTGGCCACGCTCTCCTCGACGGCGGGCGCCTGGGCGAGACCGGCCAGGAAGGCGGGGCGCCACAGGGCCGGGTCGAGGACGTTGGCGCCGAACACGGCGATCGACGCCTCGTCGGGGACGACGTGGGCGATCGCGGCGTCGCCCAGTTCGGCGAGCTCGGCGTCGAGGCGCGTCCTCGGCGAGGTGTGCGCCAGCGGTTCCAGGAGCACCACGGCGGAACTGCCCGCGGCCAGGTCGGCGTTCGTCGGGGAGCGGACCCCGCCGTCCATGTAGCGGCGCCCGTCGATCTCCACCGGCGGGAACACGCACGGCACCGCGCAGCTGGAGGCGACCGCCGAGACCAGAGGCGCCGCCGAGCCGCGCTCCCAGACCACGAACTCGCCGGTCCCCGCGTCGACGGCGGTGATCAGCAGGCGGCGCTCCGGCCACTCCTTGACGGGCAGCCGGTTGCCGATCGTCTCGATCCTGGCGCCGGTGTCCTTCACCGCCAGGGCCATCTCGCCGACCCGGCGCCGGGCCTCCCGGGGTTCCAGCGACGGGTCGTAGAGCAGGCTGAAGGCGACCATGACCGCCTCCATGTCGACGGCGGAGACGGTCGCGACCTCCGTGTCCGCCTGGACGCCGACCGAGCTCTCCAGGTCGGCCTCGGTGGCGACGAGCGTCCCGACCACCGACCCGGCGGAGGTGCCGATGACCAGGTCCGCCTCTCCCAGCTCTATGCCCGCCCGGCGCAGGCCGGTGATGATCCCGGCCTCCCAGGCGATGCCCGCCACTCCTCCGCCACCCAGCACCAGTGCTCTCGTCATGCGCCATTCTTACCCGATCGGCCTTTCCCGTAGGGGAAGGGCCCCCGGCCCCGGGTACGGGATCAGATGTCGCGGCCCTTCATGCCCTCCTGGGCGGGGTCGACGCCCCAGGAGATGATCCGCCGGGGGTGGATGCGGATGATCTCCCGGCTGAAGTACGGGGAGGGCGGCTCGTGGTCCTCGACGGCCTCGGCCTCGCCGCGGATCTCCACGCCCCTGACCCGCCAGGGATCGGTGGAGGCGACGTCGTCCACCACGAAGGCCACCTGCGGGTTCGTCCGGACGTTGTGGAACTTCCTGGTGGTGCCCATCGCGCGGCCGTAGATGTCGACGACGCCGGTCTCGATGTCGACGCGGAACCCGGTCGGGCTGTTCTGCAGGGAGCCGCCGGGTCCGGTCGTGGCCAGGCGGCCCAGGCGCTGTCCTTCGAGATAGGCGAGTTCCGCCTCCGTGAATGTCATGGTCCCCCTCTTTCCGCCTTCGTGGATGTCATGCGTGGATGTCATGCCCTCACCCTGCAACCTCAATATTGATTGAGGTCAAGTTAGACTGGCGCATGCCCAACAATCCGGAGATGACCGTCGGCCAGCTCTCCTCGCGCAGCGGGGTCGCGGTCTCCGCCCTCCACTTCTACGAGGCCAAGGGCCTGATCCGCAGCCGCCGCACCGCGGGCAACCAGCGGCGTTTCCCCCGTGACACGCTCCGCAGGATCGCCTTCATCAGGGTCTCCCAGAGGGTCGGGATCCCCCTCAGGACGATCCAGGAGGCGCTGTCCGCCCTCCCCGACGAGCGCACTCCCACCAGGGACGACTGGGCGCGGCTCTCGACGATGTGGCAGTACGAGCTCGACGACCGCATCAAGCAGCTCGAACGTCTCCGGCACGGCCTGACCGACTGCATCGCCTGCGGCTGCCTCTCGCTGGACCGCTGCGCGCTGGCCAACCCCGACGACGTGGCCGCCGCGAGGGGGCCCGGCTCGCGGCTGATGCTCCCGCCTCGGGAGAGCTGCGCTCCCTGCGAGGTGCGACAGGTCTAGCGGGAGGCTCCGTGCTCCCGCCGGGGTCTCGCGCCCCGGCCGGCGGCGCGCGGGGCGGTGCCCCGGAGGCGTCGATGCCACCACCGGGGGTTCCAATGCCATTCCCTCTCGGTTTGTTAGTTGTCTATTCAAACTATTGACGACCCGGGGTCCGGCATGTGACCCTCTGGGCGTTCATGCACGCGCATCGTGGGCGGTCGAAGGTCAGGGTCCCGTCACCTGATCGTGCATGGCGGTTTGTCTGCTGCATTGCGAAGGGAAGCCGTACATGCGAAGAAGGCTGTTCAGCATGCTCGCCGCCGTGGCGGTGGCGTGCGCGTCGGTCGGCGCGGCCGTCGGGGGCGGGAGCGCCCAGGCGTCCGCGTCCGGTGCCGGGACCGGCGCGGGGGCCATGACCGGGGCCGTGACCGGGACCGGTTCGGTGGCCGCCGCCGAGACGTACGACTGGAAGAACGTCAGGATCGACGGCGGCGGGTTCGTGCCGGGGATCGTCTTCAACCAGACCGAGAAGAACCTCGTCTACGCCCGCACCGACATCGGCGGCGCGTACCGCTGGGAGCAGTCGAGCAAGAGCTGGACCCCGCTGCTCGACTGGGTGGGCTGGGACAAGTGGGGATACAACGGCGTGGTCAGCCTGGCCACCGACCCGGTGGAGACCAACCGCGTCTACGTCGCCGCCGGGATGTACACCAACAGCTGGGACCCCAACAACGGGGCCATCCTGCGCTCCGCCGACAAGGGCGCGACCTGGCAGGCCACGCCGCTGCCGTTCAAGCTCGGCGGCAACATGCCGGGCCGGGGGATGGGCGAGCGGCTCGCCGTCGACCCCAACAGGAACAGCGTCGTCTACTTCGGCGCGCCCGAGGGCAACGGCCTGTGGCGCAGCACCGACAAGGGTGTGACCTGGGCCAAGGTCGCGAGCTTCCCCAACCCGGGGAACTACGCCGACAACCCCTCCGACCCGAACGGCTACACCAGCCACCGTCCGGGCGTGGTCTGGGTGACCTTCGACCCCGGCTCGGCGACCGCGGGCAACACCACGCAGAAGATCTACGTGGGTGTCGCCGACAAGCAGAACACCGTCTACAGCTCCTCCGACGGCGGGACCACCTGGAGCCGGGTCGCCGGGCAGCCCACCGGCTACATCGCGCACAAGGGCGTGCTCGACCACGTCAACCACACCCTCTACATCGCGACCAGCGACACCGCGGGCCCCTACGACGGCGCCAAGGGCGACGTGTGGAAGCTCAACACGACCACCGGCGCCTGGACCCAGATCAGCCCGGTCCCCTCCAGCTCGGCCGACGACTACTTCGGCTACAGCGGCCTCACGATCGACCGGCAGAACCCCGGCACGATCATGGTCGCCACCCAGATCTCCTGGTGGCCGGACGTCATCTTCTTCCGCTCCACCGACTCCGGCGCGACCTGGACCCGCATCTGGGACTTCACCTCCTACCCGAACCGCAGCTTCCGCTACACGATGGACATCTCCTCCTCGCCGTGGCTGACCTTCGGGGTCAACCCGCAGCCGCCGGAGGTGACGCCCAAGCTCGGCTGGATGACGGAGTCGCTGGAGATCGACCCGTTCGACGGCAACCGCATGATGTACGGCACCGGCGCCACCGTCTACGGCACCGAGGACCTCAAGAAGTGGGACACCGGCGGACAGCTCACCATCAAGCCCATGGCCAAGGGGCTGGAGGAGACCGCCGTCCTCGACCTGATCAGCCCGCCGTCGGGCGCGCCGCTGGTCAGCGGGCTGGGTGACATCGGCGGCTTCCGGCACACCAACCTCGACGCCGTGCCGCCCATGCTGTTCACCTCGCCGGTCTTCACCTCGACGACCAGCCTCGACTACGCCGAGACCAACCCGTCCGTCATGGTCCGCGCGGGCAACTTCACCGACGCCGACCGGCCCGGCGACAGCCACGCCGCCTTCTCCACCGACGGCGGCGCCAACTGGTTCCAGGGCGGCGAGCCCGGCGGGATCAACGAGGGCGGCACGATCGCCGCGGCGGCCGACGGCTCCCGGTTCGTCTGGGCGCCCAAGGGCGTGGGCGTGCACTACTCGGTCGGCTACGGCAACACCTGGACCGCCTCCACCGGACTCCCGACGGGCGCCGTGGTCGAGTCCGACCGGGTGAACCCCAACAAGTTCTACGGGTTCAGCGGCGGAAAGTTCTACGCCAGCACCAACGGCGGCGCCTCCTTCACGGCCACCGCCGCGACCGGGCTGCCCGCCGAGGGCAACGTGAAGTTCAAGGCCGTACCCGGCCGCGAGGGCGACATCTGGCTCGCCGGGCCGCCCAGCGACACCGGCGCCGCCTCGGGCCTGTGGCGCTCCACCAACGGCGGCGCGTCGTTCACCAAGCTGTCCGGCGTCACCAGCGCCGTCAACGTCGGCTTCGGCAGGTCCGCCACCACCGGCGGCTACCACGCGCTGTACACCGTCGCCACGATCGGCGGCGTGACCGGCGTCTTCCGCTCCGACGACACGGGAGCGAGCTGGGTCAGGATCAACGACGACAAGCACCAGTACGGCAACGCGGGGGAGGCCCTCACCGGCGACCCGCGCGTCTACGGCCGCGTCTACCTCGGCACCAACGGCCGCGGCATCCTGTACGCCGACAACGGCGGGACCGTCCCGCCCCCCGACACCGTGCCGCCGACCACGCCGGGCACCCCGGCCGCCTCGTCGATCACCTCGTCGGGGGCGACGCTGACCTGGACGGCCTCGACGGACGCCGTCGGGGTCAGCGGGTACGACGTCTACCGCGAGGCGGGGGCGACGGACGTCAAGGTCGGCTCGCCCACCTCTGCGTCGTTCGCGCTGACCGGGCTGACCCCCGACACCTCGTACACCTTCTACGTGATCGCCCGCGACGGCGCCGGGAACAGCTCCACGGCCTCCGGCCCGGTGACCTTCAGGACCCTCACCGGGTCCGTCGGCGGCGGCTGCACCGCGGCCTACCGGGTGTCCAACTCCTGGCCGGGCGGCTTCCAGGGCGAGGTGACGGTGCGGAACGCCGGAACCTCGGCGATCACCGGCTGGACGGTCAGATGGTCGTTCCCGAACGGCCAGACGATCACCCAGCTCTGGAGCGGCACCCACACCCAGAGCGGTGCCGACGTCACCGTGCGGAACGCGGGCTGGAACGGCAACCTGGGCGCCGGAGCCTCCACGACGTTCGGCTTCGGCGCCTCCTGGACCGGCAGCAACGGCGTCCCGTCCACCGTCACCTGCACCGCTCCCTGACGGCCCTCCGGCAGTTCGGGGGGTCGCGCACCCGCACCGCCCTCTGACGGTTCGCCGGCGGCCCGGGGTGTCTCGCGAGAACCGCGGGACACCCCGGGCCCGCATGGATCCGCACGGTCCCGCCCCGCACGGTCCCGCCCCGCCCCGAACGGGCGGGGCGGGACCGTCTTGGCGATCTCGTGGCCCTCTCCACCGGAAGGACCCCCTGCTCTCCCTCTTGAGGATGATCTGAGAACGTCAGCGGGGCCGGTCCGCTCAGCAGCGCCTATTGTGGAAGAAACCGACTGTCCTGGAGAGAACATGACGATCTCAGATGGGGTGCGCGAGCCTCACGGCTCGGCCGGGCGGCTGTCTGAGACCGGCACCGCCGACGCGCGGGACGAGGACGGCATTGACGGCGTACGAGGTGAGACCGGCGTGCGGGGCGCGACCGGTGTCCGAGGTGAGACCGGTGCCTGGGGTGACGGTCACATCGAGACGGGCGACGCCGACGCGCTGAAGGGCGCGGCGGCCGAGCGGTCCGGCATCAACGGCTGGCTCGACGGCGTCAGGTCCACCCGCGCGGGCCATCTCACGCTGAAGATCGTCATCGGTGCCATCGGCGCCGTGCTGGTCATCGGCGGCCTGATCATGGTCCCCTTCCCCGGTCCCGGCTGGCTGGTCGTCTTCGCGGGACTGGCGGTGCTGGCCACCGAGTTCCACTGGGCCCACCTGGTGCTGGAGTTCGGGAAGCGGACCCTGTCGGCCTGGACGGCCTGGCTGGGCCGCCGGGGCTGGACGGTCAAGATCCTGGTCGTCCTCGCCGCCGCGGTGACCGCCACCGCCATCGTCTACTTCGGCCTCAAGCTCAGCTTCGACCTCGACCTGGTCGTCGAGGCCCAGAAGCTCCTCACCCGATAGCCCGGCCCCGATCCGGGGTGATCGCCCCCGGCGACGGCGATGACGCCGCTCTGCCCGGAATATCGCCGATGCCGTCGATGCCGTCGATGCCACCGATGGTGTCGCGTGTCCGGGGAGGGGGGCCGCGTCCCCGGAGCTTTACCCAGGTCCGCCCACCTCGTTATCTTTCCAGGATGTGACTCTCCGTAGTGTCTCCACGTCCGATCCGCAGGGACGGGTCGGTAGAGACGAATAAGGAGAGTGACGTTCTATGCGCGCCCTGTCCTCGCTGCTGGTCCTGGCGGCCGCCGGAGCCCTCGCCCTGACCGGCACCCCCGCCAACGCCGACGACGTCAACCTGGCCGCGAGGGTCCAGCCCGGCGAGGAGGTGTTCCTCACGCCCGAGCTCGTCCCCGCGGCCCAGTACAACGGAAACGTGCTGGTCCAGCTCAACACCAACAACGTGCCCGTCAAGGTCAAGATCGCCAACTGCCGTGGCAGGAACATCGGGACGGTGCCGATCGCCGCCAACGACCACGCCGCGTACGTCGCCGCCAGCACCTCCCCGCCCACCCCGTGCATCCGCTACCGGGTGAAGAACATGGGCAACCAGACCGCGGCCATCACGGGCACCGGTTACTACTAAACCGGCCCGCCGGGGTGCGCGGGACGGGAACGGCTACCGAGGGCGTTCCCGTCCCGCGCACCCCGATTTTTTCGTTTCCGGCCACCGTGGCACCCCCGGTGGCCCCTGGCGGTGCCACGGTGGCTCCCCGTGTGGCCCCCCGCCTGGCCCTCGGTGTCACGAGCGGTCCCGGCTCGCGATCAGGCCGGCGATCCCGTCCAGGATGCGTTCCAGGCCGAAGGCGAGGGCGTGCGCGGGGTCGGCGACGGACTGGTGGGCCTCCCCGGCCGCCCTGCCGACGCGGGAGGCCAGCGGGAACCGGCCGGCGTCCACGATCTTTTCGAGGATCGGCGCGTTGGACAGCCACCACTCGGCGTCGGTGATCCCGCTCTCCTCCTGGACTCGGGCCTGGTTGGCCTTGGCCCTGGCGGTGCTCTCCACGTGGCTGAGCACCAGGGCCAGCACGGAGTCCATCTCGACGTCCGACAGGCCGGTGCCCTCCAGCGGGCGCAGCTCGGCCTCGTACTTGAGTGAGGCGTTCGGCCCCAGCGTGGAGCGGGCGTCGACGATCTGCAGCATCCACGGGTTGCGCCGGTAGAGGTCCCAGTTGCGGGCGGCGACGAACTCCAGCGCGCCCCGCCACCCGCCGGGCCGCCGGGACGGGGCGTCCACGTCGTCGTAGAGCTCCCCGTACGCGGTGTCGACCATGAGGTCCACCAGCTCGCCCTTGCCGGGGACGTGGGTGTAGAGGGACATGGTCCCGACCTCCAGCCGCTCGGCGACGTGCCGCATGGAGACCGCGTCGAGCCCCTCGTCGCCGGCCAGCTCGATGGCCGCCAGGACGATCGAACGCACCGTCAGCCCGGAACGGCCCGGCTTGCTGTGCGACCCCCACAGGAGCGCCAGGCTGCGTGCCGGGTCGGTGCCGGAAGCTTTCTTCGCACTCACGGGAACAGCCTCCAGATTCTCGGCGTTGAGACCACCGTAGCTGAGGCGTACGCTGTACGGTACGGCCTACGAGTCAGAGGCGCGATGGCGCCGGGTGGGAAGACGGGCGGAACAGGGGTGAAACAGGTGGTTGTGAGAGCGACGGAGTTCGCGATCGCCGCGTACGGCCTGCGCAAGAACTACGCGGGCGCCGCGGAGGGGACGGGGCTGAACGGGTTCGACCTGCGGGTGGCGGCCGGGACGGTCTGCGGCCTGCTCGGGCCCAACGGCGCGGGCAAGACGACGGCGATCAGGATCCTGTCCACGCTCCTGCGCCCCGACGCGGGCCGCGCGAGCGTCGCGGGATTCGACGTACGGGCACAGGCACGGCAGGTACGCGAGCGGATCGGGCTGGTCGGCCAGTACGCCGCGGTCGACGAGATACTCAGCGGGCGGCAGAACCTGGTGATGTTCGGCAGGCTGAACCACCTCTCCGCCGCCCGGGCGCGGCGGCGGGCCGACGAGCTGCTGGAGCGCTTCTCCCTCGCCGGCACCGGGGCCAGGCCGGTCGGCGGATACTCCGGCGGCATGCGCAGGCGGCTCGACCTGGCGGCGAGCCTCATCGTGGCGCCCCCGGTGCTCTTCGTGGACGAGCCCACGACCGGCCTCGACCCGGCCGCCCGCCAGGAGGTGTGGGCGGCCGTCCGTGACCTGGTCGGCTCAGGCGCGACCGTGCTGCTCACCACCCAGTACCTGGAGGAGGCGGACCGGCTGGCCGACCGGATCACGATGCTGGGGGCGGGCCGGGTCGTCACCGAGGGCACCCCCGAGGAGCTGAAGGCCGCCATCGGCGGCGACCGGCTCGACCTCGTCCTCGCCGACCGGGCGGACGTGGCCGCGACCGGGACCATCGCGGCGCGGGTCGCGTCCGGCGAGGTCCGCGTGGACGCCGAGGCGCGCCGGGTCAGCGTCCCGGTCGCCGAGCGCACCCGGGCGCTCGTCGCGATGGCCACCGCGCTCGGCGACGCCGGGATCGAACCGCTCGACATCACGCTGCGCCGCCCCACGCTCGACGAGGTGTTCCTGCACCTGACGGTGACACTCCGGTCTCCCGGCCCGGGCGCGACGCCCCCGGTTCCCGGTACGGAGGCGTCCCTGTGAGCGCGACGACCCCGGTTCCCGGCCCTGTGAGCGCGACGGCCCCGACCCCGCCCGCCGGGTCCCCGGCGTCCCGGTTCGGCTGGGCGCTGGCCGACTCGTGGACCATCACCCTGCGCGACCTGAACCACTGGGTCCGCCGTCCGGGCCCGGTCGTCCTCGGGTGGTTCTTCCCGGTCATGATGGTCCTGATGTTCGGCGGGCTGTTCGGCGGCGCCATCGGCGTCCCCGGCGGGGGAGACTACTTCGGCTTCCTGATCCCCGGCATGTTCGCGATGACGATGCTCTTCGGCCTGGAGAGCACGATGACGGCGGTCACCACCGACGCGGCCAAGGGGGTGACCGACCGGTTCAGGTCGATGCCGATGAGCGCCTCCGCGGTCGTCATGGGCCGGGGGGTCGCCGACATGCTCAACTCGGTCGTCGGGCTCGCCGTCATGATCGTGACCGGCCTGCTGCTCGGCTGGCGGGCCGGGGGCGGACTGCCCTCGGCGGCGGCCGCGGTGGGCCTGCTCCTGCTGCTGCGCTTCGCCCTGCTCTGGGTGGGCATCTTCGTCGGCCTCGTCGCGGGAGGGCCGGAGGCGGTGACGTCCGTGCAGATCCTGGTCTGGCCCGTCGGCTTCCTGTCCAGCGTGTTCGTCGACCCCGCCACCATGCCCGGCCGGCTCGGGACGATCGCGGAGTGGAACCCGCTCTCGGCCACCGCCACGGCCGCCAGGCGGCTCTTCGACAACCCCGGCTGGGGAGGTGACTCCTGGGCCGCGCAGAACGCCACGCCGATGGCGGTGGTCTGGCCGCTGCTGCTGATCGCGGTCTTCCTGCCCCTGTCGGCGCGTACGTTCCGCGGGCTCGGTGACTGAGGGGCCCCGCCGCGGGCGGACGTTCGTGTTTTACATCGTGGTGACGGTGCCCGCCGTCTTTTACATCGCGGTGACGGGATCCGTCGGGGCCTGTAACCGGCTGTAGTGAGCCTGGACGCATGAGTGAGACGGAACGGGAACGATCCGCCTCGGGGTGGACGCTCAACAGGGAACTGCTCAACGTCGGCGCGATCATCGTCGCCGCTGGTATGGCCCATCTCGTGATGGGCCTGATAGGACACGAGAAGTACGGGCCGTTCATGCTCCTGCTGCTCGGCGGGGTGCTCGTCGTGACAGCGCTCGGTCACCGGTTCTACGAGCACCGGCGGCACCCCGTCCCCGCGGTCATCGAATGCGGGAGGTGCGGAAGTACGCCGGGCGCAGGGCCCTGACGCGACGGAAGACGATCTCGGGAAGGCCGAGGGAGATGAAGGCCTCCGCCTGGAGCGCCGACACGCCGATTCGAGGAAGGTCCCGCGCCGCGGGATAGACCAGGAAGCGGGGTTTCCACAGCGGCTGGAACTTCGCGTTGAACCTGTACAGCGACTCGATCTGGAACCACCTGGACAGGAAGACCAGGACGCCGTACCAGGCGCGGAGGATCGGGCCGGCGCCCAGCCGCTCGCCCCTGGCGAGCGCGGCGCGGAACATGGCGAAGTTGAGCGAGACCACGCGCACCCCGAGGTCCGGGGCCGCCTGCAGGGCCTTGACGATCAGCAGGTCGTTGAGGCCCGGGTCGGCCGCGTGGTCGCGGCGCATCAGGTCCAGGGACATGCCGTCCGTTCCCCAGGGGACGAAGTGCAGGACGGCGCGGATGTCCTCGCCACTCTCCTCGCCCCCGGCGGCCGGGGCATCCGGGGCGTCGTCCGGGGCAGCCGGGGCGTCATCCGGGGCAGCCGGGGCGTTCCCGGCGTGACTGTGCGCCGTGACGACGACGCATCCGGCGTCGGCGGGGTCGCCGAAACGGCCGAGGGCCATGGAGAAGCCCCGCTCGGTGTCCGTGCCGCGCCAGGAGTCGGCGGCGTGTCGGATCCGGTCCCTCTCCGCCTCGGTGAGGTCCCCGACACGCCGTACGAGACAGGTGTAGCCCGCGCGCTCCACCCGGTTCACCATCTGCCGGACGTTGCGCATCGTCCTGCCCTCAAGGGTGAAGGCGGCGACGTCGATGACGGCCTCGTCGCCGATCTCCAGGGCGGACAGACGGCCCTCCCTGGTCCACACCTCGCCGCCCGTCTCGCTGCAGCCGATCACGGCGGGCACCCACGCGTGCCGCTCCGCCTCCTCCATGAAACGCCTGATCGCACCCGGCCACGCCTCGACGTCCCCTATCGGGTCGCCGCTGGCGAGCATGACCCCCGAGACCACGCGGTAGGCGATCACCGCCTTGCCCGTCGGGGAGAACACGACGCTCTTGTCGCGGCGCAGCGCGAAGTAGCCGAGCGAGTCGCGGGCGCCGTGCCGGGCGAGCAGCTCGCGGACCGTCTCCTCCTGCCCGGGGTCCAGCTCGGCGACGGGCCGCTCCGGCCGCAGGGCGAGGTAGAGGGTCGTCACCGCGGTGAGCGCGCCGAGACCGAGGAGGGAGTAGTAGACCAGGTCGGCGGTTCGCTCCGAGGAGTAGCTGACCGGGCCCTCCAGCCCCACGAGTCCGAGCAGCACGTGCTGGAGCCGCTCCCCGGCGCCGGGGTCGCCGACGATCATCAGGGGGTGGGCGTTCACCACGGCCCAGCCGATGACGATGTCCAGTACGCCCAGGATGAGGAAGTTCCACAACGCCCGCCGGCGGGTCCGGGGATCGGAGAGCGCGTCGAACTCGTGCCGGTTGATCACGAGCAGGACGAAGACCAGCGTGCTGAGGATGGCGGTGAAGGGACGGTGCGAGTGCAGGAGCTCCGCGAGGACGCTCAGCGGCAGGAGGACCACCACCGCCCGCCAGGCCCGTTTCTTCCTGCGCCGGAGACCGTGGGCGAGCATGACGGTCAGGATGCCCAGGACGAGCGAGACCGCCTGGGCGAGCGAGGTGAACGTCCCGGGCAGGAACCCGGCGATCTCGCCGACCCGGCTCCTCCTGAACGCGGGCAGCACGGCCCTGACGATGTCCAGGACGCCGATCGCCATCGCCGCGTAACCGGCCGCGGTGGACACCCAGGAACGGGGCGCGCATGACCGATCCCTCATGGCAGGACATTAATCGGTGATACAGGCCTTAACATGGCCACACGGCTCGTCGAGGCTGAATTCACCTCATCGGGCCGAGGTGACTTTGCATTGCGCGCCGCGGACCCTCCGCGAAAACGGCGGAGGACGGGACGGAGCCGGCCGCCGTAAAATCACCGTTCGTTTTCGGTCTGCCCGCCGCGTCCGCCCTTCGGTCCCGCCACCTTCGGCCTGGTCGCCCTCACCCGCGTCGCGCCTGGTTCCGCCGCGTCGCCCCCGGCCCCGCTCGTCGGCCCCGATCTTCGGCCCCGCCTTGCCCTTCGGCCCCGTCCTCGCCTCCCGGCCCGGCTCCGTCCCTGCCTTTCCGCCCTGTCCTCGCCCCGGCTTCGCCTTGGTCTCCCGGTGTCGTCGGACTCCTGGTCACGCTCGCCATCCGGTGTCCCCTCACCCCGGCCGGCCTCTCTCACACCTCTTCTAACCGATTCGTTCTAGATCAGGATCTTGAGGGCTTTCCGGCTTAGGATTCCGCCGTGTCCGTGACTCCTGGGATCTACCGGTTGCTCGGTTGCCTCGCCCTCCTGGCCGCGGTGACCGTGCCGCTTCCGGCGGCCGCACACGCCGCCGAGCCGGTAGCCGTCGCGTCCGCCACCGCGTCCGCCACCGCGTCCGCCACCGCGCCCGTCGACATCGTGCTGCCCGGCACCCGGGTCACCGTCCGGGAGGATTCCAAGGACGCGCTCAAGGTGACCTCCTACTCCTTCGGCAAGATGACCTACCTGCGCAGGGGGGCCGGGTTCACCCGGCAGACCGCCTACCAGGAGGTCACGGTCGCGCCGAAGGGTGCCAAGGCCCTCGCGGTGCCCACCTCCTACCAGGGCGGCCACGACTCCGTCGTCCTGCTCGACCTGGCGACCTCCAAGGGCACCAGGATCCGTACGGTGAAGAAGCCGCTCGTCGCGCACTACGCCCACTGGAACCGCAACGGCGGCAAGGCGGTGCTGACCGTCGAGAGGAAGAGCGGGTCCGCGTGGGTGACCTCCGGGTTCGTGATCGTCGACGCGGTCGCCAAGACCGCCAAGACGGTGACCGTGGCCAACGTCGACAAGGCCGCGAGGTTCCGCTGGAGCTCCGACGGCGCCGACGTCGTGGCCGAACACGCGGGCGGCACCCGCTTCTACGGGCAGGACGGCGCTATCCGCCGCACCCTGGCCAAGACGGGCAGGCCCGCCGGCGGCGAGGACGCCTTCACCCCCTCGGGCCGGGGCCTGATGACCTGGTGCCCGTCCAGCTACACCGAGCACGTCTGCGTCTGGGACCGCACCTCGGGCAAGCTCGCGGCCAAGGTGCCCGGCATCAAGCCGAAGGCGCTGTGGGGGTGGTGGGACGAGAAGCACTTCATCGCGGTCATCCCCTCCTCCGGCCACTACCAGGTGGTCCTGTCCACCCTCAAGGGCAAGGTCACGCGGGTCCTGGCCGCCTTCTCCCAAGCCGACTGGTCCAACAAGCTCTATCTCGGCTACACCCGGAAGTGACGACCCGCGCGGTTCGCGGGGCGCACAGGACGGGGCTCACAGATACAGGCCGGTGCCGTTGTCGGTCTGCGGGGTGGCGATGGCGTGCAGGTCGCGCTCGCGCATGACCAGATAGAGCTGGCCGTGGACCTCGACCTCGTACTGATCCTCGGGGTTGAACAGGACCTTGTCGCCGACCTTGACCGCGCGGGCGTTCTGGCCCGCGCCGCAGACCTCACCCCAGACGAGGCGGTTGGCCATCTTCACCGTCGCCGGGATGACGATGCCCGCCGTGCTGCGCCGTTCCTCGGACTCCTGCTCGATCTTGACCATGACACGGTCGTGGAGCATCTGGATCTCGAACTTCGGGTCACCCACAGCACGAGTTTATGGGAACCGTGGAGCCGAGCCTGCTCGAAGGCGCCGGACAGGTCCGCGCCGGGTGCGCGAAGGGGTGTCCCCGCGGCCCCGGACAGCGGGTGCCGGCGGGCGACGACATCCGGTGGGAAGGGTGTGGCCGCCGAGTAGGATCCGGCGTTATGACGTCTCCTGAGCTCGTGAGCGGCTTCCTCGACTGGTATATGGCGGCGAATCCCACCTACGCCGCCCTCGCGGGCGCGCAGGGGTACGACAGGACGCTGGGCGACTTCACCGAGTCCGGCATCCTCGCCAGGGAGCGGGAGGCGCGCCGCTGGCTGGAGCGGCTCCAGGAGGTCCGGGCGCCCGGAAGCCCCGAGGGGGTCGAGAGCCCCGAGAGCCCCGAGAGCTTCGAGGACGAGATCGACCGGGAGCTGGTCATGTCAACGCTGCGCGGCGGGCTCGCGTACGAGGCGTGGCCCCTCTGGCGGCGCGACCCGGCCGCCTACGTGGGGCCGATCTTCTCCTCGATGTTCGGGCCCTTCCTGCAGCGGCTGTCCGCCGAGGACGAGCTGGTGGACGCGGCCGTCGCGCGGCTGGCCGAGGTGCCGGACGTCATCGCCGCCTGCCGGGCCAACCTCGATCCCGCCCTGGCGGCCCCGCTGCTGATCGCGCGAGGGCTGGGCCAGTCGCGGACCGCCCGGCGCTTCCTCACCGAGACGGTCCCCGGCCAGGTCGCCGACGAGGCCCTGCGCGCCCGGCTGGCCGCGGCGGCCGAGCCCGCGGCGGCGGCGTTCGACGAGCTGGTGGAGTTCCTGGATGACTTCCGGGCGACCGGCACCTGGCGGATGGGGGAGGAGCTCTACTCCACCCTGCTGCGCGAGCGGGAGATGCTCGGCTACGGCGCCGACGAGCTGCTCAGGCGGGGGCAGGCCGCCTACGACGAGCTGGACGCGCGGATGCGCGAGGTGGCCGCCCGGCTGGACGGCGGATCCGGCGACTGGCACGCGGCCGTCACCGAGCTGCAGGGCGACCACGCGCCGACGCTGGAGGACATGCGGGCCGAGTACGAGGCCGAGACGGAGCGGGCCAGGACGTTCGTCCGCGAGCGCGGCCTGGTGACCTTCGCGGCGGGCGAGGAGTGCAGGGTCGTCCCGTCGCCGGAGTTCCAGCGGCCCATCGTCGCCGTCGCCTCCTACATGTCGCCCCCGCCGCTGTCGACCTCCAGGATCGGGCACTTCTTCGTCCCGTTCACCCCGTCCTCGTTCACCGAGGAGCAGGTCCGGCAGCGGTTGCGTACCAACGCCAGGGCGCAGATGCCCTCCATCGCCGTCCACGAGGCCTACCCGGGCCACCACTGGCACCTGTCGTGGATGGCGGACAACCCCCGGCGGGCCCGCAAGCTGTTCCGCACCCCGTACCTCACCGAGGGCTGGGGGCTGTACGTCGAGAAGCTCATGCACGAGCAGGGCTACTTCGCCACCCCGGCCCAGGAGCTCGCCCACCTCGACTTCCGGCTCTTCCGGGCGGCCCGCATCGTCGTCGACACCTCACTGCACTGCGGCGATATGACGATCGAGCAGGCCGAGGAGTACATGACCACGAAGTCGTCGCTCACCCCCGGCACGGCCAGGGGCGAGGTCGACCGCTACTGCGCGTGGCCCACCCAGGCGCCCTCCTACCTGACCGGCGCGCTGGAGATCGACCGCATCCGCGACGAGTACCTGGCCGCGGGCCGCGGCGACCTGCGCGCCTTCCACGACACGCTGGCCGGTTCCGGCGGGCTTCCCCTGGGCCTGGCCCGCCGGGTCGCGCTGGAGGGCTGACCCGCGGTGCACGCCCACCCGCGGGTGAGAGGTGCGATCGCGCCCGCGCACGAGCGGGAACGCGGCCTCGCCCACGCACTAGCGGGGCGCGGTCGGCGTCCACGCGCGGCCAGGGGTACGGGCGCGGGCGGGGGCGCGGTCGCGTCTACGCGCGGGCGGGGGCACGGCGGCGGGTCTCGGGGACGATCAGCGGGGTGCCGCTCTGCGGGTCCTCGATGATCTCGCAGCGCAGCTCGAAGACCTCCTCCACCAGCGCGGCCGTGATGATGGAGGCGGGATCGCCCTCGGCGACGATCCGGCCGTCGCGCATCACGATCAGGTGGGTGGCGTAGCGGCAGGCCTGGTTCAGGTCGTGCAGCACGGCGACCAGGGTCCTGCCCTGCTCGTGCAGGTCGGCGCAGAGGTCGAGCACCTCGATCTGGTGGGCGATGTCCAGGAAGGTCGTCGGCTCGTCGAGCAGCAGGATCGGGGTCTCCTGGGCCAGTGCCATGGCCAGCCAGACACGCTGGCGCTGGCCGCCGGAGAGCTCGTCCACGCAGCGGTCCGCCAGGTCGGTCACGTCGGTCGACTCCATGGCCGCGCTCACCGCCACCTCGTCCTCACGCGACCACTGCCGCATCAGCCGCTGGTGCGGGTAGCGGCCCCGCCCCACCAGGTCGGCGACCGTGATGCCGTCGGGCACGATCGAGCTCTGCGGCAGCAGGCCCAGCCTGCGCGCCACCTCCTTGGACGGCAGCGAGGTGATCACGTTCCCGTCCAGGTGGACGGCCCCGGCGCGGGGTTTGAGCATGCGGGCCAGGGCGCGCAGCATGGTGGACTTGCCGCACGCGTTGGGGCCGATGATCACGGTGAACGATCCGTCGGGGATCGTGACGTCCAGGTCGCTGGCCACCACGCGCTTGTCGTAGGAGAGAGTCAGTCCGGTGCCGTGCAGTCTCAACGTCGTTCCCTCCGGAGTAGAAACACCAGGTATATACCGCCGATCGCGGCGGTCATGATTCCCACCGGCAGCTGCACCGGCGCGAAGACACGCTGGGCGGCCAGGTCGGCGCCCACCAGTAGTGTGGCGCCCGTCAGCGCCGAGGTGACCAGGGTGACGCCGGGGGAGCGGCTGATCCGGCGGGCCAGCTGGGGGGCGGCCATCGCCACGAAGAGCACGGGGCCGGCGGCGGCGGTGGCGACCCCGCACAGCAGCACGCCGACGGCGATGGCCGTCGCGCGGACCGGCTCGACGCGGATGCCCGCGGCCTTGGCCGCGTCGTCGCCCATCTCCATCATCCGCAGCGGGCGCGACAGCCAGGCGCAGACGGGCAGGAGCACGACCAGCGCGTACGCGACCGGGACCGCGTGCTCCCAGCCGCGCCCGCCGAGGCTGCCGGTGATCCACGCCCCAGCGGTGGCGGCGTCGCTGATGTTGGCGCGGGTCAGCATGTACCAGTCGGCGGAGACCAGCAGCGCGTTGATCCCGATGCCGACGAGGATCAGCCGGTAGCCCTGCACCCCGCGCCGGAAGGCGAGGGCGTACACCAGCACCGCGGAGACGACGCACCCGGCGAGCGAGGCCCCCGCGATCTGCCAGGCGGTGCCGCCCAGCACGACGGCGGCGATGCCCCCGGTGGAGGCTCCGGCGGTGAAGCCGATGATGTCGGGGCTGCCGAGCGGGTTGCGGGTGAGGCTCTGGAAGATGGCCCCGCTCAGCCCGAACGCGGCGCCGACCAGCAGGCCGGTCACGACACGCGGCGCGCGCAGGCGGCCCACGATGAGCTCGGCGGCCGGAGGCCCCTGGCCGAACAGCGCGGCCACGATGTCGGGGATGGGGACGGTGAACTCGCCGACGGACAGCGCGACCAGGCTGACGACCACCCCCAGGGCGGCGACGGCGCTCCCGGCGGCGAGGCCGCGCGGCGAGAGCCGCAGCGACCAGGAACGCAGGCGCAGGGCGGCGGGCAGGGCCTTGGAGGCGGGCGTCGGCCGTGAGGGATCCACGCCGTGAGTCTCCGGAGCGGTCGGCGGCGGTGAGACGAGTTTCATGTGGGGTCCGCGTCGTGAGTCTCTGAGGCGGATGTCCGCGGTGAGGTGGGGTCCGCGTTGTGCGTCTTCGAGGTGGGTGTCCGCGGTGAGGTGGGGGCCGCCTCGTGCGTCTTCGAGGCGGACGCCGGCGGGTGGGTGGGTCTCATAGGGCGGCGAGCCTCCGGCGGCGGGCGAGCAGGATGAACACCGGGGCGCCGACGGCGGCGCACATGATGCCCACCTGCACCTCGGAGGGAGCGGCGATCACCCGGCCGAGGATGTCCGAGCCGAGCAGCAGCACCGGGGCGAGCACGACGGTGTAGGGCAGCACCCAGCGCTGGTCGGGCCCCGTGAAGGCGCGCACCGCGTGCGGCACGGCCAGCCCCACGAACCACAGGGGTCCGGCGGCGGCGGTGGCGGCCCCGCACAGCAGGGTGACGGCGATCGCGGTCAGCCCGCGCGTACGGGCCACGCTCACGCCGAGCGCGCGTCCCGCCTCGTCGCCGAGCGCGAGGGCGTTGAGCGGCCTGGCGAGCAGCAGCCCGAGCAGCAGCCCGGCCACGAGGAACGGGGCGAGCCGCACCGCGAGCTCGCCGCTGATCCCGGCCAGCGAGCCGGTGAGCCAGAACCGCATCCGGTCGAAGGTCGCCGTGTCGGTCCGCAGGATCGCCGAGGCCACGGCGTTGAAGACCATGCCCAGCGCGACACCGGCGAGCGTGAGCCGCACCGGCCCGCCGCCCGAGCGCCCGGCGGAACCGAGCGCGTAGGCCAGCGCGGCGGCGAGGGCCGCACCGGCGAACGCGAACCAGACGTAGAGGGAGGGATCGCTCACCCCGAGCAGCCCGATGGCGACCGTGACCCCGAACGCGGCGCCCTGGTTGACGCCCAGCAGCCCGGGGTCGGCGAGCGGGTTGCGGGTGAGGCTCTGCATCAGCGCGCCGGCCAGTCCGAGTGCCGCGCCCACGCCGATGCCGATCAGGGTTCTCGGTACGCGCAGGTCCCTGATGACCGTGTGGTCCGTGGACCCGTCGGGCGCGAGCAGCGCGTCCAGCGCCGTGGACAGCGGGACCGAGCGCGAGCCCACCGCGACGCTGACCATCGCCAGCAGCACCAGCACCGCCAGCCCGGCCAGCAGCCCGGCCGCCAGCGCCGCCGAGCGCCGTCCCGTCCCTCCGGCTCGCTCCGGAGGTGAGGCCTCCGGTCTCGCGGCCGTTCCGGACGCGGTCGTGGCCACAGCGGCCGTGTTCACCGGGTACCCCTCTTCGTCAGTAATGGTTAGGTAAGGCTAATCTAATGCATGAGTCATTTAGGTAAGCCTATCCATTGGAGTCGGAAATGTCCCTACCTGTCCTGCCCCGGCGGGGATTCATGGCCGCGGGCCTCGGTCTCGTGTTCGCCCTGGCCGCGTGCGGCGGCGGTACGGAGACGCCCGCCGCGACGGGCGGCTCCCCGGCCGCCGCCGCCTCCCCGGCGGCGGGTCCGTGGACGTTCACCGACGACCGTGGGAAGAAGATCGAGCTGCCCGCGCGCCCGGCCCGGGTCGTCGCCCAGGTCGGTGCCGCCGCGGCACTCTGGGACTTCGGGGTCCGCCCCGTCGCCGTCTTCGGGCCGCACAAGCTCAAGGACGGCACGAAGGACCCCCAGGTCGGCGACGTCGACATCACCAAGGTCGAGTCCATCGGCAACGTGTGGGACGAGTTCAACGTCGAGAAGTACATCTCGCTCCAGCCGGACCTGCTGGTCAGCAGCATGTTCGACAAGGACGCCCTCTGGTACGTGCCGCAGAAGTCCGCCGCCACCATCGAGGAGGCCGCGCCCACCCTCGGCGTCAGCATGCTCGACGTGACGATGCCCAAGCTCATCGAGAGGTACGGGCAGGTCGCCGAGGCCCTCGGCGCCGACCTCAAGGCCCCGGAGGTGACCGCGGCCAAGGCCAGGTTCGACGCCGCCGTCGCCGCGCTCCCCACCCCCGAGGCCAAGGGCCTGAAGATCCTGGTCATCGCGGGCGCGCCGGACGCGATGTGGGTGGCCAACCCCGGTGACTACCCGGACACGCGCTACTACAAGGAACTCGGCCTGGACCTCGTGGTGCCGGAGAAGGTCGAAGAAGGCGGCTTCTGGCAGTCCCTGAGCTGGGAGAACGCCGACACCTACGACGCGGACGTGATCCTGGCGGACTCCCGGACCCAGTCGCTGCGGCTCGAGGAGATGAAGAAGAAGCCGACCTTCGCCGCGCTGCCCGCGGTCAAGGCGGGACAGGTCTACGACTGGCACGCCGAGGAGCGCTACAGCTACCAGGGCTACGCCGACGTGCTGGAGGAGCTCGCCGCCAACCTCGCCAAGGCCAAGAAGCTCTAGCGGCACATACAGCGGACACGGCACGCACGCGGACCGGGTGGCGGCGGAGCCCGGCGGGCCGGGACGGTCGCGGGGTCCGGATCAGGCGTAGGTGCCGCGGACCTCGACGATGTCGGCCAGCGGGAACTCCAGATAGTCGCCCGCCTCCTCGCACCACGCGTCGAGCACGCCGCTGCGCAGCTCGCCGTGGCTGATGGTGGCGGTCAGGCCGTCGGCCAGCGTGATCGCCGCCCGTACGCCGCGGTCGACGACGAAGCCGAGCAGCGACTGCTGGGCCGTCGGCAGGCGGGAGGCCATCCGGCCGATGACCGCCCACGTCCTGCCGGCGGACTGGGAGGCCTCGCCCTCGGCGACCAGCAGGCGCTGGGCGTGCTCGCGCGGGTCGGGAGGCGGTTCCACCAGCGGGTACGCGGGCTGCTCGAACTCGGCCACCCGGCCCCCGGGAAGCAGGATCAGCCGCCCGTTCTGCGGCTCCTCGACACGGGCCCTGCGGATGGTGATCTCGCCGGTGTCCTCGATGGGCACCGGCGCGTAGCCGTTCTCCCGCAGCGCCGCCAGGGTCTTGTCGGCGGGCACCGAGCTGGCCAGCACGGTCGGGGCGAGCAGCCGCAGGCCCAGCCTGCCCAGCCGCCGGTGCCCGGCGATCTCGGCCAGCAGCGCCGGGTCGGAGGCCTGCACGATGCAGGCGACCGAGGTCACCGTGACCTCGCCGTGCCGCCTGGCCACGTCGTGTATCAGGTAGTCGAGCGGCTGCGGCACCGTACCGACCTCCGCGAGGTCGGCCAGCAGGCCCTCGGCGGTGTAGCCGGAGTCCATGGCCCGGCGCACGCTGGCCGGGGTGAACCGCCACACCGAGGCCGCGCCCCGCGACTCGCGTTCGGCGGCCCGGTCGAGCAGCTCGGCGAGCTCGCCGGCGGGCGGGCCGGTCACCACGGCGGTGAGGTCGGCACCGAAGAGCGCGCTCCGCCGCACGCTGGCCAGCGCCCTGGTGGAGCACTCGACCAGCACCGGGTCGTTCTCCACGACGGGCGCCGAGTCGTCGATCTCGTCGCCGGGGAAGGCGTCCAGCCCGGCCATCGCCCGGCCGAGGTCGGTGATGGTGTCGAGGGCGACCAGCCCGAGCATGCGGGCCTCCTCCAGCACGGCGGGGGCGCACTCGGCCAGCAGTGACTGGTCGAGCAGCGGGGCGTGCCAGTGCGCGGACCTGACCAGGCCCGCCCGGTCGGTGCACGCCGTGCTGGCGGGCAGCCTGGCCAGCACGCCGAGCAGCGCCCGCCGGGCGCGGGCGACCATGGCTCCGGCCGGGTCGTCGCCGAGCACCGTGCCGTACTTGCCGTCGATCCTGCGCAGCGACGAGCGCTCCATCCGCCACCACGCCGACAGCAGCACCCTGAGCCTGGCGGCGGCGTCGTCGAGGCGCCAGCGGTCGAACTTCTCGGTGGGCACCAGCCCGCCGGCCGACTCGTCCCAGGCCAGCAGCCGGGCCACCGCGGAGACCTCCAGCAGCAGCCGGGTCTCGTCCTCGTCGCAGCCGGTGTCCTTGGCCACCCGCCGGACCTCGCGCACCCCGACCCCGCCCGCCTTGAGCAGCGGCAGCGGGAACTTGGCGGTGTTCTCCAGCATGGCGGCGCAGCGCTCCACCACGTGCGGGGCGGCCAGCGTCATCAGGTGGTCGACGGCCTCGGGATCGACGGGGACGGTGGCGAGGTCGGGCGGGACCGGGGTGAAGGGCGGGTGGTAGTCGGGGCCGCGCAGCGCGAGCGCCACCTCGCGGGGCATCTCGGCCACGTTCCAGCTGGGCCGGAAGAGCAGACCGTGGTCGGCCGCCCACTTCTCGGGCGCGCCGGGCACCACGAACCTGCCGCCGTCGACGTCGCGGACCGGGCCGTCCCAGGCGAACTCCTCAAGCAGGCGCCTCGTGCCCTCGGGGGCCCTCTCCAGCAGCGCGGTCACCCGCGCGGGGTCTTCGAGGATCTCGGTGACCCTGGTGACCGTGCGCCGCTTGGGGCCGTGCGGCAGGCCGAGGGTCCTGGCCAGCGCGCGCAACGCGTCGGCGCTGACCGTCCAGGAGTTCAGGTAGTGGGGGAGCGGCTCGCCGAGCCCGCAGGGCGCCGCCCACCACCGGGCGAGCCCCTCGGCCATCCGGATGCGGCCCTCGCCGTCCGGCCACGCCAGCGCGTGGTCGAACAACAGGTCGAGCCAGGGCGACACCTCGGCCTCCGGCACGCCCATGAAGCGGGCGACCGTCTCCGGTCCGGCCCGCTCGCCGAGCGCCAGTGACGCCTGCGCCACCTCCAGCGAGGGCAGCGGCAGCCCGCGCATGACCTCCATCACCGCGAACCCGTTGCCCAGCCGCTGCGCCAGGGTGTCGAGGCGGCGCGGCCACGGTGGGGCGATGGCGTCCAGCCGGTTGGCCAGGACTCGGGCGAGCCGTTCTTCGTCGAGGGTTTTCAACCAGCCGAGCAGGTGATCGTCCATCTCGCAGCTCTCTCAGGAATCTCGCGCGGGGACTCTCCGTGAGCCATAAACATCCACGGTAATGCAGAGGGCATCTCTGACGGCATCTACCGCGCAGAATGCGATGCGTTATAAAGCTCTCCGTCCGGTTCTGACCGGCCCCGGGGCCGCGAGGCGGGAGGGAGGCGGCCCCGGGACCGGTCGGCGCCTTCGAAAGGGGAAGGGTCGGCGCCGTCCGGAAGAGGTTCGGTAGAGGTCCTGGGAAAGCTGTAGAGGTCCTGGGAAAGCGGAGAGGGTCGTCGGGCCGTGAGCCGGGCCCGTGAGTGCCGGGCCCGTGAACCGGGACGCGTGGATCGAGGCGGTGGGTCGGGGCCGTGAGGCCGTTCAGGGTCTCGGAACCCGAGGGGTGCGGCGACCGGGCGTTCCGGGGGTCACCCGGGAAGGGGGCTACGGGTGGTCGAGGGGATCGGGCTCCTCGGGGAAGCCCGTCCTGAGGACGGCCCACACGATCTTGCCGTACGGGGCCAGCGGTGCCCAGCCCCAGCGGAGGCTCAGCGACTCGACGATGTGCAGCCCGAGACCGCCGATGTCGAGGGGAGAGGGGTCGCGGAGCGCGGGGAAGCCGGCTCCCGGGTCGTTGAGCGTGCAGGCGACCAGCTCGCCGCGCCGCAGCAGGGAGAGCCGGATCGGCTCCCTGGCGCGCGACTCGGCCAGTCTCAGGCCGTGCCTGAAGGCGTTGGTCGCCAGTTCCGAGACCACCACCTCCATGTTCTCGCTCAGCTCGCGGAGGCTCCACCCCTTGAGGGTGCCCGTCGCGAAGCTGCGGGCGGAGTGGACGGACTCGGGGTGCGGCGGGAGCACGAAGGTGGCGCTGGCCATGGCTGCCGGGGATCCGGGAAGGAGATCGCGCGCGGAATCGGGCCACCAGCCGGCGGGGGGCCACCAGTCGAGCGCCGTCCATGACGTTGACGCTCGGGGGGGCGCGGTTTGGGCGGACTGCACAGCCGTCATCATGGTGCAAACTCCCGTGCAGGTGCAAGAGCGAATGCACGTGCATTAGGTCTGTGCAACCGCTACCGTTACCCATGATTGGGTGATTACGGACGAAAGGGGATCTTGGTCGTGGCCAAGGATTCTTAGGTCACGAAGTGACAGACTGTCGATCAGGAAAGCGAGCGAGGAGCACCACGTGTCCATGGATCCGCCCGGTACCGGTTCCACTGTTCGGCGAATCATGCTCGGAGCGAGCCTGCGCCGGCTGCGTGAGGAGAAGGGACTCGCCCGTGAGGCCGCGGGATTTCACATCCGCGCCTCGGAGTCCAAGATCAGCCGCATGGAGCTCGGCCGCGTGGGTTTCAAGACACGTGACGTGGAAGACCTGCTCACCCTGTACGGCGTGCTCGACGACGCAGAACGGCGCGGCCTGCTGGAGATGGTCCGCGAGGCGAACACCCCTGGCTGGTGGCACAAGTACGGCGACCTGTTGCCGAACTGGTTCACCACCTACGTGGGGCTGGAGGAGGCGACGAACATGATCCGCACCTACGAGGTGCAGTTCATTCCCGGCCTGCTGCAGACGTCCGCCTACGCGCACACCGTGATCCGGTTGGGCTACCCGGACGTGCCGGAGGCGGAGATCGAGCGTCGTGTGCATATGCGCATGCAGCGGCAGGATCGCCTGACGAAGAAGGACGGCCCCCGGTTGTGGGCGGTTATCGACGAGGCGGCCCTGAGGCGTCCCATCGGAGGCAAGGAGATCATGCGAGAACAGCTCCAGCACCTGCTGGAAGTGTCCTCGCTTCCCAACATCACCCTTCAGGTGATGCCCTTCCGATTCGGCATGCACGCGGCCGAGGGTGGTGCGTTCAGCATCTTGCGGTTTCCCGAGTCCGACCTGTCGGACGTCGTCTATGTCGAGCAGCTCTGGGGTGCCCTCTACCTGGACAAACGTGAGGATATCGATCCATATCTCACGGCCATGGAGCAGTTGTGCGTGGAAAGCACCACGCCCGGGGGCACCGCCGAGATCCTCGGCGACCTTCTCAGAGAGATGTAAATGAAGCAGACCTACAACGGCATGCCCGCCACTGACCTTGCCGGGGCCAGCTGGCGCAAGAGCCGCTACAGCAACTCGACGGGTAACTGCGTCGAACTGGCCGAACTGTCAGACGGCAGCATCGCGGTCCGCAACTCGCGTTTCCCCGAGGGGCCTGCCCTGATCTACACACGGGATGAGATTCGCGCCCTGGTGCTCGGGGTGAAGGATGGGGAGTTCGACGGTTTGACGGTGTAACACCGTTTTTACATCAGGGCCGCCGGGTTAACCGTGGCGCGCCTGTGACGTAACCGGGGGAGTGGATCGGCACGGAAGAGTTTGAGATCACAGTGATTGGGGGCTCAAACCGTGCTCGACCAGATGACCTTGTATCCGGTTGCCGACGACGTGTTGTTCGCACCAGGCGGGCGCGTCGTGATCCGCACTTACGGCGTCGCCTCGGCGGCGACCGGGGAGGGTACGCCCACTCCGGTGTCCTACCGCACATGGGTCACCGGAGTGCGCGACCAGCCGCGTTACTGGCGTTGGGGTCACTTCGAGGACGCCTGCCACGGCCATCGCAAGGTCCTCGAATGGCTGACCGGCCGGGGCCCCCAGCCCGTCGAGCTCGCCGCCTGAACGGGCGCTCCTCGCCGTACGGCGTGATCGCGCCAGGTCGGACGGCGGCGTTCCGGTCAAGGACCGCGCGACGTCGGACGGCGGCGTTCCGGGCGAGGACCGCGCGAGGTCAGACGGGGGCGTTCCAGGCGAGGACCACCGGCTCGCCGTGCTCGAAGCCGAGCCGGGAGTAGGTTCCGGTGTCCAGGCGGAAGAGACGCCCGTCCTGCGGGGGCAGCCCGAGCCATCGGGCGCACAGCACCCGCAGGTAGTGCCCGTGGGCGACCACGACCACGTCGCCCTCCGCCTGCCTGGCGCGGGCGATCACCCGGTCGGCGCGGGCGCCGACCTGCTCCGCGTTCTCGCCGGGATGGCCGGCGTCACCGGCGACGACGCCGTCGCGCCACAGATACCAGCCGGGGCGGCTCTCGCGGATCGTGGCGGTGGTGATGCCCTCGTAGCCGCCGTAGTCCCACTCCCACAGGTCCGGCTCGGTCTCGGGGTTCTCGATCCCGGCCAGCGCGGCGGTGTCCCTCGCGCGCCTGGCCGGGCTCACCAGGGCCAGGTCGAACGTCCGGCCCGAGATCAGCGGGGCCAGCGCCCGCGCCTGGTCCTCGCCCTTGGGGGTCAGCGGCAGGTCGGTGAGCCCGGTGTGCCGGCCGTCCCGGCTCCACTCGGTCTCGCCGTGCCGCAGCAGAGTCATCTGGTTCATGGTGGTCCCCATCATGCCGGTACGGACGCTGTCGCCGTCCGCCACCCTCCCGCCTACGGAGGGACCGGGGCTCGTCGAGGGGGCGTCGCCGGTTCGTCGGTGATCCGCGAGTGGCGCGTCGGTGGCCCGTCGGTGGCTCGTCGGTGGCGTGCCGGTGGCGCGTCGGCGGCGGGGCACGGAACACCGTCCAGGGCACACGATCACGGTGGGAGAGCGTGCGAAACTGGATCGGTGACGTTATCTGTGGGTCTGGTGGGCGCCGGACCGTGGGCCGAGATGGTGCACGCGCCGATGCTGGCGGCTGGTCCGAACACGCGTCTGGCGGGCGTGTGGGCTCGTCGTCCCGAGGCGGCGGCCAGGTTCGGCGCCCCGGTCTTCGAGCGGATCGAGGAGCTCTTCGACAACTGCGAGGCGGTCGCGTTCTCGGTTCCGCCCGCCGTCCAGGCGGAGCTGGGAGTGCGTGCCGCCAAGGCGGGCAAGGCGCTGCTGCTGGAGAAACCGCTCGCCGCCGACCTCGACGGGGCCCGGCGGCTGGCCGAGGCGGTGGCCGAGGCGGGCGTGGCCTCGCAGATGGTCCTCACCTGGCGTTACTCGCCCGCCACCCGCGCCTTCCTGGCCAGGGTCTCGGCCATCGAGCCGTTCGGCGGGAGGGCGGCCAACGTCTCCGGGGCGATGCTCGGCGGAGCCTTCGCCACCTCCTGGCGGCTGGAGCGCGGCGCGGTCCTCGACGTCGGCCCGCACATGATCGACATGCTGGACGCGGCGCTCGGCAGGGTCGTCGGGGTCCGGGCGCACGGCAACCCGCTGGGCTGGGTCGGCCTGCTGCTCGAACACGAGACCGGCGCGGTCAGCGAGGCGTCGCTGTGCATGAGCGTGCCGGGTGAGAACCCGCCCTCCGACGTCGAGATCTACGGGCGTCTCGGCAGGGAGTCCCTGGACGGCACCCGGCTGGGCTCCGACGTCTTCTCCCTCATGCTCGCCGAGTTCGCGCTGACCGTACGGCGCGGTGGCGGCCACCCGCTGGACGCCGCGCACGGCCTGCGCCTGCAGGAGATCATCGCCGCCGCCGAGGAACAACTCGGCTGAGGGGGAACGCGGCGGGAGCGGCCCGGCGGGAGCGGTCCGGCGGCGCCGCGGACCCGCGGCGCCGGGGACCCTGGGGAGACGTTCGGGGGGATTGATACCGTTCGTCTGACGCGCAGCGTGAGCGAAGTCCGGTGTGAGCCCGGCGCTGTCCCGCAACTGTCATGGCCCGTGAGGGTCGAGCCAGGTCGCCTCCGCCGCGTCGACGACGACCCTCGTGGAAAAGGGTGACCCGTCTCTCCTGGGTCTCTCGGTTCCGGCAACTGAAAGGACCTCGTGTGAGGCCCGTACGCAGCGTCCCCGCCGCCCTCGCCGGTGCCCTGCTCGCCGCGCTGACCCTGGCCGGATGCGGCCAGGACACCTCCGCCTCGTCCCCCGCCACCTCCGCGAGCGCGGCGGCCACCCCCTCGGCGGCGGGATTCCCCGTCACCGTCGAGGCGGGCAACGGCCCCGTCGCCATCGCCAGGAGGCCGGAGCGGATCGTCTCGCTGTCGCCCACCGCCACCGAGAGCCTGTTCGCGGTCGGCGCCGGGCCGCAGGTCGTGGCGGTGGACGACCAGTCCACCCATCCCGCCGACGCGCCGAAGAGCGACCTGTCCGGCTTCAAGCCGAACGTGGAGGCGATCATCGCCAGGAAGCCCGATCTGGTCGTGGTCGCCAACGACGCCGACGGCGTCGTGGCCGCGCTGGGCAAGGTCGGCGTTCCCGTGCTGCTGGAGCCCGCCGCCACCAAGCTCGACGAGGCCTACGACCAGATCACCGATCTCGGCGCCGCCACCGGCAACGGCGACAAGGCCACCGAGCTCGTCGCCGGGATGAGGAAGCAGCTCGACGAGATCGCCGCCGCCGCGCCGAAGGACGCGAAGCTCACCTACTACCACGAGCTGGACACCACTCCCTACGCGGCCACCTCCACCACCTTCATCGGGCAGATCTACGGGCTGTTCGGCCTGACGAACATCGCCGACGAGGCCCCCGACGCGGCCGGCGGCTATCCCAAGCTCTCCGCCGAGTTCATCGCCAAGGCCGACCCCGACCTCGTCTTCCTGGCCGACACCAAGTGCTGCGGCCAGTCCAGGGACACCCTCGCCAAGCGTCCCGGCTGGTCCAAGCTCTCCGCCGTCAAGAAGGACCAGGTCATCCCGCTCGACGACGACGTCGCCTCCCGCTGGGGGCCGCGCGTCGTCGACCTCGCCAGGCAGGTCGGCGACGCCGTCCAGAAGGTGGCGGCAGGCTGACCGGCGTCGGGAAGAAGAACCGAGAAATGCTCCCGCCCCGCCCCGAAGGACGAGGCATCCGCCCCGGACCTCCGGGGAGCCCGGGTGACGCGCCCTCGGGGTCGCCGTCCCCCGGCACCGGTACGAACATCAGCACGGGTGCCGATGTGGACTGGAAGGCAGGGGCCCAGGGCAGGCAGGCGGCACGGCTGAGCCCGCTGGTGACGGTCTCGGCCGTGGGCCTGCTCCTGGCGAGCATGTTCGCCGGGCTGCTGGTCGGCGCCGCGGGCATCGCGCCGCGCGGCGTGCTGCTCCAGCTGCTCGACTGGCTGCCGTTCGTCTCGGCGGACTCGGGGCTGGCCCCGGTCGAGCTGGGCCTGCTGACCGAGCTGCGGCTGCCCCGGGTGCTGCTCGCCGCGATCGTCGGCGGCCTGCTGGCCGTCGCCGGAGCCGGTTACCAGGGGGTCTTCCGCAACCCGCTCGCGGACCCCTACCTGCTGGGAGCCGCCGCGGGCGCCGGCCTGACGACCACGGCGGCGATCGTCTTCACCGGCGGCGACATCGAGGCGATCGGCATTCCCGCCGCCGCCTTCGCCGGGGCCGTCGGCGGCGTGCTGCTCGCCTACGCGCTGGGCAGCGTGGCCGGCCGGGGCGGCGGCACCGCGACGCTGGTCCTCGCGGGCGTCGCGGTCACCTCCTTCCTCACCGCGATCCAGACGTTCCTGCAGCAGCTCAGGGTGGAGGAGCTCCAGCGCATCTACGCCTGGATCCTCGGCGACGTCGGCGGCGGCTGGGGCCAGGTCGCGCTCGTCGCCCCGTACGCCGTCGTCTCGGTGGTGGTCATGCTGCTGCACGGCAGGCTCCTCGACGTGCTCTCGGTCGGCGACGACGAGGCGGTCACCCTCGGCCTGAACGCCGCCCGGGTCCGCCTCGTCGTGCTGCTCGCGGCCTCCCTGGCCACCGCGGCGGCCGTCGCGGTGAGCGGGCTGATCGGCTTCGTCGGCATCGTCGTGCCGCACGTGGTCCGCCGCCTGGCCGGGGCGTCCTACCGGATCGTGCTGCCGATCTCGCTGATCGGCGGGGCCGCCTTCCTGGTGCTCGCGGACCTGATCGCCAGGACCGTGCTCGCGCCCGCCGAACTGCCCATCGGAGTGGTGACCGCCTTCGTCGGCGCGCCGTTCTTCGTGGCCGTGCTGCGCGTGACCCGCCGGGTGGAGACATGACGCCGTACGGTGAGCGCGCGACCCGCGTGCCGCGCGCAGGGGAGAGGCGGAGGGGAGACCGGTGAGCCACCTCGTGGTGAGGGACCTGTCGGTCGTGCTGGACCGGCGCGCGGTGCTGTCCGGCGTCGGCCTGGACGTGCGCGACGGCGACTGGCTGGCCGTCATCGGCGCCAACGGCGCGGGCAAGTCCACGCTGCTGCGCGCCCTGGCGGGAGTGCTGCCCTTCGGGGGCGAGGTGCTCGTCGACGACGTGCCGCTCGGGCGGCTCAAGCCCAGGGAGCGGGCCAGGCTGCTGGCCTGCGCCCCGCAGTCCCCGGCGCTGCCCGCCGACATGACCGTGTTCGACTACGCCCTGCTCGGCCGTACCCCGTACATCCCCTACCTGGGCAGGGAGAGCCGCCACGACCGGGAGGTGACCGCCTCGGTGCTGGAACGGCTGGACCTCTCCTCCCTCGCCGCCCGCCCGCTCGCCCACCTGTCCGGCGGCGAGCGCCAGCGCGTCGTGCTCGCCAGGGCGCTGGCCCAGCAGGCGCCGGTGCTCCTGCTCGACGAGCCCACCACGGCCCTCGACCTGGGACACCAGCAGCAGGTGCTGGAACTCGTGGACCGGCTGCGGCTGGCCGACGGGCTCACCGTCGTCACGACCCTCCACGACCTGAGCCTCGCGGGTCAGTACGCCGACTCGATGATGCTGCTCTCGGGTGGCCGGGTGGCCGCCTCCGGCACCCCGGCCGAGGTGCTGACCGGGGAGCTGATCGGTGAGCACTTCGACGCCCGCGTCCGCGTCGCGGCCGGTCCCGGCGGCAGGCCCGAGGTCCACCTGGAGCGTCCTTGAACGGGCCCGGGGTTCGCCGGAGGCGTTGCGAAGTGTCTTCGAGCGGGCCTGGGGTTCGCCAGGGACGTTCCGAAGTGTCTTCGAGCGGGCCCGGGACCGGCCGGAGGCGTTCCGAAGTGTCCTCGAACGGGACCGAGACCCGTCGGAGGCGTTCGTGAACGGGTTCGACGAGGTCCGTCCGGACGTCGTGGAGCGGGCCCGGGGTTCGCACGGGGCGTCCCTGAGGCTGAGCCACCGCGACGAGGACGGCGCCCGGCTGGCCGCGCTGCTGTGGGAGTTCGGCCCCGGCTGGCGGGCGATCTCCTCGGCCATGGTCGGCGGCGGCATCGGCCCGGCCGCCTGGATGCTCAACGCCCAGGTGGTCGCCGGATACTCGCGGATGGACCCGGTGGACCACCTCCTGGAGCTGGCCCCGCCCGGCCCCGGGGTCGGCATGCTCACCGCGGCGTCGGTCGACCGCTTCACCCGGGCCCGCGACGGGGGAGCGGAAGTGGTGGCGACCGTCGGCCTGCGTGTCCCCACCTGGGCCGCCGCCCCGGAAGGCGCCGCCGACCCGGAGCTGGCCCCCATGTACCTGCCGGGAACGATCAACATCGCGGTCGCCGTACCGGTCGCCATGAGCGACGCCGCCCTCGTCAACGCGGTCATGACGGTGACCGAGGCCAAGACCCAGGCGCTGCTGGAGGCCGGTTTCCCCTGCACAGGCACCGCCTCCGACGCCGTCTGCGTGGCCGCCCCCGAGCGCGTCCCCGGCGGCCCGGAGGAGCTCTTCGGCGGCCCCCGCTCCACCTGGGGCGCCCGCATCGCCCGCGCCGTCCACACCGCCGTCCACCAGGGCGCCCGCCGATGGGCGAACCGTGATGGATCGGCTGCCGGTGGGCGAGAGTGAGACTTCCGACACTGAGCGGGTGACCGCGATGACGACGGAGCCGACGACCCGGCGGAGAGGCACGAGGCCGGGGGCGACGCTGCTCGCCCCCTTCGAGGTCTCCTTCGATCCCGCCGCGCCGCCGCGGCTGGAGGGACGGGCTTTCCTCGCGGACCGATCTTCGTACGGCATACCTTGTCGCGCCGGGAGCCGGTCAGGCTTAGACTTTGCGTAGCTGTCCGCGACGGGGCGTGGGCGTGACGATAGGCCGCAAGACGGGATGGTCAAGACGGGGTGGCGATGCCCTGCTCATGACCTTTTACGGGTGATGAGGGGAAAGAAAGTCAAGCCCTCGGGCCTGGACGGTTCACTTATTCACCCCCGTTTGCGACCCTGGTCCTATCCCCTGTAGGGAGTGGCGATGCGGCGGTTCGGTTCTGCGCTGGTGGCGTTCGGAGGGCTCTCTTTGGCGATCGCCGGGGTGGCTCCCGCCCTGGCGCACGAGCACCCCAGCGGGATCACCGACCTGGTGACCCCCGCGGTGGTCAGGATCGAGGCGACGGCGAAGGTCGACATCACGTTGCTCGACCACATCGGCGAGCTGGTGCACGTGGAGCGTTCCTACGAGGTGCCGATCGGCAGTGGCACCGGCACCGTGATCAACCCCGACGGCGGCATGGTCACCCTCACCCGGGTGGTCAAGACCGACCGCGACGTCCGGATCTACGCCGCCAACAAGATCTTCGCCGCGCACCACAAGGTCAAGATCCCCGACGACTTCGAGCGGCACAAGCTCAAGGACGACCAGCTCAACCACCACCTGCAGGAGTGCTACCCGCCCAAGCAGCCCACCGCCACCTGCATCATCGACGTGACCACCGAGATCACGGCCTTCCCCAACATCTCCCCCGCCGACAAGGAGGGGTTCAAGGCCGAGATCGTCCGCACCGGCGACAGGCCCGACAGCCCCGCGGTGCTGAGGCCCGTCGGCCGCGCCGACGGGAGCGCGGGCCTGCCCACCGCCCCGCTCGCCACCTCGGTGCCCGCCAAGGAGGGCTCGCCGGTGGCGATCGCGGGGTTCACCGGGCGGCCCGCCGCGAACCTGCCGGAGACCGTCGACATCGCCCACCTGCGGGCGGGCGGCGCCGGCGAGGGCGGCCGGCAGTTCAAGGACCCGGAGAACAAGGTCAACGAGCCGGAGAAGCTGGGCGCCCTGATCGACAGGGGCCTGCTCGGCGGCCCGGTGATCGAGGACAAGAAGGGCGAGATCGTCGGCCTGCTGATCGGCGGCGGCAAGGACGCCCGGATGATCGGCATCCGCGAGGTCACCAAGGCCCTGGCCGAGGCCGACGTCGCGCCCGCCAGAGGCCCGATCGACGCCGCCTTCGAGCAGGCGCTGACCCGCTTCCACACCCACTACTACGGCGACGCCGTCCCCGCCTTCCAGCGCGTGCTGGAGCTCTACCCGGGACACACCGTGGCGGCCGCGCACCTGAAGACGTCGCAGGCCAAGCGCGGCACCGCCGAGGACGAGGCCACCAAGAGGGTGGCCTCCTCCACCGACCTGCCCCAGGGCACGCCCCTGTGGCCGTTCCTCGCCGGCGGCGGCCTGCTGGTGCTGGCCGTGCTGACCACCGCGATCCTGCTCTGGCGTCGCAGGTCGCAGGAGCCCGACCCCGAGCCCGACCCGGAGCCGGGTCCGGGGCATGGGGCGGGGCAGGGGCCGGGCGCGGACACCCGGCCGCCGTTCCCGACCTCGCCGCCGATACCGATACCGACACCGCCGCGACCGGCCTTCGACGAGCAGGCCGACTCCACGGTCGTGGTCGGCCGCTCCTTCCCGGCGCTGCCCAAGATCTCCACCACGCCCGGCCAGCCGGTGCTGGTGGCACGCGACCCGGGTCACAACACCGGGCCCGGTCACAACACGGGGCCGGGTACGGGTTCCGGTCACAACACGGGTCCGGGTCACAACACCGGCCCGGGTCACAACACGGGTCCGGGTTCCGTCACGGGATCGGGGACGAAGCCCGGTGACACGCTGTCGCAGAAATACTGCACGGGTTGCGGGATGCGGCTGGGACCCGCCCACAGCTTCTGCGGTTACTGCGGCCAGCCGACCAAGACGTGATGTCCGTGAACGACAGGGCGCTGATCGGCCGGGAAGTGGCCGGTTACCAGATCGAGGACATCATCGGCAAGGGCGGCATGGCCGTCGTCTACCTCGCGGTCGACCCCAGGCTCAACCGCCGGGTGGCACTGAAGATCCTCAATCCGCTTCTCGGTGAGGACGACCGGTTCCGCCAGCGCTTCGTGCTGGAGTCGCGCACGGTCGCGAGCATCGACCACCCCAACATCATCCCGATCTACGAGGCCGACAGCGCCGACGACGGCACCCTCTACATCGCGATGCGTTACGTCGCGGGCCCCGACCTGCGCAAGCTCTTCTACGACCGGGGGCCGATGCCGGTCAGCCAGGTCAGCCGGATTTTCGCCCAGGTGGCCGCCGCGCTCGACACCGCGCACGCCCACGACCTGGTCCACCGTGACGTCAAGCCCGCCAACATCCTGATCGCCGCCCACACCGAGGGCGACCACGCCTATCTCACCGACTTCGGCATCACCAAGCACCGCACCTCGATCTCCGGGCTGACCCAGACCAACCAGTTCATCGGCACCCCCCGGTACATGTCGCCCGAGCAGATCAACAAGGAGCACATCGACGGCCGCTGCGACCAGTACGGCCTGGCCTGCGTGGTCTACGAGGCGCTGTCCGGGCGGCTGCCCTTCCAGCGCGACAACGAGATCGCCCTGCTCTGGGCGCACCTCGCCGAGACCCCCACGCCGCTCACCACGCTCCGTCCCGAGCTGCCGCTCGAGGTCGACGGCGTCATGATGCGGGCCCTGGCCAAGTCGCCCGAGCAGCGCTACGACACCTGCGGCCAGTTCATCGCCGAGCTGCGCGACGCGATCAGCGGCGCCGGCCAGCCGTACCAGCTCGCGCAGTCTCCCTACGCCCCGTCGGCGCCGACGGCCTCCAGGGTGTCCGAGACGACCGAGGCGTCCGGCACGCGGAAGGCGCCGAAGCGGAAGCCCTCGTCCGGGAGGGGCATCCTCATCGGCGCGGCCGTGGCGATCACGGCGATCGTCGCGCTGGTGGCGGTGCTCGCGACGTTCCTGCGCGGCGACGACACCTGGGTGGCGTACGAGGGCTCGCCCGCGGTGCCTGTCGCCTTCCAGTACCCCGGGGCCTGGACCCTCCAGCCGCACGCCGACGTGTTCGTGGCGGCCTCACCGAAGGTGGAACAGTTCCGCACGCTGTTCGCCACGCCCGTCACCGCCGACTGGGCCGCGGCGAACGAGATCATCAAGGACGCCCCGCAGGAGGCCACCGGCTTCTACGCGCAGACGCTCGACACCCTCGACCCGCTCAGCGGTGCCAAGCAGCTGCAGGAGACCCTGCAGTCCTCGCTCCCCGGCACGGTCAGCGTCTTCTCCCAGGTCGTCCAGGTGAGCGTGGGCGGACGAAACGCCTCGCGCCTGCAGGGGACGATCGCCGACCCGCAGCGCGGCGGCCAGCTCGAGTTCACCGGCTGGGTCGTCCAGCGGCAGGACGAGCCCGCCCTCCTGATCTACTTCTGCGCCTCCGGCAAATGTGACGACTCGGTCGCCAACCGGTTCGTGAGGAGCGTCTCGTTCCCGGCTTCCTGACGCGTTGACTTGTGTCCCACTTGTGAGCGGCTTGTCCGGGCGTTTTGTCCTATGGGCAAGAGGGTCGGCAGGCTTTAGTCTCCCCGAATGGCGGTTCTCCTTCCCCTTCTTCGGCACCCGCGTGCGGGCCGTCGATCGCCCGTCCCCGGAACGAGGTGTCCAGCCGCCTGACAAGGAGGAGAAGTGAACATCCGCGTCGTGATCGCCGACGACCAGGCGATGGTCCGCGCCGGGCTGAGGCTCGTGGTGGAGAGCGAGCCCGGCCTGGAGGTGGTCGGTGAGGCCCCCGACGGGATCGAGGCCCTCGCCGTGACCCGCCGCACCAAGCCCGACATCGTGCTGATGGACATCTCGATGCCGCGCATGGACGGTCTCACCGCCGCCAGGCAGCTGCTGGGCCAGCCCGACCCGCCGAAGGTCGTGGTGCTGACGACCTTCGACACCGACGAGAACCTCTACGCCGCGCTCCGCGCCGGGACCAGCGGGTTCCTGCTCAAGGTCTCGCCGCCCGAGCAGCTCGTGGAGGCCATCCGGGTCGTCGTCGCCGGGGACGCCCTGCTCGACCCGGCCGTCACCACCCGCGTCATCGCCTCCTTCGCCGGACGCCACGACCCCGCGCCCCCGCCGCAGCTGGCCGACCTCACCCCGCGCGAGCTGGAGGTGCTGCGCTCCCTGGCGCGCGGCCTGACCAACGCCGAGATCGCGGGGGAACTCTTCGTCGGTGAGGCCACGGTCAAGACCCACGTGGCACGGGTGCTGATGAAGCTCCACCTGCGCGACCGGGCTCAGGCGGTGGTGTTCGCGTACGAGTCGGGCGTGGTCCGGCCGGGGGCGGCCGTCGGATAGTAGGAGATCCACTCCTCGCGGCTCATCCGGAGCATCTTCACCCCGAGCGAGCCCAGCGCGACCGCGGGGGCGATCCACATCGGGACGGTCACCGGACCGTACGGGACCACCAGCGAGGCGCCGTAGCCGACCAGGACGACGAGCGGCACCCACCAGTGCGCGAATCCCGCCCGCCAGACGCCGATCAGCAGGACGGGCAGGCCGAAGACGGCGAAGAACAGCCAGGGCATCTGGAACCCGAAGACGACGCCGGGCAGGTTCAGCATCTCGTCGAGGATCCGCTGCGTCTGCTCGGGGGTGTTGCGCTGCCCGAGCCACCACTCCACCGGGTCGGAGATGAGCAGGCCCGACAGGTTGATGTAGCCGATGACGGTGAGCGAGCCGACGATGTGGCCGAAGACCACCGCGCGGCGGCGCATCACGTGCAGCAGGCTGAGGGCCACCAGGGCCATCAGCAGGTAGGCCCAGTGGTACAGCACCGACTGGACCTGGGCGAGGACGGGGTTGTCCCCGAAACTGACCGCCTCGCGATCGTCCCCCCAGGTGCCGGGGTCGAGGACGACGGCGATGGCCTGGAGCAGCGGGGCGACGATCAGTAACACGCCGGAGGCGATGCGCCGGAAGTCGGCGGAGTTCTTGAACATGGGGGTCTCCCTGCCTGTGTCTGTTGGCCAGGGGCCGGGGCGCGGCCTGCCGGCCGGGCGCCGTGACGGCCTGTTAGCCAGGAAGGTAGGCGGAGGCCCCCGGCCGGGTCGTCCGCCGCCGGGCTGATCCGGGGTCCCTCTCGTGGGGTAAGAAGATCTCACCACGAGCCGATCAAGGTTGTGAGGTGCGCGCCCTGTGAGGCCATGGGAACCGTGCGTGAACCGGCGACCGGAAAGACACGTGATGTTGCACGAAAACTGAACTCGATCTACGACAGCGTCCCGCGCCGCAACCCGGGGAGGCCGAGTTCCACCCGGGCAGAGCACCGACGAATACGGCATGCCGGCAACTACGTGGGGCAAGAATCGGCTCGTGAGCTTCAGGGCGCGGTGCTCTTGGGGTGCCCGCGGACGCCCCAAGAGCACCGGTACGCCATCTGATCAATCCGACGAACGGGACAGGGCGAACCGCCGCCGGGGTCCTTGTCAGGAGGTGGGCAGGCCGCTGTCCAATCGGCATCCGTCGGTGGTCCGCGTGTTGTCACAACGGTTGAGTTGGAGGCTGTCCACCACGTAGGCGAAAGACTGGCCGCTCGGGCTCACCACCGAGAGTTGCACGGTGGCCGCGCCGGCCGGTGCGATCGCCGAGACGTTGTGCTCCGCCCAATCGGAGGTCAGGGCGTGGAGCGAGCCGTCACTGTTCGAGATCAGCGCGTTCGACGCGTTGTACCAGGAGAGCCGCAGCTTGACGCCGCCGGAGGTTGCGGTCGTCAGCCGAACGAAGAACTTGTAGCGTTGCCCCGGGCTCACCTGGGGCCTGCGAGTGACCGACACGATCCCCTCGGCCCACGACTGGACGTTCATGGTCAGGGACCGCCGGCCGTCGTAGTAGCGGGCCGACACCTGGCTGTCCGGTCCGGGCGGGGTGGCCTGCATCCATCCGCCGCCGGAGACGGTGAAGCCCGTGGGGTACGCATAGGGCGCGTCCGCCTCGATCGTGCGTTCCTGCGCGGTCAGCAGGTCGTTGCTGTACCCCACGTCGCAGCAGACCGGCGCGGTGAGCATCGACCAGGTGGCGAGGTTGGCCTTGCGAGGGTGCGGATAGGCGCTCGTGTAGAACGTGGCCATGGTCTCGCTCGGGTCGTAATAGTTGTTGAACTCCTGGTCGACCTGCCAGGTGTGCCACTGGGTGGACATGACGTCGGCGTCCTCGTGGAGGACCGTCTCGGTGACCTTGGCGTGGTCGACGTCGAACAGGTGGATGAACTCGTGCAGCATGGTCGCGCTGTCCCACTCGTCGGTCGCCGCGACGCAGAGGACTTCGCAGAAGGCCTGCGCCGTCCCGTCGAAGTCCTCGAACACCATGTAGGTACGGTTGGTGTGGTCGTAACCCGCCGCCTCCAGATCGTCCTCGACGACGTCCGCGGCGGTCTCGCCGCCGATCACCCCGTTCTCGATCTTCTCCGGCACCACGAGGGCGCGTGCGTAGCCCGCGTAGCCGCTGGTGTCGTAGCCGGTCCGGCAGCTCAGATTGACGTGCTGGTCGTAGTTCGTGGACTCGTCCAGCGACCAGTCCACCCGGTCGACGATCTTGGCGATCCTCTCGACGAAGGCGTCGTAGTGGTTCCCGGACTCCTCGTGCCAGGCATAGATCACCTGGACCGCCGGGATACTCCCCGCGGCGTTCTTGGGGTCGGACAGTGTAGTGGTACAGCCCCGCTTGGGAATGTTCGCGTCCGCCGGCTGGACGTAGGGGACATCGGGTTCGGTGCCGATGGGATTGAAATCGGCGTGTGCCGTATCCGCCATCAGGACGACAAGTGCCACCGCGACCAGCGCGGACGTGAATCGCGTCAACCAGGCTGACAAAGGATTTTCCTCCAGTGATTTACCGTGCTGTGAACCCGTGAACGCCCATGGCGGGCAGCCGGGAATTCCGGGCGCCATTTCGGGGGTGAAATCCGGCGGTATGCCGGTAAGTGTGATGTGGCCGGTGACGCCGGCTCTGCGCGTGATCCTTTTCAAATGAGCCGCGAAACTCGGTCAGGAACGGAGCTCGCCTGAGTTCGGGTTCCGCCCAGCGCTCGGCCGGCTCCGCGGGCAGCGGTGGTGACAGGGCGGGGAGGCCGATAACCGCTGGTCCAACGGCCGAGATCCCGGCCTGGGGCAACTGGGCCCGGGCGGGTCGGGTCGGAAACCGCTCGTACGGCCGGTGGCTGGGCGCCGCCGGCCTTTTCGGGCCTCGAATCCCATTCCGAAAAAAACGTGTTCCGAATGTATGCGGGCGATGACCGCCTTACGTCTTTGCCGGAGAATCATCGGTCCAGGCAAAGGTAGGCAGCATCTGTTTCGACCCGATTTCGCAGCGACTCCCGGTACTGTTACCACTGAGCGGCAAGCCGTGAGCATGCGACGTTAAAAAGCCGTAATTACGACGGGGTGCGACCGCCGACGATCGGCGGCGCGTTTGCCGGGCCGGATGCACGGGATATCCGGAAGGCGGCGGTCTGATACGGCGGCTGTGGATCGGGATCCTCGGGGGCCGTAATCCGTGGGTCGCGAGGGATCTCCCTCAGCACTCGCCCATCGCGGCACGCGTCTGGGACGGCGACATGGGCGGGACGGGCAGCGGACGGGCCGCTCCGGCGCGCAGGCCGTCGAGGGTGAGGGCGAGGTGCCGCCGCCAGACGCCGGGAGCGACGCGGAACGTCGCGCGTACGGTCGCCGCGACCCCCCAGATCACGAACGCCATGTCGTCGAGCGCGACGTCGTCCCGCAGATCGCCCGACTTCTGGGCGCGCTCGACGATCCGGCTCATCAGCGCGTACCCCGTGTCGGCGCCGGCCGTGGCGCCGCGTGCGGCGAGGTCGTTGTAGCCGAGGTCGGTGGCCTGCAGCTCGCACACGCCGGTGATGAACGCGACGAACCCCTCCCAGGCGTCGTCCGCCGCGAGCGAGCTCGCGGCCAGGTCGGCGACCGTCGCCACCCGGTCCTCGAACACCGCCGCCACCAGCTCGGCGCGGGTCGGGAAGCGGTTGTACAGCGTCCCGATGCTCACCCCCGCCGTACGGGCGATCTCTTCCAGCGGCACGTCGAGCCCCCGGTCGGCGAAGAGCCGCCTGGCCGCCAGGAGGAGACGCTCGCGGTTGTGGAGGGCGTCCTTGCGCATACGGGAATCCTCGCTTAAGTTGAGGCGCATCTCAACTTGAGGAAGGTCTCAACTTATGGCACGGACCATCGTGATCACCGGCGGCACGAACGGCATCGGCAAGGCCCTCGCCCGGCACCACGCCGAGCGGGGCGACCTGGTCGTCGCCGTGGGCAGCGGCGAGGCGGGCGGCCGGCGCCTGCGCGAGGACGTGCCCTCGGCGCGCTTCGTCCAGGCGGACCTCGGCTCCATCCGGCAGACCCGCGCCCTGATCGAGCGGCTCCGCACCGACCACCCGGTGATCGACGCGCTGGTGCTCGGCGCCTTCAGGTACAACCTCGCGAGGATCGAGACCGAGGAGGGGTTCGAGCACACCTTCGCCCTGTACGTGATCAACCGCTGGCTGATGACCGAGGGCCTGCGCGAACCGCTGGCGAGGGCATCGGCGCCCGTGATCGTCGACCTGTGCGGTGTCGGAGGCATCCGCGCGGGACGGATCCACTGGGACGACCCGCAGCTGACCAGGGATTACCGGCCCTTCAGGGCGACGATGCAGGGCGCCAGGGGCAGGGAGTTGCTGGCCTCGACCTACTCCGCCGAGCGGACGGGCTACGTGCTCTACAACCCGCTCTTCGTCGCGACCGGACTGTTCGAGCCCTTCCGGCAGCCGGTACGCGGTCTCGTGCGGGTGACGTCGGCGCTGTTCGCCCAGCCGGTGGCCAAGGCCGTGCCGCCGATCGCCGCGCTGATCGACAATCCTCCGGCCGGGCCGCTCACCGCCTACCGCAGGGGCAGGTCCATCGCGTTCGCCGTCGACCGCGACGAGGCGCTGAGGTTCGAAAAGCTCGTCCGTGCGATGGTGGCGCCGTTCTCCGGATGAACGTCTTCCACCTGTCGTTTCCGGGTGGTCGGCGGTGCGCCCGGCCGGAGCCGGGTGGTCCCGGCAGGCCCCGCGTTCCCGGGTGGTCCCGGCAGCCCCCGCGTTCCCGGGCCTGCTGGCACCCGTCGTCCGCCGGTCGGACGTGCGCTCAGCCCACGCCGGGGACGACGGCGTTCTTCTCCTTGAAGTCGTAGCCGTTCTTCGCGGCGTTCTGCCGCAGGCTGTCGAAGGAGTTCTTGCTGGCCTGAAGGTCGGCCTCGGTGGCGGTGCCGTTCTTCAGCTTGCCGGTCAGGTTGCTGAAGCTGTCGGTGACCGCCTTGACGCCCTTGCACATGGTCGGGTTGGCCAGGGCGAAGCGCCTGGCGACCTTCAGCTCGTGCAGGGTGAAGAGCCCGGCCACGGCGGCCTTCGCGAAGGTCCGCTTCCGCTTCTCCGCTCCTTCCTTGAAACCGCCGCTCTGCAGCGGTTTGTAGATGTAGCGGTAGAAGGCTCCCAGCGCGAGACCCGCGTGCAGCGCGAAGCGGGTCTTGGCGAACCTCTTGGTGTTGGCGCCGACCGGGCACTCCTCCGCGGTGTACTCCTCGGCGCTGTCCGCCGAGAGATCGCCCGCGGGCGGGGCGCCCGCGGCGGGCGGAACGGCCGCGGGCGGCGCTGTCGTGGCCACGACGGCCTCGGGTTTGACCGCGACCGGCCTGTCGCCGCCGCAGCCGCCGATCAGTGTCACGGCCAGCAGTGCCGCTGCCGGGACGGCAACGGATCGGGCACTCCGTACGGACATCTTCCCCCCTGGATGACGGTTACGGCGTCGCCTTTCGACCTCTTTGTACCCTTTGTGATTGCTTCGACACTTTGCGTGAGAGGGGCTTCTGGGGTGTTCGGCCGGGTGGGTGTGGTCAGCGAGGTGGCCCGCTTGCCGCGCCTCGCGGGCCGGGGCCCTGATCGCAAGTAATCACTTGTTTACTTCTGGTCGTTTTGGACGCGAAAAAACAGGGTGCAGATTCACTCTCTTCGACTAACCTCGCCAATGCCCTTATGTCGCTCTTAATGCGTACATCGCCCTCTTTGGCACTCCGTAGGCGGCGTATTTGGCATCCCCTCGTACGAAAGGCGACTGGTGCGGTACCGTCTTGCCCCCATTGCGGTGGCCACTGTGTTTTCCCTCCCGTTCATTTCCCTTTCCGCTCCCGTTCAGGCTCAGGTCAAACCGTGTCACGGCCACGGCACGGACGGCGCGGTCCAGACCCCTGTCGTGATCGACCGTTCGGCGGCGTGCCCGGGCACCGGGTCCGCGCTCGCCATCCACTACCCGCACAGCGTCGACGGGACGCTCCTGTTCCAGGACAAGCCTCCGCTGGAGGAGGCGAGCGAGCACGACGACGTCAGGTTCGTCATCGGCACCGGCGGTTCCCAGCCGTACATCACCTACGGCGGCCAGCGCTACTTGGTTGCGGGCCGGCGCTCCGGCCTTTAGGTCGGAGTGGGGTGCCCGTTAGGGCGTGAATGTGCCCTGACTTTCAGGTCTTGCTGTTCGGCCCACGATGCGTAGGGCGTCAGGACGGCGCGGGGCTACCTGTGTCGCTCCGCGATGGTGGGTGCGCCGGAGAAGTGAGCGGTGTCGATGCGGCGGTCCAACTGGTCGCCGAGTTGTCGAACACTCATACTTTCGGTAATGGATTCCGTACTTTCGGTGATGGAATTCATGGCATCTTTGGTGCCGTGCAGCTTCGTTACAACTATCGGCTCTACCCCGACGCCGACCAGCGTGCCGCGCTGGCCCGCGCGTTCGGGTGCGCCCGGGTGGTGTTCAATGACGGGCTGCGCGCACGCCAGGACGCCCGAGACCAAGGCCTGCCGTACATCTCGGATGGGGACCTGTCCAAGCGGGTCATCACGCGGGCGAAGCTCACTGTGGAGCGCGCGTGGCTGGGCGAGGTCTCAGCGGTGGTTCTTCAGCAGGCGCTCGCCGATCTCAACACCGCGTACCGCACCTTCTTCGCCTCCCTGTCCGGCAAGCGTAAGGGGCGCACGGTGGGCTCGCCCCGGTTCAGGTCCCGTAAGGACAACCGGCAGAGCATTCGGTTCACCAAGAACGCTCGATTCGCCGTCACGGTGGGAGGGAGGCTGCGCCTGCCGAAGATCGGGGAGGTGCCTGTCCGCTGGTCGCGCTCCCTACCACCAGAGCCGTCATCGGTGACGGTGGTCAAGGACGCATCGGGCCGCTATTTCGCGTCGTTCGTGGTCGAGACGAGCGATGACCCCCTGCCGACCGTCGTAGGCGAGGTCGGTATCGACCTGGGGCTCACGCACTTCGCGGTGCTGTCCGACGGCCGCAAGATCGGCAACCCGCGTATTCTGCGGCGGGCGGCCAAGAAGCTCCGCAAGGCGCACAAGGCGCTGAGTCGCACACAGAAGGATTCGGTTAACCGCACGAAGGCCAAGCTGAAGGTCGCCAAGGTGTACGCCAAGGTGACCGACACGCGCCGGGACTGGGCACACAAGCTCTCCACCGCGTTGATCCGCGACAACCAAGCGGTGTACGTGGAGAACCTGGCGGTGTCCGGTCTGGCCCGTACGAAGCTGGCCAAGAGCGTGCACGACGCGGGCTGGTCGCAGTTCGTCGCCATGCTGGAGTACAAGGCCGCCAGGTACGGGCGGACCTTCGCGAGGATCGACCGGTGGTTTCCGTCGTCGAAGCTGTGCTCGGCGTGCGGCACCGTCGCCGAGTCGATGCCGCTGGACGTCCGGTCGTGGATCTGCGTCTGTGGCGCGGCCCATGACCGGGACGTCAACGCGGCGATCAACATTCTGGCCGCCGGGCGGGCGGACAGGTTAAACGCCTGTGGAGGTGACGTAAGACCACCGCTCGCGGTGGCGGACGCCGATGAAGCAGGAAGCCTTCGGGGTGTCGCATGAGCGGCACCTGCGAGAATCCCCGGCCTTCAGGTCGGGGAGCGCGTCAAAACCTGAACAACGTGCACTTCCACGGCCACGCCGAGTACAAGTTCGCCGGCCAGCCCTTCGCCCCTCTTGAGGCGCACTTCGTCCACGAGCGGGCGACCGGGCCGAAGGGCTACGTGGTCTTCTCGGTCCTCGTCGACGCCAAGACCTTCCACGGCCTCTCCCAGCACGACCGCCTGATCACGTTGCCCCCCGCGCTCGGCGAGTCCAAGAACGTCCACGGCGTCGACCTCAAGGCCCTGCTGCCCGAGAGCCACGCCACCTACCGCTACACCGGCTCCCTCACGACGCCGGACGAGACCGGCTCCTACTTCCAGCCGGTCAACTGGGTCGTCTTCGACCAGCACGCGAAGGCGCACCAGAACAACATCCAGTCCTACCGGTCCCTGTGGGGCCCGGAGGGCAACCACCGCGAACTCCAGGAGAACGACCAGGAGCCCAACTTCTACTCGTACCACTGACGCCACGCCGTTCCGGGCCCACCCGGTTCGGTGACTTCGACGACCACGCCGGCCGGGGTACGCCTCAGTCGGCGTGGTCGTCTCATGCGCCGGGTGGGGGAGGGGCATGTACGCGAGAGGGATGGTTCGTATGCCGCCGGGGCGGTGGGGGCATTCGCCGGAGCGGGACGGGACGCGCCCGACGTGAGCGAGGAAACCCAGTGGAACAGCATCGGATGCCGTGGAAAGCGGCGGTCAACGGTACGGACCTCGCGAAAGAAGTTTCCCTGATGCGTATTCACCGTGATCTCGCGCGCACCGATTCGCGCCGCTGTTCCGACGGGTTTCTCTTCCGAAGAACACGAAGGCGGAAATCGGTGAATCCCGGCGCCTCTATCTGGTCGCGAACCGGGTCAGCCGCCCTCTTGGGAAAGGGTACGGCCGGATGCTCGGCAGATCCGGCCGCCTTCTCGGGAAAGGGCACGGCTGGATGCGCTGCCGATCCGGCCGCCGGATGTTCTCCCGCTATCCGTTTCCAGGTCGAACCAGCCTTTCCTGGCCCGGTGGAGGAACGCGTCCCAGGCGTCGAAGCCGAGCAGGACGCCCGCCTGCCCGGGGGTGCTGATCCTGACCCCTTCGCGGGTGACAGCCACGATCACTCGCACGGGGGCACCGCCTGGTCGATCGCGCACCACACGGTACGGCCGAGATCCCCCTGGTCGCGGACTCCCCAGCGCTTCCGGGAGATCTCACCGACGATGCCGAGGCCGCGCCCGTACTCCTCGTCGTCGGCAGGTACGGCTCCGGGCTCCGGGGGCCTCCAGGAGCCGCCACCCGGGTCCAGAACCTCCAGGAAGAGGGAGTCCGCCCGCCGGGTGAGGGTGAGCGTTATCAGATCGTCGGGGCGTCTCCGCCTGGCGTGCACGACGGCGTTCGTCACCAACTCGGACGTCGCCAGCCGCACATTCTCGTAGGCCGGATGATCGGCACCGATCCATTCCCGTACATACGCGCGCGCCTTCGCGGCGGACGCGGGATCGATTTCGAGGTACGCCTTCCCTAGGACCTCGGATTCGCCGTCCGGGTATTTCTGCCAGAAGCCACACGCGGGATTCATCTTCACCTGCTCAGACAGCCGGGTTCCGAATACTTCTGTGCAGCATCGCATTACTGCGCTACATTCAGTAGTCGAACGGATGCGGTTCGTATTCAACGGTTCGGCTGAAACCGTCGATGAAACCGAGGTGATGTCCCATGCCGCAGGCCAAGGTGCTCGATCCCAGCACGTCACCGGTCGCCTTCTTCGGCTTCGAGCTCCGCCGATACCGCCAGGAGGCCGGTCTGTCCCAGGAGAAACTCGCCAAACTCATCGGATACTCCCTGGGCACGGTCTCCATGGTCGAGACCGGTCGCCGGTCGCCGACGGAGGACTTCGTCAGGCGAGGCGACGAGGCCCTCGGCGCGGAGGGGGCGCTCATCCGGATCAAGGAGATGATCGACAACGTCGCTGCCCAGCTACCGGCCTGGTTCCGCCCCTGGGCCGAGATAGAACAGGCCGCAGAGACCCTGCGGACCTGGCAACCGCTCATCATGCCGGGTCTGCTTCAGACAGCCGAATACGCGCGGGTGCTCTTCACTGATGAGCCTCGTGCCCCAGTGGACAGCGTGGAGAGAAACGTGGCGGCCCGGCTGGAGCGTCAACTCATCATGGAGCGGGAAAATCCACCCATGCTGTGGGTGGTTCTCGACGAAGGGGTGCTGAAGCGCCGAGTCGGCAGCGCATCGATCATGGCAGGACAGCTCGACCACCTGCTTGAGATGGGACGGCGGCCTTCTGTCGCCATCCAAATCGTTCCCTCGGAAACGGGAAACACCGTGGGTCTTCTGGGCGGGTTTTTCATTGCGCAGACCCGAGGTGTCGCCAATAGTGTTTATGTGGAGTCTGCCGGTTATGGGCAGATTTCTGATCGCCCTGATGACGTGGCGGACATCATGACCAAGTACGAGGCGATCAAGGCAGAGGCCCTCCCGCGGCGAGCGTCGCTGGAACTGATCGAAGAGATGAGGGAACGATGGACCAAGAGCTGAGCGAGGCCACGTGGGTGAAGTCGTCGCTCTCCGGCGGTAACGGTGGCGAATGCGTGGAGGTCGCGAGGCTGTCCGGTGGTCGGGTCGGTGTCCGCGACAGCAAGGACCGTTCGGGTCCGGCGCTGGTGTTCACCCCGGGGGAGTGGGCGGCGTTCACCCGCTGGGTCCGCGCCGACGACACCGTCTAGTTCCACGACGATCCGCAGTACGAGCAGGCTTCGGCCCCCGGGGGCGGGAGCCTGTTCCCTGTCTGCGACACTCTCGGCACTCACCCGTTGTCGACCTGCACTGGCTTGAACAGCGGCGCGAGGCCCTCGGTGAACCTGAGTTCCGCCGCCTCCTCGCCGGGCGTCTGAGCGCCGAGGCCATCGACACCGTCATCGCTGCGCTCGACCAGCCCGACGCCTGCCCCTTCCCGCGGCCCGCCCCCGCCCGCGCGGCCTCCATCTTTTACCCACTCCGGCCCGTAAGGGATGCGTCAAAACGGGCATAGGTTGTGTATATTTTCCGTTAACCACTCGCATCTGAAGGAGGATTTATCGTGACGGCGTTCCCCCGCGTACTGTTCGACGAGGCACACAGCGAGTCGTGGACCATCCGGCGGGAGGTCGCCGAGACGATGAATCCCGGCCATCCCGACGACAGCAGCTACGCCCGCGCGGCCGGGTTGTTGCGCGGGCTGGGGCACTCCGTGGACGCGCACGTCGAGGGGCCGCTCACCCCGGGGCTGCTGAGCGCGCGGGACGTGCTGGTGATCGCGCATCCCTCCGCTGATCGCTGGGAGCACACCACCGGGCTGGGCAGCCCGGTCCTGCCCGTCGAGGAGCTCGACGCGATCGAGGAGTACGTCCGCGACGGCGGCGGCCTGGTCGTGATGGCCGAGTACGAGCAGGACAAGTACGGCAGCAACCTCACCGAGCTGCTCGCGCGCTTCGGCGTGGGCGTCGAGCACACCCTCGTCCGGGACCCCGGGAGCGCCCACAACGGCGTGGCCTCCTGGGTCCTGGGCACCCCCCAGAACGCCCCGGAGAACGGGCAGGACCTGCTCGCCGGGGCCCGTCGCGCCTGCTTCTACCGGTCCGGCGTGCTCACCGCCCCCGATCACGCGGCCGTCCTGTTCGCCACCTCGCCCACCGCGACCCCCGCGAACCGCCCGCTGGCCGTGGCCGTACGGCACGGCGAGGGCCGCGTCGTGGTGGTCGCCGACTCCGACCTGTTCGGTGACGACTCGATCGGCGACTACGACCACGCCGCGCTCTGGGGCAACCTCGTCACCTGGGCCGCCCGCGTTCCCGCGCAGGGGGCCACCAGAGGCACCGGGGACTCCGAGACCCACGCCGAGTTCCGGAAGCTCAAGGACGCCGTCGAGGCCCTCAAGCCGCTGCAGGTCAAGGACGGCTCGGTCCCCGAGGAGGGCGACAAGCCGCGGGCCGCCGAGCTGGTCTCCGCGATCGCCGGGCACGTCGAGCGGCTCGCGCCGCGCTTCCCGCACGACGCCGCCTACCTGGCCGCCGTCGTCGCCGACCTTCGCAGGTGGGCCGGCCAGGGCCTGGGCGTCCCCGACTTCCTCGACGCGCTCGACGCCTTCCACCCCGACACCCAGCGGGTGGACGGGCTGGAGCACCTGGTCGTCTTCCCGATGTACACCCAGAACGGCACCACCTTCCGGCACATCGAGGCCGTGTGGATCCGGACGATCTGGCCCGAGTGGCTCGCCGAGCTGGAGCGGGGCGGCTACGACAACCCGATGTTCGTGCCGATCGCCTTCGAGGACTTCACCTCCGGCTACGACACCAACTCCGCGGTGCTCTTCCCCGAGACCGTCGCGGTCCGCGAGACCCCGGCCCGCTTCACCTGGGGCGGGATCTTCGCCGACCGGGAGGCCGCGAGGTTCCGGGCGGTGAGCGGGGCCGCCGCGGCCACGCTGAAGCTCGCGCTGCCGCCGGACGCGGCCAGGCTGATCGCGTCGCAGGAGCTGGCCCAGGACACCTTCGTGCTCTGGGACCTGATCCACGACCGCACCCACAGCCACGGCGACCTGCCGTTCGACCCGTTCATGATCAAGCAGCGGATGCCGTACTGGCTCTACTCCCTGGAGGAGCTGCGCTGCGACCTGACCGCGTTCGGCGAGGCCGTGAAGCTGGAGAAGGAGGGCGTGCCGCACGCCCGCTACGTCCAGCTGGCGATCCTGTTCGACCGGCTGTTCCGCTTCCCGATCACCGGTGACCGGGTCCGCAACTACGACGGCCTGGGCGGGCAGCTGCTCTTCTCGTACCTGCACCGCAACGACGTCGTCCGGTGGACCGACAACCGGCTGAGCGTCGACTGGGACCGGCTCGCCGGGGGTGTCGCGGACCTGCGGGGCGAGGTCGAGAAGCTCTACCGGGACGGCATCGACCGCTCCAAGCTCGCCCACTGGCTCGCCGCCCACCAGCTGGTCGCCGCCTATGTGGAGCCGAACCCCGCCTCGGTCTGGGCCAAGGGGGTCGGTGCCCTGCCCGTGGAGGGATTCCCCAAGGCGGTCGTGGACGCGGTGCTGCCCGACGAGTTCCCCCTGAGCATGTTCTACGAGGCCCTGCGCCGTAAGCTCGGCGACGTCGTCGACTCCACGAAGGGCATCCGAGCATGATCATTCTTGTCACCGGCGCGGGCGGTCCCGCGGGCCGGGCCGTCGTCCGCAGGTTCACCGGCGAGGGCCACACGGTGATCGGCGTCGACAAGAGCGGCGCCGAGGGGTCCCTCGCGGTCGACCTGCTCGACCCCGGCGCGGTCGCGAGGCTCGCGGAGGACGTGCGGGCCGAGCACGGCAGGGTGGACGGGATCGTGCACCTGGTCGGCGGCTGGCGCGGGTCCAAGACCTTCGCCGAGACGTCGCTGGACGACTGGGCGCTCCTGCACGACCTGCTGGTCCGTACCCTCCAGCACGTCACGCTCGCCTTCGAGCCGCTGCTCAAGGCGAGCGAGCGCGGCCGGTTCGCCATCGTCTCCGCGAAGGCGGCCGAGCGCCCCACCCAGGGCAACGCGGCGTACGGCACCGCCAAGGCCGCCTCCGAGGCGTGGACCCTGGCCTTCGCCGACGCCCTGGAGGGCACCTCCTCCACCGCGAACATCCTGGTCGTCAAGGCGCTCGTGCACGCGGACATGCGCGCGGCGAGCCCCGAGCGGACGTTCCCGGGCTTCACCGACGTCGACGACCTCGCCGAGGCGATCGCCGGCCTGTGGAGCACCGACGCCAACGGCACCCGGATCGACCTCACCGCCGACGAGAAGGCAGGGGGGAAGACCGCGTGACGGACGCCATCCGCAGGCACGACCCGCTGGTGAAGGGCTTCGCCAGCGACAACTACGCCGGGGTCCACCCGGAGATCCTCCAGGCGATCGCGCTCGCCAACGGGGGCCACCAGACCTCGTACGGCGACGACGTCTACACCGAAGCGCTCCAGGAGGTCTTCAGGAGGCACTTCGGCCCCGCCGCGCAGGCGTGGCCGATGTTCAACGGCACCGGTGCCAACGTGGTCGCGCTCCGCTCGATGACCGCCCACTGGGAGGCGGTGGTCTGCGCGGAGTCGGCGCACATCCACACCGACGAGGGCGGCGCCCCCGAGCGGTCGGCCGGGCTCAAGCTGCTGCCGGTCGCCACCCCGGACGGCAAGCTCACGCCCGAGCTGATCGACAGGCAGGCGTGGGGCTTCGGCGACGAGCACCGGGCACAGCCCAAGGTCGTGTCGATCACCCAGACCACCGAGCTGGGCACGCTCTACACGCCGGAGGAGATCCGGGCGATCTGCGACCACGCCCACGAGCTCGGCATGGTCGTCCACCTCGACGGCGCCCGCGCGACCAACGCCGCCGCCGCGCTGGACGTGCCGCTGCGCGCGTTCACCACCGACGTGGGCGTGGACGTGCTGTCCTTCGGCGGCACCAAGGCCGGCCTGATGTTCGGCGAGGCCGTCGTGGTGCTCAACCCCGACGCGGTGCGCGGCCTGCGCTACCTGCGCAAGAGCGCCATGCAGCTCGCCTCCAAGATGCGGTTCGTCTCGGTGCAGTTCGAGGCGCTGCTCGCGGGCGACCTGTGGCTGCGCAACGCCCGCAACGCCAACGCGATGGCCCGGCGGCTCGCCGACGCCGTGCGGGACGTGCCCGGGGTGGAGATCCCGCGCCCGGTGCAGGCCAACGCGGTCTTCGCGGTCCTGCCCAAGGACGCCACCGAGCGCCTGCAGAAGCGCTTCCGCTTCTACACCTGGAACGAGGCCACCGGCGAGGTCCGCTGGATGACCGCGTTCGACACCACCGAGGCCGACGTGGACGCCTTTGCCGCCGCCGTGGCGCAGGAGTTACACTCACCGGCATGAGCAAGCACGGTCCGGGTCTGTGGCGGGCCGCCGAGAGGCGGATCCGCTAGCCAGTCCCGACTGCGCACCAAACGGCCGCCGTTCACCGGCGGTCGTTTTCGCTTTTCCGGCGCGTTCCGGGGGCGTTCCCGGTACGACCGGCGGGCGGCGGTCCTCTTCTCACCAGGAGTGACCATGACAAAGCGCGCCTTCTCCGCGTTCAAACCGACCGGCCGCCTCACGCTGGGCAACCTCCTCGGCGCGATCATGCCCGCCGTGCGCCTCCAGGACGAGGCCGACTGCGTCTACGCCGTCGCGGACCTGCACGCCCTGACGATCAGACACGACCCGGAGCTGTTGCGCGCCCGCACCCGCGAGGCCGCGACCCTGCTGCTCGCCTGCGGCCTGGACCGCTCTCTCGTGTACGTCCAGTCGCGGGTGCCCGCGCACACCGGGCTGGCCTACCTGCTGGAGAGCACGGCCCACTTCGGCGAGATGCGACGCATGATCCAGTTCAGGGAGAAGTCGGCCGGGCGGGAGGAGGTGCGGCTCTCGCTGCTCACCTACCCCGCGCTGATGGCCGCCGACATCCTGCTGCACCGGGTGGACGTCGTGCCCGTGGGGGAGGACCAGCGCCAGCACGTGGAGCTGACCAGGGACCTCGCCCTGCGGTTCAACCGGCTGTACGGCGAGGTCTTCACCGTGCCCGAGGCCGTGCGCCCGCGGGTCGCCGCCCGGGTGATGGACCTGAGCGCGCCCACCTCCAAGATGGGCAAGTCGGACGGCTCGCCCGCCGGGACGATCTATCTGCTCGACCCGCCCGCCGACCTCCGGCGCAAGGTCATGCGCGCGGTGACCGACTCCGGCACCGAGGTCGCCTACGACCCGGCGGGCAAGCCCGGCGTCTCCAACCTGCTCGCCGTGCTCGCGGCCTGCTCGGACCGGCCGGTCGAGTCGCTCTCGTACGGGTCGTACGGCGCGCTCAAACGGGACACGGCGGAGGCGGTGGTGGAGACGCTGCGGCCCGTCCAGGAGCGCCACGCCGAGCTGTCGGCCGACCAGGCCGAACTGTCTCGGCTCCTGGAGGCCGGGGCGGCACTGGCCGCCGAGCGCACCGCCGGGCTGCTGGCCGAGGCGCGGGAGGCCATCGGCCTGCCGTGAGGCTCGCCGGGAACCCCTGCGCGGGGCCCGTCGTGAAGGCGTGAGGGCGCGCCGGGCCCCGCCTCAGTTCTTGTGACCCGTCTCGTGCTCGTACGCGGTCAGCTGCTGTTCGAGGGCCTTCATCAGCTCGAAGACCTGGCTCGGGGGAATGCGGATCCGGCTGACGATCCGGGTCGGCACGCTCACGAAGTGCTGCCCGGAGGAGGGGTCGTTGGCCAGCTGGGGCGGCCTGGTGATCACCGCGAAATCCAGGACAAAACCATCCTGGGTATGCCAAACGGAGGCGAAGTTGGCGTATTGCCCCATTTCCACCTCGGCGGAGATGCTCACCTCCAGGCGGTTCTCCGGCTCGTCGTTCACCATTCTCTTTCCTCCGGCCAGGTTGGCTCCATGCTGCCCTGACCGGAAACCGGCCACACAGGGACGCGCCGACGCTATTAAAGGATTGAAGGCAGCCGCTGGGCGCCGCGCTGCCGCAACATGTCGGTCATCAACTCGATCTCGCCAGTCTGACCGTCGACGATGTGCTGTGCCATGGTGGCCACCTCTTCGCGGTCGGACAGTTTCAGCAGACCCCTGCCCATCTGCACGCCGCCCTCGTGATGGCGGATCATGAGCTGCAGGAAGAGGATCTCCTGGTCCTTGCCTGTGGCCTCGCGGAGCTTTTTGAGCTCGTCCTCACTTGCCATACCGGGCATCGCGGCGGGCGCGTCCGGTGTTACAGCGTGACCGCCGCCGCCGTGGCCGGACATCCAGGCCATGGTGGGGCGATCGCTCGACTGGTTGAGACCCCACTGCTGCAGCCAGCCCGTGAACATGCCGCGCTGGGCCGTCTGCGTGACGATGATGTCGTAGGCCAGCCGCCGGAGCGCGTCGTCCTCGCTCCCGTCCCTGGCGATGAAGGACATCTCGACGGCCTGGGCGTGATGAACGGACATGTCGCGGGCGAAGCCCGCCTCCGGCGAGGCGTCGGTCGGGGTGGCCGTCCTCCCCACCACCAGCAGCAACGCGACCGCCGCGACCAGGCATCCGAGCAGCACGCCGACCGCCACGCCACGCCTGGGCCTCATGCCGTCTTTACCGGAGGTCTCCATTACCTGCCCAGAGTACCCACTGTCGTGAATCGTCGCTGTATCAGCCGTTGTCATCCCCTTATTCTCCACATACGCCGGTAGGGCATAGGGTGACCCGACGCTGTTTGTTGCTGGAGGGTTGATGACCAAGGAAAAGGCGCAGGCGAGGCGTGAGCACCTCACCCGTATGCGTGAGGAGCAGAAGCGCAAGGAGCGCAGAGCCGCGTTCCTGATGTGGGGTGCCGGAGGTGCCGTCGTCGTTCTGCTCGTCGCGGTCGTCGCCTTCTACATGGTCAACGAGCGCGCCACGAACTCGCTCGACAACGTGGCCACCGCGAAGTACGCGGGCAGTCAGCACACCCAGACCAAGGTGGCCTACAAGGAGACCCCGCCGATGGGCGGTGAGCACAACCCGGCCTGGCAGAACTGCGGCGTCTACGATCAGCCGATCAACAACGAGAACGCCGTCCACGCCATGGAGCACGGCGCCGTGTGGATCACCTACCAGCCGGACCTCCCCAAGGCGGAGGTGGACACGCTCAGGGAACTGGCCTCCAAGGACTACATGCTCCTGAGCCCGTACCCGGGCCTGCCCTCCAAGGTCGTGGCCAGCTCCTGGAACCACCAGCTCAAGCTGGACAGCGCGACCGACGGGCGTCTGCCCAAGTTCATCCAGAAGTACAAGAACGGCCCGGACACCCCCGAGCTCGGCGCGTCCTGCAGCGGCGGCGTGGGCACCACCACCGCCGAGGCGCCCATCCCGGACGTCGCGCCCAGCCAGAACCCGTCGTCGGCTCCCAGCGACGCCCCGGCCACGGACGCTCCCGCCACGGACGCCCCGGCCACCGACGCCCCGGCTCCCAGCGGCACCCCGGCTCCCTGATCGCCTGATCCGGCCGGTGTCCGACGCCGGTGACGCCGTCCCGACGAGGCGTCCCGGCGGCTAGGCCCGCAGGACCCGTTCCAGGGGCACCGCCTCCAGCCCGTGAGCCTCGGCCACGGGCCGGTTGGTCAGGTGCCCCTCGTGCGTGTTCAGGCCCAGCGCCAGCGCCGGGTCGCTCCGCAGGGCCTCCCGCCAGCCCAGGTGGGCGATCGAGAGGGCGTAGGGGACGGTCACGTTGGTCAGCGCGTACGTCGAGGTGTGCGGCACCGCGCCCGGCATGTTGGCCACGCAGTAGAACACCGAGTTGTGCACCCGGTACGTCGGGTCGGCGTGGGTGGTGGGCCGGGAGTCCTCGAAGCAGCCGCCCTGGTCGATGGAGATGTCCACCAGGACCGACCCCGGCCTCATCCGCGAGACCAGCTGGTTGTCGACCAGCTTGGGAGCCCTCGCGCCCGGTATGAGCACCGCGCCGATGACCAGGTCGGCGTTGAGCACCGCCCGCTCGATCTCGTACGTGGTGGAGGCGATGGTCTTGCAGTGGCCCTTGTAGATCACGTCCGCCTGGCGGAGCCTGTCGATGTCGCGGTCCAGCAGCAGCACCTCGGCCTGCATGCCGAGCGCGATGACCGCGGCGTTCATGCCGGAGACCCCGGCGCCGATCACGACCACGCTGGCCGCGTGCACGCCGGACACCCCGCCCATCAGCACGCCGCGCCCGCCGCCCTGGCGCATCAGGTGGTAGGCCCCCACCTGGGGGGCGAGCCGCCCGGCCACCTCCGACATGGGAGCCAGCAGGGGCAGGAAGCCGTTGGCGTTCTGCACGGTCTCGTAGGCGATGCCGGTGACCCCGGCGTCGAGCAGGGCGCGGGTGCACGCGGGGGAGGCGGCCAGATGCAGGTAGGTGAAGAGCACCTGGCCCTCGCGCATCCGGTGGTACTCCTCGGCGACCGGCTCCTTGACCTTCAGGACCAGCTCGCCCGCGGCCCACACCTCGTCGGCCGTGTCGAGGATGGTCGCACCGGTGCTCTGGAAGTCGGTGTCGGGAATGGAAGACCCCGTCCCGGCGTCTTTCTCGACGAAGACCTCATGGCCGTGCCGGACGAACTCGTGGGCCCCGGCGGGGGTCAGGGCCACGCGGTACTCGTGGTTCTTGACCTCACGGGGAACGGAGATCTTCACGGCTCCTCCAAGGGTGGGCGCGTGTCCTCTTCTTCACTGTGCGTTCCCCGAAAGGGAGCAGTCACGCGCAGAGTGGCAGGAATGGGGTCGGAGTCGATGACATTCCGTCAGCGGCCGTCGACGCTCGGTCTCCCGGGAGATGGTGTGACGTGCGGGGTTACCGGCTCCCCGCGCCGATCGGTAGGCTCGCCGCGAACAGGTGCGAGGAATACGGGGATATGACGATGGGGATGCACGCGGGGCAGGGTGGGCCGCCCGTACCGCAGGGACCTCCAGCCGGGCCTGACGACCCCTCTGGGGAGCCGTGGTCCTCGTCCGGCTCCTACGACGCCTTCACCCCGCCCGGCCGCCCTGGCGCCTCGCCCGGCCGCCACGCCCGCGACGCGGGAAGGCCGGGCGACGCCCCCTCCGAGGGGTCCGCCGGCCCCGGTGACCTCGGCGAACCGGGTCGCGGCGACGGGGGTTTCGGCGGTCCCGGTCCAGGTTCCGGTGGCTCCACCTTCGACGCCTTCGGCGGTTCCGGTCCCGCTCCTCGTTCCGGTCCCGGTTCCGTTCCTGGGTCCGGTGCTTCCGGCTTCGACGCCTTCGGGAGGCCCGTTCCCGATCATGGCGGTTCCGGCTTCGACGCCTTCGGCGGGCGCGGGGCCGGGCCCGGTGCTTCCGGCTTCGATGCTTTCGGCACCGGAAGTTTTGGCTTCGATGCCTTCGGCGCCGGTGGCGCGAGGCCCGGCGATCCCGGCTTCGACGACCTGGGCCCCGGCGGTACGAGGTTCGGCGATCCGGCTTTCGGGGATGCCGCTTTCGGCGGGCCGGGCCCCGGCGATCCGGGCGGCCATGATCTGGGCAGCCATGATCTGGGCGGCCACGGTCCGGGGGGGCCGGTTCCCGCGGTCCCGGGCGACCCCGAGCTCGACACCCTGGCCCTCCCCGAGGGGCGGGCCACCGGTCAGGTGCCCGGCGAGCCGGGGGCGGGCATACCCGGAGTCCCAGGCGTACCGGGGGCGGACGTACCAGGGGCACCGGTCGCACCGGTCGCACCGGGGGCACCGGGAGCGGGCGTGCCCGGCGCTCCCGGGACCGGCGAGCGGCGGGCCGGGGAGTCGCCGGACGGGGCGCCGGGGGAGCCCAGGGCGAGCCGGGTCACCACCGCGATCCTGGTGTCCGTCCTGGTCATCGTCGTGTTGATCACCGGTGTGCTCGGCACCATCGCGGTGCTCATGACCCGAAATCCCGACATGCCGCTCGGCGCCACGCCGCCCAAGAGGCTGGCGATCCCCCTCCACTTCGCCCCGGTGACCGAGGCGAAGCCCGGAGCCTGCACGGTCCCGGACACCTATCCCGACGACCTCGGGCAGACCTGTTACTCGATCGACGCCGGGGTCAACGTGAACGCCGTACGGAAGATCGAGGCGATCCAGGAGAAGAGCGGCGCCTACTCGGTCAGGATCGCGTTCGCGCCCGCCTTCCGCGAGCAGATCAACGACCTGACCGCGGAGGTGCTCAACGAGGACGACCCGGTCAGGCAGCAGATCGCGATCGTCGTGGGGGACAAGGTGGTGGCGGCACCCCGGGTCGCCCAGGCGATCACCGACGACAGCCTGAGCATCGCCGGTGCCTTCACCAAGGAGCAGGCGGACGCGATGGTCGTCAGGCTGCTCGGCTCCGGGGCCGTCGTCCCGCAGCCCAGCGGCACGCAGCCGAGCGCGTCGGTCTTCACCCCGCCGGACCCGGCCAACCAGCCCTCGAACCCCCCGGCGAGCTCTCCGGCGAGCCAGCCCGCGAACCCTCCGGCCAACCAGCCCGTGACCCCTCCGCCCACCACCGGCGACCCCGCCAACCCGGCCGGCACGAACACCGCCGGGACCGACGCGAACCGCCAGGCGGACACCACCGGCGACACCTCGGGGACCGCGTCCGGCGTGGGCACCGACCGCAAGTACCCCACTTGCAAGGCCGCGCGGGAGAACGGGGACGGCCCCTACACCAAGGGCGTCCACAAGGAGTACGAGTGGTACATCGACGGGGACGGGGACGGCGTCGCCTGCGAGCTGGAGGGCACCGGCTGACACAGGCTGACACCGGCTGACACAGCGCGAGACCGGGGTCAGCCGTCCAGGGCGATGTCGTGGGGGCGGATGGGCACCCGGGGCAGCCGCAGGCCGGTCGCGGCCCGTACGGCGGCGGCCACCGCGGGGGTGGAGGAGAGCGTGGGAGGCTCGCCCGCGCCGCGCAGGCCGTAGGGGGCGTTCGGGTCGGGATTCTCCATGATCGACAACTTCATGGGCGGCATGTCGAGGATGGTGGGGATCAGGTAGTCGGTGAACGACGGGTTGAGAACCAGCCCGTCGCGGACCTGGATCTCCTCCATCAGCGCCAGTCCCAGTCCCTGCGCGCTGCCGCCGTGGATCTGCCCCTCCAGCGCCAGCGGGTTCATGATCCGTCCCACGTCCTGGACGGCCGCCAGCTCCACCACCTTGACCAGCCCCAGCTCCACGTCCACGTCCACCACGGCCCGGTGGACGCACAGGGCGAGCTGGGTGTGCGAGTCGCCCTGCCCGGTGGCCGGGTCCAGGGGGAAGGTGGGCCGGTGCCGGTACTCCCTCGTCTCCTCCACCGCCCCGGCCCGCTCCAGCGCCTCCACCAGCGACGACCCGTCGCCGGTCAGCTTCCCCAACCGTTCCCGCACGGCCTCGCAGGCGGCCTTGACCGCGCCGCCGGTGACGTACGACTGGCGGGAGGCCGACGAGGAGCCCGCGGAGCCGACCGACGTGTCCGCCGTCGCGACGGTCACCGCGTCGATCCCCAGCTCGGTCCTGGCGATCTGCTCCTGGACCATCAGCAGGCCCTGTCCCACCTCGGCCGCCGCCGTGTGCACCAGGACGTGCGGCTCGCCGCCGATCAGCTCCACCCGCACCCTGGCGGTCGAGTGGTCGTCGAAGCCCTCGGAGAAGCAGATGTTCTTGATGCCGACGCCGTACCCGACACCGCGCCGCACCCCCTCGCCGTGGGTGGTCTGCGAGACGCCGCCCGGCATGCCCAGCAGATCCGGGACGTCCCGGGCGTCCGGCGTGGCGGGCAGCGGCATCGCGGCGAGCTCCCTGAGCATCTCGGCCAGCGGCGCGGGCGAGTCGATCACCTGCCCGGTGGCCAGCACCGACCCCTGGGAGACCGCGTTGCGGATCCTGACCTCGACCGGGGAGATCCCGCACGCCTCGGCCAGCCTGTCCATCTGCGACTCGTACGCGTAGCAGGCCTGGACCGCGCCGAAGCCGCGCATCGCGCCGCAGGGCGGGTTGTTGGTGTAGACGCCGTAGGCGTCGATCCACACGTTGTCCACCTCGTACGGCCCCACCCCCAGGGAGGCCGCGTTGCCGACCACGGCGGGAGAGGTGGAGCAGTAGGCGCCGCCGTCCAGCAGGATCTCCGCCCTGACGTAGAGCAGCCTGCCGTCGCGGGTGGCGCCGTGCTCGTAGCGCATCCGGGCCGGATGGCGGTGGACGTGGCCGTAGAAGGACTCCTCGCGGTTGTAGACGATCTTCACGGGACGGCCGGTGCGAAGGGCCAGCATGCACGCGTGGACCTGCATGGACAGGTCCTCGCGGGCACCGAACGCCCCGCCCACCCCGGCCAGCGAGAGCCGTACCTTCTCCTCGGGCAGCCCCAGGCACGGCGCGATCTGCTCCCGGTCGGAGTGCAGCCACTGCGTGGCGATGTACAGGTCCACCCCGCCGTCCTCGGCCGGCACGGCCAATCCGGACTCGGGGCCGAGGAAGGCCTGGTCCTGCATGCCGACCTCGTACTCGCCGGTGACGACCACGGGGGCCTCGAACGCCGAGCCGACCCGGATCGGCTGGTGGCGCACCACGTTCCCGCCCTCGTGGACCGCGGGGTAGGAGGCGTCGAAGGCGGCCCGGCGCGGGTCGGTGACGGCCTCGCGGACCTCGTACTCCACGACGATCGCCTCGGCCGCCCGCCTGGCGCGCTCCGGATGGTCGGCCGCGACCAGGGCGACCGGCTCGCCCTGGTAGCGGACCTGGTCGACGGCGAGCACCGGCTGGTCCCTGTGGTCCAGGCCGTAGAACTTCGCGCCCGGCACGTCCTCGTGGGTGAGGACCGCGTACACGCCGGGCATGGCCAGCGCGGGGCCGACGTCGATCGAGCGGATCCACGCCGACGGGTGCGGGCTGCGGAGGGTGACCCCCCAGATCATGTCCGCCAGGTACAGGTCGGAGGAGTAGGCGAACTCGCCCGTGACCTTCAGCGTCCCGTCGGGACGCAGGACGCTCTCGCCGACGCCGCGCTGCCGCCGTGTTTCGATGCCGCTCATCTCAGCAGTACATCAGCCTGGTCCGGGGGAGGACATGGCAGGCACGACGCAACGCGGGGGGTGGCCGTTGGCGACTCTTGCGGTTGTGCCCGGCGCCGCGCCCCGGTGCTCCCGTGCCCGCCACCCGAGCCCGGTGTCCCGGTGCCGGTGTGTCCGGTCGTGTGCGCGAGCCGCCCCTCAGAGAACCATCGTCCGGCTCGGGGGCGTGACGGGCTTCCCGCCGGAGGCCAGCACGAGCGCCTCCTCGATCGCCGCCTGCTCCTCCACCTCCTTGTTCCCGACCTCCCTGGCCAGCACGATGGAGCGCGCCAGGTGGGCCGAGGCGTGTTCCGTATCGCCGAGGAGCCGGTAGGAGCGGCCCAGGTCGAGCAGCAGGTACGGTTCGGCGATGCTCAGCCGCTCGGCGCGCGCGCAGTCCAGAGCGATCTCGAAGGAGGCCTTGGCCGACACGGCGTCCCCCATGGCGAGATGGGTGGTGCCGATCCTGCTGTGCACGGACGCCTCCTGGTAGCGGTTGCCCTCCTTCTGGCACATGGTCAGGGCCTCGTTCAGCACCTCCAGCGCCTGCTCGAACCGGCGCAGGCCGCTGTACCCCGCCCCGAGCATGGTGAGCGCGTAGGACTGGCCCGATCTGTACCCGATCGCGTTCGCGATCTCCTGCTGTTTCCGGGCACAGTCGACGGTCTCCTCGTAGCGGTCGAGTTCGAGGTAGTTCATGGCGAGACTGCCCAGCGCCTTCTGCTCCCCGTGCGCGTCGGAGAGCCGGCGGCACAGGTCCAGCTGACGCCGGAAGTGGGGTACGGCCTCCGCCGGGCGGTTGGCGATGTTCAGCGCGACACCGGCGAAGCAGTGCGCGTGCGACTCGATGCTGTGGTCGTTCAGCCGCCGGCCGATCGCGAGAGGCTGCGGGCTGATCGCGAGGAGCTGGTCGCGAAGCCCGGCGTGCTGGAGGTGCCAGAACAGCGCGAAGACCAGGGCGACGCCGAGCCGGGCGGTCCGCTCCCGGGTGGCGGACATCGCCTGGAGGGCCGCGGACAGGAGGTTGGCCTGCTCCCGGCGCAGCCAGTCGCGGGCCTCGTCGTACGAGGTCAGTGAGAGCGGCGCGGCGTCGAGGTCGACGTCCACCAGGACCGGGTGGGGATAGCGGCCCAGCTCTATGGCCAGGCGGGTGGTCCCGATGTACGAGCTCAGCGCCCGGTCCAGCGTGGCGTCGCGGTCGGTCTCCGTGTCCTCGCTCGCGGCCTGCTCCTTGGCGAAGAGCCGCACCAGGTCGTGCAGCCGGTATCTTCCCGGCTCGTCCATCTCCGCGAGGTGCGCGTCGACCAGCCGTTCCATCGCCTGCTCCGCCGTCTCCGCGGGGACGTCCAGCAGGGCGCCGACGATGTGCGCGGTGACGTCGTCCGTCTGCAGCACGCCGAGCGCGCGCAGCGCGCGGGCGGCCGTCCGGTCGGGGAGGTGGTCGCTGCCGGCGAGCATGTCGTAGCTGACCGCCAGGCTGGAGCGCACCGCGAGGTCGCCCGCCGCCAGTTCCCTCAACCGCCCGCGCTCGTCGTCCAGCCGGCTCACCAGGTCGTTCACGTTCCAGCGCGGCCGGTTCGCCAGCCGGGCCCCCGCGATGCCGACGGCCAGCGGCAGCCCTCCGCAGAGATCGATCAGGCGCCTCGTGGCCCGGGTGTCCTGGGCCACCCGCTCGGCCCCGATCAGCTTGGCGAGCATCGCGGAGGACTCGGTCGGCCGCATCCCGGAGATCGGCACGCGGGCACAGTCGTCGAGCAGGGTGAAGCTCTCCCGGCTGGTCGCCAGGATCGCGTTGCCCATCGGCACCGACAGCAGCGGACGGATCTGGGCCAGGTCGGCGGCGTCGTCCAGCACGACGAGCATCTCGCGGCCGTCGAGCTCGCCGCGCCACAGGGCGGCGGCCTCGTCGACGTCGGTGGGGACGGCCTGCGGGGGCGTGCCGAGGTCGCGCAGGAACCTGCCGAGCACCTCGACCGGTTCGAGCCGCTTCATGCCCGGTGTCGCCCCGCGCAGGTTCACGTACAGCTGCCCGTCGGGAAAACGGTCGCGGACCATGTGCGCGATCCGGACGGCCAGGGTCGACTTACCCGATCCGGGCGCTCCGGTGATCGCGACGACGTGGTGCGGCGGGCCCCCGTCCCAGGGGGAGAGCAGCCCTCTCAGCCGGACGAGCTCGCCCGTACGTCCGACGAAGCCGACGGGATCACGCGGCAACTGGCGGGCCATCTTCGTTCTCGGGGCCGTGCGACGCCGCGAGCTCGCGGGTTTCCGCTCGTCCGTGTCCGGGGCCGTGTCCGGGTTCGGGTGATTTTCCGAGTCCTGGGGGTTCGCCGGGGTCCCGGAGCTCCCGAGGGGCTCGGGGGCGGCGGGAGCCGTCGAGGGCAGGTCGAGCAGCGGGTCGGCGCGCAGGATCAGCTCGTGGCACCTGCGGAGGCTCTCGTGCGGCTGGAGGCCGAACTCCTCCGTGAGCAGGCGCCGGGTCTCCTGATAGACCCCCAGGGCCTCCACCTGCCGGCCGCAGCGGTAGAGCGCGATCATGTACAGCTCGCGGAGCCGTTCACGCAGCGGGTGTTCCGAGGTCAGGAGCACCAGCCGGGCGGCGGCCTCCTGGGGGCGCCCGAGCAGGAGCAGCAGGTCCGTGTGCAGCTCCAGCGCGGTCAGGCGCAGCTCGCTCAGCCTGTTTCGCTCGAACTCGGCGAACGGCCCGGGAATGCCGCTCAGGCAGGTGCCTCGCCACAGTCCCACGGCCCTGTTCAGGAAACGCAGGGCCTTCTCGTACGCGTTGTCCGCGTGCGCCCTGCGCGCCAGGCCGAGACACTCCTCGAACACCAGGGCGTCGACCTGCTCGGGGGGCAGCCGCAAGGAGTATCCGCCCGACACGGAGGCCAGCACCCCTGAGGGCCTGCGCGGATCCCGGTCGGGGTCGAGGGTCCTGCGCAGCCCGGAGACGTAGGTGTAGACGCTCTGTTCCGCCGTCTTCGGCGGGCGCTCCCCCCACACCCCGTCGATCAGCTTCTCCTTGGTGACGACCTGTCCGGCATTGATCGCCAGGACGCAGAGGACGGCCTGCCGCCTGGGCTCCCCCAGGTCGAACCTCTGCGATCCCCTCCGGCCGGTCACGGGGCCCAGAATGTCAATGCCGAGCCTCCCCGCCGGGAGATCCTCTTCGACGGGGGCGGTGGCGTGTGTCTCGTCCATCAGACCTCCACGCGGTCGGGCATGGCGCGGCGAAGCCGTGGAGAAGACACTATCCGACGAGTTTGTGACGCAAGATTCTCCGCGAATCACCTAGACGATTCCCGCCTTGGCGATACGGACTCCCGTCTGGAGTCTGCTGTGCGTCCCGAGCCGTTCCATCGCGTTGGCCATGTGGCGGCGCACGGTGCGGGAGGTCAGCCCGAGCCGGCGGCCGATCATCTCGTCCGTCATGCCCTCCGCGGCCATTCTGAGAATGGTCCTCTCCTGCTCCGTCACCGAGAACGACGCCTTCCACCCGCGGGGCCGCGACTCGGCGCGTGCCCAGACGTGCTCGAACAGCTCTCCCAGCAACGAGACCAGCACGGGGGCGCGCACCATGGTCATCCGGGACGCGTGGCCCGTCATGGCGATGCGGCCGTCGATCACCAGGAACCTCTCGGAGATCAGCGGGTCGACCCTCAACTCCACGGACGCGGGGAGAGCGGCCGTCTCGTACGGCGAATCGACCACGATCCTCGTCCGCACCTCCGGCGGGACGACGGCAGGGGCAAAAATCCGGAGGAACGCGGTGTTTTTCCCTGGTTCAGGAAGAAACATGTCTATCGTCCGCTCGGCGGACGAGCAGAGGGTCTCGGCGTCGTGGCGGACCCGGGACCGCTCTCCCGCGGAGGGGGAGGCCGGCAGGGAGTGGGTCATGTGCCCCCCGCGAGCCGTGCCGGACCGAACGCGCTCCCGGCGGGCGTCGCCGACGACCCGCGCCACGATGAGCCTCCGATGCGCCCTGCGCCGGAAAGGAGGTATTTTGCGCTGGAAAGGAGATGTCCTGCGCCAGGAGGTAGGTGTTCTGCGCCGAACGGGAGGCGTTCCGCGCCGGGGAAGGGGTTGAGAGCCGCGCGGGCGGGTGGTCGGTCGTCACCGTCGTGCGCGCGTGAGGGGGAGTCGCCCATCGATGTCGGTCCCTCCGTCATGTCATCCGGGCCGGTGGCGGCGGGGAGACGCTCGGAAGACGCCTTCTCGTGTCGGGCCCGGAGAAACGGACCCCCGTCACCGGTCTTCACCGGAGCTTTCCGGAATTCTCACCGCTCACTGTCGCAGGTGAGCCTAGAGATCATCTAGAGACGCCCGTCGGGGTCCGGGTGCGGGAGCGTGCGCCGGGGGCCGAAATCCGGCCGAAGGGCGGGGTGGCCGAGGGTGTGCGGGCGAATCGCATTCGTGGTTTTCCCGGGGCGGATCGCGTTTCTCGCTCCCGGAGGGTGGGCCGCATTCCCGGTTTTCAGCGGACCGGTGTGGCCGAATGCTTTCTTTGTGTCCACGACAAATCAGCCGTCTGCCTTTCGGAAGTCCGGCTGACCGCTTTAGGACATTGACTTGATGGTGGATTATTTCAATATATTTTTAGAGTAATGACTGGTTCTAAAGGAGGGGTGGCCGGTGACGCGGAGCCCGTTCGCCGACCGGCCTGCGGACCGGTCGGCGATGGGGAACGGGCGGAACGACATGACACCGACGAGATGGGCCGGGGGGCCGTCACCGGCATCCCCGGTCCGGGCCGTGTGGCCCGCGAGCCGTAACCTGCGATGAAGTCGTACGTATGTGACACGAATCATACACATGTGTTCTTCTGTCCGGGATCCCCGTGAAGAGAAACGATCTTCGTGGAGGGGTTCGGATCCCGGCTCGGCCGCGATCGGTGGCGCCGATTCGAGGGGCGCGGACGCCCCGGGTTCTCGGCGGGTGCCGTTATCGCTGCAGTGTGCGTGGCTGGTGCCCGCACACTCACGCCGGTGCGAGGCACCGGTTCCGCCGGGTGGAGCGGCTCGCTGGCTGGAAGCTCTCCACTGAGGGGCGGGGCTCTTTTCGTTCCTTGTCCTTCGGACGGGCTGAGCCTTCGCTCAGTCCCCGTACTCCCAGCCCAGGTTGGCCTGAGCGCTGGTCATCTGCGAAGAATACTTACCGGTGTCCTTCGAGGGGGCAGACGAATCAGCACTCACGGTCGTAGCATTGCCAGTGGCGGCAAAAGTGGCCGTAAAAAGCAGGGCGAGGGCAGACAAGGCAAGACGTCGGCGCACGGGGAGACTCCTGTCGTAGGTTCTGCTGCTCAAATGATATCTTTCAAGGGGTAACGTGACTGGTCAAGACTTGGTGGGGCAGCGCATCAAAACCGTCCGTCGGCAACGTGGTCTTTCTCAGGCGCAGCTCGCTCATCCAGAACTTTCGGACAGTTACGTCTCTCTGATCGAGAGTGGCAAGCGTACTCCGACGCCCGCGGTGCTGGAGCTTCTCGCCGAAAAACTCGACTGTTCCCTGACCTATCTGATCAACGGCGTCACGGCCGAGCAGATGCAGGAGATCGAGCTCGCGCTCGGCTACGCGCAGATGGCCCTGGACAACGGTGAGGTCGTCGAGGCCCGCACCCGCTACGCCGAGCTTCTAGCCGACAACGGCCTGGCGGGCCTGCCCCAGCTGCGGCAGGACACCGAGTACGGCCTGGCCCTCGCGACCGAGGCCTGCGGCGACCTGGACCAGGCGATCGCCCTCTTCAGCGGGCTGCACGAGGGCGACGCGGCGACCATGAACCCCGAGCGTCACATCGCGGTCGCCGTCGCGCTCTCGCGCTGCTACCGCGAGGCCGGGGACCTGACCCGGGCGATGCAGGTCCCCGAGAAGATCCTCACCGGCGCGGTCCAGCCCGTCTGGACCGACGGCCTCATGAGGCTGGGCGGCCAGCTCTTCGCCGCGTACGTCGACCGCGGCGACCTGCTCAGGGCGCGCCAGTTCTCCGCCGAGCTCCTCGCCGCCGCCGAGCTTCTCGCCACCCCGCTGGCGCTCACCCTGGCGCACTGGAACGCCGCGATCGCCGCCATCGAGACCGGTCACGCGGAGGAGGCGGTCACGCACGCCGAGCGCGCCCTGGCCATCCAGTCCGAGTACGGCGACCCGCGCCGGCTGGCCCGCCTGCGCAACGACTACGCCCAGGTCCTGCTGATCGCCCGGCCCATGGAGGCCGAGGCCTGGCGCGACGTACTGCTCAAGGTCGAGAAGGAGCTGGCGGAGAGCTCCGCCAGCTCGATCACCAAGATGCGCTGCGCGATGAACCTCGTCCGGGTGGAGCTGCTGCTCGCCAGGCCCGACCGGGCCGAGGAGCACATGCGCTTCGTCTGCGACCTGCTCGACGGCATGCCCAAGGCCCTTCAGGCCGAGGCCCGCCTGCTGCACGGCGAGACCCTCGCCGCGCTGGGCATGCAGGCGGACGCCTCGCGGGAGCTGTCCGCCGGGGCCGAATGCCTGGAGCAGGCGCCGGAGACCCGCTTCACCGCCCACGCCTGGCTGACCGCGGCCCGGGTCCTGGAGCGGATCGACGAGCCGGACCGCAGCGTCGACGCCTACAAGCGGGCGATGGCCTGCGTCGGGCTGTAGATCGGGATGGCGAGGGCGACCCGCGCGAGACCGTAGATCGGACAGGGGGGTCGAGACCGCGTGGTCACGTCGGTAGCCTTGTGGTTGCCATGAAGACTTCCCCTGTCGCGGTCGCCCTCGCGCTTCTCGTCGCCCTCGTCCTCGGTACGGCATTCGCCTCGCCCGCCCTCGCGCATGACCGGCTCAAGAGCAGCAACCCGGCCAAGGGCGCGAAGGTCGAGACCCTGGAGGAGGTGAAGCTGACGTTCAGCGCCACGGTGCGCTTCCCGAAGGTCGTCGTCCACTCCGGTGACGAGTCCTTCGAGGACGGCAAGGCCGCCATCGACGGCCCCGTGGTGACCCAGAAGGTCAAGGGAGGCCTTCCTCCCGGCAGTTACGTCATCGCTTACCGCGTGGTGTCCTCCGACGGCCACCCGATAGAGGGGGAGATCCCCTTCACCCTGCTCGGCTCCGCCGAGCCCTCCCCGTCCGAATCCTCGGCGTCCTCGTCTCCCCCCGCGTCCCCGGAGCCCGCCGCGAGCACGGCCACCGCCGAGGACCCCGCCGCGAGCACGCCGGTCGCCACGCTCAGCCCGGCCGCCGCGGCCGGGGCGTCCGGCGAGGACGGCTCCTCGGGAGGCGTGCCCGGCTGGATGTGGATCGTCGTCGGCGCCCTGACCGGCGTCGGCATCGGCCTGTTCTTCAGCATGCGCGGCAGGAAGCAGCCATGAGCAAGACCGCGCGGGCCGCGCAGGCGGCACAGGTCGAGGCGCCGAAGAACGGCCGGATCGCGAGGCTCGCCCTGGCCGGCACCGGGGCGGCCGTCGTCGCCCTGGTGGTCGCCATGATCGCCAGCGGTGCCGCGAGCCCGCGCATCATCCCCGGCCTGCCCGACCAGGGCGCGTTCACCCGCTGGGGACTTCCGCTGGCCAAGCTGGCGATGGACGCCGCGGGCGTGCTCACCGTCGGCACGCTCCTGGCCGCCGCGATCCTGCTCCCCAACGACAAGGGCCTGCTCGGCAAATCCGCCCTCGACTACGTCAAGGCCGCCTCCTGGACCGCCCTCGCCTGGGCCGGGGCCGCCGCCGCGACGATGGTGTTCAGCCTCTCGGAGGCGCTCGGGCTGCCGGTGGCCGAGGTGCTCGGCGGCGACGAGCTCACCAGCTTCGCCAGCCAGGTCTCCCAGGGCATCTCGCTGACCCTGGTCATCCTGTTCTCGGTCGCGATCGCGCTCTTCGCCCGGGGAGCGATCACCGCCGGCGCGGCCGGCGGCCTGCTGGTCCTCGCCCTGGCCACCATGCTCCCGCCCGCGCTGACCGGCCACTCCTCCTCCTCGCCCAACCACGACCTGGCGACCACCGGCGTCGCCGTCCACCTGGTCGTCCTCGCCCTGTGGGTGGGCGGGCTCGGCGTGCTCTGCGCGCACGCGCTGCGCCGCCGGCCGCACCTGGAGATCGCCGCCGCCCGCTTCTCGGCCCTGGCGCTGTGGTGCTTCGTCGGTGTGGGGCTGTCCGGCCTCTTCAGCGTCGTGGCCAGGCTCAGCGCGCTCTCCGAGCTGTTCACCTCCGCCTACGGCCTGCTGCTGGTGGCCAAGACCGTCGCGTTCGCGCTGCTCGGCGCCGTCGGCTGGTGGCACCGCAGGCGGACCCTGCCGCTGCTCGCGGCGGGCGGGTCCGGGACGTTCGTCCGCTTCGCCGTCGGCGAGGTCGTCGTCATGTTCGCGGCCGTCGGGCTGGCCGTCGCGCTGTCGCGCACCGCGCCGCCCCCGGCGGTCCTGCCCGTCGACAGGGCCTTCGACGTGCTCGGCTACACCATGCCGCCGGAGATCTCGCTGGCCAACCTGGCCTCGCTGTGGTGGTTCGACCTGTTCTCCGGCACGCTCGTCGCCCTGCTGGCCGGCCTCTACCTCGCGGGTGTCGTACGGCTCGCCCGGCGCGGCGACTCCTGGTCCAAGGGCCGTACGGCGGCCTGGTTCACCGGCGTGCTGATCCTGCTGATCGCCACCCAGAGCGGTGTCGCCCGCTACGCCAAGGTGCTCTTCAGCGCGCACATGGCCGAGCACATGACGCTGTCGATGATGGTGCCGATCTTCCTCGTGCTCGGCGCGCCCGTCACCCTGGCGCTGCGCGCCCTGCGGCCCGCCGCCCGCAGGGGCGACCGGGGCCCCAGGGAGTGGCTGACGACGATCCTGCACAGCAGGTTCGTCCGCGTCATCGCCCATCCGGCGATCGCCACCGCGATCTTCATCGTCTCCACCTACGCGCTGTACTTCACGCCGCTGTTCGCCGCCGCGATGGAGGAGCACCTCGGCCACATCGTGATGACGGTGCACTTCCTGCTCAGCGGGTGCCTGTTCTTCTGGGTGATCATCGGTGTCGATCCCGCCCCCTACCGGCTGCCGCACGTGGCCCGGCTCATCCTGCTGTTCGTGACCATGCCGTTCCACGCGTTCTTCGGCATCGCGCTGATGAGCATGACCACCGTGCTGGCCTCCGACTGGTACGACCAGCTCGGCCGCACCTGGGGCGCGTCCGCGATCGAGGACCAGCAGACCGGCGGCGCCATCGCCTGGGGGTTCGGCGAGATCCCGACCCTCATCGTGCTCCTCGCGCTGGCCTTCCAGTGGTGGCGCCACGACGATCGCGGGGCCCGCCGCGCGGACCGCCGCGCCGACGCCGTCGCGGCCCGCGACGGGGGCAGCGGCGACGTCCAGCTCGACGCCTACAATGACTACCTGGCCAAACTCAACAGGCGAGACGGCGCGGAGTAGCCGGACAGCTACGCCCTTCTATCTTCGAGCCCCCTCACGGACACCTCCCGGTAGCCTGTATTTCAGGGGGCTCGTGCTCACCGCAGCGGGTGCAGCGCTTTTGACCGCGCGCCACGCCCAGTCACATATCCGGTCGGGGGGCCGGTGGCTGCAATGTGCATCAGGGAAGGTTGAGCCTGTGTCCGAAGAAGTGCGCGTACGCGAGGGCCGGAGCCGGAGCCTGGCCCAGGCGCTCGAAGAGCATCTCACCGAATGGGCCGAGCGCACCGGGGTCACCGTCGAGATCTGGGCGCTGCCCGTCCAGGACGTCACGTCCGTGATCGCCGGAGCCGTGTTGGCCGCGCTCGGGGAGGCGCTGGCCAACGTCGAGCGGCACAGCGGCGCCCGGGTCGTCTCCGTCGCCGTCACCTTCGGGAGGGGCGGCCTGCGCATGACGGTGAGTGACAACGGCATCGGCTTCTTCGGGGAGGCGAGGGGCCGGGGCGTCGCCGCCATGCGCGCCCACTTCGAACAGCTCGGCGGCACGATGAGCGTCAACGGCGTCCCCGGCGAGGGAACCACCGTCACCGGGGTGGTGCCCTGCCAGGACTAGCCGGGATCAGGGGCCCGCCGCCGGGATCTCCGCAGGTCGGCCGGGTTCAGGGAAGTGTCAGGATCTCGTGGCCGGTCTCGGTCACCAGGATGGTGTGCTCGAACTGGGCGGTCCGCATGCGGTCCTTGGTGACGGCGGTCCAGCCGTCGGACCAGATGTCGTAGTCGATGGTGCCGAGCGTCAGCATCGGCTCGATCGTGAACGTCATGCCCGGCTCCAGCGTGACCGCCAGTGACGGGTCGTCGTAGTGGGGGACGATCAGGCCCGAGTGGAACGTGGTGCCGATGCCGTGGCCGGTGAAGTCGCGGACCACGCCGTAGCCGAACCGCTTGGCGTAGGCCTCGATCACGCGGCCGGCCACGTTGAGCTGGCGGCCGGGGGCGATGGCCTTGATGGCCCGGTTGGTGGCCTCGCGGGTGCGCTCGACCAGCAGGCGCGACTCCTCGTCCACGTCGCCGACCAGGAAGGTCGCGTCGGTGTCGCCGTGCACGCCGCCGATGAAGGCGGTGATGTCGATGTTGACGATGTCGCCGTCGCGCAGCACGGTGTCGTCCGGGATGCCGTGGCAGATCACCTCGTTGATCGAGGTGCACAGCGACTTGGGGTATCCGCGGTAGCCGAGCGTGCTGGGATAGGCGCCGTGGTCGCAGAGGAACTCGTGGCCGATCCGGTCGAGCTCGTCGGTGGTGACGCCGGGGGTCGCGTGCCTGCCGACCTCTTCGAGCGCCTGGGCCGCCAGCCTGCCCGCGACCCGCATCCGTTCGATGATCTCGGGGGTCTTGACGTCGGCCTCCCCGGTCTTCGGGGACTTCTTCCCGACGTACTCCGGCCGCTGGATGTGAGAGGGCACCTTGCGGATGGGAGAGATCCGCCCGGGCTGGAGCAGTGTCGTCATGGTCCCCCAGTCTAGTTGTGCTTCTCACTGGGCAGTATTGCCGCATGAGTGATCAATGGTGGTTCTGCCTGACGCACATGGCCGTCGAACCCGACGACGGATGCCCGAACAAGGACCGGATGGGCCCGTACCCGACCCGCGAGGCGGCGTCGGCCGCGCTGAAGACCGCGGCCGACCGGAACGAGGAGTGGAGGAAGAACGACCGCGCCTGGGACGGGGACGACTGAGGTCACCGGCCGGCGCTAGCCGTCCACGACGGCGTACGCGCGGACGGGGAAGGTCCCCAGGCCGGCCAGCAGCGGTGGCGCGGCGTGGAGGCGGAACCCGCTGCCGGGCAGCGCGGCCAGCCCCGTCATGTGCTCCACGATCGGGATGCCCGCTCCGAGCAGCAGCGTGTGCGCGGGCCGCTCGCCGCGGGGCGGGGTGTCGTCGATGTTGAGGCTGTCGATGCCGACGAGCGCGGGCCCCCGCTCCGCGAGCCGGCGGGCCGCCTCCGGTTCGAGGTAGGGGTGGCCGTGGAAGTACGCCTCGGTGCCGAAGTGCCGGTCCCAGCCGGTGTGCAGGAGGACGGCCCTGCCGCGCACGTCCAGCCCGGCGAACCGGTCGAGCCCCACCGAGGGCGCCCCCTCGGCCCGTACGACCAGGCCGGGCAGGTCGGCGAGCGACTCCAGCGGCACCCCCGCCAGGTCGGGCCCCTGCGGGTAGCGGTGGTAGGGGGTGTCGAGGTAGGTGCCGGTGTTGGCGACCAGCTCGACGCTGCCGATGTGGAACTCCGTGCCCGGGGCGTAGACCTCCCGCGAGGCCTCCCGGCTCAGGTGCACGCCCAGGCGGGGGCCGGGGACGCCGGGGTAGGTGGTCATCCCCTCGGTGATGCGGTGGCTCAGCTCGACCAGCCGGGTCACGGGACGCTCACCCCCTTCCGCCTCGTGCGGGCCCCGGCCATCCTGCCGATCGCGACGAGGCCGATCACGCCCCAGACGACGTTGAGGATCGCCGAGGGCCAGGCCGCGAGGTAGGCCGTGTTGACCATCAGGGCGACCGCCCCGGCCAGGTTGATCACCTGGTAGGTCATGCCGTCGCCGGACAGCCTGGACATCGACACCATGGCGTACCCGTACAGCATGAGGGCGGCGCCGGCCCAGCCGAGCAGGTTGACGAAGAGGGACACCGGATCACGCGCCCGACGGGGAGAAGCTCATGCCCCACGATTTCCACTTCCCTCGCTGAAGGGCAAATAAAGTTTTCTTAATATCCACGTAAGCTGAGCTGCATGGATATCGATCCCCGGCGGCTTCGGGTGCTCCACGAGGTCGCCCGTCGCGGCGGTGTCATGCGCGCGGCGGAGGCGCTCCACCTGACGGCCTCGGCGGTCTCGCAGCAGCTCGCGCTCCTGGAGCGGGAGGTCGGGCTCTCCCTCATCGACAGGTCGCAGCGCCGGGTCGCCCTCACCCCCGCCGGCCGGGTCCTCGCCGGATACGCCGAGCGCGTCGAGGAGGAGCTGGGGGAGGCGAGGCGGGAGCTGATCCGCTTCACCGAGCGGCTGGCCGGGCCGGTGGCGATCGCCGCGTTCCCGACGGTCATCCGGCACCTGCTGGTGCCCGCGCTGGGCAGGCTGGCCGAGCGCCACCCCCAGATCACGCCGCGGATCCAGGAGCTGTACGGGGCGCCCGCGCTGCGGGAGCTGCGCCTCGGCGGGGTCGACCTCGCCCTCACCGAGACGGACGCCGACAAGACCGACAAGGCCGTCGCGGCGCAGCAGTCCATCGCCTCCCACCCCCTCTACGTGGACGAGTACCGGATCGTGGCCCCGCCGGGCTGGGCGGAGGTCCCGAGGGAGGTCGCGGACCTGGCGGGGGTGCCCTGGATCGCCGGGCCGTCCGACCAGGCCTGCGGCCACGCCCTGGAGCGGTTCGCCGCCCTGCACGGGTTCACCCCGCGCCGGGTGCACATGATCCAGGAGTTCCCGCCCACGCTCGCCCTGGTCGCGGCGGGGCACGGGGTGGCGATCGTGCCGTCGCTGGCCCTGCTCGACGTCCCGGAGGGCGAGGTCGTGGTCACCGGCATCACCAACGTGGGCGCCAGGAAGCTGGACGCGGTGACCCGCCTCAGCCGCACCCGCTCGGGTGAGCCCGACCCGGTGCAGGCCGTGGTCATCGCGGCGCTCAGGGAGGCGGCCGAGGAGCTGTCGGGACGGCTCGGAGCGCGCTGGAACGCCTCCTAGCCGCACCGGCCGGGTTGCCCGGCCCGCTTGCCGGGCCCGGTTGCCCGGCCGGGTCGGTGACCCGGCGGGGTCCGGTCGGCGGGTGGCCGCCGGGTGGCCGGTCGGCGGTCGGAGGGCCTAGTCGGCGACCTGCGGGCCGCTGATCCGCTCCAGGAGCCTGGCCAGGCGGTCACGCAGGCCGGGACGGCGGCCGACCTCGCCCGCGGCCATGCTCACCAGGTGCTGGGCGCCGTCGAAGGAGAACGGCGCCCGTTCGGGGACCGTCAGCGCGTCGTGGGCCAGGCCCTTCAGGTCCGGGTCGCCGCCGTCCAGGGCCAGGATCGTCGTGCCGGTCCTGCGGGCGTCGCTCACCCGTTCCAGCAGCGCCTCGGGGGCGCGGTCCTCGGCCACCACGAACAGCGTCTCGCCCCGCCGGGCCCGCTCGATCCGCTCCAGCCCCACCCGCAGGTGCGCGGGCGCCCCGGGGACGGGGGCCCAGCGGACCAGCGTCGGGGAGAGCTGGGGCATCCCGGAGAGCCTGGCCTCGTCGCTCAGGTGCGCGGTCAGGTGCCAGGGTTCCCCGCGGGGCGTGCCGACCAGCAGCAGCCCGCCGGGGGAGCGCGTCGCGCGAAGGGCGAGGCCCAGCTCGCGGGTCCGCTCCACCCAGCCGGTCGAGGCAAGGACCTCGCGCAGCAGCGTCACCGATCCAGCGTCCATCGCACCATCGTGCCCCAGACACCCCGCGCCGATCCGGGAAACGCTGCCCTGAGATGATCTGGACAGGCGATATGGTCGACGGAGTCCGGCCCTGAGCGACCGGGGACGATGAGGAGCGGCGAGTGAGCACTGACATTCCGGACGTGAGCAAGGTCTCGGTCGGGATCCTGGGCGGGACCGGCGACCAGGGCAAGGGCCTGGCCCGGCGGTTCGCCCTCGCCGGGCACACCGTGCTGATCGGCTCGCGGAGCGCGGAACGGGCTCAGGCGGCGGCGGAGAGCATCGGCGGATCGGTGCGCGGCGCCGACAACGCGACCGTGGCGGTCGAGGCCGACGTGGTGATCGTGGCCATTCCCTGGGACGGGCACCGCTCGACGCTGGAGTCCCTCCGCTCCGAGCTGGCCGGGAAGATCGTCGTCGACTGCGTCAACCCGCTCGGCTTCGACAAGCAGGGCGCCTACGCGCTCCCGGTCGAGGAGGGCAGCGCCGCCCAGCAGGCGGCCGCCGTCCTGCCCGACAGCCGGGTGGTCGCCGCCTTCCACCACGTCTCGGCCGTCCTGCTGCTGGATCCCGAGGTCGAGGAGATCACCCTGGACGTGCTCGTGGCGGGCGACGACCGCGAGGCCACCGACACCGTCCAGGCGCTGGCGGCCCGCATCCCCGGCGTGCGCGGCGTGTACGCGGGCCGCCTGCGCAACGCCCACCAGGTCGAGGCGCTGACCGCCAACCTCATCTCGATCAACCGCCGCTACAAGGCGCACGCGGGCCTGCGCATCACCGACATCTAGCGTCCGGCCGGGCGGGGCCCTCGTCCGCGACGGACGGGCCCCGTCGACGACGGCCTTCCGGTGGTCGTCTGAGTGGATTCGACTCTTGAAGCAGGCCAATCTTGCCTGATTGGATCTGACAAATAGCTCCTTAACCGGACATCCTTGTCATATGACTGATTTTCGTCCGGAGACCCGCACCGTCCACCTGCCCCAACCGCCTCTGAACGGCAGCCAGCCCATCACGGTGCCGCTCTACCAGACCTCCGGGTTCGTCTTCGACGACCCGGCCGTTTTCGCCGACGGGATGGGCCGCCCGGACGGGGCCTTCGTCTACGGGCGGCTGTCGAACCCGACGGTCCGCTCCCTCGAGGAGGCCGTCTCCGGGCTGGAGGGCGGCGTCGGCGCCGTGGCCACCGGCTCCGGGATGGGCGCCATCAACTCCGTGCTGCTCGGGCTGCTGGCGCCCGGCGACCACCTGATCGCGCAGAAGCCGCTCTACGGCGGCACCGCCTCGATGATCAACGACCTGGCGGGGCGGTTCCGGATCTCTGTCTCCTACGTCCCGGAGGACGACCCGGCGGCGCTGCGCGCGGCCGTACGGCCGGAGACGAAGCTCGTCTACCTGGAGACCATCGCCAACCCGGTGACCCAGGTCGCCGACCTGCCGGGCATGTGCGCCGCGGCCCGCGAGGCCGGGCTGGTCTCGGTGGTCGACAACACCTTCGCCTCCCCGATCCTGTGCAGGCCCATCGAGCACGGCGCCGACATCGTGGTGCACTCCACGACCAAGTACCTGAGCGGGCACACCGACGTGCTCGGCGGGATCGCCGTCTTCGCCTCCGACGAGCTGTACCGCAAGGTGTGGTCCTTCCACACCAAGCTGGGCGCCACCGCGGACCCGTTCGCCGCCTGGCTCACCCTGCGCGGCATCCAGACGCTGCCGCTGCGGATGGAGCGTCACTGCTCCAACACCCGCGAGCTGGCCACCCGCCTGGACGCCCACCCCGCGGTCTCCGTCGTGCACTGGCCCGGACTGCCCTCGCACCCCTCGTACGAGCTGGCGGCCAAGCTCCTGCCCGACTTCGGGGGGGTCTTCTCCTTCGACCTGACCGGCGGGCGGGAGGCGGGGGAGCGGTTCATGAGCTCGGTGAGGCTGGCCCTGCTGGCGCCGTCCCTCGGCGGCGTCGAGACGCTCATCCTGCACCCCGCGACCACCTCCCACCGCTCCCTGACGGCCGAGGAACTCGCCCGGCACGGGATCGGCGAGGGGACCGTGCGGGTGGCGGTCGGCATCGAGCACGTCGAGGACCTGTGGGCCGACTTCGAGCAGGCGCTCGCCTGACGCCGCCGGGAGCAGGGCCCGCCGTGTCTCCTACACTGCGGCGCGGGGCCGGACGGTCACTTCCGGCACTTCCGGATCACTTTCTGGGGAGGGGGCGCGCGTGAGCGTGTCGATCGAGGACGTGGAGCGGGCCGCCGAGCGCATCGCCGGGCATGTCCTGCGTACGCCGGTGGTCGAGGTGTCGCCGGGGCTGTTCCTGAAGCTGGAGGGGCTGCAGCACTCGGGGTCGTTCAAGGCGCGCGGGGGTTTCAACCGTGCCCTGACCTCGGAGGGGATCCCCGAGGCCGGGCTGATCGCGGCGAGCGGGGGCAACCACGGCCTGGCGGTGGCGTACGTGGCGCGCGGCCTCGGCGTCCGGGCGGAGATCTTCGTGCCGACGGTGGCCAGCCCGGTGAAGGTCGCCGGGCTGCGCGCGCTGGGCGCTCGGGTGACCCAGACCGGCGCCGTCTACGCCGACGCGTACGAGGCCTCGGTCAAGCGGGCGGCCGAGACCGGTGCCCTGGACATCCACGCCTACGACCAGGCCGAGGTGGTGGCGGGGCAGGGCACGGTCGGCCTGGAGGTCCTGGAGCAGACCGGGGGAGTCGACACGGTCGTCGTCGCGGTCGGCGGCGGCGGGCTCGTGGCCGGGATCACCGTCGCCCTCGGCGGCCGGGCACGCGTGGTCGCCGTCGAGCCCGAGCTCATCCCGACCCTGCACCGGGCCCTGGAGGCGGGCGGGCCGGTCGGCGTCGAGGTCTCGGGTGTGGGGTCCGACGCGCTGGGCGCCAGCCGGGCGGGCGAGCTCGCCTACGAGATCACGAGCGCGGCGGGGACAGAGAGCCTCTTGGTCTCCGACGAGGCCATCGTCGAGGCGCGGCGCGAGCTGTGGCGGGAGCACAGGGTCGCCGCCGAGCACGCGGGCGCCGCGGCGTACGCGGCCCTGCTGTCCGGCGTGTACACCCCGGCCCCCGGCGAGCGGGTGGCCGTCGTCGTGTGCGGCGCCAACACCGATCCCGCCACGCTCGTCTGACCTCTCGCACGGGCCGGAACCGGCTCGTACGGGCTCCTACCGGAGAAAAGCCGCCCCGGTGCCCCAGGTTCTCCTGGGGCACCGGGACGGCCCGGGGTCTCAGCGGTAGCTGTGCTCGGCGGTGGGGAAGGCGCCGGTCGACACCTCGTCGGCGAAGCTGCGTACGGCCCGGTCCATCTCGTGGGCCAGGTCGAAGTACTTCTTGACGAACTTGGCGGGGCTGGCGGTCAGGCCCATCAGGTCCTGCCAGACGAGGACCTGCGCGTCGGTGCCCGGCCCGGCGCCGATGCCGATGGTGGGGATCGACAGGGACGCGGTGACCCGCTCGGCCAGGTCGGTGGGGACGCATTCCAGGACCACCGAGAACGCGCCGGCGTACTCCAGGTCCTTGGCGTCGGCCATCAGCTCGTCGCCCGACTGGCCGCGGCCCTGCACGCGGTAGCCGCCGAGCGCGTTGACCGACTGGGGGGTCAGGCCCAGGTGGGCCATCACCGGGATGCCGGCCGAGACCAGGGCCTCGACCTGGGGGAGCACCCGCCGCCCGCCCTCGAGCTTGACCGCGTGGGCCCCGGCCTCCTTCATGAAGCGGGCGGCCGTCTCCAGGGCCTGCTGGGGAGAGGACTGGTAGGAACCGAACGGCAGGTCGGCCACGACCATCGCGCGGGAGGAGCCGCGGACCACGGCCGCCGTCAGGGGCATGAGATCGTCCACCGACACGGGCAGTGTCGAGTCGTACCCGTACACGACCATGGCGGCCGAGTCGCCGACGAGCAGCACGGGGATGCCGGCCTCGTCGAAGACCCTGGCGGTCATCGCGTCGTACGCGGTGACCATCGGCCACCGCTCGCCGCGCTCCTTGGCGGCGGCGACGTCGCGCACGGTGATCCTTCGTCCAGCCTGGCCGCCGTAGAGAGAGGTCGGCCGGTTGGTGACGGAAGAGGACATGGGACCTCCAGTGAAAGTCTCGAGGCGCCCCTGTGGCGTCCCCGGACGGTTTCGATGATTGCACGCGTACGACAGGTTCAACAGACCCGATCGGTGCGGTAATCCGATGGGTGGGTACGGGTGATATGCGACACATTCATCCTTTTTGGTCCGGCGCGTTCGTGTTCCCGGCCCGCCCCCGTGCGTACCCTCGGCCCGGTGACGGAGTGTGAGCGGGCGGTACGTCCGGCCGGCGGGCGGAGGGCGGGCGGAGGGCGGGCGGAGGGCGGACGGAGGGCGGACGGAGGGTGCCGCCTCGGCGCGGTAATCCGGTGGCGGAAGTGCTACGGGTGTACGGCACAATGCTCGCGGAGGTAAGTAATCACAATGGCTTTGGAACCTTACCGTCGCCTGCTCGCGATTCCGGGTGTGCGATCGTTGCTGCTGGTGGGGCTGGTCGCCCGCATTCCCTCGACCGCGATCGCCATCACGCTGACGATGCACGTCGTCGACCCCAGCGGCCTCGGACTCGGCTTCGCCGCGGCCGGCCTGGTGACGATGGCGAGCACGGTGGGGATGGCGGTCGGCTCGCCGCTGGCCGGAAGGTTCGTCGACAGCCACGGCCTGCGCCCGGTGCTGCTGGTCACCACGCTCGCCCAGGTAGCCTTCTGGTCCACCGCGTGGGCGATGCCGTTCCCCCTGCTGCTCGCGGCCTCGGTGCCCGCGGGCCTGCTCAGCCTCCCGGTGTTCAGCGTGATCAGGCAGTGCCTCACGGCGCTGGTCCCGGTCGACCAGCGCAGGATGGGCTTCTCCCTCGACTCCATGATCGTGGAACTCTCCTACATGGCCGGTCCCGCCCTGGCGGTCGCGGGGGTGACCCTCCTGGGCAGCGTGCCCACCATGGGCGTCGTCGCGACCGGCCTGGTCGCCTCGGGAGTGGCCCTGATCGTGCTGAACCCGCCCGTCCGCTCGGACGAGGAGCTCCAGGAGCCGGTGGTGAAGGTCCCCCGGCGCCGGTGGCTCACCCCGGGCATGCTCGGGCTGCTCGGCACGGTCGCCGCGGCGACCTTCGTGCTGGCCGCCACCGAGCTGTCCCTGGTGGCGACGATGACGCAGGACGGCGACACCGCGTGGGTCGGGCTGGCGATCGGCCTGTGGTGCGCCTACTCGCTGATGGGCGGCTTCGTGTATGGCATGCTGCCCCGGGGGGTGTCGCCGCTGATCCTGATCGGTGCCATGGGCGTGCTCACCATCCCCGTCGGGCTGGTCGGCGGCGACTGGCACTGGCTGATCCTGGCCCTGCTGCCGGCCGGGGTGCTGTGCGCCCCCGCGCTGTCCTCCACGATCGAGACCGTGACCCGCTGGGTGCCCGCGGGGGCCCGCGGGGAGGCGATGGGCCTGCACGGCACGGCGCTGCTGATCGGCGCCGGTTCCGCGGCGCCCATCGCGGGCGTGATCATCGACGGCCCCGGTCCGGGGTGGGCCTTCGCCGCCGCCGGACTGGTCGGTGTGGTGATGGTGCTGGTCGCCCTGCCGTTCTGGCGGCGTACCGCGGCCGCGGTCAAGGAGCCCGTCCCGGTGGCCGCCTGACCTCTGCCCCGCCTGGCCGTGCCCGGTCCGGGAGGCGCCCGATTCCGGGGGGCCGGTCCGGGCCGTGCCCGCTTCGGGAGCGCGCCCGGTTTCTGGGTGTCGGTCCGGGCCGTGCCCGCTTCAGGGCGCGCCCGGTTTCGGGCGTCGGGGTTCCGGCCATGCCCGCTTCAGGGCGCGCCCGGTTTCGGGCGTCGGGGTTCCGGCCATGCCCGCTTCGGGGCGTCGCCGGCCCGGTGATCCGGGCCGTACCCGATGTCAGCGCTTCCGACGGCCCCCGGCCTCGGCGCGTCACGCCGGAGGGGCGCAGGATGAAAGCGGGATATTTCATGATAAATACGAAACGATACAGTTGCGTATCGTAATGATCAGCGCTACGGTGGTGTTTCGAAACTTAAGCGTATCGAATACGGGGCCTTCGTGGAACAACAGCTCGGCCACCCCCGGCGGTGGCAGATCCTGGGAGTGCTGGTCTTCAGCCTCCTGGCGGTCGTGCTCGACAACACCATCCTCAACGTCGCACTGAAGACGATCGCGGACCCTGAGGTGGGCCTGGGGGCCACCCAGAGCCAGCTGGAATGGGCGATCAACTCCTACACGCTCGTGTTCGCGGGCCTGCTGTTCACCTTCGGGGTGATCGGTGACCGCACCGGGCGCAAGCGCATGCTCATGGTCGGCATGGTGCTCTTCGGCCTGGCCTCGCTGGCCAGCGCCTACGCCCAGGACCCCATGCAGCTGATCGTCGCCCGCGCGTTCATGGGCATCGGCGGCGCCGCGATCATGCCGGCCACGCTGGCGATCATCTCCAACGTCTTCCCCCCGCAGGAGCGCGGCAAGGCGATCGGCGTCTGGGCCGGCGGGGTGGGCCTGGCCGTGGCGATCGGCCCGATCACCGGCGGCCTGCTCATCGAGCACTTCTGGTGGGGCTCGGTCTTCCTGGTCAACCTGCCGATCGTGCTGGTCAGCATGGTGCTCATCAGCCTGGTCGTGCCCGAGTCGCGCGACCCCAAGCCCTCCAGGCTCGACCCGGTCGGCGTGATCCTCTCCATCGTCGGCCTCGTCGCCGTCACCTACGGCATCATCCGGGGCGGGGAGCTGGCCACGATCGCCAGCGCCGAGGTGCTCGTCCCGACCGTCCTCGGCGTCGTCGTGCTCGCCGCCTTCGTCTGGTACGAGCGCCGCATCGACCACCCGGCCTTCGACGTCACCTATTTCCGTGACCCGCGCTTCGCCACCGCGGTCGGCATGATCGGCATCGTGTTCTTCGCGATGATGGGCGCGATGTTCTTCCTGGTCTTCTACCTGCAGATCGTGCTGGGCTTCAGCGCGCTGCAGGCGGGCGCCCTGATGATCCCCTTCGCCGCCGCACAGCTGATCTTCGCGCCGCTGAGCCAGCAGATGGCCGCCCGCTTCGGCGGCAAGCTGAGCGCCACCGTCAGCATGGTCGTCGTGGCCGCCGCGCTGGCCTCCTACGCGCTGATGGACCACAACACCCCGATCATCCTGCTGGAGGTCGTGTTCTTCGTCCAGGGCGCGGCGATGGCCAACATCATGCCCCCGGCGACCACCGCGATCATGGAGGCGCTTCCCAGGGAGAAGGCCGGGGTCGGCTCGGCCATGAGCAACACCGTCCGCCAGGTGGCCGGCGCGCTCGGCGTCGCGCTTCTCGGCTCGCTGCTCTCGGCCACCTACCGCGACCAGATCGCCCCCACCCTGACAGGCCTGCCCGACCAGCTCAGGCACCTGGCGGGGGAGTCGCTGACCGGCACGCTGGGCGTGGCCCAGGGCCTCGGCGCCCAGGGCGCGGCGCTGATCGAACCGGCCAAGCACGCCTTCGTCGAGGGCATGCACGTCACCGCCCTCGTCTCCGCGGTCATCGCGCTGGTCGGAGCCCTGATGGTGTTCAGGTGGCTGCCCGGCAAGTCCTCCAAGGCCCCCGCCCTGGGGGAGATCACTCCTGACCAGGAACCGGCGGTAGTGTAGGAGCGCCATGACGACCACCGACGAGATTCAGGCCGCCGGGGCTCAGAGCCCCCGCCCCGCGGGCCGTCCCCGCAGCGCCAGGGCGGAGAAGGCCATCATCGACGCGACCCTCGACCTGGTCGGGGAGGGCGTGGGCATCTCCGAGCTGTCGATCGAGGCGATCGCGGCTCGCGCGGGGGTCGGCAAGACCACGATCTACCGGCGCTGGTCGAACAAGGAGGACCTGCTCGTCGACGCGCTGGCGACCCTCAAGACGCCGCTGCCCCCGGTCGACGGGGTCTCGGTCCGCGAGGATCTGGTCGTCTACGCGCGGGTGTTCCTGCGCGACGCGTGCGACGCGCGCAGGCGCTGCGTGATGAACATCGCGATGAACGAGGCCGAGAGGCACCCCCGCCTGGTGGAGCGCATCCGTAAGGCGGCCATCGAGCCGCGCAGGGCGGCGATCACCGCCCTGCTGCGGCGCGGCGTCGTCACCGGCGAGCTGCGGGCCGGCCTCGACGTCCCCATCGCGATGGCCAATCTGGTCGGCACCGTCATGTGGTACATCCGCACCGAGGGCGTCGACGAGGGCACCGACCCCTCCGACCTGGCCGAACGGATCGTCGACCACCTTCTGGCGGGTCTCGGCCCCTGAGGCTTCTCCCGTACGGCCGCCGAGGAGACCTCTCGCACGGGCGGCGTCATGAATCTCGTTGCGAAACCCCGGCACCGGGCGCCGGGGTTTCGGCGTTTCCGGTGCTTCGGCGCCTTGATGTCTCGGTGCCTCGGACGTGAGGTGTCAGTCGCCGAGGTGGTCGAACTCGCCGAGCTTCACGCCCGCGATGAAGACGTCCCATTCGGCCCGGGTGAAGAAGAGCTTCGGCCCGCCGGGGTTCTTGGAGTCGCGCAGGACGTGCAGGGCGCCGAGGTCCGCCTTGTACCCGCTGCGAGGGGCGCCGATGACGGCCACCTCGACGCAGTTGCCGCCTTCGGAGCCGCTCAGGGAGGATTTGCGCCAGGTCGCGCCGGTCAGGTCTGCTGCCATTCCGTCATCACCTTCGCTATGAGGTCGGCGCTCGCCCGCGCGGGCAGGGCCGCCGAGCGGACAGCTTCGTATCGCCTGCAGATCGCCGCCACGTCGCGAGGATGGTCCGTGACATGCCCTACGGCGGCGGACTCCACGAATACACCATCCAGGCTGCCCTCGGCGCTCACAATGAAGAATCCTCCCTCCAGACCCGCGATCGCACCGCCGTTTACGTAGGCGCTTTTTGGTACGACCTGGATGGAGATATTCCGGTGCTCGGACGCGCTCAGAAGCGCGGCGAGCTGGTCGCGCATGATGTCCGGACCTCCGACGCCCCGGTGCAGGACTCCCTCGTCGAGCACGGTCCACAGCGGCGGGGGTTGTCGCGCGCCAGGATCTTCTGACGCTCCAGGCGGGCGGTCAGCAGCTCCTGCACCCGCTCGTCGGTCGTTCCCGGACAGGCCTCCAGGATCGTACGGGCGTAGTCGGGGGTCTGGAGGAGGCCGGGGACGAGCAACGGGTACCAGCCCCGCAGGCTGTGGGCCTGTTGCTCGATGTCCACCCAGGGGCGGAAGCGCGGCGGGAGGACGCCGTAGGTCAGCATCGGCCAGATCCGGATGAGCACGCCGTTGGCGTCGAGCGCCCGGTCGCACCGCTCGGTGAAGTCGAGCGACGGGTTGCGCCTGGCCCTCTCGACCATGCTGACCAGGCCGGTCGAATAGGCGATCTGCTGGGCCAGCTGCTCCTGTGACAGTCCGGCCTGATCGCGCAGGCGGCGAAGCTCGGAGGCGAAGAAGGTGAGGGGACTGGTCTCACCTTCCGGCTCACGCGGGGCGGGCATCGCGGGCTCCTTTCTCGTGCCGGGGCCGCTGGGGGACCGACGCGCGCTTCGTTATCGGACCACTACGAAAAGTAATGGCCCGTTGCCGCAATAGGAAGTGCGTATCCGGAACGCGGTGAAAAGTGCTTTGGATCCGGAGTCGGGGGCTCCGTCGGGTGCATATTTCCCGAGCGGCCGCCAGTCTTTTCTTGTCAACATCTTCAGTTGTTGAGAATTCGCGATAATCTGTTGGGGCTTTGTTTCGCTGACGTCTCGCCCCGAGGAGGCCGGGCCGAATGGCGGAGTTTGTCGGCATTGATCCGGCCGGGGCGCGGCGTCTCATCACCTCCATGGACGACGCCGTGCAGCGCGCTCAGACGCTGAGGCCCTCGCTGTCGGCCTCCATCGCCGAAGCGGGCACCGACTGGCCCGCCGGACCGGGCGCCGAGGTGCTCGACGGGGTCGGGCGCTTCCTTGACGAGACGCGGCGTGATCTGACCTGGCGGACCCAGACGATCGAGCGCGTCGAGGGCGCCGCTTCCCAACGGGGCCTCAGGACGGCGGAGTTCGCGTTCGGCGACGAGGTGGAAGCTCGGACCGCGGGAATCTTCGCGGGAAAACGAGCCCTGGCGGCATGGCAGGCGTACCAGAAGGACCCCAGCGTCCAGAACTGGGAGAAGGTCCAGGAGGCGCTCAGGGAAGGGCAGGGCAAGACCGTCGACGCCGCCTACTCGGCGGGACTGCTGACCACCCTGGGCACCGGCACTTTCGCGGGCATCTTCGCCGCCGTGAGCGCGAGAAACCAGAACGACGCGCGTGGCTACAGTCCGGCCAACCTGGCGAAGGCGAAGAAGGACCTGGGCCCGCTGGCCGAGGCGTTCGCCTCGACGGACGCGGCGGGCACCCTCCCCAAGGGGCTGCGCGACCACGCGTTGGGAGACCTGCCCATCGGAGACATGGCGGCGCTACTCGGACTGGCCCGCCAGTCACGCGAGTTCGTCCTGGCGGCCGGAACCAAGCTGCTTCAATACGGCGGTTCGCGGGTGGACGGGAAAGACTGGAACGCTTACTGGCTGGTCAAGGCGCTGAGCCGGGATGCGGGAGCGACCCAGCGGTTCCTGGCCTCGGCCGAGAACGCGGCGCTGCTGTTGCGGCCCGAGATGGTGAACGGCCTCGACGGTACGGACTTCGAGAAACTACTGGCCACCGCTCTGGACGGGGCCTTGGCCCCGGGGGCGGGGGACGTCACCCTCCGCCGTGACGCCTGGCTCAACATCATCGATCTCTACAGCAGGAAGAACTTCTGGCCCGCGCTGTCCGCCCCGTCTCCGGTCGGCCAGGTGCTCGCCACGCATGTATCACAGTATTTTCCCGAACTCATCGGCGTTTGGAATCGAAAGGATAGGTTTCCAAGTCGCGGAACGGATGAGGGATGGCAGAAGTTTGACTCTGGAAAGATTTCAAATTTCTTTGGAGGGTTACTTCAGAGTCCTGGGGCGCTGATACCGCTCAGGAATGGTTACGGGGAATTTTTGAAAGAACTCGATCTGGGGGAGGGGCATCCGTTTGGTGATGCCTCAACCGAGGAGGGCAGAAAAGGTCAACGTGAAATTTTCTACGAAAAAGTGGTCGAATCGGGAGCGTTGGCGTCAATTTTTTTCAGCGGCTTGCATGAAGCCGATCTGTCTGCTGACGAAACGGACAAGGTCATCGTAGAGCTTCTTACTTTCCCCTTGGACCTTTTTGGTGCAAGCGTCTTGGGTGAAGTGATCGATGGTGGTGTGTTCAAGGAGACGGTGGCCGGAAAAGTAGTCGACATAGTCGAAAAGAACAATTTGAAGAGCACGATCGAGGGGATCCTTGACAGAGAGAGGCCGGGAGAGGCCTCGGACCTGGTTGAGGTCCTGGTCGATGCTCAGATAGCCGCTCTTGGTGCCTCGCGGCAGGCCCATGGTCATCCGCCACTTGGGGATTCAGACCTTCGGCAACTCAGAGATCTGTTCTACGGGAGGCTTGAGCCGGTGTTGAAGACCGCACTCGACGCGCGTGGGGGATGATGATGGAGCCGAGTGAACTGCTACGCCAGGCCGAGGAAAAGGAAATATTGGCCGATCGGCTTGAGGGATACGTCAAGAACCTCGAAACGATCTTTGATCGAGTTAAGGCCGATTCGACTGCCGATGGTCCGGTATGGATCGGTCCATCGGCTGAGCGTTTCAATTCCGATGTGATTCAAAGGCGGTCGGATGTCATTCGGCTTGCGGAACAGTGTCATGGGGCCGCACGCAACCTGAGGCGGACCGCTTCGCGATTTCGAGAGCAGGCTCGTCTTTCTCGACCGCCTCTGTGATCATCGGCTTTCAGATATGCAGTCGGTCTTTCCGATGATCTCTACATTGGGTTGAGCATCCTGCGCGACCAGGATGACGGTAATTCCAGGATCATTTTTGTGTAAAACGCCGATGGTCCGCCCGGGGCGCGCCCAACTGGATTCCCGATCGACCTCGTAACCGATTTTTCGAAGCTCCTCCATGAGGAGCAGGCTGAATGATTCGACGCGTTGGGCCGGAGGAGTCGGGCTGTCTTCGCTGAAATCACTGCTGAGTTCATAAGAGCGGAGGGCGGTTTCGTCTTTGGCGCAAACCGCAAAGTCGCTTTTCTCCTTGCCGGTCCTGTCGACTATTTTTTTGTTTGTTGCCGGATAGAAGGCGGCAAGCTTTTCCATGTCCGTGGCCAGCACCTGGGCGGCCTCGTCGAGGGTGGGGTGGCTGTTTGTGCAACCAGCCACCAGTAGAAGCAACAGAGCACATCCCGCGATACGACGCACCCTGACGACTGTACTGATCGTTTCCTTGGCAGGGGAGCCCATCGTCTGGAAACGGTCCGGGGGTCAGGTGGTGGTCTCGCGCCAGCGGTTGGTGATGGGGAGGCGGCGGTCGCGGCCGAAGTTCTTGGGGGTGATCTTCGGGCCCGGGGGATACTGGCGCCGCTTGTACTCGGCCAGGTCGACCAGGCGGATCACCCGGGTGACCAGGGCCGGGTCGTGTCCGGCGGCGACGAGTTCGGCGGAGCCCATGTCCTTCTCGACGTAGTCGTCTAGCAGCCGGTCCAGGATGTCGTACTCGGGCAGGGAGTCGGTGTCGCGCTGGTCGGGGCGGAGCTCGGCGCTGGGCTCCTTCTCGATGGAGCTCTCCGGGATCGGCGGCACCGCGAAACCGTGCAGGAAGTCGCCCGACCGGCCCGCCTGGGCGTTGCGCCAGCGCGACAGGTCCCAGACCAGGGTCTTGAGCACGTCCTTGATGGGCGCGAAGCCGCCCGCGGAGTCGCCGTAGAGGGTGGAGTAGCCGGTGGCCAGCTCGCTCTTGTTGCCGGTGGTGAGGACGAGGTGGCCGTGCTCGTTGGACAGGCCCATCAGGATCATGCCGCGCACCCGGGCCTGGAGGTTCTCCGAGGCCAGCCCGGAGAGCTCGATCTCCTTCTCGAAACCGCTGACGATGTCGGCGATCGGCACGGTCCTGGCGTTGACCCCCTGCCGGTCGACCAGCTCCTGGGCGTCGCTCACCGAGTGGTCCGAGGAGTAGCGGGAGGGCATCAGCACCACGTGCACCCGGTCGGGGCCGATGGCGTCGGAGGCGATCGTGGCGGTCAGCGCCGAGTCGATGCCGCCGGACAGGCCGAGGACGACCGACCGGAAGCCGTTCTTGGCGACGTAGTCGCGGACCGCGAGGACCAGTGCCGAGTAGATCTCGGCGGTGTCGTCGAGCTGCTCGGCGATCGCCGGGGCCTGCGGCTCGTACGGCTCGACGGGGCGGGCCGACAGCTCCAGCCGTTCCACCGTGATCACGGTGCCGTCGCCGGCGTCCACCTGGAAGGTGCCGAGCCCTCCGTACCTGGCCTCGGGCAGCTCAAGGTCGGTGATCAGCAGTTCCTCGGAGAAGCGCGCCGCGCGCGAGACCAGCTCGCCGGAGGCGGAGACGACCAGGGAGTCCCCGTCGAACACCAGCTCGTCCTGGCCGCCGACCTGGTTGACGTAGGCGAGGGCGCATCCGGCCTCGCGGGCGCGCCTGGCCACCAGCGCCAGGCGTACGTCGTCCTTCTCCTTCTCGTACGGGGAGGCGTTCGGCACCACCAGCAGCCCGGCCCCGGCCTCGCCCACCACCGCGACGGGACCGCCCTCCTGCCAGAGGTCCTCGCAGACCGCGATCGCCACGTCGACGCCGTGCAACCGGAAGATCGGCATGCGGTCGCCGCGGACGAAGTAGCGGTACTCGTCGAAGACGCCGTAGTTCGGCAGGTGGTGCTTGGCGGTCCTGACGACCACCCGCCCCCGGTGCAGCAGCGCGGCCGCGTCGAGCGGGGCGCCCTTGGGCTGGCCGACGCGCGGGGCGAGTTTCGCGCGGTCCACGTAGCCGACCACCACGGGGACCTCGCCGAGCCCCGCCTCCTCCAGCCGTCGCGCGGCCTCCTCGATCGCGGCGATCGACGCCTCCACGAACGAGGTGCGCAGCACGAGGTCCTCGACGGGATACCCGGTCAGGAACATCTCGCTGAAGACGACCAGGTGCGCGCCGCGGTCGGCGGCTCGGCGGGTCCACTCGACGAGCCGGTCCGTGTTGGCGGCCAGGTCACCGACGGCGGGGTTGGTCTGGGCCAGGGCGATGCGGAGTTGAGCCACACGGCCATCCTATTGGGGCGTGTTCCGCGCCCGCCGTCGCCCGCCGTTCAGGTGATCCCTCCCCGGTCGCCGGCGGACGAGCGCGGACGCCGTCCGCCGCCGGGCGCTCCCGGCGGGGGTCTCGGCTCGCTCTCCGCGCTTCGCCGGTACGGGGTCCCGGGTTCGGGTACGGCGGCCGGTGGCCGGGGCGGGGCTCTCCGGCCGGTGGCGCGGGTGGGCGTGAAGCCCCCCGTGGGACCGGGGTCGCGAGCGACCGTTCCGCTCGGGAGGCCTCACCTCTCCTTCGGCGTACTCGTCCCGCTCCGTTCTCAGCGTGGCGTTGCCGCCCGATCACGATCGCGGGACGTGACGGTGCTCGCCGATGACGTGTCCCTAGTTCGACGTCCAGCAGAAGCGGGCGTATCCGGCGTCGTAGCCGTCCAGCCAGCCCCTGTCGTAGTCGCTGGGCGGCCCGGCGTAGCTACGTGCCCTCCGGCGGCAGTCCTGGGCGGCGGACCGGTAGCCCTCCCTGTAGCCCCGCCAGTAGTCCCTCGGGTCCTCCGCCGAGGTGCCCGGGGCCGTCACGGCCTCTTTCCGCGGGGTGCTCGACGCCGCGGCCTGCTCGGGGTCCGGCTCGGCCGAGGCGGACGAGAACGAGACCGATCCGAAGGCGAGGGTGGCGAGCAGTGCCGGGCCGAGCATGATCAGTTGTCGCTTGTCATACATGCTTTCCTCCTTTGTCCGGGCCGCGAGCGGAGCTCACTCGACGGCCGTTATTAGGAGGAAAGATATAAGGCAACTCGTTCGGACTAAAGGATTGAACCGCTCATTTGCTTATTTTCGGGGTCAGTTAAGCAGGATCTGATTTTGCTTGTTTTTTGTTCGTTTCGGTAATTTTCGAGAAAACATAGTTTCTCGCTGGGTGTAGGCATTCGTCGACGCGCGAAACGTAAAAGCCCGGCGAGGTCCGGGTGTGATCGGCGGCCCGGCGGGAGAGTGCCCTGCGCCGGGCGGGCCGTACGGTCCGCCCGGCGTCTCCGGGCTGCTGTGGAGGCTGTCGCGGGCCGGTGAGGATCTCCGGCTCCGGTGCCTCGGATCTCCACGGTTCTCGCCCCTTCGAAAACCTCCGGCGCTTCAGGCTTCCGGGCTTTCGCCGGCCGGTCGATCCCGGCTGTGAAGAGTCGCGCGAAGCCGGAGGAGGCAATGAGGCGGCCGGGCCCTTTCAGGGAGCTATCAAGTGATATTTGATGACAACGGATGGCTGGTAAAAGCGGCCGGGGAATCGGCCGGTGGATTCCCCGGCCTGAAAACGCGTCAGCCGATGATCCCGACCAGCCCGAGGTTCTTCACCCCGGCGGGCTCGGTGATCCGCTGGACCTCCTTGCCCGAGCGGGAGAGGACCACGATCGTGTTGGCGGCCGTGCCCCTGACGCGGACCGCCAGGCGGCCGTCGCTCAGATAGCGCGCGCCCAGCAGCCGTCCCCTGACCGGGACGGCGACCTTCGCGCCCGTCCTGGTGTCGTGGATCGACGGCGTGAACGACAGGGGCCAGGAGCCGTCACCGCCCGGGGCGTTCGGGCCGATGGCGTTGACCACCACCCGGCGGCCGTCGGGCGACAGGCTCTCCACGTGGTTGGCGAGCCTGACGCCCGGGGCGCGCCTGGAGGTCCGCGTCCTGGTGTCCAGGAGATGCACACCGTTGACGTCGCCCGCGTACCCGGCGAGGGTCCTGCCGTCGGCCGACCAGGTCAGGTGGCAGGGGCCGAGGGTCTTCCCCGCGTCGGCCCGCCCCCTGCCGTCGGCGCCGACCACGGCCACCGCCGTCGCGCCGGTCGTGCCCTTCACCGGGTAGGCGATCCGCCTGCCGTCGGCCGTCCAGGCGGGGGTCAGGCAGGGACCGCCGTAGGCGGCGTTCCTGGCGATCACCTTGTCCGGGCCGGACCCGGAGGCCGGCGTGACGCGCAGCCTGTTCTCGCCGTCGATCCAGGCGACCCTCCGGCCGTCGGGCGCGACCGCGAACTGGCCCGCGAAGGTCTTGCCGCCGGCCCTCAGGCCGCTGGTCCGGCCTCCCCGGTGGGTCCGCACCTCGATCCCGGCTACCCCGTGGCGGAAGTAGACGGCGCCGGAGACCGGGGCCGCCCCGGTGACCCCGGTGACCCCGGTGGGCCCGGCGAGTGCGGGAGTGGTGGCGGAGGCCGCCAGGACGAGCGCGGCGCCGACGGTCAGGGCCCAGTGCTTCAAGAAGATCTCCTCGGGTGAATTCCGTACGGCTGGTTAGAGCCCCGAGCGGACGAAAAGGTTTACAGGCGGCCCGCCGTGACCGGCGCGGCCGGGATCGGCAGCACGGCCTCCACGACCGTCCCGCCCCCCGGGGCCGCCTCGATCACGCAGGTGCCGCCCAGCTCGGCGGCCCGCTCGCGCATGGAGAGCAGCCCGACCCCCGAGCGCGGCCCCGAGGGCAGCCCGCCCCCGTCGTCCTGGACGCGTACCACCAGCGACTCCCCGCGCCGCAGCGAGATCACCGCGGAGCTGGCCCCGGCGTGCTTGCGGACGTTGGTGAGCCCCTCCTGCGCGATGCGGTACGCGGCCACCTCGGCCGCCGCGGGCAGGTCCGACAGGTCGCCCTCGGTCTCCACCGCGACCCGCGGCGTGCCCTCCTGGGCCAGCGCCCGCACGGCCCCCACCAGGCCGAGCTCGTCGAGGGTGGGCGGGCGCAGGCCGTACACCAGTTCCCTGATCTCCTCGCTGACCGCGTCCATGCCGCCGCGCAGTTCGAGCAGGAGCCTGTCCGCCGAGGCGGGGGCGGTGCGCAGGCTGATCCTGGCCATGTTGATCGACATGGCCATGTCGGTCAGCGCGTGGCCGAGCCCGTCGTGCAGGTCCCTGCGCAGGCGGCGGCGTTCCTCCTCACGGGCGGTGAGGATGCGCTCCCGGGAGCGCTGCAGGTCGGCGGTCATCCGCACGGCGTGCGCCACGTCGGCGACGTACGGGACGGCCGCCGCGATCAGGCGGCCGTTGTGCGCGGCGGCGAACCTGCGGGGGCCGGGGGAGCCCAGGAGCAGCCGCCCGACCGGCTCGCCGTGCCAGACCAGCGGCACCTGGCGCGGCGCCGGGCCCAGCAGGCCGACCTGGACCTGCCTGGAGCCGGGCTCGTAGACCTCGACGGCGACGCCGGTGACGCTCAGCCCGTCCTTGACCACCGAGGCGACGGCGGCGAGCGCGTTGGCCGGCTCGGTCTCGCGGACCTCCCTGGCCAGGCGCGCGGCGAGCGCCTGCGGGTCGCCCTGCGTGCCGTACATGAGCCGGTCGACCAGGCTCCTGAGCCGGTGCCGGAGCGGGTGGAAGATCACCCCGGCGAGCAGTGCCGCCACCAGGCCGCCGATCCGGTCGTATCCCGACAGGGCCAGCCCGGCGACCGCGCCGACCGCGTAGATGACGCTGACCGCGGCGATCAGCCCGGCGGCGACGAAGGCGCGGCTGACCACGGTGTCGATGCCGTAGAGGCGGTAGCGCAGCACCGAGAAGACGATGGCCCCCGGGATGAGCCCGGTCCAGATCGTCGCGGCCAGCCACCAGTCCGGTCCGGCGAGCAGGAAGGCGACGTAGACGGCGAACGCGAAGACCGGCCAGGCGATCTGGCGGCGCAGCTCGGGGCCGGCCCGGCGGAAGCGCAGCACTATGGACACCAGTGCCAGGACCGCGAGGACCGAGATCAGGGAGGCGGTCGTCCCGCGCGCCGCCATGTTGTGCGGGGCGAGGAAGTCCACCGCGAGCGGGTTGGGGATGACCCGCGGCCAGTGGTAGAGCGCCGGGTCGGGGTCCGGGCGGGTGAAGTTCAGGAACAGGTTCGTCAGGAACACGACCACGCCGGCCGCGACCAGCGGCCGCCACCGCCGCGAGGGCAGCCGCCCGTCGGGGGAGTACAGCGGGAACAGGATCGCCAGCAGGAAGCCGCCGACGTCCTTCCCCGTGACCATGCTCAGGCGCAGGTACCCGGCGGACTCCATGTCGCCCGCCGCGGCGAAGGTGAACATCACCGCCTCGGAGAACGCGTTGACCGCGCACATCAGGCCGCCCACGCACATCAGCCACGCCGTGGCCGGGCGCGCGCGGTGGGCCAGCAGGAAGGCGCCCACCACCGGGAACGTCAGCCCCGCCGCGAGGTCGGGCGTGGCCGGCTGCTCCGGCCGCCACTCGGGCGGCAGGTCGACGCGCAGGGCGAGGCCGACCACGGTGAGCCCCACCGACAGGAGCGCCATCGAGACGGCGGCGAGCCGCAGCGGGGAGCGCAGCAGCCCGCGCACGAGCGAGACGGCGGGCCGGGCGGGGGCGTCCTCGGTGACGGTGACCGCGTCGACGACCCGCCTGGGCACGCCGCCGGCGCCGTCGAGCGTCCGGCCGCCTTCGCGTGGCCGCAGGGGCATGGCTATCTGCTCACGTCGCCGGGGTTGACCAGCCCGGACTCGTACGCGGTGACGACGAGCTGGGCTCGGTCGAACAACCCGAGATGGTCGAGCAGCCTGACCACCGACTGCGAGACCGACCGCTCGGGGACCGCCAGGGTCGCCGCGATCTGCCGGTTGGTCAGACCGCGGGCGACGAGCTTCATCAGGTCGAGTTCCGCGTCGCCGAGACCGGCGAGGCCGGGCGGCGCCGACGGGTCGGTGCGCCCGGCGAACGCCGCGATCAGGCGGGTGGTGACGGCCGGGTCGATCAGCGCGTCACCGGCCTGCGCGGCCCGCATCGCGGTGATGAGCTGCTCGGGCGCCGACGTCTTGAGGACGAACCCGCTCACCCCGGCCCGCAGCGCCGCGTAGAGGTTGTCGTCCGTGCCGAACGTGGTCATCATGACGACCTTCGGCGGCGCCGCGTCGGCCAGGATCCTGCGCGCGGCGGTCAGCCCGTCCAGCCTGGGCATCTGGATGTCCATCAGCACCAGGTCGGGGGAGGTCTCCCTGACGACCGTGATCGCCTGCTCGCCGTTCTCGGCCTCCCCGACCAGCTCGAAGCCGGGTTCGCTGTCCAGCACCACGCGCAGGCCGGTGCGGACCAGTGCCTGGTCGTCCACCACCACGACCCGCAGCCCCGGCAGCGCCCGTTCCTCGGCGGGCGTCACGCGCGCCGCCGGTTCGGCGGCCCGCACCGGACCCGCGGGCGGGTCGAGGTGCGCGGCCTGGGCCAGCATGTCGGACTCCAGGCGCTGCAGGGTGGCGCCCAGGTCGAGGCCGAGCTCGTCGCGGAGCATCACCCTGGCGCGCCGGAGCGCCCCGAGCGCGTCGCCCTGCCTGCCGTTGCGGTACAGGGCCAGCGCGAGCAGCCGCCAGGCCTCCTCGCGCAGCGGGTGCGCGGAGGCGTGCGCCTCCAGGTCGGCGACCAGGGCGCCGGAGTGTCCCAGCAGGAGTCCCGCGTCGGCGCGGCGCTCGACCGCGATCAGCCGCAACTCCTCCAGCCTGCCCGCCTCGCTCACCGCCCACGGCAGGTCGGAGAACTCGGCCAGGGCCGGGCCGCGCCAGAGCGCGAGCGCGGCCTCCAGGCGGTCCCACACCTCGGCGGGCTCGCCGCTCGTCTTGACCGCGTTCTCGAAGCTCCAGGCGTCCACCTGGACGGGCGAGGCGCGCAGCGCGTACCCGGGCGGGGCGGAGACCAGGACCTCGGCCTCCTCCCGCGGCGCGCGGCCGGGTTCCAGGGCGCGCCGCAGCCGCGACACGTATCCCTGGATGGTCGACAGGGCCTGGGCGGGGGGCTCGCCGGGCCACAGCTCGTCGATGAGCATGCTCACCGGGACGGCGCGGCCACCGGCCACGAGGAGCCGGGCCAGCACCGCCATCTGGCGTTGGCCGCCGAGGTCGAGGGATGTCTCACCATGAACGGCCTGGAACGGGCCAAGAGCACGAAATGTCAGCATTGCAGGCGCAAGGGTAGGGCTACCTGGACCAACGTCATAGGGCAATACTCACCATCGTTCGCGAGCCGTAAGAAATCATCGGTGGTCAGATCTCCACATTCAAGTTCACCGGGAGTATCGCCTCGACCACGGTGCCCCCCTCCGGGGGCGTCGTTATCACGCATGTCCCGCCCAGCTCGGCGGCCCGCTCGCGCATCGACGCCAGCCCGACCCCCGAGCGACGTCCGGGGGGAACACCGCTCCCATCGTCGCGCACCCGGATGCCCAGGTCGTCCTCGCCCCGCTCCAGCGACACCCGCACCGTCGCGGCCCCGGCGTGCTTGCGCGCGTTGGTCAGCGCCTCCTGCACGATCCGGTACGCGGCGACCTCGGTCGCCGCGGGCAGTCCCGGCAGCTCGCCCCTGACCTCCACGACGACGTCGGGGCCCGCCATCTCCGCCACGGCCCCGGCCAGGCCGAGGTCGTCCAGCGCGGGCGGCCGCAGGCCGTACACCAGGTGCCTGATGTCGCTGGTGACGCTGTCCATGCCGGAGCGCAGCTCGCCGAGCATGCGCTCGGCCGTCTCGGGGGAGACGCGCAGGGAGAGCCTGGCCGCGTTGATGGACATCGCCATCCCGCTGAGCGACTGGCCGAGACCGTCGTGCAGGTCGCGGCGCAGGCGGCGGCGCTCCTCCTCGCGGGTGGTGACGATCCGCTCCCGGGAGCGCCGCAGCGCGCCGACCAGCCGGACCGCGTGGGCGGCGTCGGCCACGTACGGCGTGAGCGCGGTGATGACCCGCTCGTTGTGCGCGGACGGCAGGCGCCGGGCCCCCGGCGGGCCGATGAGCAGGCGGCCGACGGGCTCGCCGTGCCAGACCAGCCGGATGTCGCGCGAGACCTCGTCCAACGTCCCCACCGTCGTCTCCTCGGGCCAGCCGCCGGGGAAGCGCACGCCCGTACCGGTGACCGCCAGGCCGTCGCGCAGCACGTCCAGGGCCGCGGCCAGTCCCCCCGCGGGGTCGGTGCGCTGGAGCCTGCGCCCGAGCTCGGCGGCGAGCGCCACCGGGTCGCCCCTGCCGCCGTACAGGAGGTGGTCGGCGCCGCGCTGCAGCACCCGCCGCATCGGGTGGAAGAACGCTCCCGCGCAGAGCGCGGCGACCAGGCCGCCGATCCGGTCCACGTCCGACAGGAACAGGCTGGAGGCGGCGCCCACCGCCACGTACACCCCGCCGATCACGCCGACCAGGCCCGCGCCGACCAGCGTCCTGGTGATGAGCGTGTCGATCCCGTACAGCCGGTGCCGCAGCACCGAGAAGGTGATCGCGAGCGGGACCAGCGGGATCGTGAACGACGCCAGCCACCACACCGGGTTGCCGATCACCCAGGGGACGATGACGGTGGCGATCGCCACCAGCGTCCAGACGATCTGCCCGCGCTCCTCGTGGCCGGCCCGCCGGAACCGCGCGGCGAGCGAGGCGAAGGCCAGGATCATCATCGCGTTGGTGAGCATGTCCAGCGAGAACCGCAGGGGGTGGGAGGAGGAGTCCATGTACCGCCGCCCGGCGAGGGGCATCAGGTCCATCACGAACACGTCGGCCGCCAGGACCGCGACGGAGGCCCAGACCAGCACCCGCCAGCGCGGGGAGGGCAGTCTCCCGTCCGGGTACAGCAGGGGCAGCAGCACGACGAGGAAGAGGATGGTCAGCTTCCAGCTCACCCCGGCGACCATCCAGATCGCCTCCGTGGGGACCGTCCACCCCCGCGCCGTGTCCAGGAGCGCGAGGTTCACCGTGAGGCTGTTCAGCGCGGCGCACAGCCCGCCCAGGCAGAGCAGCCAGCCGATGACCAGCCGGGGCCGCTGGAACACCAGCAGCGCCCCGAGGACGGGGAACGCGGCGCCGGCCACGTCCTCGGGCGCGAACGGCAGCGGCGTGTAGGAGGGCTGCGGGAGCTGCGCCGTGACCCAGATGTTGACGCACTCCATCGCCACGGACGCGGCGGCGGCGAGCACCGCCGCGACCCGGCTCTGGGCGGGCGTCATCCTCGGGATCCCCAGGTACAGCCCGCGCATGATGGTTTAGGCCCTTCATTTTGTGCTTAAAAGGACCTTAACCTGCGCAGACCGCAATTTAATCAACGAGCGCTCAACGCCGGTCGGATCTCCGCGCGGCGCCTCGGAGCCCCCACCCGGGCCGTCCGCGAGGGCGGGGGCGGCCGGTCACGGTACGTCGTACCGGCTGGACTCCAGGAGCCATTCCAGCTGGGCCCTCGGCGCGGTGAGGAAGGCGCACGCGACCTTGCTGACGTCCCTGGCCTGGCCGGTCGAGAACCCGAACCGGTCGAACAGCGCCGGCAGCCGCCGTGCGGAGGTCCGCAGGTCCTCGGCGCGGGCGGCGATCCGGTCGTTCACCCAGGCGACGGCCGCGGTGTCGGAGAGCCCGAAGGCGGTCGCGGCGACCGTCACGTAGTTGTGCACGTCACCGTTGGCCCGTTCCTTGTGGTGCGAGGCGACGTCGTTGCACCAGGCGGTGACGTCGTTGCAGGCGTCCACGAGCGTCCGCCAGGTCGTGCTCTCGCGCAGCCCGGCGGGCACCTCGACCCCCAGGCAGGGCTCCACCAGGTCGAACAGGTAGGGGCCCGCGGTGCCCCGCCGCAGCCGTGGGTACTCCGCGGGGGAGGGCACGCGGCCCGCGCAGCGGTTCTCCGCCTCGACGCGGCAGGCCTGGCCCTGCGCCGCCAGCCCCGCCAGGAACCGGTGGCGCCACCGGGTGCTCATCCGCCCGGTGGTGGCCTTCCAGAGGTCGCCGAAGGCCAGCTCGACGGGTGAGGAGGCGTGGGCGGGCGCGCGCGCGACGAGGTCGAGCCGCGCGAAGGTGGCTTCGACGATCTCGGTCGCGCGCCCGGCGGGCTTCTCGTCCCACTCGTCGTCGAAGTGGAACAGCCAGGTCAGCCATTTGGCGAACAGCAGCGCCGACTCCACGCCGAATCCGCAGAAGGCGCGGCCTGCCATCCGCTCGAATCCGGCGCCCGTGGGGGGTTCGAGCCCGACCTCGCGGGCCCAGACGGCCAGCTCGGCGCCGATCAGGTCGACCGAGGGGTGCATCGGGCAGGGGGCCGACATCACCGGCACGAGCTCGGTGAGGGGCAGCAGCAGCGCCGCGGCCACCCCCGAGGGCGGTGACGGCTCCGGGTTTCCCGGTGTCGCGGCGGACATGGCGGGCGAAGGGGACAGGAAAAGTGACATTGAGTGTGGCAAGGGTTGTGGGTGGGGTCGGGAACGGGTGAGGGGATCGCCGAACGTTGGGGTGGGAGCCACTACAGCGGACCGAACAGCCAGTTGCCGGCCACGTCCGGATCGGCGCTCGTGTAGAACTGCCGGGTCGCCTCGACCAGCTCGCCCACGGACACGACGCCGTCGCCGTCGCCGTCGAGCCGCTCGAAGGTGGCCCGCACGTCCTCGCGGGGGGTGCCGAACGCGGCCATCATGGTCCAGAACTCGTCCGGCCCCACGGCCCCGTCGCCGTCGGTGTCGCACAATCCGGCCACCGCCTCGGCGGCGGGCGCGAACACCGCGTCGAAGTGGTCACCCTCGATGAACGCGGAGGTCATGCCCGCGCGGAACTCCTCGGAGGAGATGGCGCCGTCGCCGTCGGTGTCGATCTCCGCGGCCAGGGTCCGCCAGATCCCCTCGAAGCCCTGGGCGAGCCTGTGACCGGCCTGGGAGGTCGGCGACTCGCCGAAGCCGACGAGGATCCGGGCGCCGAGACCGAGAAGGTCCTCGCGCTCGATCGATCCGCTGCCGTCGACGTCCATGTGCCCGAAGGCACGGTCGAGCTTGTGATGGAGGAGTGTGGTGCTCATCGTTTACTCCAGCGTTACTTGGTGAAATCGAAGCGTTACCCTAAGTGACGATAGCGGGGTGTTTCCAGGAGCAACTCCAGGTAAGCCCGGGGGATGGTCAAGAAAGCGCATGCCACCCGCGTCACCTCGCGGGAGGCGGCGAAGCCCAGGCCGTGCCGCTCCGTGAGCGCGGGGATCGCGCGGGCGGCCGTCCACAGCTCCTCCATGCGGGTGGCGACCCTGTCGATGGTCCACGCTTCCGCGTCCGTATTGGAGCGTTCCAAAAAAATGGTGCCCGCATGGCCGCGTCCGGCCACCGCCTCCTCGCACCAGGCGGCCACGTCACCGCTCGCCTCGGCGAGCGCCCGCCACTGCGGGCTCCGCCGCACCGGGACCGGCACCTCCACCCCCAGACAGGGCTCCACCAGGTCGAACAGGTAACGGCCGAAGGCGTCCCTGCACGGCTCCGCGTGATCGGCGGGCGAGGGCGTTCCGCGGTCCGGAGGTGTTCCGCGGTCCGGGGGCGCCTCGCGGGGAAGGGGCGTGGACGTCCTGTGAGGCGAGGCTGTCCCGTGAGGCGCGGGCGTTCCGTGAGGCGCGGGCATTCCGTAAGGCGCAGGCATCCCGTGCGGCGCGGGTACCCCGTGAGGCGCGGGCGTCCCGTGGGGAAGGAGAGCCTCGCGCTGGGCGGACAGCCCGGCCGTGAACCGCTCGCGCCACGCGCCGCTCATCCCCGGCGCGCACGCCGCCCAGAGGCCGGAGAAGGCACGCTCCAGCGGCGCCGGGCCCGGCTCGCCGCCCGCGGCCACGGCGAGGACCGGGGTGAGGGCCTCCGGGGCCTGGCGCAGGCGCGACATCCAGGTCAGCCAGCGGGCCAGCGGCGTGACCGCGCCGGTTCCGCAGCGGGCGAACGCCCACCCGGCCAGCCGGGAGGCGGCGGGGTCGGGGTCCAGGCCGGCCGCGCGCGCCCAGTCGGCCGCCGCGGCCTCGACCAGGTGTATCGACGGATGGACGGGGCAGGGCATCGCCAGCGCCGCGAGGCGTTCGGCGAGCCTGGCCGGTGGTCCGGCGGGCCCGGCCGGCGGCGAGACCGCGTGCGGTGGTCCGTGAACTTCGGTACGCGTCATCGTTTCCCCCGGATCAGTACTTCCAGCGACTCCGGTCGCACACTGTAAGAGGAGAGGGGGGCGGGCACGCGGAGGCGCGACGGTCCGGATGCCGCATCTCACCGTTCTTCCTCGTAACGTGTGCGAAACACTGAGAGGGCAAACTGAGAGACCACTAGGCGTGTTGCGGCACGTCGGCAATGAAGGAGAAGCCTTGGACCGCCAGCAGGAGTTCGTTCTCCGCACCCTTGAGGAGCGCGACATCCGCTTCATCCGGCTGTGGTTCACCGATGTGCTCGGGTTCCTCAAGTCGGTGGCCATCGCCCCGGCCGAACTCGAAGGTGCCTTCGCCGAGGGCATCGGCTTCGACGGCTCGGCCATCGAGGGTTTCGCCCGGGTCTACGAGTCGGACATGCTCGCCAAGCCCGACCCCTCGACCTTCCAGATCCTTCCCTGGCGCAGCGAGACGCCGGGCGCGGCCCGCATGTTCTGCGACATCCTCATGCCGGACGGCTCGCCCTCGCACGCCGACCCGCGCTGGGTGCTCAAGCGCACCCTGGCGAAGGCCTCCGACATGGGCTTCAGCTTCTACACCCACCCGGAGATCGAGTTCTTCCTGCTGAAGAACCGGCCGGAGGGCAACGAGCGGCCCGAGCCGATCGACGGCGGCGGCTACTTCGACCACACGCCGCACAGCTCGGGGCACGACTTCCGGCGTAACGCGATCATGATGCTGGAGTCGATGGGCATCTCCGTCGAGTACAGCCACCACGAGGGCGGCCCCGGCCAGCAGGAGATCGACCTGCGCTACGCCGACGCGCTCACCACCGCCGACAACATCATGACCTTCCGGCTGGTCATGAAGGAGGTCGCGCTGGAGCAGGGCATCTGGGCGAGCTTCATGCCCAAGCCCTTCACCGAGCACCCCGGTTCCGGCATGCACACCCACATGTCGCTCTTCGAGGGCGACCGCAACGCCTTCTACGAGCCCGGCGCCGACTACCAGCTCTCCAAGATCGGCCGCTCCTTCATCGGCGGCCTGCTCACGCACGCCGCCGAGATCACCGCGGTCTGCAACCAGTGGGTCAACTCCTACAAGCGGCTGTGGGGCGGCGCCGAGGCGATCGCCGGAGCGGGCGGCGAGGCCCCGAGCTACATCTCCTGGGGTCACAACAACCGCTCCGCCCTGGTCCGGGTGCCGATGTACAAGCCGCACAAGGGCGGCTCGACCCGCATCGAGTTCCGCTCGCTCGACTCCTCCTGCAACCCCTACCTCGCCTTCGCCGTGATCCTCGCGGCCGGCCTGAAGGGCATCGAGGAGGGGTACGAGATGCCCCCCGGCGCCGAGGACGACGTGTGGGCGCTGACCTCGGCCGAGCGCAGGGCGCTGGGCATCCAGCCGCTGCCCCAGTCGCTGGACGAGGCCATCGCGGTCATGGAGCGCAGCGAGCTCGTCGCCGAGACCCTCGGCGAGCACGTCTTCGACTACTTCCTGCGCAACAAGCGCGCCGAGTGGAACGACTACCGCAGGCAGGTCACCGAGTTCGAGCTGGGCCGCTACCTGCCGGTCCTCTAGCGGCCGCCTTCTCCGGCGGCCGATGGCGGGCAGGAGCGGGCAGGGGCGAGCGGGGGCGAGCGGGCCGAACGTGCAGGCGGCCACGCGGGTACGGGCACGGCGGGCATCCGGGGTGCCCGCCGCGCCGCCTGTGAGGCACGCCCCAGGGCCGGGCGACGTGGCCGGGCCCGGCGAGCCGGGGCCTCGTGGCGAGGAGCCGTCCCGGTGCGGTGATCCGGGACCGCCCGCCGAACGTCATACCGGCGTTACCCGCAGCTAATGAGGTCGTCATCGATCCCGAGTTGGCTGTATGTACAAGCAGTCCGGTAAAATCGGTCGGTCCGATTAACGTGATTTCTGAGGATTGATCGCCATAAAGGCGACAGGAGGTGCGGCATGACGACGACGTCCGAGCTGCAGACCGTGCTGACCGTTCCGGCGCGTTTCCGTGGCCCCGAGGGCTCCGCGAACGGCGGCTGGATCGCGGGTACGGTCTCGGAGGCGTTGTACGGCACCCGGCACGACTCGGCCGTCGAGGTCACGCTGCACGCCCCCACGCCGCTGGACACCGAGCTGTCCCTGCGCCAGCTCGCCAACACCGCGACCCTCACCCACGGTGAGAAGCTCCTCGTCGAGGCCATCACGGTCGCCGAGGAGCTCGACGCCCCGGACTTCGTGCCCTTCAACGAGGCCGCGAAGGCCGAGGGCGGCTTCGCCGGTCTCACCGGGCACGCCTTCCCCGGCTGCTTCGCGTGCGGCCTGCGCGACCCCGGCGACGGCCTGCGGATCTTCCCCGGCCCGGTGCCCGGCACCGACCTGGTCGCCGCCGGCTGGCGGGTCCCGATGACCATCACCGACGCGGACGGCACCGTCCCCGACGCGGTCCTCTGGGCCGCCCTCGACTGCCCCACCGGCTGGGCGCACTTCGGGCCGGGCGAGTTCGCCCTGCTCGGCCGCCTGACCGTGCGGGTCCACCGCCGGATCTACCCCGGCGGCACCTACTCCGTCGTCGCCCGCGCCACCGGCCGCGAGGGCCGCAAGCTCTTCGGCGAGAGCGCCGTCTACGAGATCGACGGCACCCTGGTCGCCGCTGCCAAGGCCACCTGGATCACCCCGGCACAGTCCAGCTGACCCGTTCCCGCTTCAGCCGGCCCGTCGTCCAGTGGCTTCTCGCCCACGCCGTGACCGGCACGCCGCCCGGCACCGAGTTTCCCCCTTCGTACGACCTGCGCGGCGGCGCCCCGGCATCCGGGGCGCCGCCGCAGGCTCAGCGGGAGAGGTGCCCGGCGACCAGCGAGGCGCAGCGGTCGTCGAAGAGGATCGTGTAGTGGTTGCAGTCGTCGATCACCTCGTCCTCCAGCGCGGGCAGCCGCCTGACCCACGCGGCGGCCAGCTCGTCGGGCAGGAAGCCGACCGGCTGGTTCAGCAGTCCCCGCGGGGCGCGCAGCAGCGACAGCGGCGAGGTGATCGCGTGCAGTGCGGCACCGACCGCCTCGCCCTCGGTGAGCAGCCACCGGCCGTCCTCGCGGACCGGCTCGCGCCGCGCCCGCGAGCGCACCGCCCCCTCCGGCCCCCACGCGTCGTAGCGGACGTACTCCTCCGCCTCCGCGGTCCACGCCTCGGCGAAGGCGGGGTGGGCCCTGAAGAAGTCCAGGTACGCGCCGACGCTCGGGAAGGTCTGGTCCAGCCGGGCGAGGGCCGGGCCGAGCGTGGCCTCCAGGACCACGTCGGGGTCGGCGCCGGGGGGCAGCGGCATCGGGAGCCCGCCGTCGACCAGCACCACCCTGGCGTAGTCGCGTCCCGCGGCGGCGAGGGCCGCGACGTAGGCGCCCATCGAGTGGCCGGTGAGCACGACGCCGGACCCGTCACCCGACCCGGCGCCCACGGACCGGGCCACGAGGTTCACGTCCTCGGCGTGCCTTTCCAGGCCGTACGGGCCGGGGAGCCCGGCGCTGTGGCCGCGGCCCCGCAGGTCCATCGCGACCAGTGACCACTCGGCGGGAAGCCTGCGGGCGACGCCGGCCCAGGCCATGAGCGAGGCGGTGATGCCGTGCACCGCCACGATCACGCGAGGCCCGGTACCGAACCTGGCGACGCGCAGCGCGCCGCCGGGGACCTCGACATCACTCAGGACGGGGTTCATCGGTTCTCCTTGAAAGGGGAGCGAACGGGGAGCTCCGCCTTCGGTCCGGGCGGGGCTGGGATCTTCGCATCGGGTGGTGACCGCCTTGTGCCTATATCGGACCATAATTGCCTTATGAGGATTACCGTCATCGAGCACGAGGCCGACGCGGGACTCGGATTCCTCACCGGATGGCTGTCCGGGGCCGGTGCCGCCTGCGAGGTCGTCCGGCCCTACCTGGGCGAGGCCGTGCCCGAGCGGGCCGCCGGAGGGCTGGTCGTCCTCGGCGGCGAGGCGGCGGCCTGGGAGGACGAGCGGTGTCCCTGGCTGCCCGCCACCCGCGACCTGATCCGCGTCTGTGTCGAGGAGGGCGTGCCGACCCTGGGGATCTGCCTGGGGGCGCAGCTCATGGCGCTCGCCTGCGGCGGTGCCGTCGGACGCGGGGAGCACGGGCTGGAGGTCGGCGTGACCGAGGTCGTCCCGCTGCCCGCGGCCGGGGCCGATCCGCTGTTCGCCGGCCTCGGCCCTTCCCCCGCCGTGCAGTACCACCGCGACGCGATCACGGAACTCCCCCCGGGCGCGGTGCCGCTGGCCACCGGCAGCCCGTACCCCAACCAGGCCTACCGGCTGGGGGAGAACGCCTGGGCGGTGCAGTTCCATCCCGAGGCCACCCCGGAGATCTTCGTCGGCTGGACGGCGGGCTCGGCCGACACCCTGACCGGCCTGGGCCACTCCGTCGAGGAGCTCAACGCGCGGGTGAAGGAGAACGAGAACGGCCTGGTCGCGGCCTGGAAGCCTCTCGCCGAGCGTTTCGCCGGAGTCGTCATGGCCGTCCAAACCGCGTGACCGCGCGATTACGTTCCGAATCCGCTAACGACGCCGCACGGTTTCGGGATTAACCTGTGCGGCGACGCTCCGAAACCGTGAGACGTGGGCAAGGGTGGGGATCCGGAGGCGGGTCCGCACCGATCCCACCCACCCGCCGGGGAAACCGAGGCCCACGCGACCGCGGGGGGCGTGCACCTTTGATCGCTCGGGGTAGGGATTGAGGAAGGGCACCCGTGCTTGTGATCGAAGACCATGGAGGGTCGGTGGAAACCGTGCCTCGGATGCAGACGACCGCCGGGCGCCTAGCGAGGCTCGGCTTCGCCGACGGCGCCAGGGCCGAGCGGCTGCTCGACGAACTGGGGCCCGAGGCCGTCGGCGACATCGACCTGCTGGCCTCGCTGGTCGCCGCGGCCGACCCCGACCTGGCGCTCACCTCGCTGAACCGGCTGGCCGAACAGGACCCCAGCGTTCTTGGAGCGCTCCGGGCCGACCCCGGCCTGCGCGGGCGGCTGATCGGCGTCTTCGGCGTCAGCGCCGCGCTGGGCGACCACGTCGTCAGGCACCCGGACCACTGGCGCCTGCTCGGCGGGACACCGGTCACCGACCGCCCGAGCGAGGAGGAGCTCCGCGCGGAGCTGCTGCTCGCGGTCGGCGCCGACCCCGACGACTCCGAGCCCAGGGCCGCCGACGCCTCCACCGCCACCCTGTCGGCGCTGCGCGCCGCCTACCGGGGCCGCCTGCTCCACCTCGCCGCGCGCGACGTCACCGGGACCGTCTCGCTGTCCGGGGTGACCGCCGAGCTGTCCGACCTGGCCGGGGCCGCGCTGGAGGCGGGGCTCGCCGTCGCGAGGTCCGAGCACCCGGAGGCGGGGGCCGTGCGGCTGGCCGTCATCGGCATGGGCAAGTGCGGGGCACGCGAGCTCAACTACATCAGCGACGTCGACGTGATCTTCGTGGCCGAGCCGCGCGAGGGGCCCGACGGCTCGCCCGACGAGCACGCGGCCATCAAGCTCGCCACCCGGCTGGCCCAGGGCATGATGCGCGCCTGCTCGACCAGCACCCCCGAGGGCGCGCTGTGGGAGGTCGACGCGGCGCTGCGTCCCGAGGGCAAGGCCGGGCCGCTGGTCCGCACCCTCGCCAGCCACCTCGCCTACTACCGGCGCTGGGCCAAGACCTGGGAGTTCCAGGCCCTGCTGAAGGCCAGGCCGGTCGCGGGCGACGCCGAGCTCGGCCAGCAGTACGTCGCCGCGATGAACGAGATGGTCTGGCAGGCCGCCACCCGCGACAAGTTCGTCGAGGACGTCCAGGCCATGCGCCGCCGGGTGGAGGCCCACGTCCGCAGCGGCGAGGCCGACCGCCAGCTGAAGCTCGGGCCCGGCGGACTGCGTGACATCGAGTTCGCGGTGCAGCTGCTCCAGCTCGTCCACGGCCGCCTCGACCCGCTGCTGCGACGGCGTGCCACGCTCCCCGCGCTCGGTGCCCTCTCCCGAGGGGGCTACGTGGGCAGGGACGACGCCAAGGCCCTCGCCGAGGCGTACACCTTCCTGCGCCAGGTCGAGCACCTGATCCAGCTGCACCGGCTGCGCCGCACGCACGTGGTGCCCGAGGGCAACGCCGACCTGCGCCGTCTCGGCCGGAGCCTGGGCATGACCGCCGACCCGGTGGGGGAGTTCACCACCCGGTGGCGGCGGCACGCCATGGAGGCCAGGCGCCTGCACGAGAAGCTGTTCTACCGGCCGCTGCTGCAGGCCGTGGCCCGGCTGCCCGAGTCGGAGGACCGGCTCTCCACGGCCGCGGCCAAGGCCCGCCTGGAGGCGCTCGGCTACGCCGACCCCGGTGGGGCGCTGCGCCACATCAGCGCGCTGACCAGCGGAGTCTCCCGCCGTGCCGCGATCCAGCGGACCCTGCTGCCGGTGATGCTCGGCTGGTTCGCCGACGCCCCCGACCCCGACGCCGGCCTGCTGGGCTTCCGCCAGGTCTCCGACAAGCTCGGCTCCACCCCCTGGTACCTGCGGCTGCTCCGCGACGAGACCGCCGTGGCGTCGCGCCTGGCCAGGATGCTCGGTACCAGCCGCTACGTGACGGGCCTGCTGATGAACGCCCCCGAGGCGGTCGCGATGCTCGGCTCGGACGCGGAGCTGGCCCCCAGGCCCGTCGAGACGGTGCTGTCCGAGGCGCGGACCGTGGTCGCCCGCCACCCCGGGGACGCCGAGGGCGCGGTGGCCGCGGTCCGGGCGCTGCGCCGCAGGGAGCTGGTCCGCACGGCCGTCGCCGACCTCTCCGGGATCATCGGCATCGAGGAGGTCGGCCAGACGCTGTCCAACCTCAACGACGTGACGATCCAGGCCGCGCTCGACGCCGCCATCGACAAGGTCGAGATGGAGCGCCGCACCCCGCTGGGCACGAGGTTCGCGGTGATCGCGATGGGCCGCCTGGGCGGGATCGAGTCCTCGTACGGCAGCGACGCCGACGTGATGTTCGTGCACTCGCCGCTGGAGGGAGTGCCGGAGCGCCAGGCCACCGAGACGGCGTTCGAGGTGGCCAACGAGCTGCGACGGCTGCTCGCCCTGCCCGCCCCCGACCCGCCGCTGCTCATCGACCCCGGCCTGCGCCCCGAGGGCAAGGCGGGGCCGCTGGTCCGCACCCTGGCCTCCTACGCCGCCTACTACGAGCGGTGGTCGTCGCCGTGGGAGTCACAGGCGCTGCTGCGCGCCCGCTTCTCCGCCGGGGACGCCGAGCTCGGCGTCGGGCTGCTGCACCTGGCCGACCCGCTGCGCTACCCCGAGGGGGGCATCTCCGACGCGGCCGTGCTGGAGATCCGCAGGCTCAAGGCCCGGATGGAGGCCGAACGCCTTCCACGCGGCACCGACCCGGCGCTGCACACCAAGCTCGGCCCCGGCGGGCTGTCCGACGTGGAGTGGGTGGCCCAGCTCATCCAGCTCCGCCACGCGGGGGAGCGGCCGTCGCTGCGGACCACCCGCACCCTGGAGGCGCTGGGCGCGGCGGTCACGGAGGGCCTGCTGTCGGAGGCGGACGAGGCCGTGCTCGCCGAGGCGTGGCGGTTCGCCTCGCGCATCCGCGACGCCATCGTCGCGGTGAGAGGACGCGCCTCCGACTCGATCCCGGTGGACGCCCGCGAGCGCATGCTCATCGCCCGCGCCCTCGGCTACCCGCCCGACGGTACGGAGGACTTCGTGGACGACTACCGCCGCGCCACCCGTCGCGCCCGCCGGGTCGTGGAACGCGTCTTCTACGAGGGCTGAGCCGCCTTTTTAGAGGTACGCACGTTTCGCCAGGATCGTCCTGGTTTTTCAGGGGCGGTACGTACGGCGCGGGTCGTGAGGGCCGGTCCGCGCCGAAGGGAGCCGGAGGGGAGCCGGAGGGGACACGCGTTCGCCCGCGTGTCCTCCCGGTCACGAAAACCGACCTGTTTCGGGTGATCCGTTGCGTCGCCGGGGGCGTACGTGTATCAACGGTCCCGGGTGATCCATTTGATTTCCGTTTACATCGACCTGGCCATCGGGCTGATCCTGGCCTTCCTGCTCCTGTCTCTCCTGGTGAGCGGGATCAACGAGGCCTTCGTCCGGCTGCTCGGGATCCGCAGCAAGTTCCTGTGGGCCTACCTCAGGGACACCCTGGACGGCTCCGAGGACGGCAGGTCGTGGATCCCGTCGAAGATAGCCGACGTATTCGCGAAGCTGCCCTTCTCCAAGGACGATCCGCGCCCGGCGCACAGTCCCGAACCCGCGCCCTCGGTGGTCGAGCCGATGCGGGTCGACGCCGCCGCGGTCCAGGCCTCCGAGGAGGCCAGGGAGCGGCTCTCGGAGGAGATCGCCGAGGGGATCGCCCCGCAGAGCACCGCCGGAGAGGCCGCGGAGGGGGCGGGGGCCGGCGGTTCCCCGGGTTCTGCTGATTCCTCCGGCTCTCCCGGCTCTTCCGGCTCTTCCGGCTCTCCCGGCTCTTCCGGCTCTTCCGGCTCTTCCGGCTCTTCCGGCTCTTCCGCGGACGCCGGGCCTGTCTCCGTGCCTGCCTCCGGGCCTGCCTCCGTGCCTGCCTCTGTGCCGCAGGTGGACATGACCGCGCGGCTGTACGAGCGGCTCCAGGAGATCGACCACCCCAAGGGCGCCCGTACCAGCATCGCCAACATCCCGCCCGAGCGGTTCTCCGGCGCCGTGATGGAGCTGGTCGCGGCCGAGGAGGGCGGGATCGACGGCCTGCTCGCCAAGCTGGAAGCCATCAACAGCCCGCTCGCCGGCCACCTCAAGGGCGTCTGGGAGGGCGCCCAGCGGGACCTGCCGAGGTTCCGCAAGGGCGTCGAGGACTGGTTCAACGGGGAGATGCAGCGCCTGTCCACCCTCTACGCCCGCTACGTCAAGTGGGTGGTGTTCGCGCTGGGCGTGGTGCTGACCCTGGCGTTCAGCATGGACGCGCTGGAGTACGGCAAGACCCTGCTGCGCGACAACGCCTACCGCGCCGGGGTGAGCGCCATCGCGGGCGGCGGCGGGGACGGCTACGCCGCGCTGAGGGACAAGTGCGCCGGTGGCGAGGCCGGTCTCGCCGAGCCGTACCAGTGCGTGACCGAGTCCCTCAGCTCCCCGGCACTGGTCAAGATCTTCGATCACGCGATCGTGAGCATCACGATCCCGCCCGACGGCTCCGCCGATCCGTCCTTCCACTGGAACGGCGGAGCCTGGTGGGACCGGCTCATCACTCCCGGGCACTGGCCCGGCTACCTGCTCACCATGGTCGCGCTGCTGTTCGGGGCCTCGTTCTGGTGGGACGTCCTGCGCCGCATCACCGGCGTCCGGGGCGACCGCTCCAGCTCATAGCCCCGGCCCCTAGCGGAGTTCTGCCAGGAGCAGGTCGACCTGGGGGAGCGGGTTCGGTCCGTGCGCGCGGACCACGACCGTGCGGGCACCCGCCTCCCACAGCGACCTGACCTGGTCGGCGGCCTCCCCGGGGGAGCCCACCGCCATCACGACCTCCTCCGGGGCGACCTTCAGGAACCCGGCGGTGCCCTCGGCCAGGGCGGTGACCACCGTGGGGTCGTCGCCGAGGTAGAGGTTCACGAAGACCACCATCTCGTGATCGCCCTCGCCGGTCAGCTTCAGCGCGTCCTCGATCTGCCGGGGGCCGACCCCCTCGGGCAGGATCGTGCCCTGGGCCACCCGTCCCGACAGCTCCAGCGAGCGGGGCCGCACCACCCCGGCCAGCACCGGCGGCACGACGGCGGGGGGATGCACCAGGCTCACCCCGTCGAGCCGCACGGCCCTGCCCTGGAGGGTGACCGTCTCGCCGCGCAGCAGCTCCCGTACCGCCGTGATCGTCTCCTCCAGCAGCGCCAGCGGGGAGGGGGCGAGGGCGCCCACCTGACGCATCCAGTCCTGGACGCCGTGCCCGATCCCGGCCGCGAGCCTGCCCGGGTGCAGCCTGGCCAGGTTGCCCAGCTCCATGGCGAGCAGGGCGGGGTTGCGCAGCGGCGCCGGGGTGATCCCGATGCCCACCCGGAGGCGTTCGGTGACGGCGAGCGCGGTGGCCGCCGACGAGATGGCCCCGGTCCAGCCGAGATCCTCCACCACCCAGACGTCGTCCACCTCGGCCGCGTCCAGGTGGCGGCAGAAGGGGACGAGTGACTCGGGGGGAAGGTCACGGTCGAACATGACGCCCAGGCGCATATCTCTCCTAGTGAACGGCGGGAGTTCCCGCTGTGCCGTTTTCGCGGGACCTCAGAGGGTCCTCGTGTAGCGGAAGTAGCCGGCGAGGTCGTCGACGGCCGCGACACGATCGATCCGCACCTCGGTCCCGGTCCTCCGTGCATTGATCATCTTGCCCTGGCCGACGTAGATGCCGACGTGGTGGGTCCTGACTTTACGCTTGCCGACCTTGCCGTAGAACACGAGATCCCCCGGCCTCGCCGCGGCGGCCGGGACCCTCTTGAGCCGCCTGACGTGGTCGTCGGTGTTGCCGGGGCCGAGCACGTCGCGCCCGTAGGCGAGGTGGTAGACCCAGCGGGCGAGACCGGAGCAGTCGAGCCCGAGGGTCTTGGTGGCGGGACAAGGTTTGATCGATCCTTGGTAGCCCTGGCAGGTACCGAGGGAGGGGCCCGGGTCCTTGTCGTGGCCGCCGCCCCAGGAGTAGGGGATCTCCCCGCCCCACCAGCCGGGCTGGTGCTCCCCGGCCTCGATCGCGTACGCGATGGCGGTGATCCGGTTGGGGGTGACGGGCCGGGTCGGTATCCAGGCGGAGGCGCTCAGGAGCAGGAACGTTCCCAGGAGCACGATCGCCGCGGCCTGCTTGCGGCGCCGGTGAGGGTCGGGACGTCCGGGGGCACTCGCATCCCCGAAGAGCCCGGAGAGCCCGGAGAGCCCGGGGCGATGTTCGGGTAACCGGGGGCGTTCGGGAGGTTCGGGGTACCGCTCCCCGGCTCGGGAAGGCGTGAGATCCGCCTCTTCGCCCCGGAGTGCCTCTGCCACGTCACCTCGCCTGGTCGGTCCCTGTGAGTCATGACCAGTCTGCCCAACAAGCCGGTGATGCGCGTCGTGGGTGGATTTGACCTAAGTTGTGCTGGCCCAACGGCGGGAGGCGATCCGCGCCCGTGACATGCGGCGACCCGCGCCCGTGACATGCGGCGACCCGCGTGCGGGGCACGCGGGTCGCGGTGGTGCGGGGTACGGGCGGGGCGCGACGGGAGGGCGCCGCCCGCCCGTGCCTCGTGGCAGGGCGTCAGTTGTCGTCGTCCCCGTCGTCGTCCGTGCCGCCGTCCTCGTCCACGTTCGTCGTGTTGACGACGTCGGGGCCGTCGTCCCCGTCGTCGTCCCCGCCGCCCCCGCAGCCGCCGACCAGACCGACGAGCACCGCCATCGTCGCGGCGGCCAGCGCCGCCTTCCGCGTGGTCTGAGCAAGCATGCACAACCTCCAGGTGCCGTTCCTCGGCCGGACGCGTCGGCGTCCGGCCTCATTCCTCTGTCCCGTCCGGCGGTGATCTAACCTGGAGGCGCCGTTCTTGATCGTGATCGCCGTGGAACGCACGGCCCCGTCACGCCGCCGGACGAGGCCGTCGTCGGGCTCGGCAGGCGACTCCCCCGAGGGGCACGCCTAGTAACCGCGGCTCTCGGCCGACCGGCGGATCCTCGCCCCGCCGTACTGGCCGCGCGGGACGCATCCGGAACACGGGCAGGGGAACCTGCCGTGGGCGTCGGGCATGTATCTCCAGCCGGTCACCTGGTTCACGCCGCGAACGCGGTGGATCTCCTTGGCCGTGATCTTCCGGGGGATGAGGACCTCGTAGCCCCGGGCGTCCTCGCATCCGGCGATCAGCGCCGCGGCCTCGGCGCTGGGAAGCATCTCGTGATCATGCGAGAAGTAGCCCACGAGGACCGGCTCGTCATCGGGCACCCGGAAGTCGACGGCCACCATCACGGTGCGCGCGCCACCACGCCTCAGCTCGCGGGTCCACTGGTGGGTGAGCTGGTAGGAGGGGAGGACCGGCAGGCAGAACACCCCTGACCGGCCGTCGCGATCCCGGCTCCGCGCCTGGATACCGGATCTCCGCACCGAACGGACCCGCTTGGCGTCCGTGAGATGCACGAACAAGGTCATGAACCACGCCTTCCGGAATGCGCCGCACCTCTCCGATGAAGATCAACGAGAGCGTGGTCAGCAGCGTAACCCGGCGGGTGAACATGACAAACGGCTTTTTCGCCACGTGAAAGGTTGCCACCGCACCCCTCCGAAGGCGTCCATCCCGGTCGTGAACGGGTGACCGCTTCCCGCGAACGCGAAAGGCCGCCGAGCGCGCCCTCGCCGGGAGGGACGGCCGACGGCCTTTCGGGTGCCGCCCATGCGCTTCCCGGTGACCCGGTCACCGGGGGTCGCGCGGACAGGGAGGCTCAGACGTCGTAGTAGAGCTCGAACTCGTGGGGGTGCGGGCGCAGGCGGATCGGGTCGATCTCGTTCTCGCGCTTGTAGGCGATCCAGGTCTCGATCAGGTCCGGCGTGAACACGCCGCCCTCCAGCAGGTACTCGTGGTCGGCCTCCAGGGCCGCGAGCACGTCCGACAGCGAGCCCGGGACCTGCGGGATGTTGCGGGCCTCCTCCGGGGGAAGCTCGTACAGGTCCTTGTCGACCGGCTCGACCGGCTCGATCTTGTTGCGGATGCCGTCGATGCCCGCCATGAGCTGGGCGGCGAAGGCGAAGTAGGGGTTGCAGGAGGGGTCGGGGACCCGGAACTCGATGCGCTTGGCCTTCGGGTTGGAGCCCGTGATCGGGATGCGGATGCACGCCGAGCGGTTGCGCTGGGAGTAGACCAGGTTGACCGGGGCCTCGTAGCCGGGCACCAGGCGGTGGTAGGAGTTGACCGTCGGGTTGGTGAACGCCAGCAGCGACGGGGCGTGCTTGAGCAGGCCGCCGATGTAGTAGCGGGCGGTGTCGGACAGGCCCGCGTAGCCGACCTCGTCGTAGAAGAGCGGCTCGCCGTCCTTCCAGAGCGACTGGTGGCAGTGCATGCCGGAGCCGTTGTCACCGAAGATCGGCTTGGGCATGAAGGTGACCGTGTGGCCGTGCTCCAGGGCCGTGCTCTTGACGATGTACTTGTACAGCATCAGGGTGTCGGCGGACTTGAGCAGCGTGTTGAACCGGAAGTCGATCTCGGCCTGTCCGGCGGTGCCCACCTCGTGGTGCTGCATCTCGACGTCGATCCCGGCGTCGATGAGCTTGCGGACCATCTCCGAGCGCAGGTCGGTGAAGTGGTCCATCGGCGGGACCGGGAAGTAGCCGCCCTTGAAGCGCGGCTTGTAACCGAGGTTGCCGCCGTCCTGGGCCTTGCCGCTGTTCCAGGCGCCCTCGATCGAGTCGATGTGGTAGTAGCTCGAATGGGCGTTGGTCTCGAACCGCACGTCGTCGAAGATGTAGAACTCGGCCTCGGGGCCGAAGTAGACCGTGTCGGCGATGCCGGTGCCCTTGAGGTACTCCTCCGCCTTGCGGGCGACGTTGCGCGGGTCGCGGCTGTAGGCCTCGCCCGTCAGCGGGTCGTGCACGAAGAAGTTGATGTTGAGCGTCTTGTGCTGCCTGAACGGGTCGAGCACGGCCGTGGACGGGTCGGGCAGCAGCAGCATGTCCGACTCGTGGATGGCCTGGAACCCGCGGATCGACGAGCCGTCGAACATGAGGCCGTCGGTGAAGACGCCGGCTCCGAAGTTCTCCGAGGGGAACGTGAAGTGGTGCGTCGTCCCCGGCAGGTCGGTGAACCTGACGTCAACGAACTGCACCCCTTCGTCCTTGATGAACTTCAGGACGTCGTCGGCGGAGTTGAACACGCGAACCTCCCATGGGACGGGCTAACAGACCGAAAGTATGCCTGTGCCGTTACCGCCCCGTGTCTCGTTTGTTTCACCCGTGTTAAGCGAAAGTCGCCTCCACGGTAGTCCTCAAGCCCGCTATAGACGGGTATGGCGGGCCTTTCCTTTGCCGGAGTTTCACGTCCCCGACGTCAGCGTCCCGCAGCTTCCCGGAGGCATGTCGGCCTCGGCGCGGGAGTAGGGATCCACGGCGGGACCGGTCGCCTCCACGTCGGCCCGCGAGTCCGGATAGAGGGGGTGGACGAAGCCGTCGTCGATGTCGCACCGCGCGGGGGCCACACCCCCGCGGTTCCAGTCGCCCACCCAGAAGCGCAGCCGGTCACCGTCCCGCCACGCCTGCACGACGCCGACGCTGTGGGCGACGAGCCTCGTCACGGTGTCGGGGCGGCCGGGCCGCCGGATCGCGTACACGAACAGGTGGTTGACCTTGACCCGGACGCCCCTGAGGCCGTTCTCCCGGAAGGCCGACAGCCGGGTCTCGCCGTCCACCTTGACGGTCCGGGTGACGAACTCGGCGCTTTTCGGCGCCAGGCTCGTCACCCATCGGCGGCTGTGGTACGCCCCCTTTCTGCCCGGACTTTTGAGCCCCTTGACGAACGGCGTGCGCTGCTCCGGGTCCAGCAGGCGGATCAGCTTCTCCGGCCTGCCGCCCGTCAGCACCTTCTCGTCCAGGTGCGAGGCCACGAGGAGGTCTCTCGCGTGCCGCAAGGCGGCGGACACCTCCTTGCGGCTCAGCCCGCCCACCGCCCTGGCCGGCGGCATGACCAGCCCCTTGGCGCCTTCGGCGTACCCCTGGGCGGGAGAGCCGTCGAAGGGGGAGGGCTTCCTCGACTCCGCGCGTGCCGTCTCAGAAGGCGCGTCCGTCCCGGCTGTGCCTCCGGTACCTCCGGCGGTCAGGTCCGAGAGCCGTCCGGAGACGGCGGTACGGACCTGGTCGACGACATCCGGCCGGTAGGAGACGAACACCCCGGCCGCCGCGACCAGGACCGCCACCGCGATCGCCGCGTTCCGCAGCCTCCTGCGCCGCCGGAGGCGGGGATGCCGCGCCCACTCCTGCGCGGCGGCCTTGCTCATCCGCCTGCGTTCCCGCTCGTCGATCTGGGCCGTGAGCGCTCTGAAGCGCTCGTCGATGTCGTCGGTGTCGGACACGAGGGTTCTCCGGGGATCGCGGGGGGTGCCGACACACATGATCCACGGCTTTCACGCGATACCGGTAGCCGGTAGCGGGTAGGGGGCGCGGGCGGATGTGAGGGCGGCGGCCCGGACGGCTACCGTTGGAGCATGAGCAGCAAGCAGCCACGCTGGACCCAGACCTGGCTCGGCGGCGTCAGGTCCGCCGGGGTCGATCTCGGCTACCCGGGGGAGCGGCTCGGGCTGCCCAGGGAGGGCAGCGGCTCGGTGGCCGGGTTCGGCCGCAGGATCGGCGCCATCATGATCGACTGGCTCATCTGCACCTGGGCCATCACCCAGGGGCTGCTGCGGATCGACCCCGCCGACGCGCCCTGGGTGCCGGTCCTCATCCTCGCCGTCGAGTACCTCCTGCTGGTGGGCACCATGGGGATGACCTTCGGGATGCGCCTGTTCGGCGTCCGGGTCGCCGCGCTCGGCGGCGGCGCCCCCGGCCTCGTCTCCGTGCTGGTACGGACCCTCCTGCTCTGCCTGGCCGTACCCGCCCTCGTCTGGGACCGCGACCAGCGCGGCCTGCACGACCGCGCGGCGAACACCGTGGTCGTACGCCTCTGAGCCGACCCCGCACCGGGTCGCCCGCTCCAGCATTCCCGGGGTCCGCGCCGCCTTCGTCCCCTTCGGCGTCCGTTTCCGGGCTCGTGCCGGATCTCGCGGTTCCGGCGGAGAGGGAACCGGCGTCCGCACCGGTTCCTTTTCCGGCCGTCGGCCGTCATACCGGGGGCGGCCGCGCCGGGCGGGACGCCGTACGGGAGGTGTGAGGTCGTGACCAGGGACGAGGCGGGCCGGGGAACGGTGGAAAACGGCGAGGACGGCGAGGTTCTGGCCGCCGCGCTGGCGGGTGACGAGCCGGCGTTCGGCGCGCTCGCGGAGAGGTACCGGCGGGAGTTGCGGGTGCACTGCTACCGGATGCTCGGCTCGTTCGAGGAGTCGGAGGACATGGTGCAGGAGACGTTCCTGCGCGCCTGGCGCAAGAGGGAGAGCTTCCAGGGGCGCTCGACGTTCAGGGCCTGGCTGTACCGGATCGCGACCAACGCGTGCCTGGACCTCCTCGACCGCCACCCGCGCGGCCCGCGCCCGCGCGAGGCGCCGGTGCTGGCCACCCCCGGAGTGCCGTCGCCGTCGCCGGCCGAGGTCTTCTGGCTGCGTCCCTACCCGGACCGCCTCCTGGAGCCGGCCGCGCCCGCCGGTGCCGAGCCGGACGCCGCCGTGGTCGCCAAGGAGACGATCGAGCTGGCGTTCATGGCCGCCATCCAGCACCTGCCTCCCCGGCAGCGGGTGGTGCTGATCCTGCGCGACGTGCTCGGCTGGCCGGCGCAGGAGGCCGCCGCGCTGCTGGAGGTGAGCGTCGTCTCGATCAAGAGCACCCTGCAGCGGGCACGGTCGACGATGCGGGAGAACCTGCCCGCGCGGCGGCTGGAGTGGGCGCCGTCCTCGGATCCGACCGGTGAGGAACGCGCGGTGCTGCAGCGCTACATCGACGCCGTCGAGCAGGCCGACCCCGCCGTCCTGGCCGGGATACTGCGCGCGGACGCGTGGCAGTCGATGCCCCCGGCGCCGATCTGGATCCTGGGAGGGCCGGCGATCGTCGACGCGTGGCGCCCGGCCATGGTCGGCCCCGAGGCGTGGGGCGACTGGCGCGTCCTGCCCACCCGCGCCAACCGGCAGCCCGCGGCGGCGGCGTACCTCAGGCGTCCCGGCGAGTCCGGGTACCACGGTTCGTGGCTCGGTGTCCTGCGGGTCGAGGACGGGCTGATCACCCAGATCACCACCTTCGGCGCCGATGTCTTCCCGGCCTTCGATCTTCCCCGGACGCTGTGACGGCCGCCGGTGAGGATCCGGCGGAGGCTGTGACGGGCGCCGGGGAGGATCCGGCGGAGGTTGTGACGGGCGCAGGTGAGGATCCGGCGTCCTCGCTGCCCGGGCGGTCCGGGCCGTCGTTCGACGTGCGGAGGGTCGTCGTCGAGCCCGGCGGCTCGCGCCTCCACGACGGAGCCGAGTGGCGGGGGGCGATCGTCCTGCTGGAGCGCGGGCGGATCGAGGTGGTCTGCTCCGACGGCGACCGCCGGGCCTTCCGGCGCGGCGACGTGCTGTGGCTGGACGGGCTGCCGGTGCGCGCCCTGCGCAATCCGGGACGGGAGCCCGCCGTCCTGCTCGCGATCTCCCGGCGGCCCTCCCCGCCATCCCCGCCCTCCTCGCCCTGAACTCCCGTTCCGCGGCCCCGGGCCGATTTCCTGGATCCGGACCGATTCCTTTTCCGGCGCCGCGCCGTCGTACGGGTCACACGCCTTATCACGAGGGGAAAGACCATGAACGACACGCAGAAGCGGGTCCAGGAGACGGCCGACAGGCTCGTGGAGTCCGGCGCCGAGAGGGGCCTGCAGGTCGCCGCGTACCGGCACGGCGAGCTGGTGGTCGACGTCGTCGCGGGCGTCGCCGATCCGGCCACCGGGCGCCCCGTCACGCCGGACACGCCCTTCTGGAGCGCCTCGACCGGCAAGGGCGTCACCTCGACCGTGGCGCACGTTCTCGTGGAGCGGGGCGTCTTCGGCTACGACACGCCGATCGCCGAGCTGTGGCCGGAGTTCGGCGCCCACGGCAAGGAACGCGCGACCGTGCGGCACGCCCTGACCCACTCGACCGGCGTGCCCGGCATGCCGGTGGCCACCACGCCGGAGGACCTGTGCGACTGGGAGGGGATGTGCGCGGCGATCGCCGGAGCCAGGCCCTGGTGGGAGCCGGGCACCAGGAGCGGCTACCACCCCCAGTCGTTCGGCTACATCGTCGGAGAGATCGTCCGCCGGGCCACCGGCACGCCGATCTCCCAGGTACTGCGGGAGGAGGTCGCCGGGCCGCTGGGGGTGGCGGACGAGCTGTTCTTCGGCGTCCCCGGGTCCGAGCTGGGCAGGCTGGCCCGCCTGGAGGACGCGCCGAGCGCCTTCGAGATGCCCGAGGGGATGTCGATGGAGACGATGTTCGCGGACATCCCGTTCTTCAGGGTCGTGGACGGCTACACGGCGGCGCCGATGGCGGCGATGCCCGACGCCGCCTTCGGCAACCGCGCCGACGTGCTGACCTCCGACATCCCGGCGGGCGGCACCATGTCCGCCCGCGCCGTGGCCCGCATGTACGCCGCCCTGCTGGGCGAGGTGGACGGCGTCCGGCTCGTCTCCCCCGAACGGCTCCGCGAGATCACCGCGGTGGAGTTCAGCGGGACGGACGAGGTCACCGCCTCCCCGGCCACCAGGTCTCTCGGGTACGCCCTCGGCGCCACCGGGCTCCTCGACAGCCCCACCCTGTTCGGCATGGCGGGCAGCGGGGGATCGGCCGCGTACGCCGACACGGCCACCGGGATCGCGGTCGCCGTGACCAAGAACCTCGTCCACGGCGGGGACTTCACCACCTTCGAGACCCTCGGCGGGCTCGTCGTGAACGCCGGTGAGTGACGACCACCAGCGGCCGCCGCCGGTCAGTGTGCCTGGTGTGAGCGGCGTCCATCGGCTCGGGCACCCGGTGCCGGCGGTTCCGAACGGCCCTGACCGGTTCGCTCACCCGGGGTGAGCGGTCCCGCCCCGCCGGGTCGCCCGGCGGGGCTCCGGGCCTATCGCACGCAGGTGAAGATCGCGGTGCCGGGCAGGTGGCGGCCGCGCAGCGGGCTCCAGCCGCCCCACTCGCGGTCGTGGCCCGGCGGCCACTCGGGCTCGGTCAGCCCCCGCAGCACCAGCCCCGAGGAGGTGATGAGCCCGACCCAGTCGGCCATCGTGCGGTGGTGCTCGACGTAGGACGGCCGCCCGTCCTCGCCGATCTCCACGTACGCGGACCGGTCGAAGTAGGAGCGGTCGGAGGTCAGCCCGGCGGGGCCCGGGTCGTCGGGGAAGGCCCAGCGGACCGGGTGGCTCACCGAGAAGACCAGCAGGCCCCCGGGACGCAGCACCCGGTGGATCTCGGACAGGACGGCCCCGGCGTCGGCCACGAACGGCAGCGCGCCGTAGGCCGAGCAGGCCAGGTCGAACGTCCGATCGGCGAAGGGCAGCACCTCCGCGTCCGCCTGGACCACCGGCAGCGCGGCCCCGGTCTCCAGGTCGATCCGGCCGGAGTGCTGGAGCTGCCGGAAGGACAGGTCGAAGGCGGCCACCCTGGCGCCCTGCCCGGCCAGCCAGCGCCCGCACTGCCCGGCACCGCAGCCGATCTCCAGCACGTCCCTGCCCGCGACGTCGCCCAGCAGGCGGGCGTCGGCCTCGTCCAGCCCCTCGGGGCCCCAGACGAACCCGGAGTCGCGCAGGAACTCACCGTGCTCCGATTGGTACTCGTCGGCGGCGCCGTCCCACCAGCCGCGGTTGGCCCGGGAGGTGGCCGCGGCGTCCACCCGGTGACGGCCCACCCCGGCGAGGCTCATCAGCGCATCTTCGGGCGCGGCATCTTCGCGCCGCGCGGCAGCGGGCCCTTGGGCATCGGCAGCGTCTGCGGGAGGGCCTTCAGCCGGTTGTTGATCTCGTACAGGGCGGGCTTCTTGAGGTTGCGGGGCAGCTTCATCAGGTGCCGCTGCAGCTTGGCCAGCGGGACCTGCCCGTCGCCGTCACCGGACTGGATGTCGTAGACGGGGACGTCCAGGGCGACCCGCTGGACGCGCTTCTTCTCGGCGACCAGCATCTTCTGCACGCGGCTGCCCGGCCCCTCGGAGACCAGGATGATGCCCGGGTAGCCGACCACGCGGTGCACGATGTCCTGGTCGCGGGTGACGGCGACGGCGGGGGTGACCTCCCAGTTGCCGCGCATGCCCTGCAGGATCGCGGCGGCGGCGCCGACCTGCCCGTGCAACATGGAGTACTGGGCCCGCTGGGCGAGCTGGCCGAACACCACCAGCCCGACGGTCAGGGCCAGCATGACCCCGATGAAGAGGAGATACCAGAACCAGCCCGTGACCAGGCCGATCACCACGCACAGCGCGAGCGTGCCCAGCGCCGAGGCGTAGACGATCGGCATCCCCTTGGGGTTTGCCTCTTTGATGATCTTCGCGATCATGCGGAGCTGCTTGATGCGCCCCGGGCGCTCTGAGTCTTCGGGCTTCTTGGCCATGTTCTGAAGGATACAAATCCAGGGCTCAAGAAGTGAAAACGTGACCTGCCGAACACCGGCCCCCGCGACGGGGACGGCCGGGGGCTGGTGACCGTACGCGCTCGCCGGCCGCCGGACCGTTGTGACGCGTCCGCGAACCGGCCGCCCAGAGGGGTTCGACGGTGAGAGTCATGGGCGGGAAACCGGAAGGACCCCGCTCGAAAGCGGGGTCCTTCCGGTTGCCGTGAGTTTCCGGGACGGGCTCAGGCGTGCTGGCGAGCCTCGACGGCCTGCTTGTACAGGCGGCCCGCCCGGTAGGAGGAGCGGACCAGCGGCCCGGACAGGACCCCGGCGAAACCGATGGCCTCCGCCTCCTTCTGCAGCTCCACGAACTCCTCCGGCTTCACCCAGCGCTCGACGGGGTGGTGGCGCGGGGTGGGCCGCAGGTACTGGGTCACGGTGAGCAGGTCGCACCCGGCCTCGTGCAGGTCGCGCATGGCCTGGATGACCTCCTCGCGCTCCTCGCCCATGCCGAGGATCAGGTTGGACTTGGTCACCAGACCGGCCTGGCGGGCCTTGGTGATCACTCCCAGGGACCGGTCGTAGCGGAACGCGGGCCGGATGCGCTTGAAGATCCGCGGCACGGTCTCGATGTTGTGCGCGAACACCTCGGGCCTGGAGGAGAAGACCTCCTCCAGCTGGGCCTGGTCGCCGTTGAAGTCGGGCACCAGCAGCTCGACGCCGCAGCCGGGCAGGAGGGCGTGGATCTGCCGCGCGGTCTCGGCGTACAGCCACGCGCCGCCGTCGGGCAGGTCGTCGCGGGCGACACCGGTCACGGTCGCGTAGTTGAGCCCCATCTGCCGCACCGAGTCGGCCACGCGGCGCGGCTCGTCGGTGTCGTACTCCTTGGGCTTGCCGGTGTCGATCTGGCAGAAGTCACAGCGCCGGGTGCACTGGTCGCCGCCGATGAGGAAGGTGGCCTCGCGGTCCTCCCAGCACTCGGAGATGTTGGGACACCCGGCCTCCTGGCAGACGGTGTGCAGTCCCTCACGTTTGACCAGCGCACGGAGCTCGGTGTGGTTCGGGCCGGCCCTGAACTTGGTCTTGATCCAGTCGGGCTTCTTCTCGATGGGGGTCTCGGCGTTGCGGACCTCGAGGCGGAGGAGCTTCCGCCCCTCGGGGGCGACGGTCATGCGAGCTCCTTCGTCGGTCGAGGGACCGAGGTGGTGCACATCGAGGTGCGGTAAATATCGTCACGCTCGCTCACCTCACCAGCTTATGTCCCGCCGCGGGTTGCGCCGGACCCGGGTCACGGCGTATGGGGAACGGCGTGCGGGGGGTGCGGAGCACGGCGCGTGGACAAGCCCGGAGGACGGCGCCGGGGAGGCCGGCGCCGGGGACGCGCTCCGGCGGCCGGTCGCCGGGGTCAGCGCCGGAACAGGTCTTCCTCGGGCAGCTCGAAGGCCTGCGCGCCGAGCGCCTCCGCCAGGTGCTTCTCGGCGTACGGCAGGACCTCGTCGACCACGATCCGGCGGCCGGTCTCGGCCGACAGCGAGGAGACCCCGGCGTCGCTGATGCCGCACGGGACGATCCGGTTGTACCAGCTCGGGTCGTTGGAGCAGTTGAGCGCGAAGCCGTGCATCGTGACGCCGCCGGAGACCCGGATGCCGATCGCGCCGACCTTCCTGTCGGGCAGGCCGTGCGAGGGGTCACCGGCCACCCAGACGCCCCCGCGCCCCTCCACCCGGCCCGCCTGGACCCCGAAGTCGGCGCAGACGTGCACCAGGGTCTCCTCCAGGAGCCTCACGTAGGCGTTCACGTCGAGGGGGCCGCCGAGCCTGACGATCGGGTAGCCGACCAGCTGGCCGGGACCGTGCCAGGTGATCCGGCCGCCCCGGTCGACCTCGACGACGGGGGTGCCGTCGGAGGGCCTCTCGTGCGGCGCGGTGCGTTTGCCCGCCGTGTAGACCGGCGCGTGTTCGAGCATCAGGCAGGTGTCGGGAATCTCCTCGGCCACCCGGCGCGCGTGGATGCGCCGCTGAAGATCCCATGCCTGCTCGTAGGGGAAGTCAACGCCAAGACGGACGATTGCCAGGTCACTCACGCCTCAAGAGTAGTTGACCCGTTCGTGGTTAAGACGTGAGAAGCCGAGGCTCGATGCGGAACTCCTTGGCCCCGCCCGCCCCGTCGTGCTCGACCTTGTACGCGTAACCGTCCGGGTGCACGCTGACGGCCTGGATGAACTCGGTGCCCACGTAGTGCAGGGCGACGCCCTCGTCGGCGGCGTAACCCCCGGGCAGCTCGCCCGAGGCCACCGCCTCGTGCAGCAGCCGGCGGCGCTGCGGGTCGGAGTTGTAGTGGACGCCGCAGGAGTAGGGGAGCATGCCCAGCCCCTCGGACCACACCCGCAGCGTCGGCCCGAAGGAGTCGGTGTTGCCGCCCACGTGCCAGCAGAGCGCCCCGGCGCTCTGGCCCGCGAGCACCACGCCCGCCCGCCACGCCTCCTCGAACATCTCGTCGAGGCCGTGCAGCCGCCACAGGGCCGCCAGGTTGGCCACGCTGCCGCCGCTGACGTAGATGACGTCCTGGCTGAGCATCCACTCGCGCGGGTCCTCGACGTTGGGCATCGGGAACACCGTCAGGTGACTGACCTCGACGTCCCACGCGCCGAAGGCGCCGTACATCTTCAGCAGCCAGTCGGAGTCGTCGCCGGTGGCGGTGGCGAGCAGGCCCAGGCGGGGCCGGTCCTGGCCGGTGAGGTCGAGGGCGTACCTGAGCAGCGGGCTCGCCTCCATGATCCCCTGACGCGTGGACGCGCGGAACGAGCCGCCTCCGATCGCGAGGATGTGCGACTGCCCGGGGCTGCCCATGTCTGTCTCCCAAGTGATCTCATCGGCCAGAACGCCGAAAACAGGGATCTTAGAGTACGGCGGCCAGTGCCTCGTCGAGACGCGTATGCCGGAAAGCGTGACCGCTGTCGAGCAGGCGCCGCGGGAGCACCCGCTGGCCGGTCAGCACCCCCTCGTCGGCGAACTCCCCGAGGGCCGTGCGCAGCACGAAGCCCGGCACGGGCAGCGGCATCGTGGGCCGGTGCAGGGCCGCTCCGAGAGTCTTGGTGAACTCGGCGTTGGTGACCGGCTCGGGCGCCGTCAGATTCACCGGCCCTGACATTTCGGGATTTTTCAGGATGTGTTGGACGGCGAGCACCCAGTCGTCGATGGAGATCCACGACCAGTACTGCCGTCCCGACCCCAGCGGGGCGCCCAGCCCGACCTTGAAGACGGGGAGGATCCGCGCCAGCATGCCGCCCCGCCCGCTCAGCACCAGGCCGGTACGGAGTCTCACCACCCGGATGCCCGCCTCCTCGGCGGGCGCCGTCTCCGCCTCCCAGGGCACCACGACCTCCCGCGCGAGGAACCCCTCGCCCGCGGGCGCCGTCTCGTCCACCGCCACGTCACCGGTGTCGCCGTAGAAGCCGATCGCCGAGCCGGACAGCAGCACCGAGGGCTTCGCCGCAAGACCGGCGAGCGCGCCCGCCAGGGTCCTGGTCCCCTCGACCCGGCTGTCGACCAGCTCGCGCTTGTGCCCCTCGCTCCAGCGCCGGTCCCCGATGCCCGCGCCGGCGAGGTGGATCACCGCCTCCGCGCCCTCCAGCGCCGCCTGGTCCACGACCCCCTTGGCGGGGTTCCAGAAGGCCTCGTCGTCGCCTCGCGGCACTCGCCGGACCAGACGGACCACCCGGGCGCCGTCGCCCCGCAGAGCCCTGACCAGAGCCGATCCCAGCAGGCCCGAGGACCCGGTCATCGTGACCTTCATGTCGTTCAATGTAATCGACCTCCCCCCGGATCTTCGGAAACCGGACGCCCAGCGGATTCGCGTCACGCCGCGGCCTCTCGGGGGCCGCCCCCGAGGCGGGGGACCGCCCGTTCCCGGAGGAGCCCTGAGGGAGCCCCGGGGAGCCTCGGGGAGAACGGGCCGGGCCGGCCCGCGACGTCGCGGACCGGCCCGGTGGGAGAGAACGGGTGACTAGCCGTGCAGGCCCAGCTGGTTCTCGAAACGGCCGTCCTCGAGGCGACGCTTGATCGTCGTCAGGAAGCGGGCGGCGTCGGCGCCGTCGACCAGGCGGTGGTCGTAGCTGAGCGCCAGGTACATCATCGAGCGGACCGCGATGACCTCGCCCTCGGGGGTGTCCAGGACCACCGGGCGCTTGACGACGGCACCGGTGCCCAGCATGCCGACCTGCGGCTGGTTGAGGATCGGGGTGTCGAACAGCGCGCCACGGCTGCCGGTGTTGGTCAGCGTGAACGTGCCGCCGGTGATCTCGTCCGGGCTCACCTTGTTGGTGCGGGTGCGCTCGGCGAGGTCGGCGATCTTACGGGCCAGCCCGGCGATGTTGAGGTCGCCCGCGTCCTTGATCACCGGGACGAGCAGGCCGCGCTCGGTGTCCGTCGCGAAACCGAGGTGCTCGGTGTCGAAGTAGGTGACCTCGTTGGTCTCGCTGTTGATCGTGGCGTTCAGCTTCGGGTGCTGCTTGAGCGCCTCGATCGTGGCGAGGGCGAAGAACGGCGTGAACGTGAGCTTGACGCCCTCGCGCCGCTGGAACTCGGCCTTCGCCTGGTCGCGCAGCCGCGCGATCTTGGTGACGTCGACCTCGACCACGCTGGTGAGCTGGGCCGAGACCTGCAGCGACTCGACCATGCGCTTGGCGATGGTCTGGCGCAGCCGCGACATCTTCTCGGTGCGCCCGCGCAGCGTGGTGTCGACCACGACCGGCTCGGGGGCCTGCGGGGCAGACGCCTGGGCCGGGGCCTGGGCGGCGGCCTGCGGGGCCTGCGCCTGGGGCTGGGGCTGGGCGGCGGCACGCTCGCGCTGGTCGCGGGCGGCCTCCAGCACGTCCTGCTTGCGGATGCGCCCGCCGACACCGGTGCCGGTCAGCGAGTCGAGGTCCACGCCGTGCTCACCGGCGAGCTTGCGCACCAGCGGGGTGACGTACGGGCTGTCGCCCGACGGCTGCGCGGCGGGCTCGGACGCCGCGATCGGCGACGGCGGCGCGGACTGGGAGGACTGGACGGTCTGCGGGGCCTGCGCCTGCTGCTGCGGGGCCTGGGCCTGCTGCTGCGGGGCGGGCGCCTGCTGCGCGGGGGCCTGCTGCTGAGGGGCGGGGGCCTGCGCGGGGGCCTGCTGCTGCGGGGCGGGCTGCGGGATCGAGGAGGCCGGCTGCGCCTGCTGCTGCTGAGGGGCGGGCTCGGGCTCGGGCTCCGGCTCGGGGGCCTTCTCCTGGGCCGGCGCGGCGGCGCCCTCGGTGCCGTTCTCGTCGATGACGGCGAGCTCGGCGCCGACCTCGACGGTCTCGTCCTCGGCCACCACGATCTTCGTGAGGATGCCCGCCGCGGGGGAGGGGATCTCGGTGTCGACCTTGTCGGTGGAGACTTCGAGAAGCGGCTCGTCGGCCTCGACGCGCTCGCCCTCCTTCTTCAGCCAACGGGTGACGGTGCCCTCCGTGACGCTCTCACCGAGCTGGGGCATCTGTACGGACTTCGGCATGGGTTGTCTTCTCTCGCGTTCCGAGTGGAGGGCTTGCGTTAGTTGTGGACGTGGAGCGGCTTGCCGGCCAGCGCCAGCATCGCCTCGCCGACGGCCTCGGACTGGGTGGGGTGCGCGTGGATGAGCTGCGCGACCTCGGAGGGCAGGGCCTCCCAGTTGTAGATCAGCTGACCCTCGGTCACCAGCTCGCCGATGCGGCGGCCGACCATGTGCACGCCGAGCACCGGGCCGTCCTTCGCCGCGATGATCTTGACGGCGCCCTGCGTCTGCAGGATCTGGCTCTTGGGGTTGCCCGCGAGGTCGTAGGTCAGCTCGACGACCTCGTGGCCGCGCTCCCTGGCCTGGGCGGAGGTGATGCCCACCGAGGCGACCTCGGGGTCGGAGTAGGTGATCCTGGGCACGCCGTCGTAGTCGATCGGCACGGGGTTCAGGCCGGCGATGTGCTCGGCCACCAGGATGCCCTCGGCGAAGCCCGCGTGCGCGAGCTGCAGGGTCGGGATGAGGTCGCCGACCGCGTACACGCCCGGCACGCTGGTCTGGCAGAACTCGTTCACCGTGACGGTGCCGCGCTCGATCGCGACGCCCGCCTCCTCGAAGCCCATGCCCGCGGAGACCGCGCCGCGGCCGACCGCGACGAGCAGCAGCTCGGCGTCGAGGGTCTTGCCGTTGGCCAGGCTGACGACCACGCCGGTGTCGGTGGTCTTGACGCCCTCGAAGAAGACGCCCAGCTCCTGCTTGATGCCGCGGCGGCGGAAGGAGCGCTCCAGCAGCTTGGAGCTGGACTCCTCCTCCAGGGGCAGCAGGTGCGGCAGGCCCTCGACGATCGTCACCTCGGCGCCGAAGGAGCGCCAGACGCTGGCGAACTCCACGCCGATGACGCCGCCGCCCAGGACGACCACCGAGGTCGGCACCCGGTCGAGCTTGAGCGCGTGCTCGCTGGTGATGACCCGCTCGCCGTCGATCTCCAGCCCCGGAAGGGACCTGGGCGCGGAGCCGGTCGCCAGCACGATGTTGCGGCCCTCGTAGACGTCGGAGCCCACCGACACCCGGTTCGGGCCCGCGAGACGGCCCTCACCCTCGATGATCGTGATGCCCTTGCTCTTGAGAAGGCCCTGCACGCCCTTCCAGGCGCGAGTGACGATCTTGTCCTTGAACGCGTGGACCGCGGGCACGTCGATGCCCTCGAAGCGGGCCTTGACGCCGTAGGTCGCGCTCTCCCGCGTCTCGTCGGCGACCTCCGCGGAGTGCAGAAGCGCCTTGGTGGGAATGCACCCGCGGTGCAGACACGTACCGCCGATCTTGTCCCTCTCGATCAGCGCGACCGTCTTGCCCAGCTCGGCCGCCCGCAGAGCGCAGGCATACCCACCGCTACCGCCACCTAGGACGACGATGTCGTAGGGGCCGCTGCCATCAGCCACAGGAAAGCTCCTTGTCGGATCGGAATACCGTTTTCACGGTCGCGCCCCTCGCCGTGTCCTGGTCGGCCGCGCGGATCCTCGATCGCATCCACGCCGCCACCGGACCCGGTTCGGCGCCGTGCCGGTGCCCGCCCTTGGCCTGACCCCGGCAACCGCATCTTTTCATTTGTCTAGGTCGCCTGTGACCCGCTTGCGCGGCGACGACGGTTACCGCGCGGGCTCGCCCGCGTGGCGCTCGGCCAGGCCCACGAGCGTCCGGGTGATCGCCCCGGTGCCGCCCTTCGGCGTGTAACCGTGGGGCTCGCCCTTGTTGAAGGCGGGACCGGCCATGTCAATGTGTGCCCAACGGACCCCGTCCGGCACGAATTCCCGCAGGAAGATGGCGGCCGTCAGCATCCCGCCGAAACGCTCGGGGTGCAGGTTGGCGATGTCGGCCACCGGGGAGTCGAGACCCTTGCGGAGCTCGTCGGGCAGGGGCATGGGCCACGCGGCCTCGCCCTGCTCGCCCGCCGTCGCCACGATCTCCGCGCGGAGATCGTCGTCGTTGCCCATGACGCCCGCCGTCCGCCAGCCCAGCGCGACGATCTGCGCGCCGGTGAGCGTGGCGACGTCGACGATCACGTCGGGGTCGTCCTGCCCGGCGCGGGCGATGCCGTCGATCAGGACCAGGCGGCCCTCGGCGTCGGTGTCGAGCACCTCGACGGTCTTGCCCGCGAAGCTGGTGAACACGTCGGAGGGGCGCTGCGCGGTGCCGCTCGGCATGTTCTCGGCCAGGCAGAGGTAGCCGACCGCGTTGACCTTCAGGCCCAGCCTGGCGATCGCCAGGAGCGCGCCGAAGACCGCCCCCGCGCCACCCATGTCCGACTTCATCCAGTCCATCGAGGCCGTCGGCTTCAGCGACAGGCCGCCGGAGTCGAAGGTGATGCCCTTGCCGACGTACGCGAGCTTCTTGGTGGCCTCGGGGTGGCTGTAGGAGAGGCGGACCAGCCGGGGCGGGTTGGCCGACCCCTGGCCGACGGCGACGATGCCGCCGTAGCCGCCCTCCCTGAGCGCCTTCTCGTCCAGGACCTCCACCGACAGGCCGGCCTCGCCGCCCACCTGCTCGGCGATCTCGGCGAAGCGGGCCGGCCACAGGTCCGACGGCGGGGTGTTGACCAGGTCGCGGACCAGCGAGACGGACTCGGCCAGGGTGGCGGCGCGGTCGATCGCGGCCTGGGCGCCCTCGGCGTCGGTCAGCACGGCCAGCTCCGAGACCGGGGAGCTCTGCTCTCCCACGGTGCGGTACTTGGTGAACGAGTAGGCGCCGAGAAGGCCGCCCAGGGCGGCGGCGCCGGCGTGCTCCGCGCTCGCGGCGGGCAGGGCCAGCGCCACCCGGCCGGTGCCGGCCAGGGCGCGGACCGCGGTGCCCGCGGCGCGGCGCAGGACCTCGGCGTCGTAGCCGTCAGAAGGGGCGTCGCCGAGACCGACGACGACCAGCAGGGGCGCGGTCAGCGCGCCGAAGGTGGGGATCTTGGAGACCTCGCCCGGCTTACCCTTGGCGCCCACGCTCGCGAGCGTGGCGGCGAGCCTGCCGCCGAGCGCCTGGTCGAGGCCCTCGGCCCCGGGAGCGGGAAGCGGTCCGTCCGGTCCGGCGTGGACGCCGACGACCAGCGCGTCGGTATCGAACGAGACAGCGTTGTCAGTTGGAGTAAGCCGCACAGTGGTCACATAGGCCGATGCTAGTCGGGCTGGCGCAGTACGCATAAACGAGGGTTCGTCCTACGAATCGTTCAACCTCGATGGTGCCATTCGGGGTAGCACCATTGAAGGTGATGGTGCTAATGTCACTAGCACTATGTTGCTTACCTTGGATCTGAACGATCCCCGGCCGCTGCACGAGCAGGTCGCCGAGGCGATCAGACGCGCCGTCGCCGAGGGTTCGTACGCTCCGGGAGACCGGCTCCCGCCGGCCCGCGACCTGGCCGCCGCGCTGGGCATCAACGCCAACACGGTGCTGCGCGCCCTGCGGGACCTGCGCGACGAAGGGGTGCTGGAGTTCCGCCGGGGCCGGGGCGTGAGCGTCCTCAGCCGCCCGAACCCGCGCAGCGTCATCGAGGAGAAGCTGCGCGCCCTGCTCGACGAGGCGGTCCAGTACGGCTACCGCCACGACGACGTCATCGAGCTCATCAGGGAACTGTCATGACCGGGCGGGGAGCCCGGTCCTTGGAAGGGGTGACCGACGTGGGTTTCCAGGCCCGATTCCTGTCCATCGCCGCCGGCTGGGTCACGCTGGTGACCGCCGTGATGATCGCCGCGCCGCTGGCGCTGCGAGACCGGCTGCCCGATCCGATCGCCACGCACTGGGGATCCTCCGGCGCCCCCGACAACTCGATGCCGTTCGTCGCCTCGCTGCTGTTCCAGGTGGGCCTGTGGGTCCTGCTGACGGGCGGGGCGTCGGTGTTCGCGCTCGCCAGCGCCACGCTGCTCAGGCGCAGGGCCAACCGCATGGGGCTCGGCGCCCTGCTGGGCGGGCTCGGCCTGTTCCTCCTGGGGCTGCAGGCGGTCACGCTGAGGGCCAACCTCGACGTGCCCGACTGGGAGCGGGCCGCCGGGCTGGGCTGGGACGCGCTGCTCGCGATCGCGGGGCTGCTGCTGGGCGGCTGGCTCGGAGCCCTCGCCGCCCGTCCGGGACCCGACGACCGTCCCGAGCCCTCCGCCCTCCCCACCCGGCGGCTCCCGCTCCATCCGGGCCAGCGCGCGGTGTGGGTCTCCTCCGTGAGCAACGGCATGCTCGTCGCGCTCGGCGGCTCCCTCCTGGCCGCGGGCCTGGGGTTCGCCGTGCTCGCCCTGGTCGGCGGCGAGGGCGCGCTGTGGCTCCCGGCGGTGATCATGTCTCTTGTGGGCCTGCTGGGGGCGACCTTCAGCTCGGTGCGGGTGCAGATCACCGAGGAGGGCGTCGTGATCTTCTTCGGGCCGTTCCGCCTGCCCCGCAGGCACATCCCGATCGAGCGGGTGGAGCGGGCCTGGTCGGAGGAGCGCTTCCCGGCCGGTGTCGGAGGCTGGGGCTTCAGAGGACTGCCAGGCGCTATGACGGTCATGATCCGTGGGGGTGAGTGCCTCGTGGTGGGTTACGTCTCCGGTGGCCGCCTGGCCGTCTCGATCGACGACGCGGAGAACGGGGCCGCCCTGCTGAACACCCTCGTCGACCGGGCGTCCACCGGCCCGTCCGCCCGCTGACCCCCGGCCCTTCTTCCACTCCTCCCGCGTCCAAGCCCCTGAAGGCGGTGTCATGCTTCGTCGATCCCCTGATCTGTGGTTGTTCCTGCTCGTCGCGTTTGGTCTGTCCTGGTTGTTCGCCCTTCCCCTCTGGCTGTCGGACACGCCGACCGGCACGTTCACGTTCACGGTGATCGGGTTGGCGATGATGTTCACCCCGACGCTCGGAGTCCTCGCCGTCCGGCTGTACGCCAGGCGGCTCGGGGACCCCTCGACCGGGCGCGAGTGGGCCGTGCGGACGGGGTTGTCGGCCGGAGGGAGCCGGGGCCGTGTGTTCGCGCTGGTCGCGCTGGCCTGGCTCGGCATCCCCGTGCTGGTCGTCGTCGCGATCGCGCTCAGTGCCGTCCTCGGCCTGCTCTCCGTCGACCTGGGGGAGTTCAGCATGTTCCGCGAGACCCTGGTGGCGACACCGGGCGGGCCGCCCCCGGTGGAGGCCGGGGTTCTGGTGGCCGTGCAGATCGCGTCGATGCTCCTGGTCGCCCCGCTGATCAACTCGGTCGCGGCATTCGGTGAGGAATGGGGATGGCGAGGCTGGCTGCTGCCGCGCCTGATGCCGCTCGGCACCCGGTGGGCGCTCCTGCTGTCCGGGGTGATCTGGGGGCTCTGGCACTTCCCGCTGACCCTGCGTGGATACAACTACCCCGAGCTGGGGGCGTGGGCGGCGCCGATGTTCATCGTCTTCTGCGTGGCCTTCGGTGCCCTGCTCGGCTGGCTCCGTCTCCACTCGGGAAGCGTCTGGCCCGCGGTCGTCGGGCACGGATCACTGAACTCCTCGACGGGCCTGATGCTGCTCGTCGGCGACGCGGCCGACCCGCCGGTGTTCGCCGTCGCGGGGATCACGAGCCTGGTCGGCTCCGTGCTGCTGGCAGTGGTCTCCGCGCTGCTGTTCAAGTACCGGCCGGTCGAGCGGCCGGTCCCGGTCGCCGTCACCTGAGATCCCGGCTGACCCGGGTGGGGGCCGCGTGAGATCCCTGACGAAAAAGGTCCCCAGGGCACTCGGGGCCGGGCCCGGGAGAGGTCAGTTCGCGAGAATCGTGCAGGCCAGCAGGGTCGTCGCGGTGGCGATCTCGACGAGGGCGCCGAGCACGTCGCCGGTGACGCCGCCGAGCCGCCGCACGGCCCTGCGCCGTACGGCCCAGGCTGCCAGCAGCCCCGCGAGCATGGCCAAGGGGAGACCCAAGGGCGCGAGGAACGGCCCCAGGCCCGATGCGAGACCCGCACCGGGGGTGCCCGCCCCGAGGAGGTCGCCGACTTCGGAATGGGTCATGTCCACGTAGGCCACGTAGCCCCATCCGCCGGAGGACCCGGAGGACCACAGGTCGAGGACGCCGATGCCGTGGACGTAGACCAGCGCCGCCGTTCCCGCGAGCACCAGCGCGGTCACGGCCACCGCGACGCTCCGCCGCACGGTGCCCGCGACCATCGCGCCGAGGCCGTCGGGGCGCGCCGGCGGAATGCCCGCGCGGCAGGCCCAGGTGAGGGCGAGCCGTCCGGCCGCGCAGGCCGCGATCAGGGTGAGCGCTCCCGCTCCCGCACCCGCACCGGTGACGGCTTCTTGCAGGGCCGCCACCTGGACCAGCAGGACGAGGATCAGGGTCACCACGCCGAAGGGGCCGATGTCCGACCGCTTCATGATCTCCAGCGCCCGCTCGGCGGGTTTCCCGCTGCCCAGCCCGTCGGCGAGGTCGGCCAGCCCGTCCAGGTGCAACCCCCGGGTGAGCAGTGCCACGACGGCCACGGCCAGCACCGACGCCGGAAGCGATGTCGTCCCCAGCCACATGGAGATCACCAGCACCAGCCCGCCGGCGGCCCCGATCACGGCCCCCACCAGCGGGGCCACCGTCATCGCGATCCCGCCCGCCCGGCGGTCGATCACTCCGGGACGGACCGGGAACACGCTCAGCGTGCCGATCGCGAGACGCACCCCGTCGGCGAACGTGGACGGGCCGTCCTGGGACGGGGGGGAGGGCTCGGACATGACCGACGATCGTAGCCGTCGGCCTGTCCGGTGTCGTGGCCGCGTACGTTCACCGGATCCGGCGGTGCGAGCTCGGGGACGGACCCTGCCCGGAGCCGTCCCGAAGACCCGGTGAAGAGGCACCGGGCCCGGTGCCAACGCCCCGGATCATCGAAACGGCGGGGGGATCGGTCGCCGAGCCGGGTGATCCGGTTCCCCGGCTCCCGCCGGGGACGATCGAAACGGGCGTGGGGCGATCAGCCGGGGAGGGGGAGGAGGCGGCCGGCGACGACGAGGGCGACGTCCTCCGACTCCAGGGCGAGGCGCTGGTTCAGCCGGCCGAGGGTGTCCCGGAACATCCGGCCGCTGGCGGTACCGGGCACCACGCCGAGCCCGACCTCGTCGGAGACCGCCACGACCCGGACCCGGGTCTGTCTCCAGGCCGCCACCAGATCGTCACAACGTGCCGCGACCGCGTTCCTGCCGTCCCTGCTGTCCCTGCCGTCCTCGCGGGTGGAGCCGTCGCCGCCCGGCCAGGCGTCGCACTCGTCGAAGACGGCGGCCACCCAGGTGCCGAGCCCGTCGATCAGCAGCGGGGTGTCGGCGGACCGCAGCAGCCCGGCCAGGTCGGCGGTCTCGGCGGTCTTCCAGTGGGCGGGCCTGCGGTCGCGGTGCGCCCGGACCCGGCGCAGCCACTCGGGGTCGCCGTCGCCGGACGGGCCCGTCGCGACGTAGAGCACCTCGGGTTCGGCCGCCAGCCGCAGTTCGGCCTCCGCCGACTTGCCCGACCGGCTCCCCCCGAGCAGAAGGGTCCTCCTGGGCGGAGGGAGCCGGGCGGGCGGGGGCTCGCCGATGTCGACGATCGTGTCGTCCGGTACGACGCGCACCCCCCACAGCGCGGCCCGCCGGGCCAGTTCCGCCTCCGTGGGGACCCGGTGGTCGAGGCCGACGGCCACCACGTGCGTCCGTTCACCGACCAGGCCTCGCCGGCGCAGGTCACCGAGCCGTTCCGGCCGGTCCAGCACGTCCATCAGCACCAGGTCCAACGCCTCTCCCGCACCGCCACCGCTGCCCTCCGCCCGTGCGCCCCGCTCGTCACGCGGAGATTCGCCGTCTAGAGGCTCGCCGTACGGAGATTCGCCGTACGGAGGCTCGCCGTACGAAGGAGAGGTGGCGTGGAGAACGCGCCGGCCGCCGGGGGTGGTGACGGTGAGGCCGTCCGGGCCGGCCGAGACGTGGTAGCCGGGCGGAGGCGGGCCGGACAGCGGCAGCCGCGCGAGACCGCCGGGCGCCACGGAGCCGTCACGTGCCACCTGGACGTCCAGTGCCACGGAGACGGGACGGCGGCCTGGCGTGACACGGGCGCAGGAGGCGCACCCGCAGTCAGGGGCCGGCCACCCGCCCGCGCTCGCCGTACCGGAGATCAAGATCTTCACGCCCGGTTTCCTATCAGGTCGGGGAGGTCGGGGAGGTCGGGGAGGTCGGGGAACCGGTCGAGAGGCCGCGCGCCCCCGTCTCCGGGTGGGAGCGGACGGCCGCGGCGGCGTGCCCGGGGTGCCCGGGGTGCCGGAAACGTCCCGGAGGCGGAACACGAGGTCATGATCTCGCCTTCATGCCCGGGAGTGTCCGGGAGAGGTAGTGTTCGCTGAGCCGCCGAGGGCACCGGCAGGACCCGCGAGAAGGAGCTATGGCATGACGTGGCGCTGGCGTTACGAAAACGCGAATGGTGGCGAGGTGGTCGAGGGTGTTTCGCCGTCCGACACGTTCCCGAGCCAGGCGGACGCCGAGTCGTGGCTCGGTGAAAGCTGGCGTGAGCTGCTGGAGTCCGGAGTCGAGAAGGTCACCCTGCTCGAAGGCGAGCGCGTCGAGTACGAGGGGATGTCGCTGCGCCCGGAGTGAACCCGGGCGAACGGAGAACCCCCCGGCCCCTCGAACCCTCCCCGGGAAACCGGGAAACCGGGGGATCGAGGGGCCGGGGGGTTCTTTCCCGTTCCGCGCACGAAGCACGAACGCGAGGAGCCCGGTCAACGCCTCGGGCGTTCACCGTGACCGGTCACCGGGCTACGGACGCCGCTCGGGGCTCACGGTCTTGGCCGGGTCGCGCTCGACGATCGGGCCGAGGATGTCGTCGATCTTCTTCAGTACCTCGGACTCCAGCTTCACCCCGGAGGCCTTGACGTTGTCGCGGACCTGCTCGGGCCTGCTGGCCCCGACGATGGCCGAGGACACGTTGGGGTTCTGCAGCACCCAGGCCACCGCGAGCTGGGCCATGGACAGGCCGAGGTCGGCGGCGACCGGCTCCAGCTGCTGGACGCGGGTGAGCACGTCGTCCTTGAGCATGCGGGAGATGAAGTTGCCCCCGCTCGGGTCGGTGGCCCGGGAACCGGCGGGGGGCGGCTGCCCCGGCCGGTACTTACCGGTGAGCACGCCCTGGGCGATGGGAGAGAAGACGACCTGGCCGATGCCCTCCTTCTCGCTCAGCGGCACGACCTCGGCCTCGATGACCCTCCACAGCATGGAGTACTGAGGCTGGTTGGAGACCAGGCGGTCGAAGCCCATCTCGTCGGCGATCTTCAGTGCCCGGCCGATCTGCTCGGCGGTCCACTCGCTGACACCGATGTAGAGGACCTTGCCCTGGCGTACGAGATCGTCGAAGGTCTTGAGGGTCTCCTCGAGCGGCGTCTCGTTGTCGAAGCGGTGTGCCTGGTACAGGTCGACGTAGTCGGTCTGCAGACGGCGCAGCGAGCCGTGCAGGGACTCGGTGATGTGCTTGCGCGACAGTCCCCGGTCGTTGGGGCCGGGGCCGGTCGGCCAGTAGACCTTGGTGAAGATCTCCAGGGACTCGCGGCGAACCCCCGCGAGAGCGCGGCCGAGAACCTCCTCCGCCTTGGTGCCCGCGTACACGTCGGCGGTGTCGAAGGTGGTGATCCCCTCGTCGAGTGCCGCTCGCACGCACTGCTTGGCGGCGTCCTCCTCTACCTGGGAGCCGTGTGTGATCCAGTTGCCGTAGCTGATCTCGCTGACCATGAGACCGCTGCGGCCAAGGTGGCGGAATTCCATGTTCCGAGGTTAGTAGGCGTCATATTTCGTGGCGATTCGGGATAGCCTGCCGGGCGTGTTGCGGTTGATCACTTCTCGGCGGGTACGACTCGCGCTTGCCACGGTGGCGCTGGCGGCGGCCGTCGTGGCGGTCACCCGCCTGTGGCGGCGGGCCGAGGACCGCCGGACCGCTCTTCCGGCCGGGGGATCCCGAAACGCCCTCCCGGCCGTGAGGTCAGGGGAGGCCGGGCCGCTGGGGCCGGGCTCCGGAGCCGGGCACACGCCGCGATGGCCCCCCGCACCCATCCTCGGCACCCCCACGGAGGAGGACCTCAGGAGATACGCGGCCAGGGAGCCCTCCGCCGTCAGGTCCGCCGTCGAGAGGATGTTCGAGCGAGGGCCGCGGACGCCGCGAGAGCCGCTGGACAGGGCCACCCGAGGCCGCCTGGTCCGCTGGGGTGCCGTGGGGATCGGGCTGTGCCTGCTCGCCTTCGGCACGCAGGCGCTGGAGAGCGCGGTCTTCTCGAACGGGACGGAGACGGCCGAGGCGACCGGTTCCCGGAGCGAGGGCGAGGAGTGCGGGCCGGAACCGCTCACCCCGCCGGAGCCGGGATCGCACTACCCGGCCTATACGGAAGGGGAGCTCCGGCTCGTCCGATGCGGGGACGCGAAGGAGTTCCAGCAGCTCGAACGGCTGTATTCCAACACGGATCAATATCCCCAAGCGGCGGATCCCACCCGGCCCTACGAGACCCCGGTCCCGTACGAGAGCGCCGTGACTCCCGCGACCCCCGTGACGGTTCCCGATCCCGACTGTCACCCGCGGGCGCGGACCCCGCGAGTGCGCGCGGTCGACCCGAGGGTGACCCGGGCGGTGAACCGCCAGTGGCGCCGCATCGAGAGGTGGCTGGCGGCCAACGCCCCCGCGAGCCTGCGCACGCTGGGCAGGCCCGCCAGGGCCGGTACGATCGCCGTCGCCGAGGCGCAGATGGGACTGCGCCTCCCCGACGACCTGCGCGCCTCCCTGCTGCGCCACGACGGGGCCTCCGTCGTGGCCGGCACCCTGCCGTTCGGGTTCCTCGGCCACGGGAACCAGGGGGTCCGCGAGATCCGTGACACCTGGCGGTGGCTGTGCGAAGTGGACGGCGAGGTCAGGGGTGGCGCCGGCGCGCGGGCGGAGTCGTGGGACGGGCGGATGATCCCGTTCGGTGCCGACGGGAGCGGCGACCACCTGGTGATCGACTCCGTGGTGCGCGACGTCGGCACCACCGACCACGAGGGCACGATGAGTTTCGCGACCGGCGGCACCCGGATCGGCTCGTACTACCGCCTGCTGCGGGCGACGGCGGACGCCATGGAGACCGGCGGCTCCGTCGGCCACTGGGAACCGGCGGTCGTCGGCGGCGAGCTGGACTGGAACGTCGTCGAGGGGTGACCGCCGTCCGGGGCGACGCTCCCGCGGTCCGTCCGGGGAGCGGGGCGGTCGTCCGGAGGTGAGGCCGGGGCGCGAGCGGGCTCGCCGCCGGGGAGACTCAGGGCTCGCCGCGGGGGACACGAGCGACCTCGCGAAGAACGCCGGCCTCACGAAGAACGCCGCCTCGCGGAGAACGCGGAGAACGCGAAGAAGAGACGAAAGAACGCGGAGAAGAGACGAAGAACCCCGCCCCTCGTGGAGGGAGCGGGGTTCCTGAACGTGCTCGGGCGCGGTGTCTGCCGGACGCCGCCGTCAGTTCTTCGGCGGGACCGGCCTGCCGCCGGGCAGCACGGCGGGCGGGGGGAAGCGCAGCTTGCGGATCTGCAGCGCGCGCATGGCGGCGTAGAAGCCGACGCCCCTCAAGTTCTCGTTGGGGAACTTCTCGGCGGTCAGCTTCTTCACCTTCCAGGACACCCAGATCGAGGTGAGGAGCACACCGACCATCATGAGCGGCCAGCCGACCGTGATCACCGCGACGTAGACGTAACCGCGGATGTCCGCCGGGAAGGGGATCCAGGTGAGCAGCAGGATGAGGAGGGAGAACGGCAGGAAGTACTGGCTGGCGAGACGACGGGAGTCGACCCAGTCACGCGCGAACTTCCTGGCGGGTCCCTTGTCGCGGGCGGGGAAGTAACGTTCGTCGCCGCGCAGCATGCCCTCGCGTGCCTTGACCCGTTCGCTGGCCTGGCGTTCGCGGAGGTTCTTGTAGGCCTCTTTGCGGTTCTGGGGGGCGTTCACCGGCTGCCGGCGACGGCCTTCGGCGTCCCGTCGCTTGGGTGTGGGACGCCCCTTGCCCGCAGGCTTAGGATCGTTAGCGGAGACGGGGGAGTCGTCCGCGGTGGTCTGGGTACGTCGGAACACAACGTCAGCCTACCGGGACTGCAACTTAGTGACGCCCCCGCGCGTTATGCGTAGGGTGAACCCTATGGTGGCTCCGGTGCTTTTCGGGGGCTGGACTCACTAGGGGTGACCCGAAGCGCATTGAAGAAGGGGACGGCCGACGCGCATGAGCGTGATGAAGAGACTTTCGCTGATCTTCAGGTCCAAGGCGAACAACGCGTTGGACAAGATGGAAGATCCTCGCGAGACCCTGGACTACTCGTATCAGCGCCAGCTGGAGTTGTTGCAGAAGGTGCGCCGGGGCGTGGCGGACGTCGCCACCTCGCGCAAGCGCGTGGAGCTCCAGATCAACCAGATCGAGGCGCAGTCGCGCAAGCTCGAGGAGCAGGGCCGCAAGGCGCTCGGAGTCGGCCGCGAGGATCTCGCTCGCGAGGCGCTGACCCGCCGTGGCAGCCTGCAGACCCAGATCGCCGACCTCCGCGTGCAGCACGACAACCTGCAGGCCGAGGAGGAGAAGCTCACCACCGCCTCCCACCGGCTGCAGGCCAAGGTCGACTCCTTCCGTACGCGGAAGGAGACGATCAAGGCGACCTACACCGCCGCCGAGGCGCAGACGCGGATCAACGAGGCCTTCTCCGGCATCTCCGAGGAGATGGGCGACGTCGGCCTGGCGATCCAGCGGGCCGAGGACAAGACGGCCTCCATGCAGGCCCGCGCGGGTGCCATCGACGAGCTGCTGGCCAGCGGCGCGCTCGACGACTTCAGCGGGCAGCGCGGCGACGACATCCAGGCCGAGCTCGACCGCATGGGCGGCGGGAACGACGTGGAGCTGGAGATCGCGCGGATGAAGGCCGAGCTCGGCCAGGGCCCCGCGCCGCAGGGCGCGATCACGCCCGGCCCGGCCCAGCCCCAGCAGCAGCCCCAGCCGCCGCAGCAGCCGCACCACGAGCACCCGCAGTCCAACCAGACGCAGCAGCTGCGCCAGCCGGGGGAGGGCCTGTGATCGTCCGCATCATGGGGGAGGGGCAGATCGACATCGCCCCCGCAGACCTCGACGTGCTGAACACGCTGGACGCCGAGCTGGAGGCCGCCATCGAGGCCGGCGAGGAGGAGGCCTTCCGGGTGCGGCTGCACGCCCTGCTCGACAAGGTCCGCCACGTCGGCAAGGCGCTGCCCGACGACAGCCTGGAGTCCTCGGAGCTGATTTTGCCTCCGGCCGACGCATCCATGGACGAAGTACGGGAGATGCTCGGCAATGAGGGGCTGATTCCCGGCTAGCTTGGGCATATGGCACAAACCCGGTTCGCCCCGGACCGGGGCCTGACCAGGCGCATGGTGCTCACCATGTTCCTGCTCGGACTGCTCTACGTGGTCTTCGTGGCCGTGTTGATCACGTTGGGCGTCCGGGCCGTCGTGGTGCTGCTGATCGCCGGTGGCATCCTGCTCGTGCAGTACTTCATGTCCGATCGCATCGCGCTGTTCGCGATGCACGGACGTGTCGTCTCCCCGCAGGAGGCCCCGGAGTTGCACGGCATGATCGACAGGTTGTGCGCACTGGCCGACATGCCCAAGCCGCGGGTGGCGATCGCCGACTCGGACGTCCCGAACGCGTTCGCCACCGGCCGCAACCAGAAGAACTCCGTGGTCTGCGTGACCACGGGGTTGCTGCGCCGCGTCGACGGCGGCGAGCTCGAGGGCGTGCTGGCCCACGAGATGTCCCACGTGGCCCACCGTGACGTCGCGGTCATGACGATCGCGTCCTTCCTCGGCATCGTCGCCGGGCTGATGACCAGGGTCGCGCTCTACAGCGGCCTGGGCGGGCGCGGGCGCGACGACAGGGGCGGTCTGCCGATCGGCCTGATCATCCTGCTCGTCTCTGCCCTGGTGTACGCGGTCAGCTTCCTGCTCACCCGCGCCCTGTCGCGCTACCGCGAGCTGGCCGCCGACCGTGCGGGGGCCCTGCTCACCCAGCGTCCCTCCGCCCTGGCCAGCGCCCTCGTCAAGATCAGCGGTGAGATGGCCCGCATCCCGACGAAGGACCTGCGCGAGGCCGAGCCGTTCAACGCCTTCTTCTTCGCACCGGCCCTGTCCGGCAAGGCCGGGCTGGCCGCGCTCTTCGCGACCCACCCGCCGCTGGAACGGCGCCTGGAGCAGCTCGGCAGGATCTCCGCCCAGCTCGGGCAGGGCGGGTGACCGGACGGGGCGGACGGGCGCGGACAGGCGGCAGGGGACGGAGGGGCGCGGCGCGTACCTCCGGCGGGTGGGCGACGGGGGCTCCGGGCGGCGGAGAGGTTCGAGGGGGAGTGATCCGATGCGCTGGTGGGACGCGTTGATGGGGCGGAGCGAACCGGCCAGGGCCGACCTGGACGCGCTGTTCGCGCTGCCCTCGGCCGCGGTGACCCTGCAGGCCGCCACCGATCTGGCGCCGACGGGAGTGGGGGCGGTCTGCTTCCGCTCGGCCGAGGGCGGGGCCTTCGCCGAGCTGGAGCGCGACGTCACCCAGCTGCTGGACGCCGGAGGCGGCCCCCCGGTGGAGGTGTCGAAGGACTCCTACGGCTACACGTGGCTGCTGGTACGCCGTGCCCCCGACATGCTCGGTGACCTGGTGACGGATCTGCACGCGGTCAACTCCTCCCTCGAGGCGGCGGGTTTCGGCCCCTCCCTGCTCTGCTCCCTGGTCTCCTTCGCCGCCCCCGACGGTCGCGCGCTCGCCCTGGTGTACCTCTACAAGCAGGGCACCTTCTACCCGTTCGCCCCGCTGCCCGCCGGACGTGCGGGAAGCCAGGCCGGTGGGCAGGCCGGTGGGCAGGCACAGCGCCGGGACAACGCGCTGGAGCTGCAGGTACGCGGCGCGATCGGCGGCGAGCTGGAGATCGAGCCTGATCTGGGCCGCTGGTTCCCCCTCTGGGGCGCGCCCGGCCTCTGAGAGGCGCCCGGTCCTGGATGCGCCCGGTCTCGGACAGGTCATCCGCCAAGCCCGTCCCGCAAGGACTTTCCACGCGATTCGCGAGATCATCTGGAACGCGCCATCGTGGCTGTCCGGCTTGCGGTTTGATGTACGTCCTGTGACCCTTTGCCCTCACAATGGGACCGGAAATCCATCACGGGAGAAGGGGGTGACCATGGCGGACCTCGCGTCCCTGCGGCCCGGGGATCCCGAGCACGTGCGGGAGTACCGGCTCACCGCCAGGCTCGGCGAGGGAGGCCAGGGAACGGTCTACCTGGGCGTTTCCCCGACGGGGGCACGCGTCGCGGTCAAGTTGCTCCGCGCGGATCTCACGCAGGACGAGGAGGCGATGGAGCGCTTCGTCCGCGAGGTCAGCACGACCCAGCGGGTCGCGCCCTTCTGCACCGCCGCGGTGATCGACACCGGGGTCGACCGGCATCGCCCGTACATCATCAGCGAGTACATCGACGGCCCGACGCTCGACGCGGTCGTGGAGACCGAGGGGCCGCGCGAGGGGGCGAGCCTGCACCGCCTGGCGATCGGCACGGTCACCGCGCTCGTCGCCATCCACCAGGCGGGGATCGTGCACCGCGACTTCAAGCCTTCCAACGTGCTGCTGGCCCCCGACGGCCCCCGGGTGATCGACTTCGGCATCGCCAAGGCGCTCGACCGGACCTCCACGCTGACCGCGATGGCGATCGGCACCCCTTCGTACATGACCCCCGAGCAACTGGCCGGGGAGAACGCGGGCTCGCCCGCGGACATGTTCGCGTGGGGCTGCACGATGGTCTTCGCGGCCACCGGACAGCCGCCGTTCGGTACGGACAGCCTTCCGGCGATCTTCAACCGGATCATGAACATGGAGCCGGACCTGGGGGCGATCACCGATCCGGCGCTGCGCGACCTGGTCGGGCAGTGCCTGTCCAAGGACGCCGCCCAGCGGCCCGCCGCGGGTGAGGCGCTGCTGCGGCTGCTCGGCCACGCGGGCGGCCCTGGTGGCGCGGGTGGCGCGACCGGTGCCGCGACGCCCACCGCGCCGCGCGGCATCCTCGCCGAGGGCTCGGCCGCCGCGGCGCAGCAGACCGGCCCGAGCTCGGGCGGGAACGACCCCGGGAACCCCGGGGACACCGTGTACGGGCAGCGACGCCCAGACGACGACCGTGCCCGGTGGGACCACCGGCAGGACTCCGGGCCGCAGCCGTATCCCCAGCAGCCGCATCCCCAGCAGCGGTTCGCCCAGCAGGGCGGGCCCGGCGAGGGCTACCCGGCGCAGGGCCCGCAGGGCGGTCCCGCCGGTTACGCCCAGCACCATCCCCAGCAGTCGGACCCGCGCGGTCAGGCCCCGCACCTCCAGCAGTCGGACCCCGGTGGTTACGCGCCGCATCCCCAGCAGTCGGACCCGCGTGGCCAGGCTCCGCACTCGTGGCAGCCGGACTCCCGTGGCCACGCCCAGAGCCCCGAGCACGCTTCGCAGCCGGACCCGCGCGGTCACGCCCAGCAGTCCTGGCCCCACGGTTCCCCGCAGCAGGGGCCGCCTTCCACGCGGTCCTTGCCCGGCGGGTATCCCGGCCCCGACGGCTACGCGGGCGGCTTCCCCCCGCAGGGCCCCGGGTACCAGCAGCCGGGATATCCGGGACATCCAGGCCACCCCGGGTCCCAGCCCCACGGCGGCCCCGCGACCTACCCCTCCTCCTCCCCGGAGGGCGCCCCGTACCGGAACCCCGGCGCGCCGGCGTACCCGGGACAGGCGGCCCCCGCCCGGAGCGGGCGCCGGGTGTGGCCGGCGGTCGTGGGAGGCGTGCTGGTCACCGCCCTCGTGGCCGGGGGCGTCGTGCTGGCGCTGCGCGGCACCACCCCCGACACGCCGGGGACCACCCGGGCGGACACCACGCCGGCCGCGCGCACCCCCGCTCCCGCCGCCCCGACGGTGCCGGAGGCCGACAGCACGATCAAGCTGCCCGGCAGCTCGCTCACGCTCCACGAGAGCGACCAGGACCCGATCAAGCTGAGCTCCTACAGCCTCGACTGGGACAAGACCCTCTACGTCCGCGAGCAGGGCGGCGAGCGGTTCGTCAAGAACGGCAAGTACTTCCAGTACACGGTCAACGCCGAGGGCACCCAGGCGCTGGGCACCGACCGGATGTACGACGCGCAGAGCTACGCGATTGTGTCGATCGTCGATCATCGATCCGGCGCGGCGAGTAGGATCAGGATCACCAAGGCGCCGGTCTACCCGACGCTGCCGCAGTGGTCGCCGGACGGCAGACGCGGCCTGGTGACCCTCTACGAGGCGGTCGGCGACATCAGCAAGGAGTACGGCTTCGCGATCATCGACGTCGCCACGAAGAAGGCGAAGGTCGTCCGCGTGAAGGAGAAGGACGCCGGCAAGTGGAGCTATTTCTGGCGGGGCGACGGCCGGGCCGTCGGCACCTGGGCGCTCACCGGCAAGACCCAGCGCATCCGCTTCTACGACACGCAGGGCACCGTGCTGCAGACCCTGCTGGACGTGGGCACCCCGATCACGGTCGAGGGCGACGACATCTCCCCGTCCGGCTCGTCCCTGCTGACGTACTGCAAGGAGAGCAAGAAGGAGATCTGCGTCTGGTCCACCGGCTCCGACGCCCCGGCGAAGGTGCGGATCCCGTTCGAGACGGAGCGGCTCATCGGCTGGTACGACGACGAGCACATCGCGGGCTGGCGGCGAAAGGGCTCCGGCTACGAGGCGGTGGTGTTCGACTTCAAGGGGAAGGTGCAGCGGTTGCTGGCCACCAGCACCGATGCCAAGGAGTACGAAAAGCAGTTCATGCGCTTCACGCGAGAGGGTTGACATGAGGGAGTGGACCCACGCCGAGCACGCCGCGGCCGCCGCCACGGAGATCGCCCGCATGGCCGACGTCCTGAAGGGGCGTGACATGTCCGTCTCCGTGCTGACCTGCCCCGGCTGGGACCTGGCGAGGCTCGTCACGCACACCGGAGGCGTGCACCGGTGGGTGGCCGCCATGGTGCGCGACCTGGCCGAGCGGCGCCTCGACCGCGACGGCATGGACCTGGGCCTGCCCGCCGACCCGGCCGGCTACGCCGCCTGGCTCGGCGAGGGGGCCACCTTCCTGCCCGAGGCGTTGCTGTCGCAGGACCCGCAGGCGCCGATGTGGACCTGGAGCGGGGACAAGCGGGTGCGGTTCTGGTCGAGGCGGATGCTCCACGAGACCCTGGTGCACCGGGTGGACGCCGAGCTCGCGGTGGGCGTCCCCGTCGTGATCGACGAGGACGTGGCGGCCGACGGGGTCGAGGAGTTCCTCGACGTCCTGCCGTACGCGAAGTGGAACCCGGAGGTGGCCGAGATCAGGGGCGGGGGCGAGACGATCTCCCTGCAGGCCGACACCGGGGCCGGGTGGGTGATCACCCTCGATCCCGACCGCTTCCACCACCGGCGTTCCCTGCAGCCGGGCACGGTGACCGTGCGCGCCGCCACGTCGGCGGACCTGATGCAGGTCGTGTGGGGGAGGCGCAGCCCCGACGACTACGCCATCGAGGGCGACGGCGGGCTGCTGGGCTGGTGGCGAGGCCTCACCCGGCTCTAGGGCCACGACCCGGTAGTGCTTTGCCGGGCCGGCCTGTTGCGGGGTGGTTCGACGCGGGCGTGATCCCCGGACGGCTCGCCCGTACCCTCGGTGACCCGCTGTGCCGTTCCCGCCGCCGAACGGCATCGTCCCAGGTGGCGGTCGGCCGTGGGGATGCTCGATGAGCTCACCGCGTGGGGGGTGACGCCTCGTCCGAGCCGATCGGCCGGCACGAATGGGCGGGAGCCGGAGACACGGCGTCCTTTCGGCCCGAGGCAGGCTCGCGGTACTCCGGTTCGAAGGAGCCCCGCGCATCGGCGCCTGCTCCTCCGCGGCGGGTATGGCGAAATCCTCGCCCTACGACTGCCACGAGGTTCGGAAGATCCCGTCCGGGTCGTAGCGGTGCCAGAGCCGGCGGACCCGGTCGCCGGTCGCGCCCGGGTAGATCCGCTCGAAGGCGCTCTTGTCCGGACGGCCCTCGAAGTTGACGTACGTCCCGTCGACCCGTTCGGCCAGGGGCTGCCAGACGGCGTCCAGTGCCGCGCCGCGTCCCGGAGGAAACACCGTGGCGACCACCAGCGTGCCGTGGCGCCGGTGCGCGTAGGCGGTCGCATCCGGCGGCACGTCGTTGACCGCCCCGCCCACGGACCGCATCTGGATCATCGGCCGATGTGGGTCGCGCATGACGGCCGCGATCGTCGCGGCGTCCTGGTCGGTCATGGCCGTCAGCAGCCCGTTGGTGGTCGTGGTGGGCTGCTGGCCGACGTTGGCGTGCAGGTGCGCCGTCGACATCAGGGAGGAGTACGGGATGATCTCCGCGTGCTGGTCAAGCGTGGCGCCGATGCGGAGCAGCGGCTCGACCGCCCTCCGCAGCCGTCGCTCGCTCCCGTCGGCGACCACGGCGGTGATGGACGCGACCAGGGAGCGGTCGTCCGGCAGCAGGTTGACGAGGGTGGACAACTCGCGCGGCGCTTCGGCCAGGTAGTCGGCCCAGCGCCGCAGGACGCGGCCGTCCCGGTCGAGCGGCACGGTGATCTGCGCGTACCCGACGTCGCGCAGTTCGGTCGCCTCGATCTCGAAGGCGGTCACGATGCCGACCCCGGAGCCGGCGCCGCGCACGGCCCACAGCAGGTCCGGTTCGTGTTCGGCGTCGGCGCGCACGACGGTGCCGTCGGCCAGGACGACCTCCGCCGCGTGAAGGTGGTCGATGGTCAGCCCATACTGGCGAACCAGCCAGCCGATGCCGCCGCCGGTGGTCAGGCCGCCGACGCCGACGTTCCCGTAGTCGCCGGAGCTGATCGCCAGCCCGTACGGCGCGAGCGCCTGGGCGACCTGCGCCCAGCGGGCCCCCGCCTGGATCCGGACGAGCCGCGCCGCCCGGTCGAGCACCTCGACGCGGTTCAGCGCGGACAGGTCGATGACCACTCCGCCGTCGTTGGAGGAACGCCCGGACAGGCCGTGACCACCGCTTCGCACGGACAGCGGCAGGCCCTGCTCGCGAGCGAACCCCAGCGCGGCGACCACCTCCGAGGTGTTCTCGGGAACCAGCACGCCGGCGGGGGCGGCCACGGTCGTGTATGTGGAGCGCAGCAGCGGGTACCGCTGGTCTCCGGGGACGACGAGCCTGCCCTCGAGGGCGGCCGGGAGCGGAGACAGCCTGGCGGTCATCGCTGCCCCCGAATCCGGCCGACGCGCTCACGGACGGCCGGGACGACCTCGGCGGCGAACACGTCGAGCTGCGCCCGCGTTTCGGCCACCGGCCAGAAGATGAACGTGTCGAAGCCCAGCTCGACCGCCCATTCGGTGAGCGTGTCCGTCCACAGGCTCACATCCCCGACCAGCCCGGGTCCGCCACGGAGGCCGCCGATCGCGCCGATCACGTTGTAGATCCTCCGGATGTCGGCGGGGACGCGCCCCGCCATGAGAGCCGCCTCGTCGACGATCTTCTGTTTGGCGGGTACCTGGTCCGGCGTGACGTAGATGTTGAGCGGGGAGATCCAGCCGTCACCGGCGCGGCCGGTCACGTCGAGCATCTTGGGCCCCTGGCCGCCGAGCCACAGCGGAATGGGGGAGGGCGGCACCGGGCCCGCCTTGTACCCCTCGATCGTGTGCTGGTCGCTGAGCAGCCGCACGCCGCCGCCGCCCAGCGCGGCCCGCATCACGCGCAGGGACTCCTCGGTGTAGGCGACCATCTCGCCACCGGCGCGGCGCCGGCCGCCCATGCCGGCGATGGCGTCGGCGAACGCCCCGCCACCGACCCCGAGGACGGTCCGCCCCCCGGCCAGCACTCCGAGCGAGGCGGCCGCCTTGGCCAGCATGGCCGGTGGACGCAACTGCAGGTCCGCGACATCGGTGAGGAACGAGATGCGCTTCGTCCGCGTGGCCATGTGGGTGATCAGGGTCCAGGTGTCCAGGTGCCCGGGTTGGTAGGCGTGATCCTGGACGGCCAGGTAGTCCAGCCCCTTCTCGTCGGCGGCGTTGGCCAGCCGCCTGGTCTCGTCAAGCCGGTCGGCTTCTGGGTCGAGGCTGAGCCCGAAAGTTAAGGTGTGTCCGTAATCGGTCATGGCTTCATACTTCACACGCCTGTACCGTTAGGCAAAGGCAAGGTTAGCCGCTAATCTTTAGTAAGTGAACGTCAAAACGCCGCGGAGTGCACACCCCGCCCAGCCGGACATCCACGAACCGAGCTGCCGCAGCTTCCAGGGCATCGTCGAGCTCGTCGGCCGCCGGTGGACCAGCGCGATCCTGCTCGCCGGCCTGCGCGGCGCCCGCCGATTCGGCGAGTACCGCCTGTCCGTGCCGGGAATCTCCGATCGGCTGCTCACGCAGCGGTTGAAGGAGCTGGAGCACGAGGAGCTGATCTCCCGCACCGTGATCCCCACCACGCCGGTACAGATCCGCTACGAGCTTTCCCCCGACGGCGAGGAGCTGATGAGGATTCTGCATCCGCTGGTGGACTGGGGCCACCGGCGCCGCGCGGCGGATGCGGATCGATCCGCCGACGCCGTGTGAAGCGACGCCGGACTGCCGCGCAAGCCCGGGAACCGAGCCTCGCGCACCTGTGACAGGTGAGAGCCGATGTCCGGGACCAGGTGCCTGCGCCGGGTGTCGGGCATCCGGCGGACACCACCCGCTCCGCCTCACTCAATGAGAGATTTGTCATGTCCGTAATTCACGGCATCGCGATCGAGTGCGGAAGGGGTGAGCTCGCCCCCGGGCACGCCGGTATCCCTTCGCCGCCGATCGCCGTGATCCGGCCGGAACCCGGCCCGGCCGGCGGCAAAACACCTCCTCGGGATTCGGCCAAGACACGACAGGGCCCGCGCAGCGCTCGCCGCCGCGACCGGGGCCCCGTGGTGCCATGACTTTATGATCAAGATGTCTCAGGCGGTCGCCTCGGCCGTGCTCGTCTCCACGGGACTGTTCTGCGCCGGTCTGCCCGGCGGCACCGCGTTCGCCGACTCCACGCCTCAGGCGGTGACCGCGGAGGGGAACCGCCCCCAGATCACGATCGTGGGAGAGGGCAGCGTGTCCACCACCCCCGACATCATGCGGCTGGACACCGGCGTCGAGGTGCGCCGGCCCACCGCGGGGGCGGCGTTCACCGCCGCCCGCGACGCCGCCGCCGCCCTGACGCGGGCGCTGCTCGCGGCCGGGATCGCACGCAGGGACCTGCGGACCGACGAGCTGACCCTCGGTCCCGAGTACAAGGAATACCCCACGATCTCCGGCTACCGGGCCACGCAGGGCATCGAGGCGATAGTGCGCGACATCGACGACGCGGACGAGGTGGTGGAGGCGGCGGCCGCGGCCGGTGAGGCGGTCCGGCTGAACGGCATCTCCTTCGAGGTGTCCGACAACCGTGTGCCGCTCAGGCTGGCGCGCGACATCGCCTTCAGGGACGCCCAGGCCCGCGCCACGCAGTACGCCAGGCTCGCCGGCCGCGCGCTCGGCCGCGTCCTGGAGATAAACGAGCAGAACGTCACCCCGCCGACGCCGATCGCCGGCTTCGCCGCGGCCGTCGACAGGGCGTCGATCAGCCCCGGCCGCCGGGACGTGTCGGTCAGTGTCAAGGTGGTCTACGAGCTCGAATAGGCCCCGCTCACGCGGTGCTCCCCCGACCCCGGGTACGCGACAGGTCCCCGGCACGCGACGGGCCCCGGCGGGTCACCACCCGCCGGGGCCCGTCCACGCGTCGCTGAGATCGCGGAGATCGCCGAGATCGCCGAGATCAGGGCAGGGCCAGCATCCGGTCCAGGGCGACCCCGGCCCAGTGGGCGGTGTCGGCGTCCACGGTGATCTGGTTGACGACCTGGCCGGCGGCGAGCGACTCCAGCGCCCACACCAGGTGCGGGAGGTCGATCCGGTTCATCGTCGAGCAGTAGCAGACCGTCCGGTCCAGGAACGTCACGTCCTTGTCGGGGAACATGGCGCCGAGCCTCTTGACCAGGTTCAGTTCGGTGCCCACCGCCCAGGAGGACCCGGCCGGAGCCTCCTCGATCTTCTTGATGATGTACTCGGTCGAACCGACGTGGTCGGCCTTGGTGACGACCTCGTGCCTGCACTCGGGGTGGACCAGCACGTTGACGCCGGGGATGCGGGCACGGACGTCGTCCACGCACTCGGCGCTGAAGCGGCCGTGCACCGAGCAGTGACCCTTCCAGAGGATCATCTTGGCGTTCGCGAGCTGCTCGGCGGTGAGGCCGCCGTTCGGCCGGTGCGGGTTGTAGACGACGCAGTCGTCCAGCGACAGGCCCATCTCCAGCACCGCGGTGTTGCGGCCCAGGTGCTGGTCGGGCAGGAAGAGCACCTTCTCGCCGCGTGAGAAGGCCCACTCCAGGGCGCGCCTGGCGTTGGAGGAGGTGCACACGGCGCCGCCGTTGCGCCCGCAGAACGCCTTGATGTCGGCGCTGGAGTTCATGTACGTGACGGGGACGGTGATCCCGGCGATCCCCGCGTCCTCCAGGGCCTCCCAGCACTCCTCCACCTGGTCGAAGGTGGCCATGTCGGCCATCGAGCACCCGGCCGCGAGGTCGGGCAGCACGACCTTCTGGGAGTCCGACGTGAGGATGTCGGCGGACTCGGCCATGAAGTGCACGCCGCAGAAGACGATGTACTCGGCGTCGGGGCGGGCCGCGGCCTCCTTCGCGAGTTTGAACGAGTCGCCGGTCACGTCGGCGAACTGGATGACCTCGTCGCGCTGGTAGTGGTGGCCCAGCACGAAAACCCGGTCGCCGAGCGCCGCCTTGGCCCTCCTGGCGCGCTCCACGAGCGCCGGGTCGGAAGCCGACGGCAGCTCGCCGGGACAGTCGACGCCGCGCTCGCTGTGCGGGTCGACACCTCTGCCGAGGACGAAGAGCGGAAGCCCGGTCTCGGTGGTCGTCATGGCCACACCCCCTTATCGTCGAAGTGACGACTAATGATGACACACGAGATTGGGGCTTTATTCCGGGGGAGGGGGGTTTGTCCAAGGACGGATGTGTCTGTCGTCTCAGGAATGTGTACAGGGGGACGGGTGTTGGTAGCGTCTGAGAAGGACGTCATAAACAGACAGCCGCTCCCGGGGAGCGGCTGACGCAGACGCGGGAGTCACCAACATGTCGGTTGAGAGCAGCGAGACCACGGCGCAGGGTCTGATCCTCAGTTCCGCGGCCGCGGCGAAGGTCAAGAGCCTGCTGGAGCAGCAGGGCGAGGAAGGTCTCCAGCTGCGCGTGGCCGTGCAGCCCGGCGGCTGTTCCGGCCTGCGCTACCAGCTCTTCTTCGACGACCGTTCGATGGACGGCGACGTCGTCTCCGACTTCGACGGCGTGAGCGTGGTCACCGACCGGATGAGCGCTCCCTACCTCGTGGGCGCCACCGTCGACTTCGTCGACACGATCGAGAAGCAGGGCTTCACGATCGACAACCCCAACGCCACCGGCTCGTGCGCCTGCGGCGACTCGTTCAACTAGGCGAACCGGCGGGTTGGGCCAAGGCAGGCCGAACCGGCGGGAACATCCGGCCCCGCGGGGTGACATCGGTCACCCCGCGGGGCTTTCGCGCGCCCGATCGGGGTAGTCCGTGGGGTACGAGCGGGGCGCGGGAAAGGTCGCGTATTCTTGCGTGGCTCAACTTCCCGCGTGGCCCAATCGCCCACGTTCCGAAGATGCAGACAACGAGGAGAAGAACCCCGTGCGCATCGCCGTCACCGGCTCAATCGCGACCGATCAACTGATGACCTTCCCGGGCCGCTTCAGCGACCAGCTCATCGCCGGTCAGCTCGACCGGGTTTCCCTGTCGTTCCTCGTGGACGACCTGCAGGTCCGCCGAGGCGGCTGCGCGGCCAACATCGCGTTCGGGATGGGCTGCCTGGGGCTCACGCCCCTCCTGGTCGGCGCGGTCGGTGCGGACTTCGCCGACTACCGCTCCTGGCTGGAGCGCCACGGTGTCGACTGCGACTCCATCCACGTCTCCGAGACCCACCACACCGCCCGCTTCCTGTGCACGACCGACGAGGACCACAACCAGATCGCGTCGTTCTACACCGGCGCGATGGCCGAGGCCCGTCTCATCGAGCTCGGCCCGGTCGCCCAGCGGGCCGGCGGTCTCGACCTGGTGCTGATCAGCCCCAACGACCCCGAGGCGATGCTCAGGCACACCGCCGAGGCCCGCCAGCGCGCCATCCCGTTCGCGGCCGACCCCTCCCAGCAGCTCGCCCGCATGCCCGGGGAGCAGATCCGCGAGCTGGTCGACGGTGCCGCCTACCTGTTCGGCAACGACTACGAGAAGGGCATGATCGAGCAGAAGACCGGCTGGAGCGACGAGGAGATCCTCGACCGCGTCGGCGTCCGCGTCACCACGCTCGGTCCCAAGGGCGTCGTCATCGACCGCAAGGGCGAGCCGTCCCTGCACGTCCCCCCGGCGCCCGAGCTCGGCAAGGCCGACCCCACCGGTGTGGGCGACGCCTTCCGCTCCGGTTTCCTGGCCGCCCTGGCCTGGGGCCTGTCCCTGGAGCGCTGCGGCCAGGTCGGCAACCTCACCGCCACCCACGTCCTGGAGCAGGTCGGCGGCCAGGAGTACGAGCTCGGCCAGAAGGTCTTCCTGGAGCGCTTCGCCGACGCCTACGGCGCCGACGCCGCCGCGGAGGTGGCCCCCTTCGTGAAGTGCCACCACGCCTGAGCCGCCGGGCGGACCACCGGCCGGGCCGTCGCCCGGCGGTGGCCCGGCCGCTGTCGCCGTACGGCGACCGCTGTCAGACGCTTGTGTGGGCCGGGTGTCAGCCGCTCGCGTAGACGCGGTGCACGAACTCGGCCAGCTTGTCGTCGGGCAGTTTCCTGGCCAGGTCGGCCTCGGTGATCATGCCGACGATGCGGCCGTCCTCGATCACCGGCAGCCGCCGGATCTGGTTCTGCTCCATCTTGTCCAGAGCCTCCTCGACACCCGCCTCCGAGGACACCCAGACCAGGCCGGTCGCGAGGTCTCCCGCGGTCATCTTGGAGGGATCGAGCCCCCGGGCCACGCACTTGACCACGATGTCGCGGTCGGTGATGATCCCCTTCAGCCGGTCGTCGCTGCCGCAGATGGGCAGCGCGCCCACGTTCATGTCCCGCATCATCTGTGACGCCCGGTCGAGTGTCTCGTGTGCCTCGACGCACCGGACCCCGGTGTGCATCAGATCTCTGGCCGTCTCACCGCTCATGCCGTCCCCCCGAACCGTTTGACGTGTTTCCGGGGGAGGTCATACCCAATTTCAGGACATGTCAGTAATTGCGGCGCACGTGGATGGCCCAGCCGCGCTCAGGGAGCTCGTGGCTGCCCACGTGGTGGTGCGACTTCAGCCGGCACCAGGCGGGGATGTCGGTGACGGCGGCCGGATCGTCGGCGAGGACGGCGACGATCCCGTTGCGCGGCACGTCGTTGATCTGCGCCGCCAGCATGATGATCGGGATCGGGCACTTCTTGCCCAGCGCGTCGATGGTCAGGGCGGGAGGCTGTGCCGATCCCGCCGGAGTGGCCTGACTGGACGTCATCGCGTCTTCACTCCCGAAAGTCCCCGAATGTTGATCAAAGCTTGACACCCGCCTCCTCGCGGATCCTCCGGACCGCGTCCGGCAGGAAGGCGAGGAAACGGTCGACATCCGTCGCCGAGGTGCCCCGGGGAAGCGAAACGCGGACGTTTCCGTGCGTGAGCACGCCCATGGCCTCCAGAACATGCGACGGACGAAGCGTACTCGCCGTACAGGAGCTGCCGGACGATACCGAGAACCCGGCCTTGTCGAGTTCCGTCAGCAGGGCCTCACCTTCCACGTAAAGACACGAAAAGGTGACGATGTGCGGTGCTCGTGCGACCGGGTCACCGATGACCTCGACGTCCGGGACCAGCCTGGGGACCTCGGTCCTGACGCGGTCCACGAGCGCCGAGAGCCTGGCCGACTCCGTGGCCGACTCGGCCACCGTGGCGCGCAGCGCGGCGGCCGCCGCGACGATCGCCGGCACGTTCTCGAATCCGGGGACCCTGCGGCGCTCGCGGTCGTCCTCGGGCAGGGGGGTGCGCCACCGGGTGCCCTTGCGGACCACCAGCACGCCGACCCCCGCGGGGCCGCCCCACTTGTGCGCGCTGGCGGCCAGCACCGACCAGCCGGGGGGCAGCGGCATCCTGCCCGCCGTCTGGGCCGCGTCCACCAGCAGCGGCACCCCCGCCTCGGCGCACGCCGCCGCCGCCTCGGCGACGGGCTGGAGCGTCCCGACCTCGTGGTTGGCGCTCTGCAGGCAGGCCAGGGCCGTGCCCTCGGCGCGTACCGCCTCGCCGAAGACCTCCGGGTCGACCGCGCCGGTGATCCCGACGCCGACCGTCTCGACCGAGCCGCCGTCGCGCTCGTGGACGCCCGCCGCGTGCAGCACGCAGGAGTGCTCCACGGCCGAGGTGACCAGGCGGCGGCCGGCCCGGTGGCGGCCGCGCAGGGTGCCGAGCACGCCCAGGTGCACCGCCTGGGTGCCGGAGGAGGTGAACGAGACCTCGTCGGCCCTGGCGCCCAGGGCTTCGGCCACCTCGGTCCGCGCCTGTTCCAGTAACATCCTTGCCCGGCGGGCGGAACCGTAAAGCCTCGCGGGGTCGGCCCAGCCGACGTCGAGGGCCGCGATGAGAGCCTCGCGCGCCTGGGGGTGCAGCGGCTCCGTGGAAGCCGCGTCGAAGTACGCCACGTCCCCAATCGTCGCACCACACGCGGTGCGGGCGGGGGCTGCGGGGGAGGGCGAGGGGTGTCCGCGCTAATGTGTCCCCCAGCGTGAAGCTGTGAACTACGAAATCTTGAATGTGAACAAACGACCGCCCAGGAGCGACTCCTGGGCTTCATCTGTGGGGTAGGCGATCCGTGAGTCCGACCCGCCGTTCTGCACGGCGTCCGTTGGCCCGCCGCCGGGTGCCACGCGCTGCCGCTCTGGCGCTGCTGCTGGTTTCCCTGACGGCGTGCAGTGCCGAAGACTGGTCCCGAGGGGGCCTGCCCGAGGGCGTCACCAAGCAGTCCGACGCCGTTCAGAATCTGTGGAACGGCTCCTGGATCGCCGCCCTCGCCACCGGTGTGGTCGTGTGGGGTCTGATCCTGTGGTCCGTTGCCTTCCACCGCAAGAAGAAGCACTCCAAGGAGGAGCTGCCGCCCCAGGTGCGGTACAACCTCCCGATCGAGATCCTCTACACGGTGGTGCCGATCATCATGGTCGGCGTGTTCTTCTTCTTCACCGCGCGGGACCAGAACTACCTCAACGAGATGTCCGGCAAGCCTGACGTGAAGGTCAAGGTCGAGGGCTTCCAGTGGAGCTGGCGCTTCACGACGGAGTACAACGGCAAGACCGTCCAGGTCGTCGGCGAGCCCGCGGGGGACTACATGCAGGGCCCGCAGCTGGTGCTGCCGGCCGGCAAGAAGGTCGAGTTCGACCTCCACTCGCCGGACGTCATCCACTCCTTCTGGGTCCCGGCGTTCCACTTCAAGCGCGACGTGATCCCCGGCGTGAACAACAAGTTCGAGGTCGACACCGTGAAGAAGGGCGTCTACGCCGGCCGCTGTGCCGAGCTCTGCGGCGTGGACCACAGCAGGATGCTCTTCTCGGTGAAGCTCGTCGACCCGGGCGAATTCGACACGTACATCGCTAGTCAGGCGGGTGCCCAGTGACCGCGCACAACGAATCCCTCCCTCTTCCCCCGGTGCCGACCCGTAAGGGCTCGATCATCACGAAGTGGGCGTCGTCCACCGATCACAAGATCATCGGACATCTCTATCTGATCACCTCGTTCATCTTCTTCCTCATCGGCGGCGTCATGGCGCTGGTCATGAGGGCGGAGCTGGCGCAGCCGGGTCTTCAGTTCACCAGTAACGAGCAGTTCAACCAGCTGTTCACCATGCACGGCACCGTCATGCTGCTGATGTTCGCGACCCCGCTGTTCGCGGGCTTCGCCAACGAGCTCATGCCGCTGCAGATCGGCGCCCCCGACGTCGCCTTCCCGCGACTGAACATGGTCAGCTACTGGCTCTTCACCTTCGGCAGCACGATCGCGCTGGCGGGGTTCATCACCCCGGGCGGCGCGGCCAGCTTCGGCTGGTTCGCCTACGCCCCGCTGTCGGACGCCATCTACTCCCCGGGAGTCGGCGGCGACCTGTGGATCGTGGGCCTCACCATCAGCGGTCTGGGCACGATCCTCGGCTCGGTCAACTTCATCACCACGATCATCTGCATGCGCGCGCCCGGCATGACGATGTTCCGCCTGCCGATGTTCACCTGGAACGTCCTGCTCACCTCGATCCTGGTGCTGATGGCGTTCCCGGTGCTGGCCGCCGCGCTGCTCGCCCTGGAGTCCGACCGCAAGCTCGGCACGCACATCTTCGACTCCCAGACCGGCGGCGCGCTGCTCTGGCAGCACCTGTTCTGGTTCTTCGGCCATCCGGAGGTCTACATCATCGCGCTGCCGTTCTTCGGCATCGTGACCGAGGTGCTGCCGGTCTTCAGCCGCAAGCCGCTGTTCGGCTACATCGGCCTGGTCGGCGCGACGATCGCCATCGCGGGCCTGTCGATCACCGTGTGGGCGCACCACATGTTCCCCACGGGACAGGTGCTGCTGCCGTTCTTCTCCTTCATGACGTTCCTCATCGCGGTGCCCACCGGGGTGAAGTTCTTCAACTGGATCGGCACCATGTGGCGCGGCCACCTGTCGTTCGAGTCGCCGATGCTGTTCTCGATCGGCTTCCTGGTGACCTTCCTGTTCGGCGGCCTGACCGGCGTCATCCTGGCCTCCCCGCCGCTGGACTTCCAGGTCTCCGACTCCTACTTCGTGGTCGCGCACTTCCACTACGTGGTCTTCGGCACCGTGGTGTTCGCGATGTTCGCGGGCTTCTACTTCTGGTGGCCCAAGTTCACCGGCAAGATGCTGAACGACACGATGGGCAAGATCCACTTCTGGACGCTGTTCGTCGGGTTCCACACCACGTTCCTGGTCCAGCACTGGCTCGGCGCGCAGGGCTTCCCGCGCCGCTACGCCGACTACAGCCCGATCGACGGCTTCACCGACCTCAACATGGTCTCCTCGGTCGGCGCGTTCCTGCTGGGCGCCTCCACGCTGCCGTTCCTCTACAACGTGTGGAAGACCCACAAGACCGCGCCGCAGGTCACCGTGGACGACCCGTGGGGCTACGGCAACTCCCTCGAATGGGCGACCTCCTGCCCGCCGCCGAGGCACAACTTCACCTCGCTGCCCCGGATCCGGTCCGAGCGCCCGGCGTTCGACCTCAAGCACCCGCACATCCCGGCCGATCGTGAGCTGGAGGAGGTCCGATGAAGGTCCAGGGCTGGTTGTTCATCCTCTGCGGCGTCTTCTTCGCCGCCGTGGACGTCGTCTACTGGTACTGGTCCAAGGAGCCGGTCGGCACGACGGCGATGGCCATCTCGGTGGGCTTCGCGTTCATGATCGGTTACTACCTCATGTACACGGCCCGCCGCATCGGCGAGCAGCCGGAGGACGACAAGCAGGGCGAGATCAGCGACGGCGCCGGGGAGCTCGGCTTCTTCAGCCCGCACAGCTGGTGGCCGCTCTTCGTCTGCCTCGCCGTCGCCCTCAGCGCGGTCGGCCTGGTCATCGGCTGGTGGCTCTTCCTGATCGGCGTTTTCGCGATCGTGATGAGCATGATCGGCTTCGTCTTCGAGTACTACCGGGGCAACTTCTCGCACTGACCCCGCGTTCCACCGCCACCTGAGCGGGCCACGGAGAAGCTTCCGTGGCCCGCTTTTTGGCGTTTATTTGGGGCTCAAGGTGGATGTCTTATGTGGTGAACCGCTTACTCCGGGTAATAACTGAATCAGTGGTTCAGTCCGGACAGGGGAGTTCATGTGGGGCACGCGATCCGGGGTTCGAGCCAGGGAGCGGGACTGCTGACCCTCGCGCTGGTGACGGCCTCCTGCTCGGGAAACACCGCCGTACAGGGCGGTCAGACGCCACAGGCGTCGCAGAACTCTCCCGCCGCGGCCGCCGCGGCCGTCGTCACCGTGACCCCCCTCGACAAGGCCAGGGGCGTTCCCACGGACACGCCCATCCTGATCGCCGCGCAGGGCGGCACCCTGCGGCAGGTCGTCGTCAGGGCCGTGAAGGGCGCCAGGAGCGTCCTGCCGGGCGTTCTCAGCGTCGACGGCACCCAGTGGCGCAGCCGGGGCAACGCGGCCCCCGGGACCTCCTACGAGGTCTCCGTGACGGCCGTCAACCCGGCCGGCGCCGTCACCACCACGACCTCCTCCTTCTCCACGGTGCGCAAGCGCGAGACCTTCGCGATCGAGAACTTCATGCCGGGCAGGGACTCGACCGGCCTGACCGTCGGCGTCGGCATGCCGGTGATGATCACCTTCGACCGCGACGTCTCCGACCGGGTCTCCATCGAGCGCAACCTGCTCGTCCGTACCTCCAGGCCGGTCCTGGGGGCGTGGCACTGGTTCGACAACCGCAACGTGCACTTCCGCCCGAAGAAGTTCTGGCCCGCCGGCACGAGGGTCCGGGTCGAGGCCCGCCTGGCGGGGGTGCGCGGCGGCAGAGGCCTGTACGGAGCGGCGAACAAGACCGTCAACTTCAAGATCGGCCGCTCGCAGATCACCAAGGGCAGCGTCCAGTCGCACCACCTCACGGTGAGGCGCAACGGCAAGGTCGTCCGCGAGATGCCCATGAGCGCCGGGCAGGGCGGCAACTGGAAGTACCACACGACCAGCGGCGTGCACCTGGCCATGTCACGGGAGAACGTCACCGTCATGACCTCCCCGGGCATCGGGCCCGGTTCCCCCGGCTACTACCAGCTGACCGTCTACGACACCGTCCGCATCTCCAACAGCGGCGAGTACATCCACAGCGCCCCGTGGTCGGTGGGCTCCCAGGGCAACTCCAACGTCAGCCACGGCTGCGTCAACGTCAGCCCGAGCAACGCCAAGTGGTTCCTCGACAACACCCTGATCGGGGACCCGATCATCATCACCGGCTCGCCCCGCGTCCTGGAGCCCCTGAACGGGTGGGGTCACTGGCAGGAGAGCTGGAAGGAGTGGCTCAAGTGGAGCAGCCTCAAGCACTTCGACAGCGACGACGTCTGACCGGCGGTCTCCCCTCAGGTCCTCTCAGGTCCTCTGAGGTCTCCTGAGGTCTTCTGAGGTGCCGGAGGCGAGGGGCGGTCCCTTCGAACGCCCCGGCCCGTGAAAGGCCCGCAGGGGCCTCCTGGGGGCTTCCCGGGGGCCTCACGGCAGCCCGGTTCGTCCGGTGAGGCGCAAGGCGAAGGGCCCGGACACCATGTGGTGTCCGGGCCCTTCGTGTGGCGTCAGCCGTGGTGGATCAGCGGGTCAGGGACTTGTCGTCTCCGGCCTTGCCGACCGCCGCGTGCTCCTCGTGGTCCTCGCCGTGGCCGTGGCCGTCGTCGAGCGGGATCTTCTCGCCGCCGTACGCCGCGCTCATCTTGGCGCGCAGCTTGCCGAGCGGGCCGCGCATCCCCTTGGACGGGATGTCGTCGCGGTTCTTCGGGTCCGTGCCGCCCCCGGAGACGATCGGGATCGCCTCCTTGCCCCGCATGTGGGCCTCGATGGCCTCGTGCGGCGGGACGTGGACCTCGATGTACTCGCCGTGGGGCAGCCGCTTGATCACACCGGACTCCACGCCGTGGCTGATGATCGCCGCGTCGCTGCGCTGCAGGCCCAGGCAGGTCCGGTAGGTGATGATGTACGCCAGCACGGGACCGGCGATCACCAGGAACCGGCCCGCGTAGGTCGTCCAGTTCAGCGAGATGTGGAAGAACGCGGAGATCTCGTCGTTGGCGCCCAGCAGCCACAGGACGCCGTAGAACGTGACCGCCGACATGCCGATCGCGGTGCGGTGCGGGTTGTTGCGGGGACGCTCCGCGACGTGGTGCTCGCGGCGGTCGCCGGTGACCCACTGTTCGATGAACGGGTACAGCGCCAGGCCCGTCATGACGATGCCCATCGGCACCAGGGCCGGGATCAGCACGCTCATCGCGAGCGTGCCCCCCGCGCCGCCGAAGAGGTTGATCTCCCAGGCGGGCATCAGGCGCAGCGAGCCTTCGAGGAAGCCCATGTAGAAGTCGGGCTGCGAGCCCGCCGAGATGTCGGCCGGCGTGTAGGGGCCGAACAGCCAGATCGGGTTGATCTGGGCGAAGGTCCCCAGCAGCGCGATGACACCGAAGGTGAACATGAAGTAGGCGCCGGCCTTGATCATGAAGGCCGGGTAGAACGGCGCGCCCACCACGTTCTCGTTGGTGCGGCCCTTGCCCGGCATCTGCGTGTGCTTCTGCACCCACATCAGGATCATGTGGGCCGAGATGAGCGCGAGCAGGATGCCCGGGATGAGCAGGATGTGCAGCGAGTAGAAGCGGGCGATGACGTCCTCGCCCGGATACTCGCCACCGAAGAGGAAGAAGGTGATCCAGGTGCCGACCAGCGGCAGCGAGATCGCCACACCCTCGGTGATCCGCAGACCGGCGCCGGAGAGCAGGTCGTCGGGCAGGGAGTAACCGGTCAGGCCCTCGGCCAGCGCCAGCGTCAGCAGCAGCACGCCGATCAGCCAGTTGAGCTCGCGGGGCTTGCGGTAGGCGCCGGTGAAGAACACCCGGAGCGCGTGCACCATCATGCCGCCGATGAACAGCAGGGCCGCCCAGTGGTGCATCTGCCTCATCAGCAGGCCACCGCGCACGTCGAAGCTGATGCTCAGCGCCGACGCGTACGCCTCGGACATGGTGACGCCCTGCAGCGGGCCGTACGAACCGGCGTACTCGACGTGGCCCATGCCGGGCTTGAAGAAGAACGTCAGGAACGTGCCGGTCAGCAGCAGGATGATGAACGAGTAGAGCGCGATCTCACCCAGCAGGAACGACCAGTGGTCCGGGAAGATCTTCCGCAGGTTGCGGCGGAGGAAGTTCCCCGCGCCGATGCGGTCGTCGACGAAGGTGCTCGCACCCTCGATGGGCTTGGGAACGGTCTCGATGCTCATTACTGTTGGGCTCCGTTCTCACGGACCTCGGCCTCGGCGTCGCCGCGCTCCCAGAAGCTGGGACCGACGGGGACCGCGAAGTCCGCCGTGGCGACGAGATATCCCTCATTGTCGACGGCGATCGGCAGCTGAGGCAAAGGCCGGGCGGCCGGGCCGAAGATGACCTTGGCGCCGTCGGCGGCGTCGAAGGTCGACTGGTGACACGGGCACAGGATGTGGTGGGTGGTCTGCTCGTACAGGGCCGCGGGGCAGCCGACGTGCGTGCAGATCTTGGAGTAGGCCACGATGCCTTCGGGTGCCCAGTTCAGGTTAGTCCCGGACTTGAGCTCCTCGGGACGGAACTTGATCAGGATCAGGGTGGCCTTGGCCAGCGCGTTCAGGTCGTGCTCGTACCCCTCGGGCACCACGGAGAGGATGCCGCCGGGGGAGTTGAAGTCGGCGGCCCTGATCGGCGAGCCGCTTCCCTCGACGATGAGCTTGCGCGGCTTGCCGTCCTTGGTCTTCTCGCCCCAGACGGTGTGCCGCAGCTTGGCCGGGAAGTTGGTGTGGCTCGGGCCGAGGTCGCGCAGCAGGACCAGCGGGGCCAGGCCGAGCGGGGCGGCGGCGGCCAGCAGGGTGCGGCGCAGCAGCGGGCGCTTGACGAGACCGCTCTCGTTCGCCCCCTGCAGGAAGGTCTCGGCCACGTACGACCTGGTCTCGGGGTCGGAGGCCATCGCGTGGCGCTCCTGGACCAGGTTGTACTTGGGCATGACCAGGCGGACCCAGGTCGTCAGGCCCGCGGCCAGCCCGAGCAGGGCCAGCGTGAGTGTGCCGCCCAGCGCCAGGTTGGAGACCTGCGTCTTCTCGATGTCGCCGACCTGGAAGACGACGTACGACACCACGAAGCCGATGCCGCCCAGGAAGGCGACGACGAAGCAGAGAGCGGCGTACCGCTCGCCCTTCCTCGCGGTCGCCTCGTCCTGCGGGACCACCCCGGGCACCTGGACGACGTCCGTCTTCTTCGGCTCGTCACGGCCGAGAAGTGAGGTGCTCGCCGCCGGGGAGGGGGTGCCGATCACGCGCTTGGGCGCGCGCTCCTCCGGCTGTTCGATGTCGTGATTGTTGTCAGTCATTTGGCCTGTCGCCTCTTCGCGGTGATCCAGATGGCAGCCAGGGAGAGGAGGCTGAGCCCGACGACCCAGGCCACCAGACCCTCCGTGACCGGGCCGATGCGGCCGAGACCGGCGCCGCCCGGGTTGGGCTCCTCACGCACGCCCACGATGTAGGCGATCATGTCCCGCTTCTGCTCGGGGGTGATCATGCTGTCGTTGAACACCGGCATCGCCTGCGGGCCGGTGACCATCGCCTCGTAGATCTGCCTCTCGGTGGCCGCGTGCAGCGGCGGCGCGTACTTGCCCTGGGTGAGGGCTCCGCCGGCGCCGACGAAGTTGTGGCACTGGATGCAGTTCGCGCGAAACAGCTCCCCGCCCTTGGACTTGTCGCCCTTGCTCGCGTCGACCTGCTCGGCGCTCGGGACGGTCGGGCCGCCGCCGAGGGACTGGATGTAGGCGCCGAGCTGCCGGACGGTGTCGTCGTTGACCCAGGGCGCCAGGGGCTTGCGCGGTGCCTGCGCGCCGGGGTTGGCCAGGGGCATGCGGCCGCTGCCGACCTGGAAGTCCACGGAGGCCGCGCCGACGCCGATCAGGGTCGGACCCTGGGCGGTGCCCTCGGCGTTGAGGCCGTGGCAGCTGGAGCAGCTTCGCTCGAAGAGTTTCTTGCCCTCGGCCACGTCGTCGGCCCTGCCGGACGCGATGGCGGCGTCGGCCTGCCGGCTCGGGGAGACCGCGAGCGCGACGGTGTAGATCCCGCCGATCAGGCCCAGGGCCAGGAGCAGGACGGCGTATCTCGCGAGGGGATGCCGCCGCCCAGCGGTGATCCTATTCACAGAGATCCCCGATTCCTTAGTGAATGCCATAGATGGTTACGAAAAGGCCAATCCAGACCACGTCGACGAAGTGCCAGTAGTAGGACACGACGATCGCGCTGGTCGCCTGCTCACGGGTGAAGCGCTTCGCGGCGTACGTGCGTCCCAGCATGAACAGGAACGCGATCAGTCCACCGGTCACGTGCAGGCCGTGAAAGCCCGTGGTCAGGTAGAACACGGAGTCGTACGCGGAGTGCGACAGCGTGTGCCCCTCGTGGACCAGCTGGCTGTACTCGTACAGCTGGCCGCCCACGAACACGGCGCCCATCAGGAAGCTGACGACGTACCAGAAGCGCAGCTTGGCGACCTGGCCCTTCTCGGCGGCCCACACGCCCAGCTGGCAGGTCACACTCGACAGGACCAGGATGATCGTGTTGGCCAGGGCGAACGGGATGTTCAGGTGGGCCTCGGGCCAGGGCAGGCCCTGGCCGATGCTCACTGACCGGATGGTGAAGTACATCGCGAACAGCGCCGCGAAGAACATGAGCTCGGAGGACAGCCAGACAATCGTCCCGACGCTGACCAGATCGGGTCTGCGGGACGAGTGTGCTGTCGTCGTCGTTGAAATTGCGGATGCTGTCGCCACGGGCAGCATTATTGCGGCTCTCCTGCTCGGGTCGCCGCACGACCCCCCGATAGCGGGTGCACACGTCCCCTCAAAGTGGACGTATGGGGCAATTCGCCCGGCACTGACTCCAGCCTGGGTCTCCGGACCGGCTGACCGGTAGCATCCCAGGTGACCATACATCGACGAGGGATAGTGAGCGCGACCGTGAGCACCGACGACAAGATGAGGGTCCTCGTCTACAGCGACGACGCGAGCACCCGCGAGAAGGTGCGGCAGGCGATCGGCCGTCGCCCCGCAGGCGACGTGCCCCTCGTGGAGATCGTGGAGTGCGCCACCCACGCCAAGGTCGTCCAGCACTTCGACTCCGGAGAGATCGACGTCGCCGTGCTCGACGCCGAGGCCCAGCCGGCCGGCGGCATGGGCGTGGCCCGCCAGGCCAAGGACGAGGTCCACGACTGCCCGCCGATCTGCCTGCTGATCGCCCGCCGCGACGACCGCTGGCTGGCCGAGTGGTCGCGCGCCGAGGCCGTCGTGCCGCAGCCGATCGACCCGGTCGTCCTGGCCGAGACCGTCGCCGACCTGATGCGCCGCCGCCTGTCCACCCGACTGCCCGCCCGGTAGACCCCCCGAAAACCCCCCTGGAGACCTCCATGGACGCGCGTACCACCTGGCCCGCGCTGCTGTCCGCCCTGATCGCGGGCGAACACCTGACGGCCGACGAGGCCGCCTGGGCGATGAACCAGATCATGTCCGGCTCCGCCACGTCCGCCCAGATCGCGGGCTTCGCGGTGGCGCTGAGGGCCAAGGGCGAGACGGTCGCGGAGGTGACCGGCCTGGCGCGCACGATGCTGCAGCGGGCCACCCCGCTGTCGGTCGAGGGGCCCGTCGTCGACGTCGTCGGCACCGGCGGCGACCGGGCCCACACCGTCAACGTCTCGACCATGGCCGCGATCGTGGCCGCGGCGGCGGGGGCCAGGGTCGTCAAGCACGGCAACCGGGCCGCCTCCTCCTCCTGCGGCGCCGCCGACGTGCTGGAACACCTCGGGATCGTGCTCGACCTGGCCCCGGCCGACACCGCCAAGGTCGCCGTCGAGGCCGGGATCGCCTTCTGCTTCGCGCCGGTCTACCACCCGGCGCTGCGCTTCGTGGGCCCCACGCGCAAGGAGCTCGGCGTCCCCACGATCTTCAACTTCCTGGGCCCGCTGACCAACCCGGCCAGGCCCGCCGCCCAGGCGATCGGCATCTTCGACTCGGGGATGCTCCCCACCGTCGCGGGCGTCTTCGCCGAGCGCGGGGTCTCCGCGCTGGTCTTCCGGGGCGACGACGGGCTGGACGAGCTCACCATCGCCACGACCTCCACGGTCTGGGTGGTGCGCCAGGGCGCCCTTGAGCAGGTCGTCTTCGACCCGGCCGCGCTCGACATCCCCAGGGCGGCGCCCGACGCGCTGCGCGGCGGGGACGTGGTCTTCAACGCCCAGGCCGTACGCGACCTGGTCGGCGGCAAGACGGGGCCGGTCCGTGACGCGGTGCTGCTGAACGCCGCCGCCGCGCTGGTGGCCCTCGACGGCGCGGGGGAGGGCGCGGACGACGGCGCCGGCGACGACCTGAACGCCGCGATGGCCGTGGGGTACGAACGCGCGACCCGGGCCGTCGACTCCGGCGCCGCCGCCGAGACCCTCGACCGCTGGGTCCAGGTCAGCCAGGCCCTGAAGTCCTCCTGATCTTCGGCCGCCGGATCCGGGCCGGACGGGTCCTGAAGTCGTCTTGACCTTCGGCCATCGGATCCGGGCCGGACGGGTCCCGAAGTCGCCCTGATCTTCGGTCGCCGGATCCGGAGCGGGCCCGGCGCCGAGGTCGTCCTGACTCCCGGCTTCCGGACCCGGGTCGGGCGGGCCTCGAAGCCGTCCCGGCCCTCGCCGGGAAACCGTGCCGGTGCCGGACGTCCTCCGCTCGTGGGCGGACACAAGATCCGCCCACGAGAGGATGTGTCACCCTGAGTGACCGTTCTAGATTGCGGTCATGTGGCGTGCTGACCTCCTGAACGAGCAGATGTTCCCCATCCTGCTGTCGTGCGCGGCCCTCGTACTGTGCGCGGTCGTGGCGAGCCTGGCGTGGGAGCGCAGGCTCCTGCTGCTGAGGCTCAGGTCGTGGGAGGCCCGGTTCGCCGACCAGGGGGAGGCGCTGGCCGGTGCCCAGCTCGCCGAGAGGCGGGCGCGCATCGCCCGCGAGCTGCACGACGTCGTCGCCCACGGGATCAGCATGATGACGCTCGGGGTGGGCGCCGGTCGGATGATCATGGACAAGGACCCCGAACGGGCCAGGGAGACCCTGAGGGTGGCCGAGGAGTCGGGGCGCCAGGCACTCGTCGAGCTCCAGCGCACCCTGTCGCTGCTCGACCTCGACGGCCTCTCCGCGGGCAGGACGCCCCAGCCCAGGCTGTCCGACCTCCGCGACCTGCTCGCCGGGGTCAGGGAGCGGGGCCTGCGGGTGGACATGGTCGAGGAGGGCAGGCCCGCCGAGGTCGGGCTCGCCCTCGAACTGGTGGCCTACCGCATCGTCCAGGAGGCGCTCGACAACACCCTGCGGCACGCCGGCGCCCGCTCGGCCCGCGTCACGCTGCGCTGGCGGCCGGGCTTCCTCGACGTTCTCGTACGCGACGACGGCAGGACCGTCCCCGCGGCGGTCGCGGGGCACGGCCTGCTCGGCATGCGCGAGCGCGCCACCCTCTTCGGCGGGACGCTGGCGGCCGGGACCCTGCCCGCAGGGGGCTTCGAGGTGCGGGCGCGGCTGCCCACCGCGGGCGAGGTCGGCGAGGCGGGTGAGGATCAGTCGGACTCGCCGAGGCCGATCGAGAAGGCGGCCTCCAGGTCGTGCCGCGAGTAGGCGCGGAAGGCGACGTGGGTCTCGGTGTGCAGCACCCCGTCCACCTTGTTGATCCGGCCGGGGACGACCTCGGCGATCTCCTCGTAGGAGGGGACGCGGACCATGGCCATCAGATCGTACTCCCCGGTTATGGAGTAGACCTCGCTCACCCCGTCGATCTCGGCGACCGTCTGGGCGACCTCGGAGATCCGGTCCACCTCGGCGTTGATGTGAACGATCGCGGTGACCACGAGCTTCCTCCTCGTTGAGTGCGGCTTTCCGCCTCAGAAGCTATCAGCGCGGGCCTCAGCGCAGCGGGCGGCCCTCGCGCGCGCGACGCGGCTCGGCCGTCTGGTAGGCGCGGTCGATGCGGGCCTTGAGCCGCCCCGCGCCCGAGACGGGCAGGCTCCAGGTGCCCTCCACCTGCACCAGCCGCACCCCGGGGGACTCCAGCCAGCGCAGGACGCACTCGGTCTCCTCGGCGCTGGCCGCGTGGACCGGCCCCGGGCCCGGCGGCACCGTCTCGGCGGTGGCGGTCAGCGCCTCGACGAACGGGGTGGGGTGGGCGCCCTTCGGCATCACCCCGGCCGAGGCGAGCCGTCCGTACCGGATGACGTGGATCTCCCAGGCGCCGCCGGTCAGGGGGGCGGCGGCGACCATCTGGGGGATCGCGGTCAGTGAGCGCAATCGCTGCATGCGGGCCGAGGTGCGGACGTAGGAGGCGAGCCGGTCGCGGTCGGCGGCGGCCTCCTCGTAGCGCTGGTCGAGGGCGAGCCGCTCCATCCTGGCCTCGATCGCGGAGAAGACCGGGGCCGCGTCCAGCTCCATCGCCCGGCGGGCCGCCACGACGTGCACGGCGTACTCGCCGGGGCTCTGGCGGCCCTCGCACGGGGCCCCGCACTTCCCGATCTCGGCGAGCGCGCAGGCCGAACGCCTGGTGCGCGGGGTGATCCGCTCGGTGCACTGCCGCAGCGGGACCGTCTCGTGCAGGGCCGTGCGGGCGTCCTCGGCGGCGCGGGTGCTGTTGAACGGGCCCAGGTAGGAGGCCTCGTCGTCCTTGACCTCGCGGACGACCGACAGGCGGGGGAACGGCTCGTCGGTCAGCTTGAGCCAGAACATCTTCTCGGGGAAGCGCGACCTGCGGTTGTAGCGGGGTTTGGCCGAGCCGATCAGCCGCAGCTCCCTGACCTCCGCCTCCAGCGAGGTCGCGCAGGCGATCGACCTGACCCGCGCGGCGATGCCGATCATCTCGCGGACGCGCGGCCTGGTCTCGCTCGCGGTGAAGTAACTGCGCACCCGGTTGCGCAGGTTGGTGCTCTTGCCGACGTAGAGCGGGTCGCCGCCCTCGTCCTCGAACACGTAGACGCCGGGGCCCGCCGGAACCGAGTCGGCCAGGTGCCGCTTGCGGCGCTGCTCGGGGGTGGGGGCGCGGACGAAGCCCTTGAGCTCCTCCAGCGTGTGCACCCCGAAGGAGCCCGCCCGCTCCAGCAGGGCGTGCAGCACGTCGACGGTGGCCCGCGCGTCGGCGAGCGCCCGGTGACAGGGCTCGGTGTCGCTGAAGATCCTGGCGAGCGTGGACAGCTTGCAGTTGGGCGCCTCGTCGCGGGTCAGCAGCTTGCGGGCCAGGTCGACGGTGTCGACCACCTGGTGGGCCGGCGGGGGATACCCGTGCGCGGCGCAGGCCGCCCTGACGAACCCCAGGTCGAACCCGGCGTTGTGCGCCACCAGGGTGGAGCCGGCCGCGAACTCCAGGAAGGACGGCAGCACCGCCTCGATCCTCGGCGCCGCCACCACCATGCTGTCGGTGATGCCGGTCAGCACCGAGATGAACGGGGGGATCGGCGAGCCGGGGTCGACCAGGGTGGCGAACTCGCCGAGCACCTCGCCGCCCCTGACCTTGACCGCCCCGATCTCGGTGATCGCGTGTTCGCCCGCCGAGACGCCGGTGGTCTCCAGGTCGAACACGACGAAGGTGATCTGGCCGAGCGGGGTGCCCAGCTCGTCGAGTGTTCCCTGCACGGCGTAGTCCACGACTCACGACCATAGAAGCCCCGACCGACATTTATCGCACCGGGCCCTTCCCTGGCCGGTGCGCGCCGGGTGCCGGGAGAACCCCCGCCGCACAGGTCCGCGGGGGTTTCCGGAGGACCTCGGAGGACCTCGGCTCCGGTTCGGCTCCGGTGGGCCCGCGAGGGTCTTCCGAGGGCTCCGGAGGCCCCGGCACCGACAGGTCCGCGCGGGTTTCCGGAGGGACTCAGCTCCAGTGGCTCCCGTCCAGCATCCGTTCGAGGAGGGCCCGGTGCATCACCAGGTCGTCGGGGTCGTCGGGCATGGCCTTCTCGCCGAAGTGGACCTGGCGCTGCCAGATGCGGGCCATGATGATGCCGTGCCGCAGGGCGGCGTACGTCTCGTAGAACTCCATGTCCCGAGGCTTGTATCCCGTCATCTCGTGGTACGTCTGGCAGACGTCCTCGCGCCGCATGAAGTCCGGCATCCCCGGCAGTCCCATGAACTCGGTGATGTCCTGGAAGAAGGTGTGCAGGAAGATCATCCAGGAGATGTCCAGCTCGCGGGGGGCGATCGTGGCCATCTCCCAGTCGAGCACCGCCACCGGGGTGAAGTCGCGGTACATCACGTTCCCGATGCGGGCGTCGCCCCAGTTCAGCACGTCGGGCCCCGGGGCGGCGGGCCAGTGCTCCTCCAGCCAGCCGAACGCCCGCTCCAGCAGCGGGACGGGCGTCGAGCCGTGCGCCCACTCGTAGTAGGCCCGCTGGTCGTCGACGTGCCCGCGCAGCGCCGTGCCGTCGGTCCCGGAGATCTCCAGGGGGCGCAGTTCCTCGGCGGTGAACGGGGTGTCGTGCAGCCTGGCCAGGATCTCGACGCTGTCGCGCTGCAGCCGGTGGCGGTCGGCGGGGGAGGCGTCCAGCAACCAGCTTTCGAAGGTGTAGGGCATCACGTCGGGCGGCACGTCGCCGGTGAGCCGCTCCATCACGAAGAACGGGGCGCCCATGGGCCCGGGGTCGGGCTCGTACCACAGGGCCCGGGGCGCGAGCACGCCCGCGCGCTCCCTGACCAGCCGCATCACCTCGTACTGCCTGCCGAGGTCGTAGCCGGGGAAGACCGGCACCGCCTCGCTCGCCGGGGCCAGCCTGGCGACGCACGGGATGTCGTGCTCGCCCTCGGCGGAGGTCCAGGAGGCGTCGAAGAGCAGGGTCTCGCTGGACATGCCGTTGCCCGAGGGGCGGGACAGCGGGGAGAGTGTGACGGGGGACCCCACCCTCCCCGCGAGCCACGAGCGCATCCGCTCCCCCAGCTCCTCGAGGTCGCGGGTCGAGGTGCGCATCTCCTCGGCCCGCCGGCCACGCTCGTTCGTCGGCTCGTCCATCGCGCTCTCCCGGGTGGCGTGCGTCACAGGTGATCCGCACAGTCGTAACCCAGCAGCAAGCGCTTGTCCACAAAGGGTTCACGACCTCGTCGGCCGCCGGTCGATTTACGGTCAGGTCGGGGTCAGGGTGCGGTAGCCGTACCCTTGACGTGAAGACCGATCCGAGTAGGGGCCGTGATGAGTTCAGCCGGAGAGGGCCTGTCTCGTCCGTTACCCGAGCAGGTCCGCTTACATGTCGTGGAGCTGGCCTCCCAGATTCTCGGTTCGATGCCCGCCGCCTCCGTCCCGCTGCCCCTGAAGGGGATCGCCAAGTTCGACCCCCGCAAGCGGGCCAGGCTGGGCGGGGCGCCGATCGCCGCGCAGCTGGAGACCGACAAGAAGTTCCGCGAGCTCGTCGCCGAGACGCTGACCGAGGGCTGGCCCGAGCTGGTCGCGAGCCTCGCCGAGGGCACGGTCCCGCCGGCGGCCGAGCCCGTCATGGTGGCCGCGGCCGCCTACCTGACCCGGCCGCCCGGCTGGGCGGAGATGGTCGAGACGGCCCGCGCCGACCTGGAGCGGTCGGCCGCCGTCGCCGAGGGCTCCGCGCAGGAGCAGACGGTCTCCCGGCTGCGCGAGCAGCTGGCCGCCCAGAAGACCGCGGCCAAGGAGGAGTCCGAGCGGCTGCGCGAGCAGCTCAAGACCTCGCGCTCGGAGGTGTCCGACCTGCGCCGCAGGCTGCACGACGCCCGTGAGCGGACCAAGGCGGCCGAGGCGCGCGCCGCCGCCGCCCAGGAGGTGGCCGAGGAGGCGAGGACCGTCGCGCTCTCGGCCGGAAGCACGGTCGAGAGCGAGCTGCGCCGCCTGCGCGAGCGGCTGGCCGACGCCGAGCGGCAGCTGGAGTCGACGCGCAGGGCGGCCCGCGAGGGCCGCAGCGTCGAGGACACCAAGGTGCGCATGCTGCTCGACGCCCTGCAGGACGCCGCCGCCGGGCTGCGCAGGGAGCTCGCCCTGCCCTCGGGCATCCACCGCCCCGCCGACTCCGTGGCCTCGGTGGCGCCCGGCAGGCAGGGTGTCCAGGCGGTCCCCGCGCGGGCGCTCGCCGACGACGACCCCGCCCTGCTCGACCAGCTGCTCGCGCTGCCGCAGATCCACCTGATCGTCGACGGCTACAACGTGACCAAGACCGGTTACGGCACGTTCACCCTGGCCGACCAGCGCAGCCGCCTCCTCACCGGTCTCGGCGCCCTCTACGCGCAGACCCGCACCGAGCTGACCTGCGTCTTCGACGGCGCCGAGCTGAACGGCCCGGTCCCGGTGTCGGCGCCCAGGGGGGTGCGCGTGCTGTTCAGCGCCCCGAACCAGATCGCCGACGACCTGATCCGCCAGCTGGTCCGCGCCGAGCCCGCCGGGCGCGCGGTCGCGGTGGTCTCCTCGGACCGCGAGGTGGCCGAGTCGGTACGCAGGATGGGCGCCAGGCCGGTGCCCTCGGTGCTTCTTCTCAGACGTCTGGGGCGCGCGTAAACCTTTCGGGGTCGCCGGGCATCGGATCACCCAGGAGGTTCGATTCGATGAAGAAGATCATAACGCTCGCCCTCGCCGTCCTGGCCGCCGGAGCGACCGTCACCGCGCCCGCGGCGGCCACGACGGCCGCCGTCCCCAGAGGCTTCCTGCTGTACGAGAAGGACGCCGCCAAGAAGGACGACGACCCCGAGACCAACTGGAAGGTCGCCAACTCGGCGAGGACCAGGCTGGCCGTCAACCCGTGTGACAGGAGCACACTGGCCGCGACCGGCCGGGTGGCCGCGCGGACGGTGACCTTCACCGGCGTGCCGGACTTCATGAAGGTCGAGCAGGTGATCCTGTACGGCTCGCGGGCCTCGGCCGTCGCGGCCGTCGCCCAGGTGCGCGCCGCCCTGGCCCGGTGCGGGGCCAGGGCCGGCTCGGGCTCCGGTTACCGCTACGCCTCCTCGCGCCTGACCGGGCTCGGCGACGAGGCGCTGAGGGTCTCCGGACAGGTCTACTACGGGAAGAAGGCCGGGGTGGGCGGCGACCGGAGCGTGCTGGTCAGGAAGGGCAACGCCGTCGTGGTCTACCTCTGGGCGGGGGAGTACTCCAAGCCCGCGAGGAGCGACTGGACCGTCCAGCTGCGCGACGCCAGGAGGATGACCGCCAAGATCTGCGACATCGCCACCTGCGGGTAGCGCGAACGGGGTCGAGGCCGGGCGCTCCCCGTGACCGGGGGGCGCTTCCGGGTGGCGGGACGGCCGCCGCCGGTCGCGGGTAAAGCGCTTCCACCTGCGAATAAGGAGCAAACCCGGCGAAAAGGTGAGTCAATCATTACTTCTTCTGTACTATTCGCCGCAGGTCTGGTGCAGTCGGGAGGCGTTGACGTGGCCGTGGCGGGTTTGCCGGTTGGACTGATTCGGATGCCGGTGGCGGCCGGGCTCGCCCTCGCGTTGCTGATGATGCCGGTCGGCGGAGCGTTCGCCGAGCCGAAGCCGACGCTCGCCCAGGCCAAGAAGAAGCTGGACAAGCTCAACGAGCAGGCCGACCAGGTCGTCGAGAAGTACAACCAGGCCTCGGAGAAGTGGAAGCGGGCCAGGAAGAAGTACCGCACGCTCAACGACGACCTGAGCCGCCAGAACGAGCAGGTCGCCGGGCTGCGCAAGGAGCTCGTCACGATGGCGGTCAGCACCTACCAGGTCGGGGTGATCAACGGCTGGGAAGGCATGATCTACCAGAGCGACCCCGGCGCGCTGCTGAGCGGCCTGGCCGCCGCCGACCAGATGTCCACCTCCCGCGCCCAGTCCCTGAGCGCCTTCGACGAGGCCACCAAGGCGCTGCGGACCAGTCGCGACCAGGCCAAGGACGCGCTGGCCGAAGCCGACGAGACGCGTGACGACCTGGCCAAGGAGAAGGCCAAGGCCGACAAGATGGTCAGGGCCCAGACGAAGCTCCTGCGCGAGCTCAACGTCTTCAAGACGGGCAACCCCGAGAGCTCCGGACTCCAGTACAACGGCTCCGCCTCGGGCAACGCCCGTGCCGCCCTGCAGTTCGCCTTCGCCCAGATCGGCAAGCCCTACCGGTACGGCGGCACGGGTCCCAGCGGCTGGGACTGCTCCGGCCTGGTCCAGGGGGCCTGGCGCAGCGGGGGGGTCAGCCTTCCCCGTACGACCTGGGAGCAGTGGAGCTGGGGCGCGAGCCGCAAGGTGTCGCTGAGCGAGCTCCAGCCGGGCGACCTCATCTTCAGCGAGGGTCTCGGCCACGTCAGCATGTACGCGGGCGACGGCAACATCGTGCACGCCCCGCAGACCGGTGACGTCGTGAAGGTCGTCCCGCTCTCCTCCTACGGCCGCCGCATCGTCGGAGCCGTCCGCCCCTGAGCCCTGCCCGCCGAGCCCTGAGCGGGGCCGATGGGTTCCGGCTCCGGCGCGTGGTGACGGTGGACGTCTCCCGGGTGCCCGCGCCGTCCGGAGCGGGCTCCCAGGGCCTGGGCGCGTGTCCTCCGTCCTGAGAGCGCATCGGGTTCGTGCGGGCTCCCCTTGAGGACACGTGCCGGGGCCCGGGTGGGCTCCGCCCTGAGAGCGCGCAGGGCCCTCACTGAGGCGTTCACACCTCGCCGTGCGCTCCACCGGCTCCCCGGCCCCTGGGAGGCCGCCAGGCTCCACCGCGTCCCGTGCCCGCGCGATCGGGGGGCCGGGTGAACCGATGTCCGTCCTGGCGCTCGGCGCCGCCGGTTTTGAGGTCGTTCGGGCGGATTTCCGGAGGTCGATCCATGGTGCCGGCACGTGCGCGCAGGGGCCGAGAGGCCCGATCGTCCGGGGGCGGCGCATTCTAAGGCCAAGCCTCAGGCGCGGCGATGTGATGAATATTACAGAAATCACTATTAATCAGAGTGATGCCGGTCGTGTGACGAGGGTCATATCTCAATAGCATAAATAGCCATTTAGCAGGGGTAACAGGAAGATCAAGAGGGCTGTCCGGTCACCCGATTTGGCGAATGCTTTGCCGAAAGTTGGAGATCGGGGTAACTTCTGGCGTCGCGACGTGCAAGCCACGCCGTCGCGGCGAATGTCGGTCTTCGGGCCGGTGTCCCTATAGAAATCCAACCGGCCGCCGCGCCCCCACCCGGGGGCAGGGCTCATCACGGCGGCCCGCCGAATCTATGCAGCCAGGAGGCATGGAACCGGGGACCCAAAAGGCCCAGCACAGTGTGGCCAGGGGTGAATCGGCACATTTGTGCCGTAGGGCATCTTCCAAGCCCGAACCCGTCAGCTAACCCGGTAGGCATCAGTGGAAGTCCCAAGGAGAAATCCTGTCTACCACCCCGTACAACCCCCGTCTGTCGCGCCTTTTCCGCCTTTCCATCGGCGGTATCGCCCTCACCCTGACCGCCTCAGCCGGAGCGGTCACCCTAGGGCCCACGGCGGCGCAGGCGGTGGCGGACGGCCCCTCGGAGATCTTGTTCAACAGCGTGACCGACGCCTCCGAGAAGGCCGAGAGCACCAAGAAGACCGCCCCTCGAACCGTGACCACCGCGACCAGGGCCAAGGCCAAGGGCAAGGTCGGGAGGAGCAAGGCGGCACTGCAGAAGGTCCGGGCCGGTAAGGCGGTCTCGGCGGCCAAGAAGCAGATCGGCGACCCGTACCGGTGGGGAGCCTCCGGTCCCGGAGCGTTCGACTGTTCGGGGCTCGTCCGGTACGCCTGGCGCAAGGCGGGCGTGTCCCTCCCCAGGATCACGCACAGCCAGTACAGGTCGATCAAGAAGAAGGTCTCGTGGAGCAAGCTGCGCCCCGGTGACCTGATGTTCTTCAGTGGGAAGGGCCACGTCGGCATGTACGTCGGCAAGGGCAGGATGGTCCACTCGCCGAGCAGCGGCAAGACGGTCCGTGTCGTGAGGCTGGCCGGCTACTACAGGTCCTCCTTCGCAGGAGCGGCACGGCCCGGGGGCTGAGCCCCGCACGGAGCCCGGGCACGGAGCCCGGACTACGAGGCCTGAGCGAGAAGCCCAGGCCCGGAATCCGAGTACGGGCACCGAGCCCGCGTCCGGGCAGGCGTCCGAGCACGCAAGAGCGGCCCCGGCCCTCCACCAGGAGGGCCGGGGCCGCTCCATGCCGGTCGAGTACCATCGGCTCGTATGTCCGTCCCGAAAGGGCGCCGCGCCGTGCTCGCCGGGATGCTGGCGCTGATGAGCGCCGGTCCGTTCGCCGGGACGGGCCCCCTCCTGGCCGGAGCCGCACCGCTTTTGCCCGACGCCCCTCACGGCCCCCGGACACCTCCGCGCGACCCTCACGATCTGTGGCCGGGCGCCGCGGTCACCGTCCGGGGAGAGCACTCGCTCGTGATCGGCCACGGCGTCCCGGCCGCCGTCCTGCGGGATCTGGCGGCCAGGGCCGACCGGGCCCGCGCGACGGTCGCGGCGATCTGGGGGCCGGTCCACGCGGTGGTCCTCTTCCCCGCCACCGACGCCGAGGCCGCGTCGCTCGCCGGGGCCGGGAGCACCCGCGGCCTGGCCGCGATGGCGACCGCGGACCGGGTGATCGTCCTGCCGTCGGGATACGCCCGGCTCACCGGGACCGGCAGGGATGTCGTGATCACCCACGAGCTCGCCCACGTGGCCACCGGCGCGACCCGGGGCGGCCGGGTGCCGATGTGGCTCTCGGAGGGCTTCGCCGACTACGCGGGCTACCGTGACGCCGGGCTCGCGGTGCGCACGGCCGCCGCGGAGCTGGCCGCGGAGGTGCGCGCGGGCGTCCTGCCCGCCCGGCTCCCCGCCCCGGCCGACTTCGCCCCCGGCGCGCCGCGGCTCGCGCAGGCGTACGAGGAGGCGTGGCTCGCCTGCAGGTTCGTCGCGGAGCGCTTCGGAGAGAAGGCCCTGGTGAGGCTCTACGGTAGCGATGTCGGGAGCACGCTCGGCCTGCCGGTGGCCGAGTTCACCGGAGCCTGGCGCGACTACCTCAGGGAGGAACTCACGTGACGCTGAGCACGACGGACACGCCCCCGGGCGTGCGGTCGGCGGGGTGGGCGCTGGCCGTCCTGGGGGTGGTCACGCTGGCGGTCGTGGCGTTCACCACGCCCTGGCGGGCACTGCCCGAGGGGGCCCCGCCCGTCGTTCCCGATCCGGCCCGTGACTTCACCGCCGAGCAGATCGCCAGGGCCGAGAGGTTCGACGCGCTGGTCAGCCTTCCCGGCTACCTGTCGCTCGGCCTGACGCTGGTCGTGGCGGGGGTGCTGGTGGCCACCCCGCTGGGCGCGCGGCTCGCCGACCGGCTGCCGGGGCCGTGGTGGCTGCGGACGCTCCTCGGCGTGCTGGCGCTGTCGGCGGCCGTGGCGATCCTGCGCTGGCCCCTGGGGATGTGGTCGGAGGGCTACCTGCGCGACTTCGGGCTGTCCACCCAGGCCTGGCCGGCCTGGTCGGCCGACCGGGCCAAGAGCACCGGCATCGGCACCGCGCTGACCGCGATCATGGTGCTGGCGGTGGTCGCCCTGGCGCGGCGCTACCGGCGCTGGTGGATCCCCGCGTCGGCCGGGGCGTTCGTGCTGACCGTGGCCGCCTCCTTCGCCTACCCGGTGCTCGTCGAGCCGGTCTTCAACGACTTCAGGCCGCTGGAGGCCGGACAGCTTCGCGACGACCTGCTCGCCATGGCCGCCAGGGACGGCGTGCCGGTCGAGAACGTGCTCGTCGCCGACGCCTCCCGGCGGACCACCGCGCTCAACGCGTACGTCTCCGGGTTCGGCGCGACCCGCAGGATCGTGGTCTACGACACGCTGCTCCGCGCGCCCGCCGACGAGGTCGAGCTGGTGGTCGCGCACGAGCTGGGCCACGCCAAGGCGGGCGACGTGCTGTCGGGCACGCTCGTCGGCGGCCTGGGCGCGGCGTTCGGGGCGTGCCTGCTCTACGCGGTGACCTCGGCGGGTGTCGTACGGCGCCGGACGGGGGTCGCCTCGCTCGGCGACCCGAGGGCGGTGGGCCTGGTCATGGGGATGCTGAGCCTGGCGACGGTCCTGTCCGGACCGGCCCAGAACCTGGTGAGCAGGCAGATCGAGGCCCGGGCGGACGTGCACGCGCTGGACCTGACCAGGGACCCGGCGACGTTCGTCGCCATGCAGAAACGGCTGGCGGCCACCAATATTTCGGATTTGTCGCCTGATCTAGTCGAATATGTACTTTATGCATCGCATCCCACGACGCCGCAGCGCATCGCCCTGGCACGCTCCTGGGCCGGGCTGAACGGCCTGCCCGAACCGTGAGCCGCACGCTGGTCGTCACGAACGACTTCCCGCCCCGCGCGGGGGGGATCCAGTCGTTCGTGTACGGCCTCATCGCCCGCCGCCCGCCCGGCTCGGTCGTCGTCTACGCCCCCCGGTGGGCCGGCAGCGCGGCCTTCGACCTGCGCCAGCCGTACCCCGTCGTGCGGCACCCCACCTCGCTGATGCTGCCCACGCCCGCCGTCGCCCGCCGGGCCGCCGGGCTGGTCGCCGAGTTCGGGTGCGACAGCGTGGTCTTCGGGGCGGCGGCACCGCTCGGGCTGCTCGCGCCCCGGATGCGCGAGGCCGGGGCCCGCCGCGTCGTCATGGTCACCCACGGCCACGAGGCGGGCTGGGCCGGCGTCCCGGCCGGCCGCCGGGTGCTCGCCAGGATCGGGGCGGACGCCGACGTGGTCACCTACCTGGGGGAGTACACCCGGCGGCGGCTGGCCCGGGTGATAGCCGCCGACAAGCTGGTGCGGCTCGCGCCCGGCGTCGACACGGAGGTCTTCCACCCCGGGGCCGGAGGGGAGCGGGTGCGCGCGCGACTCGGCCTGGGGGAGCGGCCGGTGGTGGTCTGCCTGTCCAGGCTGGTGCCGCGCAAGGGCCAGGACACGCTCCTGCGGGCCTGGCCCGCCGTGGTCGGGGACGTGCCCGGCGCGGTGCTCCTGATCGTCGGCGGGGGCCCGTACCGCAGGACCCTGGAGCGGCTGGCGCGGCCGATGGGCGGTTCGGTCAGGATCACCGGCCCGGTGCCGGAGGCGGAGCTGCCCGGCCACCTCGCCGCGGGCGACGTGTTCGCCATGCCGTGCCGTACCCGCCTGGGCGGCGTCGACGTGGAGGGGCTCGGCATCGTCTACCTGGAGGCCTCCGCCAGCGGCCTGCCGGTGGTGGCCGGTTCCTCCGGCGGCGCCCCCGACGCCGTGCTGAACGGGGAGACCGGCCTGGTCGTCGACGGCACCCGCCCCGACGAGGTCGCGGCGGCCCTGGTCGGACTGCTCAAGGACCCGGCCGGGGCGCGCGCGATGGGGGAGCGCGGGCGCGAGTGGGCGGCGCGCGAGTGGAACTGGGACCTCGCCGCCTCCCGCTTCGCCCGCCTCCTGGAGCCCGCGGAGACTCCTTAGCCGTACGGAGTCTCAGCCGTACGGAGTCTCAGCCGTACGGAGTCTCAGCCGTACGGAGTCTCAGCCGTACGGAGTCTCAGCCGTACGGAGTCTCAGCCGTACGGAGTCTCAGCCGTACGGAGTCTCAGCCGTACGGAGTCTCAGCCGTACAGGGAGTCGACCTGCTTGGCGAAGTCGCGCATCACGATGTTGCGCTTGATCTTCAGGGTCGGGGTGAGGTGCCCGCTCTCCTCGCTGATGTCGATGGCGAGGATGGTGAACTTCTTGATCTGCTCGGCCTTGGAGACGAACTTGTTGGCGCCGTCCACCGCCTTCTGCACCTCGGCGACGATCGCCGGGTCGGAGCTGAGCTCGGTGAGGTCCGCCCCCGCCTTGCCGTTGGCGGCCTTCCACTGCTCCAGGGCCTCGACGTCGAGCGTGACGAGCGCCGCGACGAACGGCCTGTCGTCGCCGACCACCATCGCCTGGCTGATCAGCGGGTGGGCGCGGATGTGGTCCTCCATCGGGGCCGGGGCGACGTTCTTGCCCGCGGCGGTGACGATGATCTCCTTCTTGCGCCCGGTGATGCGGAGGTAGCCGTCCTTGTCGAGCTCGCCGATGTCGCCGGTGTGGAACCAGCCGCCGGTGTCGATCACCTCGGCGGTGGCCTCGTCGTTGTTCCAGTAGCCCTGGAAGACGTGGCGGCCCTTGACGAGCACCTCGCCGTCGTCGCCGATGCCGATGGTGACGCCCGGGAACGGCTTGCCGACGCTGCCGATCTTGTTGGCGCCCGGCATGTTGACCGAGGACGGCGCGGAGGTCTCGGTGAGGCCCCAGCCCTCCAGGGTCTCGATGCCCACGCCGCGGAAGAAGTGGCCGAGCCGCTCACCGAGGGCGGAACCGCCGGAGACCGCCGTCGTCAGCCTTCCGCCGGTCGCGGCGCGGATCTTGCCGTAGACGAGCTTGTCGAACAGCGCGTGCTTGATCTTGAGGCCCAGCCCCGCGCCGCCCGCCGACTGCGCCCTGCTCCAGGCGACGGCGGTGTCGGCCGCGGCGTGGAAGATCTTCCCCTTGCCCTCGGCGGTCGCCTTCTGCTCGGCGCCGTTGTAGACCTTCTCGAACACGCGGGGCACGCCCAGCAGGAACGTGGGCTTGAAGGCCTGCAGGTCGGGCGCGACGTTCTTCATGTTGGGGGTGTGCGCGAGGATCGTGCCGGTCTCGATCAGCACGATCTCGATGATGCGGGCGAAGACGTGCGCGAGCGGCAGGAAGAGCAGCGCCGCCCTGCCGTCCACGACGAACAGGCGCTCCAGCGGGCCGTTCGCGACGTTCCTGGCGGTGAACAGCAGGTTGTCGTGGGTCAGGCTGCAGCCCTTGGGCCTGCCGGTGGTGCCCGAGGTGTAGACGATGGTCGCCAGGTCGGCGATGCCGCGCCCGGTCCTGCGCTCGGCGAGCGTGTCGTCGGAGACCCCGGCGCCGAGCGCGGTGAGCTCGTCCAGGGCGCCGCCCTCGATGCGCCAGACGTTCTTCAGGCCCGGCAGGCCGGAGGCGTCCTCGCGGATGGTCTCCTCGTGCGACTCCAGCTCGGCGAACACGGCCTTCGCGCCGCTGTCGGAGATGATCCAGGCGACCTGGTCGGCCGAGGAGGACTCGTAGATCGGCACGCCGACCGCCCCGGCGCTCCAGATCGCGTAGTCGATCACGGTCCACTCGTAACGGGTGCGCGACATCAGGGCCACCCGGTCTCCGGGCTCCACCCCCGCGGCGATCAGGCCCTTGGCCACCCCGGCGACCTGGTCGCGGAACTCCCTCGCGGTGACGGCCTTCCAGTCGTCGCCGACCTTGCGCCGCAGGGCGACGACGTCGGGCTCCTCCTCGGCACGCTTGAACACCGTGTCGGTGAGGTTGGCGGAGGGGGGGACATCCACCAGCACGGGGACGCTGTACTCGCGCACGGGTCACTCCTGGAGACGCACGATCGATGGGCTGCCTGGAAGCTATCGCGATAAGTTACGCATGGGTAAATTCGTCACCCAGGCGTTATGAAGAGGGATTTCACCGTAGCAACTACCGTCGCGCCGGACCTTCGGCCGCGCCGTGCGTCCCGTCGCGCTCTTTGCTCGCGCGGTTCATCACATATGGCCGGATTTATTGGTAGTTAGGATGTTCGCATGCGGGTCCATGTCGTCAGCGATGTGCACGGAAGAGCCGATGCGCTGGCCCGCGCGGGGGACGGTGCCGACGCGCTGATCTGCCTGGGTGACCTGATCCTGTTCGTCGACTACGAGGACCACTCCCAGGGCATCTTCGCCGAGCTCTTCGGGGCCGAGCGGGCGGGGGAGTTCATCGCGCTGCGCACGGCCAAGCGGTTCGACGAGGCGCGGGCGATGTCCTCCGCGCTGTGGGCCTCGCTGGAGGGCGACCCGCGCGACCACATCGAGCGCTCCGTCCGGCGGCAGTACGGCGAGATCTTCGCCGCGATGCCGACTCCCGCGTACCTCACCTACGGCAACGTGGACCTGCCGCTCTACTGGCCCGAGTACGTCCGTGAGGGCCATCACGTGCTCGACGGCGAGACAGTGGAGATCGGCGGCCTTCGCTTCGGCTTCGTCGGGGGCGGGCTGCGCACCCAGTACCGGACGCCGTACGAGATCGACGACGAGGAGTTCGCGCGCAAGGTCGAGGCCGTCGGCGAGGTCGACGTGCTCTGCTGCCACATCCCTCCCGCGATCCCCGAACTGCTCTACGACGTGGTCGCCCGGCGCTTCGAGCGGGGCAGCGAGGCCACCCTGGAGGCGATCAGGCGGACCCAGCCGCGCTACGCCCTGTTCGGCCACGTGCACCAGCCCCTCGCCGCCCGCACCCGGATTGGCAGGACCGAATGCCTCAACGTGGGGCACTTCCGGAACAGGGGCGTCCCCTACGTCCTGGAGTGGTAGCCGCGCGCTCCTCCCGTGTCCGGCGTCCCGTGTTCGAGGGGTGCCCCCTAGACGAGAGCGGCGGGCTCGCGGGGTGTCCGCTTCCCGCCACCGCTTCCCGCCACCGCCGCGGCCGTGCCCGGCCCCGCCGGGCGTACGCGGACGATCGTGAAGCAGTACGGTTGCCCCATGGCTGATCGCACCACCTCCAGCATCAAGATCGGCGCGGACCGGTCGACCATCATGACGGTCATCGCCGACTTCCCCTCGTACCCGGAGTGGGCCGGGCAGGTGAAGGCCGCGCGCGTCCTCTCCACGGGCGAGGACGGCCGGCCCGAGACGGTCCGGTTCGTTCTCGACGCGGGCGTGATCAGCGACGAGTACACCCTCCGCTACACCTGGCACGACGACGAGTCCGTCGACTGGAGCATCGCCGAGGCGGGAAAGATGGTCTCCGGGCTCACCGGGAGTTATCGTCTTGCCGACGCGGGCAACGGCACCGAGGTGACGTACGAGCTCGCCGTCGATCTCAAGGTGCCGATGATCGGCATGATCAAGCGGAAGGCGGAGAAGGTCATCATCGACACCGCCCTGAAGGGGCTGAAGAAGCGCGTCGAGACCCCATGAGGGAGCCGGGCGCGCGGCACGGCGCGGTCGCGGAGCGGAGCCCCGCGCCGTCCCGCCGGGAGGTGGCGTGAGCAGGGTCCTGCTCTTCACCGGCAAGGGCGGCGTCGGCAAGACGACCGTCGCCGCGGCCACGGCCACGCTCGCCGCCCGCTCCGGCCTGAAGACCCTGGTGGTCTCCACCGACACCGCCCACTCGCTGGCCGACGCGCTCGGCGTGCGGGCCGGCGGTGAGCCCACGGAGATCGCGCCCGGCCTCTCCCTCCACCAGGTCGACACCCAGCGGGCGCTGGAACGCCAGTGGGGCGAGCTGCGCGACTACGCCAGGGGCGTCTTCGCCGAGCTGGGCCTCGACGAGGTGACCGCCGAGGAGATCACGGTGCTGCCCGGCGCCGAGGAGGTCATCGCGCTGCTGGAGCTGCGCGAGCAGGCGCGCACCGGGCTGTGGGACGTCATCGTCATCGACTGCGCCCCGACCGCCGAGACGCTCCGGCTGCTCGCCCTGCCCGAGGCCCTCGACTGGCACGTGAACCGGCTGCTGCCCATCGGCAGGCGGCTGCTGAGCACCATCTCCCCGCTGGTCCGCCGCCTGGCGCAGGTCAGCATGCCGGAGGACCACGTGATCGGCGCGGGCGAGCGGCTCCACCGGGGGCTGATGGAGGTGCGCGAGCTGCTCACCGGGCCCGGCGCGAGCGTCCGGCTGGTGCTCACCCCCGAGGCCGTCGTGCTCGCCGAGGCCCGCCGCACGCTCACCTCCCTCAGCCTGTACGGCTACCGGGTGGACGCGGTGATCGCCAACCGCGTCTTCCCCTCCGAGGGCGCCGACCCGTGGCGGCAGAAGTGGGTGAGTGCCCAGGCCCGGCACCTGGCCGAGGTCGAGGAGTCCTTCGCGCCGCTGCCCGTGCACCTCGTGCCGTACCTGGAGGCCGAGCCCGTCGGCCTCGACGCGCTCGCCGCCGTCGCCGAGGCCATGTACGGCGAGGGCGACCCCTTCGCCCCGCCCTCCGTGGACCCGCCGCTGCGGATCACCGCCGAGGGCGAGCTGATCCTGGCCCTGCCGCTCGCGGACAAGGACGAGGTGGATCTGGCGCGCAAGGGCGACGAGCTGATCGTCAACGCCGGTTCCTACCGCCGGGTCCTGGCCCTGCCCGCCGCACTGGCCCGCAGGTCGGTGCGGGACGCGGCGCTCCGGGATGGGTTTCTCCGGGTACGGTTCGAATCGGGAGGGCCTGATGACCGATAACACGAACGACGCAGAGAAGACCCCGAAGCCGCGCGCGCCGAGGAGGCCACGGAAGGCCGCCGCCGTGACTCCGCCGTCCGAGGCCGCAGGCGTCGAAGGCGCCGAGAGCACCGGGGCCGCCGGGGCCGCCGGGGCCGCCGGAGACACTGCGGGCGCCGAGAGCGCCGAGGGTGCGAGCAAGGTCCAGAAGGGCCGCCGCACGGCGAAGACGACCGAGGGGAAGACGACCCAGAAGGGGCGGGGCGCCGGCTCGGCCGGGAAGTCCCCGAAGGGCGGGCGTGCCGGCTCGTCCGAGCCTCTCGAGCCCGTCGAGCCCGTTGTGCGGATCGAGCAGGTCGAGCGGGTCGAGGCCGTCGAGGCCGTCGAGCGGCCGGAGAACGCGGGGAAGCCCGCGCGGGCCGAGCGCGTCGAGAAGGTCGCGCATCTCGAGGTGGTCGAGGTGGAGACCGTGGCCGAGGCCGCGCCTTCCGGGCGGACTTCGGGCTCCGAGCGGGGCCCGGGCTCCGAGCAGGTCCCGGGTTTCGAGCCGGGCGCGGGCACCGAGCCGAGCGCGGGCACCGGGCGGGCCTCGGGTTCCGCGCAGGCCGATCGCGACGCGCGCGCCGAGTGGTTCGAGCGCGCCGAGCGGGCCAGGCGTGAGGAGCGGACCGGATGGACCCCGTGGGCCAGGCCCGGCGACCGCGCCGGGTCCGCGGAGCGGGAGAAGGACGCCACGGCCGGGGAGCGGGCGCGTGACGAGCAGCGGTCGCAGGGCGGGTCGCAGGGCGCGTCCCAGGGTGCGTCCCAGGGTGGCAAGGACCCGCTGGGCAACGCCGCCGAGGAGGCGTTCAAGCTCTTCGACACGCTGCAGCGGAAGGCGACCAGGGAACTGCGCAAGAACCTGATCAAGGGCACGATGACCGGGGTCGGCGGCGCGTTCTCCGGTGGTGGCCGAGGAAGAAGAGAGCGGGACGTGTGGGAGGAGGCGGTCTCGGAGCATGAGGAGTACATCTGCCGGGCCTGCCCCGTCTGCCGTGCGATGGCCGCGCAGCGCGAGGCGGGCGGTGGCGGTGCCGTCACCGACCACCTCATGCAGGCGGGCACCGAGCTGTTCGCCGCCTTCAAGTCGGCCGTCGACGGACTCGGCAAGCCCGCTCCCGCACAGCGGGAACGGGAGCGCGAGCGAGGAGACACCCCCGTGGAGCACATCGACCTGGGGTGAGCCCAGGGGGAGAGGATGAATGGACAATGGCGCTGACCATCGGTGTGGACATTGGCGGTACGAAGGTCGCGGCGGGAGTCGTCGACGAGGACGGCCAGATCGTCGAGCATCTTTTGCGACCCACCCCGGCGGAGAATCCGGACCAGGTCGCCCACACGATCGGTGACGCGATCCTGGAGCTCTCCAAGGGCAGGGAGATCGAGGCCGTCGGTCTCGGCGCGGCCGGGTTCGTCGACGAGACCAGGTCCATTGTCCGCTTCGCCCCCAACCTCGCCTGGCGCGAGGAGCCTTTGCAGAAGAAGGTCTCCGACATGGTCGGCCTTCCCGTCGTGGTGGAGAACGACGCCAACGCGATGGCGTGGGGCGAGGCCAGGTTCGGTGCCGGTCGCGGCGAGACCCACCTGGTGTGCGTGACCGTCGGTACCGGCATCGGCGGCGGCATCGTTCTCGACGGCTCCCTCTACCGGGGGCGCTGGGGCATGGGCGCCGAGCTCGGCCACATGCAGGCGGTCCCCGGCGGGCGCCTGTGCGGGTGCGGCAACCTCGGCTGCTGGGAGCAGTACGCCAGCGGGAACGCCCTGGTCAGCGAGGCCAGGAGGATCGCCGAGGCCGAGCCGGACAAGGCCGTCAAGCTCCTGGAGATCGCGGGGGGAACGCCCGACCAGATCGAGGGCCAGGAGGTCACCGAGGCCGCCAGGCAGGGTGACCCGGCCGCGCTGGCCGCGTTCTCCTCGATGGCCCGCTGGGTCGGCCAGGGCCTGGCCGACCTCGCGGCCGTCCTCGATCCGGGCTGCTTCGTCCTCGGCGGCGGCGTCTCGCGTGCCGCCGACCTGTGGATCGACGAGACCCGCGAGTTCTACAACACTCATCTGAGCGGCCGGGGACACCGCCCGCTGGCCGACATCCGCTGCGCCGAGCTCGGCGCCTCGGCGGGCCTGGTGGGCGCCGCGGACCTCGCCCGCAGGCGCTGACCCGTTCCCGGCGCGCACCGGCCGCCCACGTACCCATCGGTGCGGGCGGCCGGTGCGTCCGGCGGTGAGCGTGCCGGTCGGGGCGGACGGCTGATGCGTACGGTCACCCGCGTACCCACATGGGTGCGGGTGGCCTTCGCATCCGGCGGTGAGCGTGCCGGTCGGTGCGGGTGGCCTTCGCGTCCGGCGGTGAGCATGCCTGTTGGGGCGGGTGGCTGGTGCGGCCGCTGGTGCGCGGTTATCCTCGCGGCACGCGTCGCGAAGTGAGGTGCCGTGGTGCTCAGGATCGCCAGCTACAACGTGCGCTCCATGAAGGACGACGTCCCGGCGCTGGGGCGGGTGGTCGCCGCCCTCCGCGCCGACGTGCTCTGCGTGCAGGAGGCGCCCCGGTTCCTGTGCTGGCGCCGCAGGCGAAGGCGGCTGGCCGCCTTCGGCGGGCTGTCCGTGGCCGCGGGCCGCCGCAGGGGCGGGGTCGCCGTGCTGACCGGCCCCGGGGTGCGGCTGCTGCACGGGGAGGGCCGTCTCCTGAAGTCCTTCTTCCCGCTGGAGCGGCGCGCCATCGCGATCGCCGTGGTGGAGGCGGAGGGATGGCGGCTCGCCGTCGGCTCCATCCACCTGGACCTCGACGAGAACGCCCGGCACCACCACGCGGACGAGGCGGTGAGGTTCCTGCGGGAGGTGGCCGACCGGTTCGGCGCGCTGCCGGTGCTGGCGGGAGACATCAACGAACAGTCCGGCCAGCCGAGCTGGCGACACCTCGCCGAGCGGCTGACCGACTGCTACCCGGTCTCGCCGCGCGGTGACGGCTTCACCTTCCCCGCCAGGGGCCCGCACAAGCGGATCGACGCGATCTTCGCGGTCGAGGGCCTCTCCGTGCTCTCCTGCGGCGGGGTCGACGCCGACCCCGCCGACCTGGTGGCCGCCACCGACCACCTGCCGGTGATCGCGGAGCTGGACCACTCGCGCCCTGGGACCGACGAGCCGGGCCGTCCGCGCCCGGAAGCCGACGTTCCCCCGGACCCCGCCCCGGACGCCGCTCCCGGTACGTCCCCGGCGGGGTCCTCCGGCACCGGCGACCACGCGGGCGCCGCGCGGGGCGAGCCCGATCCCGGCCTTCCGGGAGAGCCGGGGGAGCCGAAAGAGCCGGGGTGACCGGCGTCCCGGTGCCGGGGAAGGACGGGGAAGGACGGGGAAGGAGGCGAGGAGGGCGGCGAAGGACAGGGCGTCTTTCCAGATCGTGCCGGTCAAGTGGGGAGACCGGCACACGGGGAGAGCATGAGCCCCGTACCATTTGAAACATGACCCGTCGCCTTCCGCGGCGTGCGCTGGTTCTTTGCGCGGGAGGCCTGCTTCTGCTGTCTCCGCAAACGTTCCCAGCCCATGCCGATCCCGTCAGCCCGCCCGTGGCCGAGGCCTGGCAGGCTCCGGTCAGCGCGGGCCTGAGCAGTGACGGGTCGCTGTCCGACGTGGCGGGGGTCTCGGCCACGAGCGTGTGGGCGGTCGGCCAGCAGAGCGTCTGGGACGTCTGGCAGAGCCGAGGCGCGATCACCCACTGGGACGGCACCTCCTGGAAAGAGGTCGGCATCCGCAACGACCCGACCGGTGCCGGGCCCCTGCGTTCCGTGACGGTGGCCTCGGCGACCGAGCTGTGGGCCGTCGGCGAGGGGCACGACGGCCTCCCCTACCTGGCAAAGGGGGACGGGGCGTCCTTCGACCGGGTCATCGTCGACAAGCTGCACTCGGGCGACTGGCTGGGCGGGGTGGCGGCCGTTCCCGGCCGGATGGTCGCGGTCGGCCGCCGCGACAAGCTGCCCATGATCGTCACCGGCGCGGGGTCGAAGTGGAAGCTCACCCACCTGCGCGACCGGGGCACGCTGTACGGGGTGGCGCTGTCGGGCAGGAGCGACGGGTGGGCGGTGGGCGACACCGGCGGCAGGCCATTGATCATGAGGCAGTCCGGCGGGCGTTGGAAGACCTTCAAGGCCCCCGACATCCCCGGCGGATACCTGCGTGACGTCCACCTCGACGGGCCCAAGCGGGCCCTCGCCGTCGGCGGCGTCTACCGGGAGGCCGGCGGGATCGTCCCGCTGGTCCTGTCGTGGAACGGCAAGAAGTGGTCCCGGCTGTCCCTCCCCGACGGCGACGTCCGGCTGTACGGGGTGACGGGTGACCGCAAGGGGCACTTCTGGATCTCCGGGGTCGACCTGGAGCGGCCCGGCGAGGCGTTCCTGCTCCGGTACGACGGGCGCGCGGTCAAGGCGCTGCGCGGTCCGGAGACGGCCGCCCCCCGGACGGTGCGGCTCCAGTCGGTGGCCTACCTGCCGGGCACCGGCACCGTGTGGACCGTCGGCCACGTGGTCGACGCCTCCGGCAAGTACACCGACGTGATCGAGCGCTTCGGCACCTCCGAGCGCGCCAAGCCGTAGTCCGGCGACGGTCACGACCGGAGGTCCGTCCGCTGGGTGAAGCGGTTGCGACCGGACGAGACCCGCTCAGATGACGGCGCCGTCGTCCCAGCCGGAGTCGTTGGGCGGGCCGTCGCCCATGCGGACCACCAGTGCCACGAAACCGCCGATGAACGCGGCGACCGCGGTGAAGAGCATCCACCCCTGCAGGTGCCAGTTGAGCGCGGCGCTCAGCAGGAGGTAGGCGGGGCCGCCGAACAGCGCCAGCCACGCGATCTTGGTGGTGGCGTCGGTCTTGGGCAGCGGGGGCGGGGGCGGGGGGACGTAGTGCCCTTCCTCGTCCTCGCCGCCGGACTGTTCCGTAGCGGACTCGGCGTCGTCGGAGAGGTCGTCCTCCCGCAGGAGGTCCTCCTCGTCCGACTGTTTGATCACCCGTCGCGGAGGCTCGGCCGGGAGGTTCTCACTGTCCGGCCACGGCTGATCCGCCGAGTCACGCTCGGCGGTGTCGTTGAAGGACGCGACGATCTGACGCCAGACCTCGTCCTCATCGCTTTGAGGTGTCACCTAGCTGGGCCCGTTGTTCATCGGCCGATCACTTTCTCCCGGAGACCACGCATCCCCCGCCGGCGATCAGTCTCTCTGCAAGGGTACAGACGCGTTCGCGGTGATGAACTCCAGGCTCCCCGCAAAGATCCGATCAGCATCGTTGTCAAGCGTCGCGACGTGATAGCTGTCGGCGAGCTCCACCACATTCAGATTCCCCCCGGTCAGCCTCTCACGCAGAATACGCACACTCCCCGGTTTCACAACATGATCCTGCGGACTATGGAAAACCAGGACGGGCTGGGTGATCTTACCCAGCTCCGACCGGGTCAACGACCACAGCCGCAGGAGGGTGGCCGCGGCCTTGACCGGCGTACGCGTGTAGCCGAGTTCGGTCGCCCCCTCCTTCTTGATGTCCCCGGCGACGCCGGGCACCGACGCGACCACGAACTTGAGCAGCGGCGCCAGCTTGAGCAGCGGCACGTCGTTGACGATCGACGGGTTGACGACCACCAGCCCCTTGATCCCGTCGCCGTGCACCTCGGCCAGCCGCAGCGCCATGCACCCGCCGAGCGACAGTCCCATGACGAAGACCTCGGCGCAGCTGCCGCGCAGGTCGGCCAGGGCCTTGTCCAGCTCCGCGTACCAGTCCTCCCAGCGGGTGCGGGCCATCTCCCGCCAGGTGGTGCCGTGGCCGGGCAGCCTGGGCAGCGCCACCGTCATGCCCGCCGCCGCCAGGTATTCGGCCCAGGGGCGCAACGACTGCGGCGATCCGGTGAATCCGTGGCAGAGCAGGACGCCGATCTGTCCTCCCGCATGGTGGTACGCCTCCGCACCGGGCATGACTGGCATCGCGGCTCCTAGTAAGGTTCGCCCGATCGTCGCACGACTGGGACGTGTTTTGCGAGAGGTCGATTTGGGTGGTTCGGTGGGGTAGGTGACCGGGATCGGAAGTGGGAGGATAACTCCAGGTCCACGCCTGTCAACCGAAGGAGCATCGAGTGTTCTACTGGGTGGTGAAGGCCATCCTCTCGCCCTTCCTCCATCTGATTTTCCGTCCCTGGGTGGAGGGCGTGGAGAACGTGCCGAAGCAAGGGCCGGTGATCCTGGCCGGAAACCACCTGTCGTTCGCCGATCACTTCTTCGGCGCGCTGTTCCTGCGACGCAAGGTGATCTCCCTCGGCAAGTCCGACTATTTCACCGGCCGCGGCCTCAAGGGGATGATGAGCAAGGCCTTCTTCAGCGGTGTCGGCACCGTCCCCATCGACCGCTCCGGAGGCAAGGCCAGCGAGGCGGCGTTGCGCACCGGCAAGCGCATCCTCGACGAGGGCCACGTGCTCGCCATCTACCCGGAGGGCACCCGCTCCCACGACGGCCGCCTCTACAAGGGCAAGACCGGTGTGGCCCGCCTGGCGCTGGAGTCGCGCGTGCCGGTCATCCCGTGGGCGATGGTCAACACCTTCGAGATGATGCCCCCGGGCAGCGTCCTTCCCAAGATGGGCATCCGTCCCGGGGTGAAGTTCGGCAAGCCGCTCGACTTCGCCCGCTACTACGGGATGGAGGAGGACCGCCTCGTCCTGCGCGCCGTCACCGACGAGATCATGTACGCGCTGATGGAGCTCTCCGGCCAGGAGTACGTCGACAAGTACGCCGCGAGCGCCAAGGTCGAGGCCGCCCGCGCCGCCAAGGAGGCGAAGGAGGCCGCCAGGCAGGCCGCCAAGGAGGCGCGCAAGCGCCCCTGACCCGGGACGCCCGGGGCGCCCAGGGGCGCCCGGGGTCACCGGGCGAGCGGGACCACCGGGCGAAGCGGGATCAGAGAGCGAGCGGGACCACCGGGCGAAGCGGGGTCACCGGGCGAGCGGGACCACCGGGCGAAGCGGGGTCACCGGGCGAGCGGGACCACCGGGCGAAGCGGGATCAGAGAGTCGACTCGCGGATGACCAGCTCGGGCTGGAACATGATCTGCTGATGGGCGTGTGAGTCGGGGTTGTCGCACTCGTCCAGCAGCAGCTCGGTGGCGACCCGGCCGAGCCGGTGGGTCGGCTGCCGGATGGAGCTGAGCGAGACCGTCGACGCCGAGGCGAAGTCGATGTCGTCGTAGCCGATGAGGGAGATGTCCCGGGGGACCCGCACGCCCGCCTGGAGCAGCCCGCGCAGCATGCCCAGGGCGAGCAGGTCGTTCGCGCAGAACACGGCGTCGGGCAGCCGCCCCTCGGCGATCAGCTTCTCCGCCGCCTGCTGTCCCGACCTGGCGTTCATCGCGCTCATCGGGATCTCCTCCAGCGTCTCGCGGGGGTCGCGGCCCGCCGCGGTCAGCGCCCGCTCCGCGCCGATCAGGCGGTCGGCGCACTGGCGGATGGTGAGGGGGCCGGTGACGTAGGCGATCCGCTCGGCGCCGGTGGACAGCAGGTGGGAGACCGCCAGCGAGCCGCCGGTGATGTCGTTGACCGCCACCGAGCACTGGTCGGCGCGTTCGGAGGGGTGGTCGACCAGCACCACGCTGATGCCGCGCTCCTTGAGCTGGTCGAGCTTGGCCAGGTTCGCCCCGGCGGGCGTGATGAGCACCCCGCGGACCCGCTGCTCGGCGAAGACCAGCAGGTTACGCTCCTCCTTGAGCCGGTCGCCCGAGGAGTTGCCCAGGATCACCGCGTACCCGCGCTCGCTGGCCACCTCCTCGACGCCGGCGGCCACGTCGGTGAAGAAGGGGTTGCCGATGTCGATGACCGACAGGCCGACGGTGCGGCTGTGTCCGGCCCGCAGGCTGGAGGCCGAGCCGTGCCGGACGAACCCGAGGTCGCGGATGGCCTCCTCGACCCGGGAGCGGGTGGACTCGGCGACCTTCTCCGGACGGTTGAGCACGTTGGACACCGTTCCGGGGGACACCCCGGCCCGTGCCGCGACTTCCTTTATGCTCACCGAACTCATGTGCATTGATTAAAACGTAACAACCGTTGGTTCGCCAGTCAGGGTCGTACTTTCGGCCCGGCTGACGGCTTTCGGCCCGCGATCCGACGTGACGGCGTTGACAGTGCCGTACGTGTCACATAGCTTTTTCACCGTTGTTAAAACGTTTTTAAGAAGATCTCACCTCGCCTCGCCCCCGGGCCTCCCACAGCGGCCCCGCCGGGTGTCCGCGGGGATGACGGGTGAACGAGCGAGCGGAGAGGTGCCATGACGTCGCCGGTTGAGGAACTGCTGCAGCGGTCGCACGCGCTGGGGGCCGATCCGCGGAACACGAACTTCGCGGGGGGCAACACCTCGGCCAAGGGGACGGCGGCCGACCCCGTGACCGGTTCCCCGGCCGAGGTGATGTGGGTCAAGGGGTCCGGGGGAGACCTGGGCACCCTGGCCGAGCGGGGCCTCGCGGTGCTGCGGCTGGACCGCCTGCGGGCGCTGGCGGGGGTGTATCCCGGGGTCGAGCGCGAGGACGAGATGGTCGCCGCGTTCGACTTCTGCGCCTTCGGCACCGGCGGCGCCGCGCCGTCCATCGACACCGCGATGCACGGCCTGGTGGACGCGGCGCACGTCGACCACCTGCACCCCGACGCGGGGATCGCGATCGCCACCGCCGCCGACGGGGAGGCGCTGACGGCGCGGATCTTCGGCGACCGGGTGGTGTGGGTGCCCTGGCGGCGGCCCGGCTTCCAGCTGGGGCTGGACATCGCGGCGATCAAGAAGGACAACCCCCTGGCGATCGGGTGCGTTCTCGGCGGGCACGGCATCACCGCCTGGGGCGACACCTCGGCCGCCTGCGAGGCCAACTCGCTGGAGATCATCCGCGCCGCGGAGGCGTACATCGCCGAGCACGGCGGGGCGGAGCCGTTCGGGCCGGTGCTCGCCGGGTACGAGCCGCTGGACGAGGAGGCGCGGGCCGAGCGGGCGGCGGCGCTGTTCCCCGTGGTGCGCGGGCTGGCCTCCACCGACGCCCCGCAGGTCGGCCACTACACCGCCACCGGCGAGGTGCTGGACTTCCTGTCGCGCGAGCGCCACCCCGAGCTGGCGGCACTGGGCACCTCGTGCCCCGACCACTTCCTGCGGACCAAGGTGGCCCCGCTGGTGGTGGACCTGCCCGCCGGCGCGCCGATCGAGGACGTGGTCGCCCGGCTGCGGGAGTTGCACGCCGCCTACCGCGAGGAGTACGCGGCCTACTACCGGCGGCACGCCGTGGAGGGCTCGCCCGCGATGCGGGGAGCGGACCCGGCGATCGTGCTGGTGCCGGGGGTGGGCATGTTCTCCTTCGGCAAGGACAAGCAGACCGCGCGGGTGGCCGGGGAGTTCTACGTCAACGCGATCAACGTGATGCGCGGGGCCGAGGCGCTCTCCTCGTACGCGCCGATCGAGGAGAGCGAGAAGTTCCGGATCGAGTACTGGGAGCTGGAGGAGGCCAAGCTGCGCCGGATGCCTCCCGCGCGCCCGCTGGCGACGCGGGTGGCCGTGGTGACCGGCGGCGGCTCGGGCATCGGGGCGGCGACCGCGCGCAGGCTGGCGGCCGAGGGGGCGTGCGTGGTGGTGGCCGACCGCGACCTCGGCGCCGCGAGCAAGGTGGCCGCCGAGCTGGGCGCGAAGGCGTACCGGCCGGAGGACGTCGCGGTCGCGGTGGAGGTGGACGTCACCGACGAGGCGCAGGTGGCCGCCGCGCTCCGGGCGGCGGTGCTGGCGTTCGGCGGGGTTGACCTGATCGTCAACAACGCGGGCCTGTCGCTGTCGCGCTCGCTGCTGGAGACCAGCGTGGCCGACTGGGACCTGCAGCACGACGTGATGGCCCGCGGGTCGTTCCTGGTCTCCCGGGAGAGCGCCAGGGTGATGATCCCCCAGGGGATGGGCGGGGAGATCGTCTACATCTCCTCCAAGAACGCGGTGTTCGCCGGACCGAACAACGTGGCCTACGGCGCGGCCAAGGCCGACCAGGCGCACCAGGTGCGGCTGCTCGCGGCCGAACTCGGCGGGTACGGGATCCGGGTCAACGGGGTCAACCCCGACGGGGTGGTGCGCGGGTCCGGCATCTTCGCCTCGGGGTGGGGGGCCAACCGGGCGGCGGTGTACGGGGTGCAGGAGGAGAAGCTGGGCGAGTACTACGCGCAGCGCACCCTGCTCAAGCGCGAGGTGCTGCCCGAGCACGTCGCGGGGGCGGTCTTCCAGCTGACCCAGCTCACCCAGACCACCGGGCTGCACATCCCGGTCGACGCGGGCGTCGCGGCGGCCTTCCTGCGCTGACCCCGTCACACGTCCCCGGTTCCCCCGTGCGGCTCCTGCCTCGCCGGGCGGGGGCCGGGGACATCCCTGATCTCAACTCCTGAAAGGGGCTCGCATGCAGTCGGCACCGGGGACCGGACGGCCCGAGGGGACCAAGCGGACCAAGCGGACCGGGCGGACCGGGCGGTACGCCGCGGTCGACCTCGGCGCGTCGAGCGGCCGGGTGGTCGTCGCCGAGGTCGGGCCGGACACCCTGGAACTGCGCGAGGCGCACCGTTTCGCGAACGTGCCCGTCCGGGCCGGCGGCACGCTGTACTGGGACATCCTGCGGATCTACCGGGGCGTGCTGGACGGCCTGCGCGCGGCGGGTCCTGTCGACGGCATCGGGATCGACTCCTGGGCGGTCGACTACGGGCTCCTGGACGAGGCCGGGGTGCTGCTCGGCAATCCCGTCCACTACCGCGACGCCCGCACCGAGAGGACGACCAGCCAGGTCCCCTTCGAGGAGCTGTACGCCCGCACGGGCATCGCCCGCCAGCCGTTCAACACCATCCACCAGCTCGCCGCCGAGCCCCGGCTCGCCTCGGCCGCGACGCTGCTGCTCATCCCCGACCTGATCGCGTACTGGCTGACCGGGGAGGTCGGCGCGGAGCTGACCAACGCCTCCACCACCCAGCTGCTCGACGCCAGGACCCGCCGGTGGGACACCGTGCTGACGGACGGGCTGACGGGCGGGCTGACGGGCGGGCTCGGGTCCGCGGCCGGGGTACTGCCGCCGATCCGGCGTCCCGGAGAGGTGATCGGCCCGCTGACGCCGGAGGTCGCGGGCGAGCTCGGGCTCTCCCCGGACACCCGGGTCGTCGCGGTCGGTTCCCACGACACCGCCTCCGCGGTGGCGGCGGTCCCCGCGGAGAGCGAGCGGTTCGCCTACATCTCCTGCGGCACCTGGTCGCTCGTCGGCGTCGAGCTGGACCAGCCCATGATCAGTGAGGAGGGGCGGCGGGCCAACTTCACCAACGAGGCGGGCATCGACGGCACCGTGCGCTACCTCCGCAACGTCACCGGGCTGTGGCTGCTGCAGGAGTGCATCCGCACCTGGGAGGCGGAGGCGGGGGAAGGGCGGGTCGACCTGGAGGAGCTGCTCGGGCAGGCCGCCCTGGAGGAGCCGTTCCGGTCGGTCGTGGACGCCGACGACCCGGTCTTCCACCCGCCCGGCGACATGCCCGGACGCATCGCCGACTTCTGCCGCCGTACCGGCCGGCCCGTGCCGGAGACCCGCGCCCGGATCGTCCGCTGTGTGGTCGACTCCCTGGCGCTGGCCCACCGGGCGGCGGTCGAGGACGCCCGGCGGCTCACCGGGCAGGCGGTGGACACGATCCACATCGTCGGGGGAGGCTCGCGCAACGCGCTGCTCTGCCAGCTCACCGCCGACGCCTGCGGCCTCCCCGTGGTCGCGGGCCCCGTCGAGGCCACCTCGATCGGCAACGTCCTGGTCCAGGCCAGAGCCGACGGGGTCGTCTCCGGAACCCTCGGCGACCTGCGCGCCCTGATCCGGCGCACCCAGCACCTGGAACGCTACGAGCATCGTCCCGATGCCGTGATCCCGCCCGTGGAGACGTTCGGCGGGTCAGTTCCCGCCGGCGGGTGAGTGAGGGGGCGCCGCCGGATCCCCGGGGGTGTGCGGCCGGGGATCCGGCGTTCGTCCGCGGGCGTGTGACGCGCGCGGGGGGCGGGTCAGGCCCTCACGGGGTGTCCGACCCGGTGAGGTGGGCGCGGATCTGGCGGATGTGCTCCGGAGTGGTACGGCAGCAGCCGCCGACGAAGGCGGAGCCCGCGGCGGTCCACCCGGCCGCGGCCTCCCCGAACTCCACCGGGTCGGCCAGCCCGAGCCAGCGCCGGTTCGCGGAGTCCCAGACCTCGCCGGAGTTGGGGTAGACCATGGTGGGCTTGCCCTTGATCTGCGAGATCAGGCTGAGCACGTGGCGCGGTGCGGTGCAGTTGACGCCGATCGCGATCACCTGGGGGTTCCCGGCGAACAACCCCGCGGCCATCTTGAGCGGGGTGCCGTCGTTGATGTGCTCGCCGTCGCGGCAGGAGAAGCTCACCCACGCCCGCATCCCCGGCGTCTCGGCGAGCAGCCGCCTCAGCGCCCTGGCCTCGGTGTAGGACGGGATGGTCTCGCAGGCCATCAGGTCGGCCTCGCTGTCGGCCAGGATGTGCCAGCGGTCACGGTGCCAGTCGGTCAGGCCGTCCTCGTCGAGGTCGTAGTCGCCGGTGTACTCGGCACCGTTGGACAGGTAGGCGCCGTACGGGCCGACGCTGGCGGCCACGGTGCCCGAGCCGTGGGCGTCCCTGGCCTGGGCGGCCAGGTGCACGGAGAGCAGGATGAGGTCCTCGGCCTCGGTGGCGCTCAGGCCGCGCCGTACGAACGCGGGGATGCTCGCCTGGTAACTCGCCGTTATCGCCACCTCGGCGCCCGCGTCGAAGTAGTCGAGGTGCGCCTGCCGGATCACGGAGGGGTTCTCCAACAGGAGTTTCGCCGACCAGAGGTCGTCTCGCAGGTCCGCGCCCAGCTCCTCCAAATGGGTGGCCAGGCCGCCGTCCAGAATCACCATCCCGCTACTTTATGTGGAGCGGCCGGGGTTGGAACCCCGCTCCGCCCGCCCTTGGTCCCGCTCTGTCCCATATCGGTCTCGCGGCATCTTCACCTACACGTCACTTCTCGCTGTCGTCCGAACCGGCTCGCCGCCGAGTAGATGCTTGTGAGGCTTCAAGACGGAGGAGGCTTCAGGACGGAGATCGCGAATGGACGACGGGTTCGACGGTTATGTGGCGACGCGTTACGAGCGGCTCCGACATACGGCGTACCTGCTCACCGGGAACAGGGCGACCGCCGAGGATCTCGTGCAGACGGCGCTGGCCAAGGCGTGGGTGGCGTGGCGGCGGATCGAGGGCGACCCCGACCCGTACGTGCACCGCATCATCGTCAACACGCACGCCTCCTGGTGGCGCAGGAAGTGGCGTGACGAGGTGCCCGCCGAGCACCTTCCCGAGCGCGCCGACCCGCGGGACTTCACCGCCGAGGTCGGCAGCCGCCAGGTGCTCCGGGAGGCGCTCGGCGGCCTGTCGAGGCGGCAGCGCGCGGTCATCGTCCTGCACTACTTCGAGGAGCTCACCCTCGCGCAGTGCGCCGACGTGCTCGGCTGCTCCCTCGGCACGGTGAAGACCCAGCTCGGCCGGGCGCTGAGACGCCTGCGCGTCCATTCGGAGATGCAGACGACGGGAGCGAGGCGATGACCCACACCGAGGACGAACTGCGCGCGGCGCTGGCCGAGGACGTTTTCGAAGGTCCCCCCGACGTGCGGGAGATCGTACGGCGCGGCCGTCGCATCAGGCGGCGCAGGGCCGTGGCGGGCGTGGCGGGCGCGGCGCTGGCGGTGGCCGCCGTGGCCGTCGTGGCCTTCCCGGTCCAGGGGCTGTGGAGGGACGCGGAACCGGTGGAGAAGGAGCCGCCGACGGCGGCGAGGATCTCACCGCCGTCCGCCCTGCCCGCCCAGGACCTCCTGGACGCCCCTCTGATCACGTCGTACGGCTCCACGACCGTGCCCGGCAGCACGACGGTCACGTTCCGGCCATTGAGCGCCTTCACCTCGTACATGGTCGTATGCGCCGATCCGAAGGCGGTGGTGGTGATCCGGAAGGACGACGGAAGCGGTTCGGTCGGCGCGTGTAGAAAGGACGGCCTGTACGGCTACAACTTCGATCGCACCATCTCGTTGGAGCGGCCCCAGCGTCTCAGGATCTGGGTCCTGCCCGGTGACGTGATGATGGATTCTCCCGGAATCCCCCCGGACTCGTACGACGGCTGCAAGGTGGTCAGGAAGGAGGTGGGTCTGTGTGACGGCAAGTACATAGTGTCGGAGTTGCTCGAACCGGGAGTCGTCGAACGGGTGTTCGCCGAAATCGAGCGGCGACCGGGGCGGTGGGCAGTCGGGGTCTACGATCAGGCGGACAGGACCGGACCGCCGAGGCCGACCCCGACGAGGACCGTCACCGTCGAACCGTGAGGAGGGCGAACCCCTCCGCCGGCAGGTCCGGAAACCGGCCCGATGCGGGCTCTTCGCGGGTGTTCGTGCCCGGAGGTGGTCCGGTGACCGTTCGAACGGTCACCGGACCACCTCCGGACCGGCCGCCTCAGATGGCGGCTGTTGCCCGGCGCGGGATCGGGGAGGTCAGCGCTTCCAGAACGGGCGCCGCTTGGCGGGGCCCGCCAGGGACTCCAGGACCTCCTCGGCCCGCCGCCACAGGACGTCCACGTCCCCACCGGCCCGCAGCTCCTCGGCCAGGGCCGCCAGCTCCGCGTGGCCGCCGAGGTAGGCGACCAGGGCCGCGAGGCGGCTGCCCAGGTCCTCCAGCAGGCGCAGCCGCTCGGCGGCGGGCAGGGAGGCCGCGGCGCGCAGCCGCTTCAGCTCCTCGGCGAGCTGCTCCCTCGGCGGGTCCTGCTGCGTGCCCTGCTTCGGGGGAGCCCCGTCCGGCGCGGGGTGGCGCATCATCCGGGCGCGGTCGCCGAAGCCTCCGGCCGCCGCGTCCTGCGGCAGGCCGCCGCCGAGCGGGCTCGCCGCGAACCTCGGCGCGGCGCCGGGAGCGGCCATCCCGGGCGGGCCCATGGGCGCGGGGGGCGGCGGGGCCGCCGCGCTCTCGAAGGACATCGAGGTCATCATCATCGGAGCGGCTGCGGGGACCGGGTTCTCCCAGCCGCTGGGCAGCTCCACGGGCTGGATCACCCGGTGTCCCGGGCCGCCCTCGGCGACCACCTGCGTGTCGACCGCGACGAAGGCGGTGAAGCGGCAGAGCACGCCGTACCTGAGCGAGGTCTCGACGATCTCGGCCTCCAGCGACCGGTCACCGGCCGCGTAGCGGTCCTCCAGGGCCCGCAGCCGCGCCCGCGCCCAGATCGCCCGTACGGCGGGATTGTCCACCACGGACGCGGTGACCCTCCGCTCCCACGGCGAGCCGTCGGCGCCCAGGCCCCGCACGGTCAGCGCTCCGGCGGCCGTGCCGCGGTAGCGGCCGAGCACGGTGAGCGGGACGCCCGAGTAGATCGAGCCGACGTGGCTCACCGTCTCGGTGACCAGGTCGAGCCCGTCGGCCTTGAGGGACAGGTCGGTGACCAGGGGGGCGCCGATGCGGCGGTGGATGTGCTCCATCGCCTCGTCCAGCCGGTCCTCGGACTCGACCAGCTCGCACCTGCCCCCGCCCAGCCCGGCCAGCCTGCCCAGGAAACCGGCGTTGACCGCCCTGTCGATGCCGACCGTGTGCACCCGCACCCCGGCGAGCGCGGCGCCGAGCCGCTCCAGGATCTGGTCCTCGTTGCCGACCTGCCCGTCGGTGACGAGCACCAGCACCCGGTCCCCGGCGGAGTCGGCGAGCAGCGCGGCGGCCCGCTCCAGCGGTGACAGCATCTCGGTGCCGCCGCGCGCCTCCAGCCTGGCCAGGTGCTCCACGGCCCGGTAGCGGTTGCGGTCGGACGCCTCGCAGAGCCCCTCGCCGAGCTCGTCCGGGTACTCCACGACGGTGTCGAAGGAGAGCACCGCGAACCGGTCGTCCGAGGTGAGCGTGTCGACGATGCGCGCGGCGGCGCGACGGGCGGCCACCATCTTCCAGCCGGTCATGCTGCCCGAGCGGTCGAGGACCAGCACCACGTCCTTGGCCCGGCCGCCGGCGGGCGCCGGTTCGGGGACGACGGTCAGCGTGAACGTGCCTTCCCCTTCGCTGTTCTCGTCGGGAGCCAGCGCGAGGGAGGTGGAGGCGTCGAAGGCCAGGCGCAGGATGAAGTCGCGGTCCAGCCGCTCACCCGGCTGGAGGCGGATCACGGTGCCCTCCTCCCGGACCACGTGCAGGCTGGAACGGACCTCGCGCAGCTCCAGCCCCGCCGGGTCGACCGAGACGGCGAGCGACAGGCGGACCGGGTTGGGGAAGCCGGGCAGCAGCACCGGCGGGGTGATCCGGGAGGCGTCGGGGACCGCGTCGGTGTCCGGGGCCCAGCCGTCGCCCGCGCGCTCGCCGTCCAGCGGGGTGCCCGGGATGTAGCGGGGGGCGACGACCAGCGGGAAGCGGAAGGTGGCCGCGCCGTCCTCGTACGGGAGGGGCTGGTTCAGCGTGAGGTGCACGGTGACCCGCTCGCCCGGCACGATGTTGCCGACCCTCATGGTGAAGACGTCCGGCCGGTCCTCCTCGGCGATCGCGGCACGCTTCCCCTGGGAGATCGCCTGGTCGTAGTCGGCCCTGGCCTGGCCGCGCTCCTTGAGCACGCCCTCGATGACCCGGCCGTCGGCCTCCATCCTGAAGGCGGTCACGGCGGCCCGGTCGGGCAGCGGGAAGACGTACGTCGCCTCGAGGGCCACGTCGTGCGGGTTGCGGAAGCCCTGGACCACCTCGACCCCGGCGCTCAGGCCGGACACGGCGGCGGTGACGTCCACGCTCTCCAGCGGCAGGTTGCCGCGCTCGGTGCTGAGCGCCCCCAGCCCGGCGTCGGGGACGGGCAGGCACTCCTCCGGCGGCAGTGTTGTGATCGAAGTGGTCATGCGCTAATTCCTTCCGGAGGTGTGAGGCCGCGTTCGCGAAGGAGCGACAGGAGCCCCTCCGCGGCGGCGGCGATCTCGGCGAGGTCATCGGGTGTGGGGGCGTGTCCGCCCGTGTCGAGCATCAGCGTCACGCCGTCCGCCAGCCGCACGCCGTGGACGAGCACGGCCTCCGGGGCGTACGGCGCGGGGGGCGGAGCGCCGCCGGGTGCGCTCCGGACCGGCGGGACTTCGCCGGAGGAGGCGGAGGAACCGGAGGTGGCGGGAGAGGGCGGGACTTCGCCGGAGGAGGCGGAGGAAGCGGAGGCGGCGGGAGGTGGCGACGGGGGAGGCGGCGGGGGAGGCTTCGGCGGAGCCGGGGCGGTGGCACCCGGGACGGTGGCACCCGGGACGGTGGCACCCGGGACGGTGGCACCCGGGACGGTGGCACCCGGGACGGTGGCACCCAGGACGGTGACCTCCGAGGTGGCGGGCGCCGAGGTGGCGGATGCCGGGGCGGCGGACGGCCCGGCCCAGAAACGCGGGCGTGCCGGCCTGGGGAAGCCGGTCTCGGCCGGAGGCGCGGGTGAGGACTCCGGCGGGTGCTCAGGCGGGTGCTCCGGCGTGTGTTCCGGTGCGGGCTCGGGGAGCCGGGCGATCGACTCCAGGGTCTGGTCGGTGGCCCCGGCCAGCTCGGCCTGGATCTCGGCGATGCTCCGGCCGTCGGACTGGCGCCGCTTGACGGCGACGATCTGGAGCAGGTGGCGCCTGCCGTACACGGCCACGCGGCCCCTGCGGGCCAGCGGGGGGTCGAGGAGGCCGATCGTGGAATACCAGCGGATGAGGCGCTCATTGGGCATGTCCCTGACCCGCCCGTTGAGCTGGGCGGTGGGGGCCAGCGCGGCGGATGCCCGCCCGGCCAGTTCACCGATGGTCCATTCCATGCCTCGATAGTGACACTGTCATCGTGACAGTGTCAACATGATGGCCGGAGTAGGGAGGCGGGTAGATGGGTACGGACATTTCGTAGCAAAGGGGAAACTAAGCTCGAAACAGGGGGAGGACGCTTCATGTCCGCGATCACCAGCCCACTCAAGCCAGAAGACAAGAAGACCATCGCCGTCGTGCTCCAGGGGGCTCTCGTCGACCTGCTCGACCTGTCGCTCTTGACCAAGCAGGCCCACTGGAACGTGATCGGCCACAACTTCCGGTCGCTGCACCTGCAGCTCGACAAGATCGTCTCGTCGGCCAGGAAGCACGCGGACACCGTCGCCGAGCGCGCGGTGGCCCTCGGGTGCAACCCCGACGGCCGGGCCTCCACGCTCACGAGCACCAGCGAGGTGCCGCAGCTGGAGTCGGGCTACCTCAACGACGGCAAGGTCGTCGCCGCCATGACGGACATGCTCGGGTCCATCATCCGCCGGATGCGCGAGCGCATCGAGGCGGCCGAGCAGCCCGACCTGGTCACCCAGGACCTCCTCATCGAGATCACGCAGGACCTGGAGAAGCACCACTGGATGATCGAGGCCCAGCGCTAGACCGTCCTTCGAGGCGCCCCGGCCCGTGAGGGCCGGGGCGCCTTTCGCGTTCCCGGCGCCTTTTCTGCGCTTCCGGGGTGTGTCGGCGCGGCGGCCTCCGGCTGTGTCGGCGCGGGGGCTTCCGGGTGTGTCGGCGCGGGGAAGGGGAAACCCGGCCCGGTTCGGGTCCGGTCATCCCGCCGGCCGGCACCGCGGCACCCGCTGAGAAGGGGCTCGACGACCGGCTGCCGGCGGGTTAACTTATTGCTAGTTCGCAACTAGTGCGGGATGGCAAATGAGTGATCGGGAGCGTCTTCTCGAACTGTTGGCCTCGATGCAGCGCGACCTGATGCCGTCGCTGGTGCGGATGCACGAGAGCGACGACCTGAGGATGCTCGACAGCGTCATGCTCCAGGTCCTCGACCGGGGCGGCGCGCCGACCGTGAAGGAGCTGGCGGCCCTGATCGGCAGGTCGGTCTCGCGGACCAGCAGGATCGTCGACGGCCTCGTCCGGCGCGGGCTCGCCGAGCGCTGCGAGGACGAGACCGACCGTCGCGTCCGCAGGATCCGCATCAGCGAAGGGGGCGCCGCGGTCCTGCGGAGGGTCCGCGCTGTCCGCATCGACGGGCAGATGGCGCTCTGGAACCAGTTCACGGAGGAAGAGCGGGGGATCGTACTCCGCTCCATGGAGATCTACGCGAAGGCCGCGAGGAGGATACGGGATGAGACTGATCCACCTATCTGAGATCGATCCCTCCATGACCGGCCTGGTGGGCGGCAAGGCCGCCGGGCTGGGTGGGATGATCAAGGCGGGTGAGCGCGTTCCGGACGGTTTCTGCCTGACCACCGAGGCCTACACGTCCCGTGATCTCCCGGAGGACGAGCTGGTCGACGCCTACGAACGGCTCGGCGGCGGGCGCGTGGCGGTCCGCTCCAGCGCCACCGCCGAGGACCTGCCGTACGCCAGCTTCGCCGGTCAGCAGGACACCTACCTCAACGTCGAGGGCGCCGGCCCGCTCATCGACGCGGTCCGCAAATGCTGGGACTCCCTGTACACCGAACGCGCCGTGGCCTACCGCGCCGCGGCGGGCATCGACGACGCCGCCATGGCCGTGGTGGTCCAGCGCATGATCGATCCCGTGGTCGCCGGTGTCCTGTTCACCGCCAACCCGATCACCGGCTGCCGCACCGAGATGGTCGTCGACGCCGCCCCCGGCCTGGGGACCGCCATCGTCGACGGCACCGTCGTCCCCGACCACTACGTCCTCGGCCACCCGCCGCCGGCCGTACCCGACGGCGGCGGGTGCCTCGGCGGGCGGCAGCTCGAAGAACTGCGGGAGGCCGGGCGGCGGCTGCGGGAGCTCTTCGGCTCGCCGCAGGACATCGAGTGGGCGATCGATTCCGCCGGCACGCTGTGGCTGCTGCAGTCCCGGCCGATCACCACCCTGTTCCCCGCCCCGCCGGACACCGGCGACATGCGGCTCTACCTTGAGTTCGGACACATCCAGGGGATGCTCCGGCCGACCACCCCGATGGGGGTGTCGCTGCTCAAGACGAGCTCGGGCGTGTGGTTCAAGGCCGCGGGCGCCACGGTCGATCCGCGTGATCCGCTGCCCCGGCTGATCGCCATCGGCGGGCGGCTCTACTTCGACCTGACCGACTTCATCCGCAACAGGTCCATGCGGAAGCGGCTGGGGGCATCGCTGCAGGTGTACGGGCCGCGGGTGCAGGGCGCCGTCGAGCGCGTTCTGGACGATCCGCGGTTCGCCCCGCGCGGCGGCCTGCCGTTCCGTCTCGGCAGCGCCGTGAGGATCACGCTGCGGCTGGCACCCGGTGCGGTCTTCGGACTCGCCCGTAGCCTGGCCAGGCCGGACGCCGCCCGGGCCAGGGCCTACCGCGCCGTGGAGGAGATCAAGCGCCTGACCGTGCCGCCGAGCGAAGCGGCCACGTCGGCCGAGCGGCTCCGCTGGGTGGTCGAGGACTCCCACCGGGCGGTCATGAGTCCCGACATGATGGGGCTCGTGTGGCCGATGACGGCCGGGATCCTCGCAGGCGTCGTGCCGTCCGCACTGCTCGAAGGTGTCGCCACCGCCGACGAGCTGGACATCGTCCTGGGCGGGATGCCGCACAACGTGACCACGGAGATGGACCTCGCGCTCTGGCAGGTCGCGGTGAACGCGCGCGGACACCGAGACCTGTTCCTCGCCACCCCGCCGGAGGAACTCGCCGCGAGGTACCGCGCGGGGGAACTCCCCGACATAGGGATGGCCGGCTTCCTTGACCGGTACGGCATGCGCGCCGCCGCCGAGATCGACGTCGGCATGCCACGCTGGGAGGAGGACCCGGCCCCCCTGTTCGCCACGATCGCCAACTACCTCCGGGTGGACGGCTCCGAGCAGGCGCCCGACCGGCGGTTCGCACAGGCCGCCCGGCGGGCGGAGAAGATGATCGAGACGCTGTCGCGGCGGGCGCGGCGCAGCAGACCGGTACGCGCCCGGCCCGCGACCTTCCTCATGCGCCGGTCGCGCAAGCTCACCGGGCTCCGGGAGATCGGGAAGTTCGCCTGGTTGCAGGCGATCCAGGCGGCACGCCGTCAGCTCCTGCTGATCGGAGACGACCTGGCCCGTCGCGGCCTGCTGGAGAGCGCCGACGACATCATGTTCCTCGACCTGTCCGAGGTCCGCTCCGCCGTACACGACCGGGCCGACCACCGGGACCTGGTCGCGGCACGCCGCGCCGAGTACGAGCGGGAACTGCGGCGGCACACCGTCCCGGGAGCCCTGCTGTCCGACGGGACCGACGTGGAGACACTCGCCCCTCCCGGGCCCGCGGAAGCCGGGGTGCTGGTCGGGATGGCGGGGGCCGCGGGCCGGGCGACCGGCAGGGCGCGGGTGATCCGCGATCCGGCCGGCGCGCACATCGAGCCGGGCGAGATCCTCGTGGCCCCCACGACGGATCCCGGCTGGACCCCGTTGTTCCTGACGACGGCGGGGCTGGTGACCGAGACCGGGTCGCCGATGGCGCACGGCCCCACCGTCGCCAGGGAGTACGGCATCCCGGCCGTCATCTGCGTCCGCAACGCCACGCACGAGATCAGGACAGGGCAGCTCATCACGATCGACGGGGCGGCCGGCACGGTGCGGGTGGAGGAGGACGGCTGAGGGCCCGCCCGTTCGGGCCGTCAGGCCTCCGAGGGCCATCGGACACCACCGGCGTCCCCGCCCCGTGACCGAGCCGCGCCGCCGAGGCCGGACAGGACGGGCACGGGCCGGGCCGTCACCGAGGTAGAAGCCGTCCGCGCTGGGTAAATCCGGGGAGGACCACACGGCCGGCGGGGGAGGAGGCGGGCGTGGTATTCGACTCCTGGAACGGGATCGTCCGGACCGTCGTCGCCGCCGTGGTGGCGTACGCCGTGCTGGTGGCGGTGCTGCGGCTGTCGGGCAAGCGCACCCTGGCGAAGATGAACGCCTTCGACCTGGTGGTCACCGTCGCGCTGGGTTCCACGCTGGCCACCGTGGTGCTCTCGTCCGATGTCGCGCTCGCCGAGGGCGGGCTCGCGCTGGCCCTGCTGGTGGCACTGCAGTTCGCCGTCGCCTGGCTGGCGATCCGCTCAGCCCGGGTGCGGCGGCTGATCAAGTCCGAACCGACCACGGTGCTGCGCGACGGGCGGCTCCTGGAGCAACCGATGCGCCGCCAGCGCGTCACCGCCTCCGAGGTGCGCCAGGCGGTCCGTTCCAGCGGCTCCGGCGCGCTGGAGGACGTCGCCGCCGTCGTCCTGGAGACCGACGGCAGCTTCAGTGTCATTTCCCGCCAGAAGCTCGGCTCGGGCAGCGCCCTGGCCGGCCTGACCGGATTCGCCGCCCCGGGGGGTTCCGCCGGTTCCGGGCACCGGCCGTCCCGATGACCTCTGCTCCGGCCGCGTCGCCACCTCACGCCGGAGCGGGCCCGGCCCCGGCATGAACCCCCGCGACGACGAAACGGCCGACGACCGCCAGACCTGGGCCGAGCGGCTGATCGACCGCCTCGACGGTCTCATGAGCGTCCTGGGCCTGCTGTTCCTGCTGGTCGTGCTCGGGCAGAATCTCGCCCGCCACCCCGTGCTGGCCGATGTCCTCTTCGCGGCGGGCTGGCTGCTGTGGGCCGCGTTCGCCGCCGAGTACGCGCTGAGGTTGTACGTGGCCCCGGCGCGGCTGCGGTTCCTGCGCCGCACCTGGTGGCAGTTGATCTTCCTGCTCGTGCCGTTCCTGCGGTTCCTGCGGCTGCTGCGGTTGTTCCGGCTCGCCCGGGCCGGCGGCGTGCTCGGCTCGGCCGTGCGCGGCAGCCATTCGGCCGGGCGCCTGCTGTCGGGCCGAATGACCTGGCTGGCCGCGCTCAGCGCCATCGTGGCCCTGGCCTCCGGCCAGGTGCTGCACGAGTTCGCCGAATACGACGACTACGCCCTGGCGCTGCACGACGCCGTCATGGGCACCGTCACCGGTGAACCGCTCACCGTCAGGACCACGGCCCTGGCCGCCGTCGTCGAGGTGTTCCTGGCCGTCTACTCCGTGGTCGTCTTCGCCTCCGTCGCCGCCGCGATGGGCGCCTACTTCCTCAGTCGCCACCCCTCCGGTCCGCGGGACGGCGAACGTCCGGGCGACGAGCCCCCGGCCGACCAGGCCACCCGTTCATGACGTGCGGGTATGTCCCCGCTTGAAGAAACCGATCCGTTTCGCATGCGGTGATCCGACCGGCCGACGGGTACCGGCCCTTCACGTGACCTCCACCACCGGAAGGAGCGCGCCATGCCGGTGCGCGAAATGATCGACACCCGGCCCCGCCGACATCGACCTGACCGCCGAGGCCGTCCAGGCGCCGATCGGCCGCGTCCGGGCCCGCGCGAGCGGGGGATCGCGATCTGCCGGCCCGGTCGAGGTGACGGCCCGGTACCCCCCGGAGGACGCGAAAGCCCCTCAGCACCTCCCGGCGGCTGTTCGCCCGCACGCAGCGTACGTAGAAGATCGTTGGTGAGGAACATGCGGAGCAGGACCAGTAGATTGTGCGCGGCCGTACTACTGCTGGCCGCATGCGCCTGTGGCAAGGAGGGCGATGCCGGATTCTCCACGGAGGAGTTCGCGCCGAACACGGGGGCCAACGAGATCGTCAACGACGTGTACGTGAGGAACGCCTTCATCATCGGTGGTCCCGCGGGCGAGCCGCTGCCACCCGGGTCGGGTGTCCCTCTCTACGTGACGCTGGTGAACCAGCGAACCGAGCCGGACCGGCTCGTCTCCGTCAGCGCGTCGCCCACATTCGAAGGTTCTCGCGTCCGCGGAGGCGGCCTGGACCTTCCGGTGAGTCAGCCGGTCGGCGGGGACGTGAACCCGCAGGCGTTACTGACCGGGTCGACCGGGGACCTGCGTAGCGGCACCTACCTTCCGGTGTCGTTCCGGTTCCAGGATGCCGGGACCGTACGGGTGCAGGTGCCCGTCCTGCCGCCCTCACAGTGGCGGGCCACGTACTCGCCCTGGCCGTCGCCCGGCTCGTGACGGAGGATGCCGGCCTCGATACCGCGAGCTTCGGCGACGGGCGCGGCTTCCGTCCGGCAGCTTAACGCCCGATATCGCGTGGTTTCACCCGCTTGTAGCACTGCCCGTCGCCGACGGCCTTGAGCCCGGCGAGGTCTCCTTCCTGAAACGTGGTCACCCGCCGGCCGTACTGGACCGGATTCATCAGCTGACGCGGGTCGTCCACATGCCCCAGACCGACCAGATGCGCCAGCTCGTGCAGCATCACAGCCCGTATGGCGTCGTCCCCGCCCATCGACGTCATCTGGCCGGCGTCGAAGACCACCGTCCCGCTCACATACCGGGGGACGCCTCTCCCGGCGCGGACGTAGACGGGACCGCCGTACCCGACCGCCTGCCCGCGCAGGCGCGCGGACTCCTCCGGGCCGGAGTAAGCGATCAGCACCGGTGCCCACCGGTCGCCGTACCGGTCCGGCTGGTAGGCCTTCCTGCCGTCACCGGGCGCCTCGTCGGTGCTCCCCCGGTAGGAGAACTTGAGTCCTGTCGCTTCGGAGATGCGCCCGAGGCTCTCCCGCAGCAACCGATCGCCCCCTTCCGGCCGCCCTTTCGTCCGCACGACGTAGCTGATGGGCTCGCAGGTACTCCACCGCACGGGCTCGCCGTCGTCCCGCGTGTGCAGGAAGCTGTAGCCGTCCTTCGCGCCCTCCTTCCGGTTGCGGCCCCCACCGGATTCCTCCGCGGACGGGGGCGTGCCGGGCACCTGGGTGGTGACCACGCAACCGGAGAGCACACCGATCATCAGTACGGCCGCGATCGTCGCCTTCATCGGCCCCCCTCTCGTCGCCCGCTCTATCCCCCTACCCGGTACCGCACCCCGGATGCGGCTGCCGGCTCCGGCGGCAACCGCCGCCACGCACCACGTCCACCGCCCTTCCCCGCGAGTCACGTCCCCGCCCATAGGGGCCGGTGCGATCGACACCGGTCGCCGTGTCACCGCACCCGTGCGGGGCGGGTACCGGTGAAGCGGGTGATGAGCGGTCCCGCGACCGCCAGGACGAGGACGTAGGCCGTCACCAGGGGTGCCAGGACGGGGTGCTGGGTCGCGGCCAGGCCGACGATGACGATGGAGAACTCGCCCCGGGCGATCAGCGCGGCCCCCGCGCGGGCCCGGCCGCGCCTTCCGACCTCGTCCCGGGAGGCGGCGTAGCGGCCGGTGACGACTTTGGTCGTGCCGGTGACCACGGCCAGCGCCAGGGCGGCGGGCAGCACCGGCGGCAGCTCGCCGATGTCCACGGACAGGCCGATGGCCACGAAGAACACCGCGGCGAACAGGTCGCGCAGCGGGGCGAGGACGGCACCGGCGCGTTCGGCCGTCTCACCGGTGACGGTGAGCCCGACCAGGAAGGCGCCCACCGCGGCCGAGGCGTGGATGTACTCCGCCAGTGCCGCCACCACCAGGGTGACGCCGAGCAGCCTGAGCATGAGCTGCTCGGCGTCCGGATGCGTCACCAACCGGCTGACGTGGTGGCCCCACCGGTAGGAGGTGACGAAGGCGGCCAGCACCGCGCCGAGCGCGACCAGCACGCCGAGCACGGCCTGCCACCAGGTGCCGCCGGAGACCAGCACCGCCAGCACCGGCAGGTAAGCGGCCATCGCGAAGTCCTCCAGGACCAGCACCGACAGCACGGCCGGGGTCTCCCGGTTGCCCAGCCGGCGCAGGTCGCCCAGCAGCCGGGCGATGATCCCCGAAGAGGAGATGTACGTCGCACCGGCCAGCGCCAGGATGCTCACGCCGTCCAGGCCGAGCAGCCATCCGGCCACCGCGCCGGGTGCGGCGTTCAGCACCAGGTCGACCGCGGCGGAGGGCACGTGGCGGCGCAGGCTGACGGTGAACTCCCCGATGGAGAACTCCAGGCCGAGCACCAGGAGCAGCAGCACGATCCCGATGGACGCCCCCGCTCGCAGGAACCCTCCCGCCGCGGGTACGGGCAAGAGGCTTTCCTCGCCCAGCACCAGCCCCGTCAGCAGGTAGAGCGGCACCGGTGACAGGGTGAGGCGGCGCGCCATCGCGCCGAGGACACTGAGCGCGACCAGGATGAGGCCCAGCTCCAGCAGCAGGACGACGGAGACGTGCACCCGCTCAGCCCCGCAGGATGCGGGTCACGTCGGCGATACCCCTGTCGGTCCCGATCACCACCAGGACGTCACCGGCCCGCAGCACCTCCTGCGGGCCCGGCGAGGCGATCACCTCCTGTCCTCGGACGATCGCCACCACCGACACGCCGGTGCGGGTTCGAGCCCTGGTGTGCCCCAGCGGCCGGCCGGCGTAGGCGGAGCCGGCCGGGAGCTCGACCCTGCTCGAGTTCAACCCGGGCACCTCCCTGCTCAGGTCGGCGAACCGCTCGGCGATGCGCGGGGCCCCCAGGATCTGGGCCAGGGTCTCGGCCTCCTCCTCGTTCAGCCGGAACACCGGCCTGGCCTCGTCCCGGTCGTCGTCGCCGTAGACGACCACCTCGAAGTCACCCGTACGGCGTGCGACGACGCCGATCAGGTCCCCTTCGTGGTTGGTGAACTCGTACCGCAGTCCGACACCGGGCAGGAGCACCTCGTTGACGTCCATGTGCTCATCATCACGGTGGGCACCCCCGGTGCTCTGCGGGAACGAGTCCGTGTCGCGTCCGCGTCGCGCGGCCGTCGTCCTGGACCCGACACGTTCCCGGCTTTCAGGGTCTCCCTTCGCCGAGCCGGTCGACTGGCGGCTCGCCTGGCCCGCCGAGGGGCATCCGGCGGTGCCGTGGATTCGCCCCCGGTCCGGCCGGGTGGATGTGGCGGACCATTTCCGGTCGCTGGAGGCCCATCACGTGCCCGAACTGAACGGCACGTCGGTGGCGCGGGTCCTGGTCGACGGGGCGGACGCCGTCGTGCTCGGGGAGATCGCGCAGACGGTGCGGGACGGCGGGACCGCGTACACCTCGCCGTTCGCGCTGCACCTCACCGTCGAAGACGGGCTCGTCACCCGCTTCCACATCTACGAGGACAGTCTCACGGTCGCGCGGGCCCTCAGCGCTCGGCTGTGATCGCTAAGGGGCCCCTTTCCGTCCGGAGCTTTGAGCCCTGCCTTTTCTGGACACACCACCGGCCGCGGAGTGGCGGGACGGTGGCTCAGAGGAGATAGCGCGCCAGATCGGCGACGGGGTGCGGTCCGGAGAGGAGGTCGCGCAGGGAGTCCAGGTGGGTGCCGCCGAGGGTGTGGTGGGCGATGAGGCCGGTGTCGTGGACGGCCCGCACCCAGCCCCCGTCGTCGTTCGCGGCCTCCTCCAGCCGCCGCAGCACGCTCGCCCCGTCCGTCTCCCCGGCCAGCAGCGTCAGCAGGTGCGGCCACTGGACGGCGAGCGCCGCGAGCTTGGCGACCTCGCCGTCCGAGGCGGGGGCCGCCCCGGCGAGGGCGCGGCGGTAGGTCAGGAACGAGTAGAAGCGGAACACGTTCACGTACCGCTTGATCTCGCGCGGGTTGAAGAACGTCAGGGCCGGGAGCACGAACTCGATCGCCCGGTAGGCGTTCTCGTCGCTGTAGAGGTCGTCGAAGACCCGGTCGGCGGCCTCGCGGGTCGCCGCGCACAGGCCGCCGACGGCGTCGGAGCACTCGATGCCCAGGGCGTCCTGCGCCAGCCGCGCCGCCTCGTCGAGGGTGGTCGTGGTCGGGCGCAGCGCCCAGATGGCGTCCTGCAACCGGCTCACCTGGACCGGGTCCGGCGGTTCCGCCGCCCGTGATCCGGGGCCGGGCGTCTCCACCGGCGTTCGCGGCCCGAATCCCTGCAGCTCCATCGTCGCCCGCAGCCCGAGCCCCGGTATCTCCACCGGCGTTCGCAGCCTGGGCCTCCGTGGGGCCGCCGGTGCCCGCAGTCCCGGCACGGCCGCTCCCGGTGGCGTGGTGCTGCCGGGGAATCCCGGTGCGACCGCGCCGAGCGAGGAGGGCCGTGCGGGAGGCAGGGGACCGCGCGAACGCGGCCCGGCCGGATCCGGTGGCGGGTCGAGCCGTTCCAGGGCGGCTGAGGGGCCCGCCGGACGCGGTCCGGCCGGATTCGGTGTCCATTCGGGTACGCCCAGCAGGGCCCGTACGAAGGCGGGCAGCCGGTCGGCGTCGTCCAGCAGCGGCACGCTCAGCGGGAGCTGCACGATCTTCTCCAGGAACCGCCAGCCCAGGCCGGAGCGCCCGCCGCCCGGCAGCGTCCCGGCCAGTTCCGGGTAGGCGGCCTCGACGTGCGCCACGACCACCTCCGGTTCCATGGCCAGCACGAACACGCAGTTGGGGAACTCCCCGGCCAGGAACAGGTTGATCGCCTCGATGACCTGCGCCACCGTTCCCGGCGAGCAGCGGTCCAGGTCGTCCACGAACACCACCAGCGGGCGCTCCCCGGTGGCGACGAGGTCGAGGACCTGCCGCATGTCGGTCTGCACCAGGTGCAGGAAACCGGTCCTGGAGCGGTACCCGGGGGTGGTCGCGACCTCGTTGACGAACCCGTCGGCCGCGCCGGGGCCGAGCAGGTCGGGCTGGGTGACCAGGCCGCGGAACGCGTTGTCCGCCGACTCGCCGAAGAAACGCGCCAGCCGTACGGCGCCCGCCGCCACCACCACCGCCGACCCGGCGGAGCCGACGGCCGCCGCGGCGTTCCCCAGGAAGGCGCCGAACGCGGGCAGCAGCGCGGCGGCGGCCAGGAGCGCCCCGGTGAGGACGACGGTGGCGACCAGTCCGAGGGCCACCGGCGCCAGGCGGGTCACCGCCAGGTGGTAGGCGCGCCTGCGGACCGCCTCCCGGTCGATCCTGGACAGGTTCAGCTCCAGCCAGAACCGTTCCCGCTCGGCGCGGGGCAGCCGCCGGGTGACCTGGCTGATGATCTCGTGGGCGAGGCCGGCCCAGACCTGCTCGCCGCTCTGGTACATCCACGGGTTGAACCAGACCGTGGGCCGCCAGTCCGCCGGCCGCATCGGGAGCGGGCCCGGCTCGGCCTGCCCGGCGCTCTCCCGGGGACGCCGGCCCGTCCGGGCGAGCACCTCGGCGTTGGTCAGGGTCCGCTCCGCGCGGGAGCCCGGCAGGTGGATCGGGGCGGGGGCGTCCCCGGCGGCCCCGGGGTCCAGCAGGTCCTGGATCATCCGCATCAGCGAGGTCTTGCCCGCTCCCCAGGGGCCCTTGACGCCGATCGTCAGCGGGGGCCGGGTCTCGGGGTGACGGACGAACGCGGCGATGGCCTCGGCGTAGACCCGGTGCCCGAGCTGGTCCTCGGTGGTCCACCGGTCGGCGGTGAGCCTGGCCCTGGGCCGTACCGTCCGCAGCCCGGCCCGGCGGCGGCGCAGCAGTGCGGAGGTCTGGGCCCGCTCGGCCGCCGACAGCCGCGAGTGGCCGAAGGTCCGCACGTCCGGGTGGACGAACGTGGTCGTCTCGCCCAGCAGGCCCCAGTGCCTCAGCTCGGCGGCGTCGCCGAGGATCTCGTCGATCGGCTCGCCCTCGTCGAGCAGGGCCGCCCTGCGCAGGATCTCCCTGGCGGGCTCGCTCAGGTGGAGCTCGTAGACCCGCCGGACGATCTCGACCCCGCAGGCGGGCGGGGCGTGGTCGCCGAGCCGCGCCAGGACGCGGGCGAAGGCGGCGTGCGGCACGGCGGCGGTGTCCCGCGCCGGGGTCAGGGCGACACCCGCGACGGCACCGTAGGAGATCAGGATGGGCGTGCGGGCGGCCGAGGCCGCCGCGTAGCGGGCGAGCGCGTAGGCGTGCAGGTCCCCGACGCTGATCGTCCCGTCCCCGTCGAGGTCGGCGGCCCGCGTCGTCAGGCCCTCCGCGATGACGTCGGTCAGCGTGCGCACCGGGCCCGGTACCGTCTCGTCGAGCCTCAGCGTGAGGGTGAGGGCCGCGGCGGCCACCCTCGGCTCCCCGGCCACGGCGAGCTGCCTGACCGGTTCCGCGGAGCCGTCCAGGGCGCTCCAGCCGAAGTCGACGATCATCAGTACGGCGGCCGCCAGCGATTCGCCGACCTGCCGCCCGAACGCGCCGATCATCGACCCCAGCTGTCCCGAGGTCCAGCCGCCGTCGGCGGGCAGCCGGATCACCAGCAGGTCGCCCTCCCGCGCCGAGCGCAGCAGGTTCCACACGCGCTCGCCGTCCGCGTCCGCCCCCTCGCTGGTCTCGGCCTCGACGGTGAACCCCTCGGCGCGCAGGGCGCTCACCAGCCGCGCGTCCGGCCTGGTGCCGTCCGGTCCGGTGACGGGCGCGCCCGCGCCCGCGTCGGGCGGGGGCGCCGGCGGGATCGGTGGTGGGATCGACGGCGGGATCGGTGGCGGGGTCACCGAGGGAGGAGCCGGTGACACCACGGTGGGCAGGACAGAGGGCAGGCCGGGGGGCGCGGTCGCGGCCGTGGGGGAGTCGAGGAAGACGAGAGCTCGGCGGGTGCCCACGTGGGGCGTGGTCTCGAAGACTGGATTCGCGAACGCGAGTCCCTCGCTCAACGGTCCTCCCGATCTGACGGCGGTCATTCCACTGTGGACGCGTCAGACGGGACAGATGGCGATCTTGGCGATAGGTCGACCTGTTTTGACGGATGTTTGCTCGCCGGTTTCCGCAAAGTTTGCGGCGGGGGAGTCCGGAGGCGTCACCGGCCCCTCCGCCGCCGGGCGACGCGGCCTCGCTGGATCACCGGCCTCTTCGCCGCCGGGCGACGCGGCCTCGCTGGATCACCGGCCTCTTCGCCGCCGGGAGAGGTGGCCTCGTTGGATCAACGGCCCTCCGCCGCCGGGCGACGTGACCCGGCTGGATCACCGGCTTCCTCCGCCGCGGGTGACGCGGCCTCCCTGACCACCTCCGTCAGCTCCTCGCGCAGCCCGGCGAAGAGCGGGTCGGTGCGGGGATGGTCGCCGTGGGGCAGCTCCGAGGCGCGGTCGAGGATCACCCGGCCCGGCCTGCCGCTCAGCGCGAGCACGCGGGTGCCGAGGTAGACGGCCTCGTCCACGCTGTGGGTGATGAACACCACCGTCGTACCCGCCCGCCGCCACAGCTCGCGGACCTCCTCCTGCATCCGTTCCCTCGTGAAGGCGTCCAGGGCGGCGAACGGCTCGTCCATCAGCAGCAGCGCGGGGCCGGGGGCGAGGGCGCGGGCGATCGCCGCGCGCTGCTGCATGCCCCCCGACAGCTCGTACGGCCTGGCCCTGGCGACGTCGGCCAGCCCGGTCAGCTCCAGCAGCTCGGCCACCCGCTCGCGCCGCGCGGCCCTGGGCAGGCCGCGCAGCCCGAAACCGACGTTCCCCTCGACCGAGAGCCAGGGGAAGAGCCGGTGCTGCTGGAACACGTACCCCCTGGCAGGGGCGGGTCCCGACACCGGCCCGCCGGAGGCCGTGATGGTCCCCGCCGACGGCGCGGTGAAGCCCGCCACCAGCCGCAGCAGCGTGCTCTTGCCGCACCCCGAGGGGCCCACGACCGTCACGAACTCCCCGGCGGCGATCTCCAGGTCGATCGGGCCCAGCGCGTCGACCGTCCCGGCGCGCCCCCGGTAGGAGTGCGACACCCCGGCGAGGGCGAGCGCCGTGTCCCGGGGGGCCGTGCTCTCCAGGGTCGTCTCGGGGGGCGCGTCCGCGCGGGTGGTCTCAGCTTCCGGCGAAGGCATCCGCGAGCTCCTGCGTGGCCAGGCCCTTCTGGAAGACGCTCAGCTCCGGTACGGCGTCCACCTTCTTCTGGCCCTTGAGGAACTCGGCCGAACTCCGCAGGTTCTCGGCGAACTTGCCGGGAGCCGAGGGAGTGCCGAGATACTCGGCGGAACGCTGCTCGGTGGCGTCGAGGAGCACGAGCTGGCCGAGCTGGCGCCCGGCCTCCGCCGGGTCGAGGTTGAGCTGGCGGCCGATGGCCGCGGCGGCGGCGTCCTTGTCGCCCCTGGCCAGCTTGACCGCGCGGTCCTGCTGCTGGAGCCAGACGTGCAGCGCCTTGGGGTACTTCTTCGCGAAGTCGTCGCTCACCACCGCGAGGTCGGCGGTGAGCTTGCCCCGCTGGGCCAGCTCGCGGCTGGTGACCAGCGTCGTGCCGCCGTTCTTCTGCAGTTCGGCGAGGGTGGGCGTCCAGACGTAGGCGGCGTCGACGTCGCCGCGCTGCCAGGCGGCCTGGATGTCCGGCGGCTCCATGTCGAGGATCTTCACGTCGGCCTCCGACAGCCCGGCCTCCTCCAGCGCGGCGAGCAGGCTGTAGTGGGTGGTCGAGGCGAAGGGGGCCGCGACCCGCTTGCCCGCGAGCCCCTTGACGTCGGTCACGCCGCCCCGGGCGACGAGCGCCTCGTTGTCCCCGATCACGTCGAAGATCCACGGCACCCGGTACGGGATGTCGAGCGGTGCCGACAGGCCACGGGTGACCGGGCTGCTGCCCGCCAGCCCGATGTCGAGCGATCCGGAGATCATCGCGGTGTTCACGTCACCGCCCGAGTCGAACTTGCTCCACGTGATCTTGGTGTTGGGGAGCGCCTTCTCCAGCCACTGCTGGTCCTTGACGATCAGGTCCCCGTTGGGGATGAGCTGGTAGCCGATGCGCAGGGTCGCCGGGGAGCCGTCGGCGGCGGGCTTGGCCTCCTCCGTACCGGACCCGCAGGCGGTCAGGGCGAGCGCGGCGGCGGTCAGGGCGAGCGCGGCGCGCTTCACGGGGGTCACTCTCATGTGTCTCATGGGGGTCTTTCCTAGGTACGGCCGCGCCAGGGCACCAGGCGGCGGTCCAGCGTTTGCAGGAGGAAGTCGATGAGCAGGCCGGACAGGCCGATGACGATGATCCCGAGCACCACCACGTCCGTCTGGTTGTAGCGCTGGGCGTCGCGGACCATGCCGCCGATGCCGGGCACGCCGTTCACGGTCTCGGCGGCGACCACGGTGGTGTACGCGACGCCCACGGCCACCCGTACCCCCGTGATGATCTCGGGCAGCGCGCTCGGCAGCACCACCCGCAGCGGCAGCTCGTGCCGGCGGGCGCCCAGCGAGCGGGCCGCGTTCAGGTAGTCCTCGTGCACCCCGCGCACGGCGTCGGCGGTGGCCACCGCGACCGGCGGGAGCGCGGCCAGCAGCAGGAGCCAGATCTTGGGCTCCTCGTCGATGCCGAACCAGATCACCAGCAGGCTGAGGTACGCCAGCGGCGGCAGGGTGCGCACGAAGGTGACCAGCGGCCCCAGCAGCGCGCGCAGCGTGGGGACCATGCCGATCAGCAGCCCCAGCACGATGCCGCCGGTCACCCCGTACAGGCAGCCGAGCAGGATGCGGCGCAGGCTGGTGAGCAGGTGCTCCTGGAGGGTGTGGCCGCTCACCCCCTCGACGGTGGTGCGCAGGAACTGGTCCCAGACCGCGACGGGCTCGGGCACGAAGACCGGCGGCCAGATCCCGGCCATGGCCACGGCCTGCCAGATCGCGACCAGCGCGACGATCGCCCCGGCCCGCAGCGCCAGGGCCCGCCAGAATCCCGTCGCGGGCCGGAGACGGGGCCGGGCACGGGGCCGGGCACGGGGTTGGGGGCGGGGAGGGGAGGTGAGAACGCTCACGCGACGAGCGCGGGGGCCGCCAGCAGGGGGAGGACGAAGTCGCCCACCCGCCAGGCCTCCTCCAGGTGCGGCCAGCCGGACAGCACGAACTCGGACAGGCCCAGGTCGGCGTACTCGCGGATGCGCTCGGCGACCTCCGCGTAGCTGCCGACCAGCGCGGTGCCGGCGCCCTCCCTGACCAGCCCGACTCCCGCCCAGAGGTTGGGCGAGATCTCCAGCGAGTCGGCGGAGCCCCCGTGCAGGTCGGCCATGCGGCGCTGCCCCACGGAGTCCATCCGGGCGAACCGCGCCTGGGCGGCGGCGATCCTGTCGGGGTCCATGCCGTCGAGCAGGCGCCGGGCGTGCGCCCAGGCCTCCTCGGCGGTGTCGCGGGCGACGACGTGCAGCCGGATGCCGAACCGCGGCTCGCGGCCCGCCTCGGCGGCGAGCTTGCGCATCCTGGCGACCCTTTCGGCGATCATCGCCGGGGGCTCGCCCCACATCAGGTAGACGTCCGCCCCGGCGGCGGCCACCCGTTCCGCGGCCGGGGAGGCGCCGCCGAAGTAGATGTCGGGGGTGTCGAGGAGCGGTGTGGCGAGCCCTCCCCCCGACACCCGGTAGTGGGTGCCCCGGTGGTCGAACGGCTCGCCGGTCCAGGTGCGCCTGAGCACCTCGATGAACTCGCCGGTGCGCTCGTAGCGGGCGTCGTGGTCGAGGAAGTCGCCGTAGGCGCGCTGCTCCCGGGGGTCGCCGCCGGTGACCACGTTGAGCAGCAGCCGCCCCCCGCTGATCTCCTGGAGGGTCTGCGCCTGCTGGGCGAGCAGCGTGGGCAGGGTGAAGCCGGGCCGGAAGGCCACCAGCAGCTTGAGCCGCTCGGTCCGGGCCGCGACGGCGCTGCACGCCACCAGCGGGTCGGGGCATCCCGCTCCCACCGGGGTCAGCGCCGCCTCGAAACCGGCCGCCTCGGCGGCGCGGGCCACCTGGGACAGGTAGTCGAGTGTCGCGGGCCTGGCCGCGGTGTCTCCCGCCGCGACGGTGGTCGTGGCGGGCCTGACGTGATGGCCGTCGCCGGTGGTCGGCAGGAACCAGTGCAAGCGCATCTTCGCCTCATAGGGCTCAAACGGAACGGGGTGGTGCCCCCGATAGTAACCACATAATACCTATCTATAAATAGGGAATTAGGGCGATGGTTGGGGTGACCCCCTGTGGTGCCCTGACCTGGAGGGATCCACGAGAGCGGTCTGGGGTGAGCCGGGGGAGTTCGACCGAGGAAGGGCTTCGGGGTCGCCGGCCGGGGGCCGTGGGGGCGGACCGGCTGGTTCAGGTGCCCGGTTCCCGGCCGGAGTTCGTGGAGGTCGACAGGTAGCCCGTGAGCAGGGTCTTGAGCTCGGCGGTCAGCTCCGCCGCGCGTTCCGGTGATCCCGCCGCGATCAGCGGGAGTACGGCCCTGATGGTGGCCAGCATCATGGTGGCGACCAGCAGGCGCCGCTCCTCGTCGAGATGGGGGGCGCGTACGGCGAGGACCTCGGCGATGCGCCGGGCCACGCCCCGGTGCAGCCGCTCGGACGCCGCCGCCAGCCGGTCGCCGGTGGCGGAGCCGTGCAGCAGGGCCCAGTAGGCGGGACGGGAGGCCTTGTAGGCGACGATCTCGTCCACCACCTGGTCGATCAGATCGGCCGCGGGCATCCGGATGACGTCGCCGGTGAGCCTGGCCTCCCAGTGCGCGCCCCGCCCCTCGGTGAAGCGGTCGAGCAGGCCGTCCAGGATCTCCTCCTTGTTGCGGAAGAACTGGTACAGCGAGCCCGGGGACATCCCCGCCCGCTCGGCCACGGCGTTCGTGGTCATGTCCGCGTAGCCGATCTCGGCGATCACCGTCTCGGCGGCGTCGAGGATCTCCTCCATCCGCTTGAGGCCGCGCGCCTGCCGCCTGACCGTCCGCTGCCCGGTCGCCGGGCGCCTCTCAGGCATGCGTCGTCCCGTGGGCGTGTGTCGCCCCGTTGACAAATACGAGCATTTACTTGTATTCCTGTCCCGAGTCGCAAAATACGAGCAGTTTACCGACTTTCGGGGATGATCATGAAGACCGACCCACGTCCGGTCGTGGCGCCTCCTGTGCCGCCGCTGAGACGACTTGGCCACCTCCTCGTGCGGCGCCGCCGCCTGGTGATGCTCCTCTCCCTGCTCGGCGCCGTCGTACTGGCGGCGCTGGCCGCGGGCACGGTGTCCGGGCTCTCCCTGGCCAGGTACGAGGCGCCGGGCTCGGAGTCCGACCGGGCCCAGGCCGAGCTGGCCGCGCGTTTCGGCACCGGAAGCGCCGACCTGGTCCTGCTGGTCACGGCGAGGACCGGGACCGTCGACACCCCCGCCGTCGCGGCTTCCGGCCGGGCGCTCACGACCCGGCTCGCGGCCTTCGAGGGCGTGGCCGAGGTGGCCTCCTACTGGTCGCGGGGCAACCCCGCCACGCTGCGTGGCGAGGACGGCAGGCACGCGCTCGTGGTCGCCCGCATCCCCGGCGACGCCGACCGGGTCCGCTCCGAGATCCTGCCGAGGATCGTTCCCGAGGTGCTGCGCGGCGACGCCGCGACCACGGTCAGGGCGGGCGGCGGCGAGGAGGTCTTCCGCCAGACCGTCCCATTGGCCAGGCAGGACTTCGTCCGTGCCGAGCTGGTGGTCGTCCCGCTCGTGCTCGTGCTGCTCTGGGTCCACCTGCGACGCGTCCTCGCCGCCGTGCTGCCGGTCCTGCTCGGCGTGCTGGCCATGGTGATCGGGCTGGCGCTGCTGCGGATACCGCTCCTGTACGCCGACCTGTCGACGTTCGCGCTGAACCTCACCCTGGCCATGGGGCTCGGCCTGGGCGTCGACTACTCGCTGTTCATGATCGTCCGCTTCCGGGAGGAGGTGGCGCTGGGCAGGGACGGGCACGAGGCGGTCGCCCGCGCCGTCGAGCGGGCCGGCCGTACGGTGATCTTCAGCGGGCTGACGGTCGCCGCCTCGCTGAGCGTGCTCCTGTTCATGCCCTTCGACTTCTTCCGCTCCTTCGCCTATGCCGGGATCGCGGTCGTCGCCGGGGGAGTGGCCGGTGCCGTGATCGTGCTGCCCGCGATCCTCGCCGCCGTCGGTGACCGGGTGCTGTCGCGCCGCCCCACCGCGACGGGAGGAACCTTCTGGCACGGCCTGGCGACCCGCGTCATGCGCCGGCCGGTCGTCTACGGCGGGGTCGCGACCGCGCTGCTCCTGCTGCTCGGCTCGCCCTTCCTCGGCCTGCGCTTCGGCGTCGCCGACGACCGCGTCCTGCCCGTGTCCGCGCCCGCCAGGCAGACCTCGGACGTGATCCGCGCGGAGTTCCCGGCCGAGGAGACCGACGCTCTCCAGATCGTCTCCACGGGCGCGGCCGGAGCCGCTCCCGAGACCGTCCCCGGTTACGCCGCCGCCCTCTCCCGCCTTCCGGGCGTCGCCCAGGTCGACTCCGCCGCCGGGTCGTACGCGAAGGGCGCCCTGGTCTCCGCCGGAGACCCGTCGCGGTTCGCGGGCACAGCGGGCACAGCGGGCACGGCGGGCACAGGGGGTACAGGGGGCACAGCGGGCACCTGGTTGTCGGTGGTCCCCTCCGCCGAACTGATGGAGGACGACCCCGTCCGGCTGGTCCACGACGTCAGGGCGCTGCGGGCACCGTTCGAGGTGCTGGTCGGTGGCTATCCGGCCGAGCTGGCCGACTACCGGCAGGCCGTGATCGAGCGGCTGCCGGCGCTGCTCGGGCTGATCCTGGCGATCACCTTCGCGGTGCTGTTCCTGATGACGGGCAGCGTGCTCATCCCGGTCAAGGCGACGGTGCTCAACCTGCTCAGCCTGTCGGTCATGTTCGGCGCCCTGGTCTGGATCTACCAGGACGGCAACCTCTCGGGGCCGCTGGGCTTCACCCCCACGGGGACCCTCGACCCGAGCATCCCGATCCTGATGTTCTGCGTCGCGTACGGGCTCTCGATGGACTACGAGGTCTTCCTGCTGTCGCTGATCAAGGAGGAGTACGACCTGACCGGCGACACCTCGGGAGCCGTGGTGACCGGACTCCAGCGCGGTGCCCCCCTCGTCACGGCGGCGGGCGGGATCCTGGCGGTGTCGTTCGCGGCCTACGGGACCGCGGAGGTGGTCTTCGTGCAGATGCTGGGCGTGGGGATGGCGGTGGCGATCCTCGTGGACGCGACCGTGATCCGCGCGATCCTCGTCACCGCCGCCATGCGCCTGGCCGGTGAGGCCAACTGGTGGGCCCCCGGCCCCCTGCGCCGCCTCCACGACCGCGTCGGCCTGCCGGGCTGACCCTCCCGGCCCGCCCGCCCACTCGCCGGACGGGGGCGGGCGGGGCCGGGGGAGACAAGCCGGGGGAGACAAGGGGAGAGGGCGGGGGAGCCGGGGGAGACGCGCGGTCGCGGCTCCGGCCGGTCGCGGGAAAGGTCGCGGGAAAGACGGGCTCAGAGGTCGCGAGCCCAGATCTCCTCGACGAAGGCCTCGCCGCCCTTACCGCCCTCGCCCCGCTCCTTCTCGACCAGCTCGAAGCCCGCCGCCTGGTAGATGCGCCTGGCGCCCACCAGCACGTCCCTGGTCCACAGCACCATCCGCCGGTAGCCGGCCGCCCTGGCGAAGCGCACGCACTCGTCCACGAGCCGGGTGCCGATCCCCATGCCGCGTGTGGACGGCTCGACCAGCAGCATCCGCAGCTGCGCGGTCTCGTCGTCCTTGCGCACGCAGAAGACGCACCCGGCGCGCTCGCCGTCCACCTCGGCGATCCAGGCCGCCTCGCGCCGGGGGTCGTGGCCGTCCACGTAGTCGGCCACGACCCTGGCCACCATCGCCTCGAAGTCCATCCCCCAGCCCCGCTCCTGGCTGTAGAGCGTGCCGTGCCGGTAGACCACCCAGCCGAGGTCGCCGGAGCGCGGCGGGCGGATGACGTACGGCCGCTCCGCCTTCGGTGTCCGGCCGAAGATCTCTCTGATCGTCGCCATGCTCGCGACCAGCCGGTCGCCGTCCTCGTCGGTCACGTCGGCCATCAGGTCGCGTACCTCCTCCGCCGCGCGCTCGTCGAAGCCCGCGAACCTGGTCCTGCCCTCGGCGGTCAGCTCGACCACCTGCCGCCGCGCGTCGGCGGCGGACCGCTCGCGCACCACCAGGCCGTCGCCCTCGAACCCGCCGAGCATCCGGCTGAGGTATCCGGCGTCGACCCCGAGCAGCCGCCGCAGGTCGCTCACCTCCATCCGGCCCGCCCGGTCCAGCTCGAACAGCACCCTCATCTCGGTCAGCGAGTAGGGGCTGTCCAGGAGGCCCTGGTGCAGCAGGCCGATCAGCCGCGTGTAGAAGCGGTTGAAGGCGCGGACGTCCGCGACGTGTCTCTCCATGCTTGACAGAATCAACCAATTCGTTGACGGAGTCAATGAATGAACCGGCCTGGCCTCCTGTGAGTTCCGCGGCCCGCTGCGCTAACTTCGCACTTTGGCTGAGAACGGATGATGAGCGGGGGCGGCGCGTGCCGCGCCCATGGCGGGAGCATGATGGCTGAGGTCGCGTACGTCGGCGGATACACCCCGGACACCAACGGGTCCGGGCCGGGGATCACCCTGGTCGAGCTGGGGAGCCTCGCGCGGCTCGGGGAGACGGCGGCCTCCGGCCCCTCCTTCCTCGCCGTCCACCCCACCCTTCCGGTCCTCTACGCGGTGGGGGAGAGCGAGCGCGGCACGGTCGGCGTCTACGCCCGCGCCGGGGACGGCACGCTGAGCCCGCTCGCGCAGCGGCCCAGCGAGGGATCGGCCCCCTGCCACCTGGCGGTGGACCCCACCGGCACGCGCCTCGCGGTGGCCAACTACGGCGACGGCACGGTCAGCGTGCACGGCATCGACGGATCCGGCCTGCTGACCGACGTGTGGATCTTCCCCTACCGCGAGGGCGCCCACGCCCACCAGGCGGTCTTCGGCCCCGACGGGGTGCTGTACGTCAGCGACCTGGGCTGCGACGAGGTCCGCCGCTACCTGGTCGGGGACGAGGTGGTCCCGCACCCCGACGGCCCGGTGCGGCTCGCCTCCGGCATGGGCCCCCGGCACATGGCCTGGTCGGGCGGCCACTGGTACGTGGCGGGCGAGCTGGACGGCACCGTGCGCGTCTACGAGGTCTCCGACGGCCTTGACGGTCTTGACGACCTCGGCGCTCTCGACGGCTCCGACGGCTCTGAGGCCTCCGGTGGGCCCGGCGCCTCCGGCGGGCAGTGGCGCGAGATCGCCGCCGTCCCGGCCAGCGGGAGGGTGGGGCACAACCAGCCCTCGCACCTGGAGGTCTCCGGCGGGCTCGTCTACGTCGCGAACCGGGGGCCCGACACGATCTCGGTCTTCACGGGACCTGGGCTGGAGCCGGTGGCGGAGGTCCCCTGCGGCGGCGACTGGCCGAGGCACTTCGCCCTCGCCGACGACCGCGTGTACGTGGCCAACCAGCGCTCGGACGGCATCGCCGTGCTCCCGCTCAAGGGAGGCGTGCCGCAGCCCCTGGAAGGGGTCTTCGCCGTCGGCAGCCCCTCCTGCGTGCTGCCCCTGCCGTAGCATTTCCCGAAAAGGGGCCCGCCCCCGACGTCGTCCCCTGAGGCGCCTGTGACGCGCGCGCCCGGCCGGACTCGGGAGAACCGGGTCCGCCGGGCGGCTCACCTGTCGATCGCGGGAAACGACATGTGCGGACTACTCCCTTGGTCTAGACCACTGGGCGCATCTGCGGGCAGAATGCGTTGCGTCGGTGGCGAAAACCCGTCGCCGGACCGACCGTGCCACTTAGTCTGGCCATCTTGTTACCGAACTCATTACCGGAGGATGCCATGCGTATCGGAGTGCTCACCGGGGGCGGCGACTGCCCTGGCCTGAACGCCGTTATCCGCGCCGTCGTGCGCAAGGGAGTGGGCGTTCACGGCCATGAGTTCGTCGGGTTCCGCGACGGCTGGCGGGGCCCCCTCGAGGGCGACACCATGCAGCTTGACATCGACGCCGTACGCGGGATCCTGCCGCGCGGCGGAACGATCCTTGGCTCCTCCAGGACCAACCCGATCAAGATCGAGGGTGGCGTTGAGAAGATCAAGGAGAACCTCGCGAAGGGCGGGGTCGACGCGCTGATCGCGATCGGCGGCGAGGACACCCTCGGTGTGGCCAAGCAGCTCTTCGACAAGGGCGTGAAGGTCGTCGGCGTGCCCAAGACGATCGACAACGACCTCAACGCGACCGACTACACCTTCGGCTTCGACACGGCTGTCAACATCGCCGTCGAGGCGATCGACCGCCTGCACACCACCGCCGAGTCCCACCACCGCGCGCTGATCTGCGAGGTCATGGGCCGCCACGCGGGCTGGATCGCCCTGCACGCCGGAATGGCGGGCGGCGCCAACGTCATCCTCATCCCGGAGAAGCCCTTCGACATCGACAAGGTCTGCGCCTACGTCGAGTCCCGCTTCGAGACGCGCTACGCGCCGATCATCGTCGTGGCCGAGGGCGCGCACCCGGTCGAGGGCCAGATGGCGCTGCAGGCGGGCGAGCTCGACGCTTTCGGCCACGTCCGGCTCGGCGGCATCGGCGAGAACCTCGCCAAGGAGATCGAGAAGCGCACCGGCAAGGAGGCCCGCACCACCGTGCTCGGCCACATCCAGCGCGGCGGCACCCCCACGGCCTTCGACCGGGTGCTGGCCACCCGGTTCGGCCTGCAGGCCATCGACGCGGTGCAGGAGGGCGACTTCGGCAAGATGGTCGCCCTGCAGGGCACCGACATCGTCAGGGTCGGCCTCGACGAGGCCACCAAGGAGCTGAAGACCGTTCCGGTCGGCCGCTACGAGGAGGCCGAGGTCTTCTTCGGCTGAGATCGCCCCATGGGTCGCGGCCGTCGCGGCTCCCGCCGCCACCCGGGCCTCGGGAAGTCGTCACGTCCCCGGGCCCGCCGGTAAGCGTTCTGCAAGCGGCCTCCCCTAACCTCCCGGCAGGGCGGCCGCCGCGACTCCCCCCATGTACGGCTTGCGCCTTGACCAGGCATCAGCGGGGGCGCAAGCCGTACATCACCGCCCTCGGGAGTCGAACAGCGACGGGCCCTTCGGCGTGGGAGCCGGGGCAGGGGTGACCGGCTCCCTGAGCCGGTCCTCGTCGCGTCGGCTCTCCAGCCTGGCCAGCAGGGCGGCGTCGGTCTCCAGTTCCCGCTGCGACGGCGCCAGGATGACGGCCAGCAGCAGGCCGAGTGTGAGCAGGCTCACCAGGGCCAGCGTGGGCAGCATGAAGTCGACACCCCTGGCCCCCTCGACCGGGGCCAGCGAGATCATCGGCTGTACCTCAAGGGCGAACATGCCGGTGTAGTGCATGCCGCAGACCGCCAGAGCCATGATCAGCGCGGCGCCGCCGGTGGCGAGCGCGCCGCTGACCCGCAGGGTGAACCAGAGCGCCACCGTGGAGGCGGCGATCGCGATCAGCACCGAGAGCCCGACCAGCAGCGGGTCGTAGGAGACCCGCGCGGACATGTTCATCGCGAACATCCCGATGTAGTGCATGCCCGCCACGCCGAGACCGGTGAGCACGCCCCCGGACAGCAGCGGGAGCACCTTCTCCCCCCGGTAGGAGACCAGGAACAGGCCCGCGCCCACGATGACGACCGCCAGGGCCGCCGAGCCGACCGTCAGCGGCACGTCGTAACGGATCTGGCCACCGCCGACGGCGAAGCCCATCATGGCGACGAAGTGCATGACCCAGATGCCGGTGCCGCCGATGGACAGCGCCCCGCCCGCCAGCCAGCGGGCGCGGGTCGCGCCTGTCGTCGTACGGGCCCTGGCGGTGAGCAGAAGGCCGAGCATGCATCCGACGCTCGACATGACGTAGGCCAGCACGGGGGTGAGCAGGCCATAGGAGAAGTGATCTACGTGGGACATGTTCCGGTTTCTCGTGAGAGGGAAATCAGGGGATTATTGCAGTTCGTCACCTTTGCGGGGAAAAGCGAGGGTGGCCGGTGACGGGAATCGAGGATCCGTTCTGGCGGGCGGTGGCGGTTTTCCGTGTCGCGTCCCTCGCGTACGCGGCGCTCCTGCTCATCCGGGCCGGGGGGTACGCCCACCCGGCGACCGGCTGGCTGGTGATCGGCGTCATGGCGCTGTGGACCGTGGGGACGATCTTCGCCTACTCCGTCAGGGAGCTCCGCGGCCGGCCCCTGCTCGCCGCCGACATGCTCGTGACCGTGGGCTGCCTGCTCGCCACTCCGGCGGTGCAGGGCGCCTACCAGCAGGGCAGCCTGCCGATCACCGGCACCTGGATGGGCGGGGCGGTGCTCGCCTGGGCGGTGTACGGCGGGCGGCGGCTGGGGGCGGTGGCCGCGCTGATCGTCTCGCTGGCCGACCTGTGGTTGCGCGGCGGTCTCGCCGGCGACCTCGAAATGCTGCCGATCAACGGCACCGTCCTGCTCTTCCTCGCCGGGGTGGTCGTCGGGCACGTGGCCCGGCTGGCCAAGAAGGCCGAGGAGCGCATGCAGCAGGCGATCGAGCTGGAGGCGGCCGGGCGGGAGCGGGAGCGGCTCGCCCGGGGGATCCACGACTCGGTGCTCCAGGTGCTCGCGCTGGTCCAGCGGCGCGGGCAGGAGATCGGCGGCGAGGCGGCCGAACTGGGCAGGCTCGCGGGCGAGCAGGAGGCCGCGCTGCGCGAGCTGGTCAGGCTCAGGCCCGAGGCGTCCGCCCTGGGCACCGCCGACCTGTGCGTGCTGCTGCACAGGTACGGCTCAGCCACGGTCACCGTCTCTGCCCCGGCGACCCCGCTGACCCTGCCCGCGGCCACCGCGGCCGAGATGGCCGCCGCGGTCGGGGCCGCCCTGGACAACGTGGCCCGCCACTGCGGGGCGCGGGCGCCCGCGTGGGTCTTCGCCGAGGGCGACGGCGGGCTGGTCACCGTGACCGTCAGGGACGAGGGGCCCGGCATCGCGCCCGGACGCCTGGAGGAGGCCGCCGCCGCCGGGCGGCTCGGCGTCGCGCAGTCCATCAGGGGCCGCATCGCCGACCTCGGCGGCACGGTCACCGTGATCTCGGGCCCCGGCCGGGGCACCGAGATCGAGATGTCGGTTCCGGCCGGTCAGGCCGGTCAGGCCGGTTAGGCCGCCCAAGACGCGCGAGCCCGCACGACGCCACACAACGCCGCGCGAGGCCGCACGACGCCGCGCGAGGCCGCACAACGCCGTACGCGCTTCCGTTCGTGGCGTACGGAAGGTGTGAATCGCCGGCCGCCTCGGGGCGGGTGACGGGAAGAAGAGCGGCCGGTCGGGACAGAACGGTTCTAAGGTGGGCCAATGCGCGTGATGGTGGTGGACGACCACCCGATGTGGAGGGACGGGGTGGCCAGGGACCTGGCCGAGGCCGGGTACGAGGTCGTGGCGACGGTCGGGGAGGGGCGGCAGGCGGTCCGGGTGGCCGCGGCGGTCCGGCCCGAGGTGGTCGTGCTCGACCTGCAACTGCCCGACCTGCCGGGCGTCGAGGTGGCCAGGAGGCTGGCCGCGTCGGAGCCGCCGCCCAGGGTGCTGATGCTGTCGGCCAGCGGCGAGCAGGAGGACGTGCTGGAGGCCGTCAAGGCCGGCGCGTCCGGATACCTCCTGAAATCCGCGAGCAAGGAGGAGTTCCTCGACGCGGTCAGGCGCACCGCCGAGGGCGACGCGGTGTTCACCCCCGGCCTGGCGGGACTCGTCCTGGGGGAGTACCGCAGGCTGGCGGCCAGGCCCGCGCCCGAGGCGACCCCCCGGCTGACCGAGCGGGAGACCGAGGTGCTTCGCCTGGTCGCCAAGGGCCTGTCGTACAAGCAGATCGCCGAGCGTCTCGTGCTCTCGCACCGGACGGTGCAGAACCACGTCCAGAACACGTTGAACAAGCTCCAGCTCCACAATCGGGTGGAGTTGGTCCGCTACGCGATCGAGCAGGGCCTCGACGAGTCGTAAGCGCGACTAAAGTGACAAGGTCGAGACGTTGTCTTTGCGCGAGCACGCGAGAGACTTGACCGAGGTTCCCCGATATCGGTTCCCCGGCGTCTCCCGACTCCCCGTCCCCCTCGAAGTTCCACCGGAGGTCGCACCATGACCATGTCCGCCTTGGGCGAGCCCTGCGTTCTGCTCAAACTGGGCGAGGTCGTCCTCAAGGGCAACAACCGCGAGCTCTTCGAGCGCAGGTTGCAGGCCAACATCAAGGCCGCCCTGAAGGACGTCGGCGTCAAGGTCGACGTACGGCAGCGCCACGGTGTGATCGCGCTCTTCCTGCCGGACGGCAGCGGTGCGGAGATCGCCGACGCGGTCGCCGAGCGTGTCTCGTACGTCCCGGGCCTGGTCTGGGTCCACCGCGCCTGGCGGGTGGAGAAGGACCCCTCGACGATCACCAAGGCCGCCATCGAGTTGCTGGCCGACCGCGACGACGTCAGGCGCGGCGTCTCCTTCGCGGTGCGCTCCCGCCGCCGCGACAAGCGCTTCCCGCTCACCTCGATGCAGCTGGACCGCTCGGTCGGCGGCGAGCTCAACGACATCTACGGCCTGCCGGTCGACCTGAAGCGCCCCGAGCTGGTGGTCTCCATCGAGGTCGACCGCGACGAGGCGTTCGTCTTCACCGGCGGGCAGCCGGGCCAGGGCGGGCTGCCGGTCGGCACCAGCGGCAGGGGCCTGGTGCTGATGTCCGGCGGCATCGACTCCCCGGTGGCCGCCTACCGGATGATGCGCCGCGGCCTGCGGGTCGACTTCCTGCACTTCTCCGGCATCCCCTTCACCACCTCGGAGTCCATCTACAAGGCGTACGCCCTGGTCAGGGCACTCGACAAGTTCCAGGGCGGGTCCCGGCTGTGGGTCGTCCCGTTCGGCAAGGCCCAGCAGTCGATCAAGGCCTCGGGGCAGGACCGCCTGGCGATCATCACGCAGCGGCGCCTGATGCTGAAGACCGGCGAGGAGGTCGCCCGCCGCCTGCGCGCCGGGGCCCTGGTCACCGGCGACTCCCTGGGACAGGTCTCCTCGCAGACCCTGCAGAACATCACCGCCCAGGACGACGCCGTCGACATGCCGATCCTGCGTCCCCTCATCGGCCTCGACAAGACCGAGATCATGGCCGAGGCCCGCCGCATCGGCACCCTGGCGATCTCCGAGCTGCCCGACGAGGACTGCTGCACGCTCCTGGCCCCCCGCAAGGCCGAGACCGCCGCGAAGGTCGCCGACCTGAAGAAGATCGAGCGCCGCCTCGACGCCGAGGAGCTCGCCGTCCAGCTGGCCGGTTCCCTGCAGGAGTACAAGATCGACGCCTGACCCCCTCGGGCCGCATCCGAGGGGGCGTGCGGGACCGCCGGGACGTCCGGGGTGTTGCTGGTGGAGGTCTCGAAGGTGCGGATTCGCCCTCGCACAGCACGATGCCGAGGTTGCCGCGCCGGGCGACGTACTTGGCGGCCATCAGCCACTCCTCGATCGTGGCGCTCATCGGATACCTCCAGCGTGGAGACCACGGCTTTAGCCCTGGGGAGGAAACGCGGCACGGCGCCGCGTGGTCTGGGATCGAGCACATGGTCATGCTCAGCTGATCTTGCGGCAGAATTCTGAAGCGTGGCGCAGATCGTGAAGCGGGCTTTCAAGTTCCGCTTTCATCCGACGGACGAGCAGGCGGCGGAGCTGTCTCGTACGTTCGGCTGCGCCCGCCTGGTATATAACAAAGCTCTGGAAGAGCGGACCCGCGCCTACATCCTCGAAGGCCGCAGGGTCTCCTACGTACAGTCGTCGGCCGCCTTGACGGAGTGGAAGCGCACTGACGCGCTGGCGTTCTTGAACGAGGTGTCGTCGGTGCCGTTGCAGCAGGCATTGCGGCACCTGCAGGCGGCGTTCGTGAACTTCTTCGCCCGGCGGGCGAGGTATCCGACGTTCAAGTCCCGTAAGAAGTCCCGCCGCAGCGTCGAATACACCCGCTCCGCGTTTAAATACCGCAATGGTCGGCTCACCCTGGCGAAGATGAACGGCCCGCTGAACATCGTGTGGTCACGCCCTCTGCCTGAAGGTGCGGAGCCGTCCACGGTGACGGTGTCGAAGGACGCGGCGGGGCGCTGGTTCGTGGCGATCCTGTGCGAGGACCGCATTTGCCCGCTCCCTCCGACAGTCGACACGGTCGGGGTGGATGCGGGTATCACGGCGTTGGCGACGCTCTCCACCGGAGAGAAGATCGTCAATCCCAAGCACGAGCGGGCCGACCGCCGCAAGCTCGCCAAGGCTCAGCGCGCCCTGGCTCGCAAGGAGAAGGGGTCGGCCAACCGAGCCAAAGCCAAGGTTGAGGTCGCCCGCGTTCATGCCCGAATCGTCGATCGGCGCCGTGATCATCTGCATAAGGTCACCACTCGTCTCGTCCGTGAGAACCAAACGGTCGTGATCGAGGACCTCACCGTGCGCAACATGGTGAAGAACCACAGCCTGGCCCGCGCCATCTCGGACGCCTCGTGGCGGGAGATGCGGTCCATGCTGGAGTACAAGGCGCAGTGGTACGGGCGAGAACTCCTGGTCGTGGATCGGTGGTTGCCCTCTTCGAAACTGTGCTCGGCTTGCGGCGCGATCCAGCGGTCCATGCCGTTGGGCGTCCGGGACTGGGTGTGTGCCTGCGGCGCGTCCCATGATCGGGATGTGAACGCCGCGAAGAACATTCTCGCCGCCGGGCTGGCGGAGAGGTGAAACGCCTGTGGAGGGCTGGTAAGACCCGATCCGCGAAAGCGGCGAGGGCGCGGCCCTGTGAAGCAGGAAACCCAACCGGTGAGGGTTGGAGTCCCCGGCTTTAGCCGTGGGAGGATGTCAACCCGCGCTTGAGCATCACCGGCTTGCCGGAGGCGCCGACGACATGCGGCAGCGCGAAGTTCTGCGCGTTGCGGGTACCGACCTGAAGCATGTCGGTGTAGGAGGCCACCAGCTTCACGTCGTCGGCGTCGATGACCTCGGTGACGATGGGCAGCCCAGTCTGCTCGCGTACGTCGCCGAGAACGCGTCTGTCCCGTGACCCGTGGAAGAGGGTTACGCGGTGGCCACCGGGATGCCGGGAAACCGACGATGGCAGGATTACCCCGTGCCAGCGGGGAAACGGCGAGGGGAGTGACGGTGGAGCAGTCCGAATCGCCGGAGGAGCCTCGCCTGCCCCCGGGCCAGTACGTCCCACGGGGCAGACCGGTGATCCACTACGGCCGGGTGCCCACGTTCCGCCCGGCGACCTGGCAGTTGCACGTCATGGGCGCGACCGCGTCGGGCGAGCAGCACCGCTTCACCTGGCCCCAGTTCTCCGAGCTGCCGCGCACCACGATCGTGGCCGACTTCCACTGCGTCACCAAGTTCTCGATCATGGGCAACGAGTGGAGCGGGGTGTCCACGAAGACGCTGATGGAGATCGCCCCGCCCGCGCCCGACGTGAAGCACGTGATGATCTGGGGCGAGTACGGCTACAGCGCCAACGTCCGACTGAGCGACTTCGTACGCTCCCAGACGATGTTCGCGCTGGAGTTCGACGAGAAGCCCATCTCCCCGGAGCGCGGGTTCCCGGTGCGGATGATCGTCCCGCACCTGTACGCCTGGAAGAGCGTCAAGTGGGTCCGCGCCGTGGAGTACCTGGTGGAGGACAAGCGCGGCTTCTGGGAGGAGCGCGGCTACCACAACATCGCCGACCCCTGGCGTGAGCAGCGCTACTCCTATCAGGAGGAAGCGGGCGAAGGCCCGCCGTGATCTGCGTTCTTCCCTGATCAGAGGGGCGGGTTGACTACGGTTTCCCGCATGTCGACGACCGGCTGGGCGCTGCTCTGCGCCCTCAGTGTCCTCCTCGGATTCCTTCTTCCCCGCCCGCGGCGGGAGCACCCGGACCGTTCCGGCGGTCCGACGGACGAGGCCACCTTCCTCACTTTGCACATCGCGGCGATGGCGGCCCCCTCGCTGCGGGCCGGGCTCACCCGCGAGTCCGCCCGCAAGGCGGTCCGCCACCTGCGCGCCCTGCTGGGCACCGGCGCCATCGCGGTCGTCGACCCCGGCGGCCTGCTCGCCTGGGACGGCGCGGCGGGCTGCCACCGCGACCACGCGCCCGAGCACGCCCGCGCGGTCCTCGCCTCCGCCCGCCCGCGCGTGATGGCCCCGGAGGAGCTGGCCTGCGACACGCCCGGCTGCGCCGTCCGGGGCGGCGTCGTCGTGCCGCTCACCGTCGACGGGCGGGTGGTCGGCGCGCTCGCCGCGTACGACACCGTGGTGAGCGCGGCGCTGGTGCGGACCGTCACCGAGGTCGGCCGGTGGGTCTCCGGGCAGCTGGAGCTGGCCGAGGTCGACTCCTCGCGGCGGCGGACGATGGCGGCCGAGATGCGGGCGCTGCGCGCCCAGATGTCCCCGCACTTCGTCTACAACGCGCTGACCACCATCGCCTCCTTCGTCCGCACCGACCCCGACCGGGCACGGGAACTGCTGGTGGAGTTCGCCGACTTCAACCGGTACGCGCTGCGCCGGGCCCGCGACTTCACCACCCTCGCCGAGGAGGTGCACTGCGTGGACCGCTACCTGCTCCTGGAACGTGCCAGGTTCGGCGACCGGCTGCGCGTCACCCTCCGGGTCGCGCCGGAGGTGCTGTCGCTGCCCGTCCCGTTCCTGTGCCTGCAGCCCCTGGTGGAGAACGCCGTCAGGCACGGGGTGGCCGCGGCGGGACGCCACGGCGAGGTGCGGGTGGTGGTCAGCGACGCCGGTCCCGAGGCGCACATCAGCGTGGAGGACGACGGCCTGGGCATGTCCCCCGAGCGGACCCGGCTGCTCCTCGACGGCGGCTTCTCGCGCCTGGGGTCGTACGCGGGCCCGCACGGGGACTCCCACGGAGACCCGCGAGGGGACGAGGAGGAGGGGATCGGGCTGGCCGGGGTGGACGTGCGGTTCCGGCAGATCTACGGCGAGGACTACGGCCTGGTCGTGGAGAGTGCCCCGAACGCGGGCACCACGGTGAGGCTCCGCGTGCCCAAGCTCCCCCGACCATAGCTACTTGTAGTCAAAGTATTACCTGAAGTCGCGATGAAGCTTGCGGCGGATGTGGTCGAGGGGGCAGCGTAGGGTCATGTTGCGAGTCCTGGCCGTTGACGACGAGGTCCCCGCTCTTGAGGAGATCGCCTATCTCCTCCGCCAGGACCCCCGGATCGAGCACGTGTCCACCGCCGTGGGCGGCGTCACCGCGCTCCAGGACATGGTCCAGATGATCGGTACGGGCGAGCGGCTGGACGGGGTCTTCCTCGACATCCGGATGCCCGGCCTCGACGGCCTCGACCTGGCCAGGCTCATCGCGGGCTTCCCCAACCCGCCCCGGCTGGTCTTCGTCACCGCCCACGAGGAGTGCGCGGTGCAGGCCTTCGAGCTGGAGGCGGTCGACTACCTGCTCAAGCCGCTTCGGGCCGACCGGCTGGCCGAGGCGGTGCGGCGCCTGGAGGCGCTGATCCCCGCGACCCCCGCGGCGGCCGACCCGGTGTCCGAGGACGTCATCCCGGTCGAGCTCGCCGGGCGGACGAGGTTCGTGCCCCAGCAGGCCGTCTGGTTCGCCGAGGCGCAGGGCGACTACGTCCGGCTGCACACCGACGAGGGCAGCTACCTGGTCCGCATGCCGCTCGCCGCCCTGGAGCGGCGCTGGGCCGGATCGGGGTTCATCAGGGTGCACCGCAGCACGCTGGTCTCGGTGCGTCACGTGAGCGAGCTGCGCTTCGACGGAGGGCGGGTGATGCTCAGGGTGGGCACCGAGACGCTCCCGGTCAGCCGCCGCCACACCCGCCAGGTCCGCGAGCGGCTCATCCGCCAGTTCCGCGACCACCCGGCCGTCCCCGGAGTGGCCCGGGGCAGATCCCTGCCCTCCGCCGCCCTCCGCTAGCCGCGCCCCGCCCCTGGGGCGTGAGGGTCCTGCTGGCGTGGTTCTTCTGAGGGCGTAGTGCTTCTGAGGGCGTGGTTCTTCTGAGGGCGTGGTTCTTCTGAAGGCGTGCTCCTTCTGAAGGCGTGGCCCTTGTGAAGGCGTGGCCCTTGTGAAGGTGAGGGCATCTCTGCGGGGCCGCGCGCTTTCCTGGGGCGAGGGGCTCCTTCTGTCGGGTTGCGCGTTCCTTCCCGCCCGCGCCGGTGAGCCGTGCGCGCCCGGGTGACCCCTTGCCTCTCTCGGAGGTTATGCGACCGCCTGCGGTCGCCGTACACCCCGCCTCAGGCCCTCTTGCGTACCCCTACGCCCCCGTGTGGCGATTCACGCCCGGGTGGACCCCGGTAACGCCCGCTCCCGGCCGCCGGGCCTTCGGTCGTGTCTTCAGACGTCGCCTCGAGTCCTCCTCGGCCGTGGCCCGGACGGTGTCCTGTGCTCGCCGGCGGTGACCATCGGCCGGAACGCCTACCTGCCCCGTCGCCGAGGTCCCGATTCCGGATCCCGTGCGTCGGCGCGCGTCTCACGTGTCCCGGCGGCGCCTTTCCGTACCGGTGGTCTCACCGGCACCGGATGCCCCCGATCGACCGTTCGTCGTCCGTCGGCCGCCGTTCGTCGCGCTGCCACTCTCCGTACATCGACAACTACGAACCGTTAATCGCGCTGGAGGGAAAGCGCCGCTCGCTCGTCTGGACGCGCCTCTAGTGTTCCCTCATCGGAGAGCGAGACCCGCCGCGTCAGGGGGGACACGGAGCCGCAAGGCTCGCAAAGGCCTGACGCGCGGATACCGGGTGACCGTCGAGAGCCGGAGACATCCGGTCACTCGGCCGCCGGGTCCTTGGCCGGAAGGGGAGGGGCCGCCGATCTCCGATGTGACGGGACGCCCGCGTTAGCCAGCGGCCGGACCGTGATCCGGCCACACGGGGGCGGCCGGATCACGAGGACGGGCGTCCCGTCTGATCTCGCGGCTTCAGGGGACGCGGGCCCTGCCCGCCGGTGACCATCGGCGGGCAGCCGGTCGCGGGATCAGGTGTCGCGGAGCTTCTTGAGAGCGTCGATGTCCTCGCGGTGCTTCTCGGCGCCGCCCGGCGTCTCGATGCAGAACGGCACCCCCGCCACCGCCGGGTGGCGCATCATCTCGGCGAAGGGGGCGGAGCCGATGTGGCCGGCGCCGATGTTCTCGTGCCGGTCTCTCCTGGAGCCGCTCGGGTCCTTGGAGTCGTTGGCGTGGACCAGCTTGAGCCGCCCCGGGGCGATCGCGTGCAGGGCGTCCAGGGTCTCCTTGACGCCTTCGGAGGTCGACAGGTCGTGCCCGGCGGAGAAGACGTGGCAGGTGTCGAAGCAGATGTTCGCCTTCGGGTGCCAGTCGAGGGCCTCCAGGTAGGGCTCCAGGTCCTGGACGGTCGCGCAGAGCACCCCGCCCTGCCCGGCCATCGACTCCAGCAGCAGGTCGGGCCCGTCTTCGGGGATCTCCTCCAGGAGCGGCAGGAGGTGCTCGTGCAGCTGGCGCAGGGCGGCGTCACGAGGCTGGCTCACCGCCGACCCCGTGTGGACGACCACTCCCTTCGCGCCGATCGCGTGGCCGCGCAGCAGGTTGTGCCGCACGGTGGCCACCGACTTCTCCAGCGTCTCGGGGCTGGGAGACCCCATGTTGACGAGGTAGGAGGCGTGCACGAAGGACAGCACGCCCGATTCGCGCAGCGCGGCGTCCTGGGCGGGGTCGCCCGCGGCGAGCGCCCAGCCGCGGGGGTTGGTGACGAACACCTGGATCATCTCGGCGCCGATGTCCGCGGCGTAGCGCAGCCCGCCCTTGGCGAGACCGCCGGTGACGGAGACGTGCCCGCCGATGGGGGAGAGTGAAGTCATAGTGCCTCCATTTTAGGCGTCACCCAGGGGGTTGACCCGCCCCCGGCGATCGGTGTTCCTTATCGCCGCCGTCGCCCGCCGTGACATACCGTCACTCGTTCTCACTCCCTGTCTCCGAACGGGAAGTGGTGCGGGGGACGTGGCGGGCCGGAGTGGCGTACGAGAGCCGGATGGGGCGCCCATGAAGGCTCGACGGTGATTCGGCGGGTCGACCGGTCCGTTTCGCCGAGGCCGGTAACCCGGTGGCGGCCGGATTTCGCGGCTGCGCGGGGCTTTCGGCCGCACGTCACGGAGGTGAGCGGGCGATGAAGATCAACCGGTTTGGAGCATGTTACGAAAATCCGGGGCAAATCATGGCTCACTTTGCGGTTCTTGGCGCTGGACCGCGCACACCGGCGGTGTGTGTACTGCTCACATGCCTAAGGTGAACTCCGCACCGCCGGTCCCGGGGCTGGCCGCGTTCAACGCGCTGGGCGCCGAGGAGGCCGAGGCCGGGCTGCTGGCCTGCTGCGCCTGCCGGGCCTTCGCCCGGGAGGTGGCCGCGCTGCGCCCCTACCGCGACCTCGACCGGCTGGGCGAGGTGGCGGAGGCCGCCGTGCGGGGGCTGGACTGGCCCGGCGTCCGCGAGGCGCTGGCCGCCCACCCCCGGATCGGCGAGCCGCCCCGGGAGGATGGTCCCACCGCTGCTTCCGAGCCGCCCGGCCTCTCGGAGCGGCGCGGGGAAAACCCCGCGGAGGGGCACTCGGCGAGGGAGGCGGCCTGGTCACGCGGGGAGCAGGCGGGGGTCGACACGGCGGGGCGGGAGGTCCTCGACCGGCTGGCGGAGGGCAACCGCGCCTACGAGCGGCGCTTCGGCCACGTCTACCTGATCTGCGCCACCGGCCTGTCGGCGGAGGAGATGCTGGCCCGTCTCACGGAGCGGCTCGGCAACGACGAGGACACCGAACGGGACGTCGTCAGGACCGAACTCGCGAAGATCACCCGTCTGCGGCTGGCGAAGCTCCTGGGAGCCGCCACGAGCCCCCTGCCCCTCGAAGATCGCACCCTCGGGAAAGGTCCCGCATGAGCCTGTCCACCCACGTGCTGGACGCCGCCCTGGGCAGGCCCGCGGCGGGGGTCGCCGTACGCCTGGAAAGACCGGGAAGCCCCGAGCGGGACGGCGAGGTGCTCGCCGAGGGCGTCACCGACGCCGACGGGCGGATCGCGGGATGGACCTGCGGGGCGGGTGAGCACCGCCTGGTCTTCGACACCGGCGGCTACTTCGCGGCCCGCGCGGTGGACGCCTTCTACCCCAGGGTCTCGATCGACTTCACGGTCACGGACCCGGCCGAGCACCACCACGTGCCCCTGCTGCTCAGCCCGTTCGCCTACTCGACGTATCGAGGGAGCTAGCATGCCCGTCGTTCTCGGCCCCAACCGCTACGGCAAGGCGGAGACCCGCCTGGTCCGTGTCGTCAGGGACGGCGGCGTCCACCACATCAAGGACGTCACCGTCGGCTCGGCGCTGTCCGGCGAGATGGAGGCGGTCCACCTCACCGGGGACAACGCCGCGGTCCTGCCGACCGACACGCAGAAGAACACCGTCTACGCCTTCGCCAGGAAGCACGGCGTGGCGGAGATCGAGGACTTCGCGATCCTGCTGGCCCGCCACTACGTGGAGTCGCAGCCCACCGTCCACCACGCCCGCGTGGAGATCGAGGAGCACTTCTGGGACCGCATCCCGGTGTCCGACGACGTCGCCGGGGAGCGCGGGCGGCACTCCTTCGTCCGCTCCGGCCGGGAGACGCGCACCTGCGCCGTCCACCACGACCGCGACGGCACCACCACCGTCGTCTCCGGGCTGAGGGACCTGGTGGTGCTCAACTCGACCGACTCGGAGTTCTCCGGATTCGTCGAGGACGAGTACACCACCCTCCCGCCGACCAAGGACCGCGTCCTCGCCACCGCCGTCTCGGCCCGCTGGCGGCACCTGCCCGGCGCGGAACCGCCGGGGACGGCGTACGGATCGGGGACGGCGTACGGGGAGTCGTACGACGAGGTGCGCCGCCACCTGCTCGGGGCGTTCGCCGAGACCTACAGCCTGTCGCTGCAGCAGACGCTCTACGCGATGGGCGAGCGGGTGCTGAACGCCCGCGAGGAGGTCTGCGAGGTGCGCCTGGCGATGCCGAACAAGCACCACTTCCTGGTCGACCTCACCCCGTTCGGGCTGGACAACCCCAACGAGGTGTTCCACGCGGCCGACCGTCCCTACGGGCTGATCGAGGGCAGCGTGCTGCGCGACGACGCCCCCGACGCCCGCTTCGCGTGGGAGTGATCGACAATGGACTTCCTGCGACCCGCCACGTGGGCGGAGGCACTCGCCGCCAGGGCCGACCGGCCGGACGCGGTCCCCATCCAGGGCGGCACCGACATGATGGTCGAGCTCAACTTCGACGTGCGGCGGCCCGGCGCGCTGCTCGACCTGAACCGGGTCGCCGAGCTCGCGGAGTGGAGCGAGGAACCGGACGGCAGGCTCAGGATCGGCGCGGGCGTGACGTACGCCCGGCTCATCGCCGAGCTCGGCGACCGGCTGCCCGGCCTGGCGCAGGCCTCCCGAACGGTCGGCTCGCCGCAGATCCGCAACCGGGGCACCGTGGGGGGCAACCTCGGCGCTGCCTCGCCCGCCGGGGACAGCCACCCGCCGCTGCTGGCGGGGGAGGCGGTCGTCGAGGTCGAGTCCGCGGCCGGAGGCGTGCGGATGATCCCGGCGGCCGACTTCTACCTCGGGGTCAAGCGCAGCGCGCTGGAGGCCGGCGAGCTGATCCGGGCGTTCTGGATCAGCCCCGCGAGCGGCCCCCAGTACTTCTCCAAGGTCGGCACCCGCAACGCCATGGTGATCGCGGTCTGCTCGTTCGCGATCGCGCTCCACCCCGACGAGCGCCGGGTCGGCACCGGCATCGGCTCGGCCGCCCCCACCCCGCGCCGCGCCGTCGCCGCCGAGGAGTTCCTCGCCGCCGAGCTCGACTGGGAGGCGCGGCTCGATCCCGCGGTGCTCGGCCGTTTCGGCGAGCTGGCCGCCGAGGCCGCCTCGCCGATCGACGACGTGCGCGGCACCGCCGGCTACCGGCGCCACGCCATCGCGGTGATGGCGCGGCGCACCCTCACCTGGGCGTGGAACGAGTTCCGCTCCGGACACTTCGAGAGGAGGGCCGGCTGATGCGCGTCACCTTCACCGTCAACGGCCGCACGGAGACCGCCGACGACGTCTGGGAGGGCGAGAGCCTCCTGTACGTCCTGCGCGAGCGGGTCGGCCTGCCGGGTTCCAAGAACGCGTGCGAGCAGGGCGAGTGCGGCTCCTGCACGGTCTACCTCGACGGGGTCCCCGTCTGCGCGTGCCTGGTCGCGGCCGGGCAGGCAGAGGGGCGGCAGGTCCGCACCGTCGAGGGGCTCGCCGACGGCGACCGGCTCGACCCGATCCAGGAGGCCTTCGTCGAGTGCGGCGCCGTCCAGTGCGGCTTCTGCACCCCCGGCCTCCTCGTCCAGGCCCACGACCTGATCGAACGGGTCGCGCGGCCGTCCGACGCGGAGATCCGCGAGGCGCTGGCGGGCAACCTGTGCCGGTGCACCGGCTACGAGAAGATCCTCGACGCCGTACGCCTCGCCGCGGCGCGGAAGGCGGAGGCCCGGTGATTCCCGTCCTGATCGAGAACGTCCGTGTGGAAGGCGGCGGTCGGTGAGTTCCACCCTGGTCGAGAACGTCCGTGTGGAAGGCGGCGGTCGGTGAGTTCCACCCTGGTCGAGAACGTCCGCGTGGAAGGCGGCGGCCCGTGAGTTCCACCCTGATCGAGAACGTCCACATCGCCCCGGTCGTGGGCCCGGAGATCCCCTCGGCGCACATCCACGTCGAGGGCGACAGGATCGCGGCCGTGGGCGCGGGGCCCGCGCCGGAGGTCCCGGGAGCGGCCAGGATCGACGGTACCGGCTGCCTGGCCACCCCCGGCCTGGTCAACACCCACCACCACCTCTACCAGTGGGCCTCCCAGGGGCTCGCCCAGGACGCCACCCTGTTCGAGTGGCTGACGGCGCTCTACCAGGTGTGGGCCGCGATGGACGCCGAGGTCGTCAGGGGCGCGGCGGGCGCGGGGCTGGGTCATCTGGCGCTGTCCGGCTGCACCACCTCCAGCGACCACCACTACATCTTCCCCAAGGGGCGCGGGGACCTGTTCGCCGCGGAGATCGAGGCGGCGCGCGAGGTCGGCCTGCGCTTCCACCCCGCGCGGGGCTCGATGGACCGGGGGAGGTCGCAGGGCGGCCTGCCGCCGGACGTCGTGGTCGAGCGGCTCGACGAGATCCTCGACGCGACGGCCGAGGCCGTCGACACCTACCACGACCCGTCCTTCTCCTCCATGCTCCGCGTCGCGGTCGCCCCCTGCTCGCCGTTCTCCGTCAGCGCCGAGCTGATGACCGAGGCCGCCGCGCTGGCCAGGTCCAAGGGGGTACGCCTGCACACCCACCTCGCCGAGACCCTCGACGAGGAGGAGCACTGCCTGCGGCAGGTCGGGCAGCGCCCGGTCGACTACATGGAGAAGCTCGGCTGGCTCGGCCCGGACGTGTGGTTCGCCCACGCCGTCCACCTGAGCGACGGCGACATCGACGTCTTCGCCCAGACCGGTACGGGTTCGGCGCACTGTCCCAGCTCCAACGGCCGCCTCGGCGCCGGGATCGCCCGCGTCTCCGAGATGCTCCACCGGGGCGCGAACGTCGGTCTGGGGGTGGACGGAAGCGCCTCCGCCGAGCTGACCTCGCTCTCCGGCGAGATGCGGCAGGCCCTGCTGTTCCAGCGGGCCAGGTACGGGCCCACCGCGCTCACCGCCCGGCAGGCCCTGGAGATCGCCACCCTCGGCGGGGCGAGGAACCTGGGCCGCCAGGAGGAGCTCGGCTCCCTGGAGGCCGGGAAGCTCGCCGACATCGCCCTCTGGCGCACCGGGGCATTCGCCTCCGCGGTCGCCGACCCGGTCTGCGCCCTGGTCTTCGGCACCCGGCAGCCCCCGCTGGCCCGGCTGCTGATCGGCGGCAGGACCGTGGTCGAGGACGACGAGCTGCGCACCGTCGCCCAGGACGAGCTCGGCCGCGCGGGAGGCGAGGCGCACCGCCGCCTCATGCGCCTGGCCGCGGAGCAGGGCTTCGGGATCGTGTGACCTTCCCCGCCGTCGGCCCGGAGACGTCGCCGGGGAGGACCGGGCGCCCGGTGAACCCGGTGAGCCCGGGGCGTCCGGGGTGGATCGGCCGCCCGGTGTGTTCGGGGTGGGTCGGCCTCTCGGAACGTCCGGGGTGGATCGGCCGCCCGGGGCGTCCGGGGAGGACCCCGCGCCCGGGACGTCCGCGACATCCGGGGGAGGGGACCGGGCGTCCGGTGCGTCCGGGGGCGGATGTCAAGATGGTGCTCCGTCTCACCGGGTTCCGGCATCCGTCTCCCGTCCGCTCGTACCGGCCGGGGACGCGTGCCGCCCATCCGTCACCAGGGAGCAGGGTTGTCTGAGTCGTCGGGACACGTCGTGATCGCCCCGGACAAGTTCAAGGGCTCGCTGACCGGCGCCGAGGTCGCCGCGCGGGTCGCGGCGGGCCTCGGGCCCGGCGTCGCCACGGTCGCGCTGCCGGTGGCCGACGGCGGTGACGGCACCGTGGACGCCGTCGTGGCCTGCGGGTTCACCCGCGTCGAGGTCGAGGTCACCGGCCCCGTCGGCGAACCGGTCCTCGCCTCCTACGCCTGGCGCGACGCCGCCCCGCCGCAGGGCGGTTCCCCGGGAGAGGACGTGCCGACGGCGGTCGTCGAGCTGGCCGAGGCCTCCGGCCTGCGGCGGCTGCCGGCCGCCTCGGGGCCCGCGGCCCCGGCGGGGTCCCCCGCGCACGAGGGCGTCGAGCCGGCCCCGCTCACCGCGACCAGCCACGGCACCGGCGAGCTGATCGCCCACGCCCTACGGCGCGGGGCCCGGCGGGTCGTGCTCGGCCTCGGTGGCAGCGCCTGCACCGACGGCGGCACGGGCATGATGCGGGCGCTCGGCGTCCGCTTCCTGGATGTCGAGGGGCGGGACCTCCCCTTCGGGGGAGCGGCCCTCCGTGACCTGGAGAGGATCGACACCTCCGGGCTCGTCCCGATCGACGGGGTCGAGTTCGTGGTCGCGGGCGACGTGGACAACCCGCTGCTCGGCCCGCACGGCGCCGCCGCCGTGTACGGGCCGCAGAAGGGCGCGAGCCCCGACGACGTGAAGCTGCTCGACCGGGCCCTCGCCCGGCTCGCCGCCGTCGCCGCGCACACCCACGGCCTGGTCGGGGCCATCGAGCACGACGGCGTCGTCCGATCGATGGGCGTGGCGGGGCAGCCGGGCGCGGGCGCCGCGGGGGGAGTGGGCTTCGCCGCGCTCGCCTTCCTGGCGGCCGACTTCCGCCCCGGCATCGACTACCTCCTGGAGCTGCTCGGCTTCCGCGACCGGCTGGAGGGCGCGCGACTCGTCGTCACCGGTGAGGGCTCGCTCGACGAGCAGACGCTGCGCGGCAAGGCGCCCGCGGGGGTCGCGAGCGCGGCGGCCAAGGCCGGGGTCCCGGTCGTCGCGGTCTGCGGGCGCCGGAGTCTCGGCGACGAGGAGCTGAACGCGGCGGGCATCACGGCCGCCTACGCGCTCACCGACATCGAGCCCGACCCGGCCGTGTGCATGTCCCAGGCGGGCCCGCTGCTGGAGCGGCTCGCCCGCACGGTCGCGGAAAGGCACCTCTGACAGGCGGCGAGGAACGGAGAGCGGATGAGCGCAGGGGCTGAGAACATACCGGATCTGGTCATCCGGTCCCGCAGGGCCGTGCTGCCCGAGGGAGAGGGACCGGCGGCGGTCGCCGTACGGGACGGAAAGATCGTCGGGGTGCACGCCCACGACGCCGGGCCGGACGCCGTCGAGCGGGTCGACCTCGGCGGCGTCGCGCTGCTGCCCGGCCTGGTCGACACCCACGTGCACGTCAACGAGCCCGGCCGCACCCACTGGGAGGGGTTCGCCTCCGCCACCCGGGCGGCCGCGGCGGGCGGGGTGACCACGATCGTGGACATGCCGCTCAACTCGCTGCCGCCGACCGTGGACGCGGACGCCCTGGAGGTGAAGAGGAGGGCCGCGGACGGGCAGTGCGCGGTGGACGTCGCCTTCTGGGGCGGGGCGGTCCCCGGCAACGTCGGGGACCTGCGGCCGCTGCACGAGGCGGGCGTGCGCGGGTTCAAGTGCTTCCTGTCGCCGTCGGGCGTGGACGAGTTCCCGCCGCTGGACGAGGCCGGGCTGCGGGCCGCCATGACGGAGATCGCCTCCTTCGACGGCCTGCTGGTCGTCCACGCCGAGGACCCCGCGCTGCTCGCCGATCCCGGGGGGCCGGGATACCCGGAGTTCCTCGGCTCCCGGCCGGGGGAGGCCGAGCGCCGCGCCGTCGAACGGGTCGCCGCGCTGGCGGGGGAGACCGGGGTGCGGGCGCACATCCTGCACGTGTCGTCCGCGCTCTGCCTGGAACCGCTGGCGAAGGCCCGGCGGGAGGGGGTCAGGCTCACCGCGGAGACCTGCCCGCACTACCTCACGCTGACGGCCGAGGAGGTGCCCGAGGGCGCCACCCAGTTCAAGTGCTGCCCGCCGATCCGCTCCTCGGCCAACCGCGACGAGCTCTGGCGCGGCCTCGCCGACGGGGTGCTCGGCTGCGTCGTCTCCGACCACTCGCCCTCCACCCCCGATCTGAAGGTGCCCGACTTCGCCGCCGCCTGGGGCGGGATCTCCTCCCTGCAGCTCGGCCTGACCGCCGTCTGGACCGAGGCCGCGCGACGCGGGCACGACCTGGGCGACGTCGTGCGCTGGATGGCGGGGAACCCGGCCGAGCTGGCCGGGCTGCGCGGCAAGGGGGCCATCGCGGTGGGCGCGGACGCCGACCTGGTCGCCTTCGACGCCGACGCCGTCCACACCGTGGACGTCTCCGCCCTGCACCACAGGAACCCGGTCACGCCCTACCACGGCAGGACGCTGCTGGGGGAGGTACGCACGACGTGGCTGCGCGGCCGGGCCGTGGGTAGGGATCCCCGGGGTGTCCTGCTGTAGACCCGCCGGCCCTGTGGAACGACTCCGGCGGCCGGGCCGGCTCCCCGCGAGAAAGGCTCTCCCTTTGACCGAGTTCACCACCGAGTTCACCACCGGGTTGCCGACCGGATTCCCGGCCGGGTTCACCGCGCTGCCCGACCTCGCCCTGCGCACCCTCGGCGGCTCGGTCGTCGCGGCCAACGACGAGTCCTTCGCCGAGAAGGAGAGCCTCATCAGGCCGGGCCGCCCCGGCTTCATGCCGCACACCTTCGGGGCCAAGGGCCAGGTCTACGACGGCTGGGAGACCCGCAGGCGCCGCGAGCCCGGCCACGACTGGGCCCTGGTCAGGCTCGGCATGCCCGGCGTGGTCAGGGGCGTCGTGATCGACACCGCCTGGTTCAAGGGCAACTACCCGCCGTACGCCTCCGTCGAGGCCGCCGAGGTCGAGGGCTACCCCACCGTCGCCGAGCTGGAGACGGCCGGCTGGGTGGAGATCGTTCCCAGGAGCGACCTCAAAGGGGACGCCGAGCACCTCTTCGCGGTGTCCGGCGAGCGCCGCTACACGCACGTGCGGCTGAACATGTTCCCCGACGGGGGGATCGCCCGCCTGCGGGTGCACGGCGAGGTCAGGCCCGACCTGTCCCTGTACGAGGGACTCGGCCTGGACCTGGCCGCCCTGGAGAACGGCGCGCTCGTCACCGCCTGCTCCAACGAGTTCTACTCCTCGCCCAACAACGCCATCTCACCCGGGCTCGCCCGCCACCAGGCCGAGGGCTGGGAGACCGCCCGCCGCCGCGACGGCGGCAACGACTGGCTGGTGATCCGCCTGGCGGGCTCCGGCGTCGTCAGCCTCGCCGAGATCGACACCACCAACCTGGTGTTCAACGCCCCCGCCGAGGTCTCCGTCACGGGCAGCGCGGACGGCACCACCTGGTTCCCGCTGCTGCCCAGGACCCGCCTGCTGCCCGACACCCGGCACCGCTTCCGCGTCCGGGACGCGCCCGCGGCCGCGTACGCCAGGGTGGACATCCATCCCGACGGCGGCCTGGCGCGGGTCTGCCTGCACGGCTTCCTCGCCGGGGGCTGACCCGCGCCGGCAGGGGTGTCAGTACCAGATGGTGACCTGGGTGCCGGGCGGGACCGCCTGGCCGCCCGCCGGGATCTGGGCCAGGACCCTGCCCTTGCCCAGGGCGCGCTTCAGCTTCACCGTGACCCCCGCGGCGCGCAGCTCGTTCTGCGCCGCCCGGAAGTCCTTGAACACGATGTTCGGGATCACGATGACGTTCTCGCCGCCGTCACCGGGCGGGGGCTCGCCCTCGCGCTCCCAGGGCCAGCGCCACTCGCCGCCGCACTGCGACAGGGTGAGCCGGACAACCGCGCCCCGGTCGACCTCGGCCTTGGGCCGCGGGTCCTGGGCGATGACGGTGCACGGCTGGGCGGAGTCGGTCTGCTCGACGAACTCGGGGACGAACCCGGCCCCGCGCAGCACCGCGTCGGCCTGGTCGCGGGGCATGCCCCTGATGTCCGGCATGACCAGGCCCGCGCTCACGACCAGGTCGACCTTGCTGTTCTCCCTGACCGGGTTCCCCACGGCGGGGATGGTCCGCATCACCTGGTCGCGCGGCACGGTCTCGCTGGCCTGCCTCCTGACGTCGTCGACGCGCAGGGAGAACTTCGCCAGCTCGCTCCTGGCCTGCGGATCGGTCATGCCCACCACGTTGGGCACCGCCACCCGCTTGGGACCGGCCGAGGCGATGAGGACGAGCTTGCTCTGCGGCTCGACCTCGGTGCCCGCGCCGGGCTCGGTGCGCAGCACGATCCCCTTGGGAACCTTCTCGTCGTGCTCGGCCTTGCCCGTCTCGACCGTGAAGCCGCTCCGCCTGGCCTCGCCGGTGGCGGTCGTGACGTTCTTGCCCACCAGGGTGGCGGGCACCACGATGGAGGTGTTCTGCGAGAACAGCCAGCCGGTCACCCCCACCGCGATCACCATGACCACGGCCAGCCCGATCAGGAACCAGCGGGCCCCCGAGCTCCGGCGCGCCCTGGGGGCGGCCTCGTGGCGGTCGCCGGCCGGGCCGGTGAGCAGGTCGGCGCGGGGCTGGATCAGCGTGTGGTTGGCCGGGGCGGGAGGCGCGGGCGCCACCGGCTCGTGGCCCTGCGGCGGGCCGACGGGCAGGGACGGCACCGGGCCGCTCTCCCTGGGCAGCATCCGGTGCGCCTCGACGGCGGCGACCAGCAGCGCGGTGGCGTCCGCAGGACGGTGCGCGGGGTCGCGGGCCGTCGCCTTGGCCACCAGGGTGTCGAGCAGCGGGGAGGAGCCGGGCAGCAGCGCCGAGGGCACGGGCACCGTGTCGTGCACGTGCCGGTAGGCCACCGACATCGGGGTCTCGCCCTCGTACGGCTGGCGGCCGGTCAGCAGCTCGAACAGCATGATGCCGGACGCGTAGACGTCGCTGCGGGCGTCGGCGCCCCCCGAGGTCACCTGCTCGGGCGACATGTAGCCGATGGTGCCGATCATGACACCGGTGCGCGTCTGGTTGCTCGCCTCGATCGCGCGGGCCAGGCCGAAGTCGACGACCTTGACCCTGCCGTCGTCGGCGAGCAGCACGTTCTCCGGCTTGACGTCCCGGTGGATCAGGCCGGACTGGTGGGCGGCGCCCAGCGCGGCGAGGACGGGGATCATGACTTCCAGCGCCTCGCGGGCGGGCAGCCTGCCCCGGGCGCGGAGCACGTCGCGCAGGGTCCGCCCCGGCACGTACTCCATCGAGAGGTAGACGTTGTCCCCGTCCGTGCCCTGGTCGAACACGTGCACCACGTTGGGGTGCGACAGGCTGGCCACCGACTTGGCCTCGCCGATGAAGCGCCGTACGAAGGCGGGGTCCTCGGCGAGCGAGCGGTGCATCACCTTGACGGCGACCGTGCGGTCGAGCCGGACGTCCAGGGCCAGATAGACGGTCGCCATTCCGCCCCGGGCGATCCGGGACTCAACGCGGTAACGCCCGTCGAGGAGTTTCCCGACCAGGGGGTCCGTAAGCGTCGTGTCCACGAGGCCGAGTTTACGGGCGATTTGGCGCCGACAGGATCCCCGAATCCCAAACCGATGCCGAGACGTGGTGGTTTTCTATCGATGAACCGGGGGTGGGCTGTCGATCGCGGGGGAGGAGGCTTCCGCGTAGCGACGCCGGGGTATCCGCCCGGCCATACGCGCCGCCCGCCCGGCCGAGACGGCCGAGCGCATCGCCCGCGCCATCAGGTCCGGACGCTGCGCCCGGGTGACCGCCGTGGCCAGCAGGACCGCGTCGCAGCCCAGCTCCATGGCGAGCGCCGCGTCGCTGGCCGTGCCGATCCCGGCGTCCAGGATCACCGGCACGCTCGCGAACTCCACGATCAGCTCGATGTTGTGCGGGTTGCGGACGCCCAGCCCCGAGCCGATCGGCGCGCCCAGCGGCATCACCGCCGCGCAGCCCGCCTGCTCCAGCCTGCGCGCCAGCACCGGGTCGTCGCCGATGTAGGGCAGCACCGTGAACCCGTCGGCGACCAGCCGCTCCGCCGCGTCGAAGGTCTCGATGGGGTCGGGCAGCAGGGTGCGCTCGTCGGCGATGACCTCCAGCTTGACCCAGTTCGTCTCCAGCGCCTCCCTGGCGAGCCTGGCGGTCAGCACGGCCTCGCCCGAGGTGAAGCAGCCGGCGGTGTTCGGCAGCACCTTGATGTCGCGCCGGCGCAGCACGTCGAGCACCGAGCCCCGCGCGGCCGGGTCGAGCCGCCGCATCGCGACCGTGGTCAGCTCGGTCCCCGAGGCGGCGAGCGCCTGGTCGAGGATCTCCAGGGACGGCGCGCCCCCGGTACCCATGATGAGGCGGGAGGAGAACTTCTCCCCGCCGATGATCAGATCGTCCGCTGTATCCGCTGTGTCCGCCATGTCCGCCATCACCGGTCAACCTCCCTGAACCGCGGTGAGCACCTCGACGCGGTCGGCCTCCGCGAGCGCCGTCGACTCCCAGGCACCGCGCGAGACGACCTCGTCGTTCACCGCGACGGCCACCCCGCTCCGTACCCCGGTCAGCCGCTGTACGGCCTGCGCGACGGTCGCCCCCGGGGGCAGCTCGTGCGCGGCGCCGTTGATGGTCACGTTCATCGGTGCTCCTGCGGTGTGTACTCCGTGTGCCCGGTGTGCCCGGTGTGCCCGGTATGCCCTGTGCGTTCGGTGTGCCCCGTGTACTCCTGGAGGGCGCGCTCCCGGGAGTCGTGTGCCAGGGAGCGGTCTTGTCGGGGGCCGGGCTCCCGGAAGCGGAGCGGGGAGCAGAGCGCCGAGAGCGCCGGGAGCGCCGGGAGCGCCGGGAGCGCTGTGCCCGCCTCGCCCGCGCAGAGGTCGGCGGTGAGCGGCGCGAGCAGGACCCCGCCCCGGTGGTGCCCGGTGGCCAGATGGAGACCGGGCACCACCGTGGGGCCGATCAGCGGCAGGTTGTCCGGGGTGCCGGGACGAAGTCCCGCGGCCACCTCGGCCACCTCCAGCTCGGTAACCCCGGGCACGAGCTCGCGCGCGTCGCGCAGCAGCTCCCACAGCCCCCCGGCGGTGACGCGGGTGTCGAAGCCCATCTCCTCCTGGGTGGCGCCGAGGACCATCTCGCCGTCGCCGCGCGGCACCAGGTAGACGTGCGAGCCGTGGACGACCCCGCGCACGCACCGCCGAAGGATCGGCGCGGGGGAGCGCAGCCGCATGATCTGGCCCTTGACGGGCCGCACCGGGGGCAGCGCCTCCGGGGGCATCCCCTCCAGTGAGCCCGACCAGGCTCCGGCGGCGAGGATCACCAGGTCGGCGCCGACGGTCTCGCCGCCCGCCAGGCGTACCCCGGTGACCGTTCCCGAGGTCGTGAGCAGCCCGGCCACCCGGGCGCGCACCAGGGCGCCGCCCGCGCGCTCCAGGGCCGCCAGGAGTGCCGCGGTGACCTTTCTGGGGTCCACCCAGGCGTCGCCGCCCGCGAGCAGGCCGCCCCGGACGGCGGGGGCCAGCATGGGCTCCAGGCGGCGGCACTCGCGGCCGGTGAGCCGCTCGGCGGGCAGTCCCAGCCTGGAGACGAACGCGGCGAGGTCGTCCAGCGCCCCCAGGTCGTCGGAGCCGAAGGCGACGTCGAGCGTGCCGTCGGTGCGGTGGTCGAGATCGTGCCCGCTCGCGTCCGCCAGCTCGGCGGCGAAGGCGGGCCAGCGTTCCAGGGAGGCCAGGCCCAGCCGCAGCAGGGGCTCCTCGGTGTAGGTGACCTCGCTGACCGGGGCCAGCATGCCCGCCGCCGCGTGCGAGGCGCCGGAGCCCGGCGCGGGGTCGGCCACCGCCACCCTCAGCCCCCGCCGGGCGGCGCGCCACGCCACCGACAGGCCGATCACGCCGCCGCCGACGACGAGAAGATCGAAATGGTCCGCCATACGTGCTCCGCTCCCTTCGCCGGCATGACCCGGATCAGGTTCGTGGCGGTCGAGGGCTCGCTCGCGGACGTCTTCCGGACCTCGCTCGCCCGTGCCGTGCCGGATCGCGCCCCAGGGCGCGTCTCCTCGCACATCACCGGCTCGCAGGGTCCTTCCCCGCCCGCAGCCCTCCTCTCAGCCCGGTGCGTTCCGGGCTCCCGCGCGTCTTCACCCCCACCCTAAGGGTTCGGGCAACACACTTAGCGCGTCGGATGTGAGGTAAATCCCGTTTTCGTTATCAACGACCGTTGGTAGGAGTACGGGGTTCCCGCTTATGGTCGGGAAGTGTGAATCATGTCGTGGTGGTTGGCGCCGGCCTGGCCGGTGTGCGCAGCGTGGAGGCATTACGGGCCCGCGGGTTCGGCGGCAAGATCACTTTGATCGGGGAGGAGCGGCACCGGCCCTACGACCGCCCGCCCCTGTCCAAGGGGGTGCTGCTCGGCGAGACCGACTCCACGGTCGTCGACTCCGACCTCGACGCGCTTGAGGTCGACTTCCGCGCGGGCGTGTCCGCCAAGGGGCTCCACCCCGGCGTGGTCGAGACCACCGAGGGCGAGCTGGCCTACGACGGCCTGGTCGTCGCCACCGGCGCCAGCCCGATCAGGCTGCGCGGCGACGGCCCCCAGCACGTGGTGCGCACCATCGACGACGCGCTCCAGTTGCGTTCGCTGCTCGGCGCGAAGACCACGGTCGCCGTCGTCGGCGCGGGCTGGATCGGCGCCGAGGTGGCCACCGCCGCCCGCAGGGCGGGCTGCGCCGTGACCGTCGTCGAGGCCGCCGACACCCCGCTGGCCGCCGCGCTCGGCCAGGTCGGCGCGTACACCGCCCCCTGGTACGCCGAGGCGGGCGTCGATCTGCGCCTGGGCACGATGGTCGCCTCCGTCGACCACGGGGGGCTCACCCTGGCCGACGGCTCGGCGATCGAGGCAGACGTGGTCGTCACCGGCGTGGGCGTGCGGCCCGCGACCGAGTGGCTGGCCGGGTCCGGCATCAGGCTCGACAACGGCGTGGTCACCGACGAGCACCTGAGCACCTCGCTGCCCGGCGTGGTCGCGGTGGGCGACTGCGCGGCCTGGTGGTCGCGCCGCTACGGCATCCGCCTGCGCGTCGAGCACTGGGACACCGCCCTGGGCGCCCCGGACGTCGCGGCGGCCACCCTCGTCGGCGACGCCGCGATCTACGACCCGGTCCCCTACTTCTGGTCCGAGCAGTTCGGCCACATGGTCCAGTACGCCGGCCACCACGACGGCGCCCGCCTGATCCTGCGCGGCGACCCGTCGGCCGAGGGTAAGCCCAGGTGGGCGATCTGCTGGGTGACCGGCGACGACCGGCTCACCGCGGTGCTCTCCGTCAACCGCCCCCGCGATCTCGTCCAGGGGCGCCGCCTCATCGAGGGCGGCCAGCGCCTCGACGTCGATCGCCTCACCGACCCTGCGATAGCGTTGCGCGATTGTACGGTGGCGTAACCTCGCCGCCGGGTGTTTGGCGAAGGGCTCGATGTGGTAGTGGTGGATTCGTGACGCTTTCTGTTGCGCAGATCGACCGGGAAACCGACCAGCTGGTGGGCGAGTGGCTCACCCTGACCGAGGTGGCCAGAAGGCTCAACCTGAGCGCCGGTCGCGCCAAGCAACTTCTCAAGGACCGCAAGCTCATCGGAGTGCGCAGGGGCGGTGGTGAGCCACAGGTCCCCGCCGCGTTCCTCACCGAAGGAGACGTCGTCAAGGGCCTCCCCGGGACCCTCACGGTGCTCCTGGACGCCGGATACGACGACGTCGAATCCCTTCGCTGGCTTTTCACCCCCGACGACACGCTGCCGGGCTCGCCGGTCGACGCGATCGTGGCGGGTCGCCACACCGAGGTGAAGAGACGTGCCCAGGCCCTCGGTTTCTGACGCCCGCCTGTATCTCTGTACGGACGGACGTCGTGACCGGGGAGACCTCGCGGACTTCCTCGACGCCGCCCTCTCGGGCGGGGTCGACATCGTGCAACTGCGCGAGAAGGGTCTTGAGGCGCGCGAGGAGCTCGATCTCCTCGCCGTCTTCCGCGAGGCCTGCGACCGGCACGGCACCCTCCTGGCCGTGAACGACAGGGCCGACATCGCCTACGCGATCCGTCCCGACGTGCTCCACCTCGGCCAGGACGATCTGCCGGTGCCGGTCGTGCGCGACATGCTCGGCGACGACATCCTCATCGGGCGTTCCACTCACGCCCCCGAGGAGGCGTCCGCCGCGGCCGTCGAGCCCGGTGTCGACTACTTCTGCTGCGGCCCGATCTGGCCGACGCCCACCAAGCCCGGCAGGTTCGCCCCGGGCCCCGGCCTGCTCAGGCACGCCGCGGCCCTGGAGACCGACCGGCCCTGGTTCGGCATCGGCGGCATCGACCTCGCCAACCTGGACGAGGTCGTGTCGTACGGCGTGCGCCGGATCGTGGTCGTGCGGGCCATCACCGAGGCCGACGACCCCAAGGCGGCGGCCGAGGAGTTCAAGCGGAGGCTGGCCGCCCCCGCCTGAGGCCCTTCCACCCGGCGGAGGACCGTGCGTCCTCCCGCCGGGGGGCGGTCAGGTGTGCGTCAGGCGCGCGATCAGGTTCACCGCGATGAGGCCCGCCGTGATCAGGTCCGCCGTGAGGTGGCGGCCACCGCGAGGTCGGCCAGGGCCGCGCGGGCCTCGGGAAGGATCGGGGCGCCCTCCAGCGAGCCCAGGGCGTTCTCCAGGTACCCCTTGATCAGGTCCTCGCACGCCACGAGGGCCCCCGTCTCCTCGATGATCCGGCGCAGCCGGTCGACCCCGGCCTCGTCCAGGCCGGGGTCGCCCAGCGTGGTGCGCACCACCTGGGCCTGGGACTCCGAGGCCACGGCCAGCGTGCGGGCGATGAGCATGGTCCGCTTGCCCTCGCGGAGATCGTCGCCCGCGGGCTTGCCGGTCTCGTCCGGGTCGCCGAACACGCCGAGGATGTCGTCGCGCAGCTGGAAGGCGATGCCCACGGACTGCCCGTACTCCTCGCAGAGCCGGTCGATCCACGGCTCCCTGCCCCGGGCGGCCAGCACCAGGCCGAGCCGGAGCGGCTGTTCCACGGAGTACTTGCCGCTCTTGAAGAGGGCGACCCGCAGCGCGCTGTCGAAGGTGCCCTCGCCGTGCGCCTGCTCCAGCAGATCGAAGTACTGCCCGCACATCAGCTCGGTGCGCATGTCGTCGTGGACCTTCTGCGCCGCCGCCAGCGAGTCGGCGGGCAGGCCGCTGTTCCGCCACATCTCACCGGACCAGATGAGCATCAGGTTGCCCAGCAGGATGGCCGCCCCCTCGCCGAACTGCTCGGCCGAGCCGTGCCAGCCCGCCCGCCTGTGCAGCTCCTCGAACCTGCGGTGCGCCGAGGGCATGCCCCGGCGCAGGTCGCTGGCGTCCATCACGTCGTCGTGCACCAGGGCGCTGGCCTGGAGCAGCTCCAGCGATGCCGCGGCGGCGAAGAGCGCGGGATCGTCGTCCCCGCCCGCGCCACGCCAGCCCCAGTAGCAGAAGGCGGGTCGCAGCCTCTTGCCGCCCGAGAGGAAATCCTCGGCCGCCGACACGAGCGGGGCAAGCTCCGGAGCGCTGACCTGTGGGCGCTGCCGTTCGACGAACTGCCGAAGGGAGCGGTCCACCTCGGACCGGATCATGTCCAGCGCGGCTGCAGAAGTGATCATCGAATACCTCCAGTGTGGAGACCCTGGGCTTCAGCTCTGGGGGGAAAACGCGGCATGTCGCCGTACGTCACAGCAACCTGACCGGCGGTGATGACACATCGACCACCGTACGCATGATCGACAAGATCCTCTCCGCCGGCCCGGTGGGGAGGCGGCCGGTGGAGAGGTGGAACGCCTGTGGAGCCGATGTGGGGCACGACACCTCCGGGTTCCTTGCGACTGGCGACGAGGCAGGAAACCCAATCTATGAAAATTGGAATCCCCCGCCTTCGGTGGCGGGAGGAGGTCAGGTAATGAGATTAACGGTCCAAGAGGACATTTCGATCTAGAGGGGTGGTGTTTTGCGCACTAATTGTCACAAGGCCGTTCTGCGGGCCGTGGAGATGATCTGATCGGGCAGCCGGGCGGCCGGGGAAGTATCCTTGCCCCATGGCTCTGGGTCGCGCATCTGTCCTCCCCGATCGTGTCGCCACCGTCCGCGAGCTCCTCGCCGCCGGTGCCCGCTCGTTCTCCTTCGAGTTCTCCCCTCCGAAGACCGACGAGGGGGAGCGGCAGCTCTGGCGCGCCGTCCGCGAGCTGGAGTCGCTGCACCCCACCTTCGTGTCCGTCACCTACGGCGCGGGTGGCAGCACCCGCGACCGCACCGTCGACATCGTCGAGCGGCTCGCCCACGAGACCACGCTCACCCCGGTGGCCCACTTCACCGCCGTCAACCACTCCGTCCGCGAGCTGCGCCACCTGATCGGCCGCTTCGCGGGAGCGGGCGTGCGCAACATCCTCGCCGTGCGGGGCGACCCGCCCGGCGACGTGACGGGCGAGTGGGTGCGCCACCCCGAGGGCGTCCAGTACGCCGAGGAGCTCGTCCGGCTCATCCGCCAGTCCGGCGACTTCTGCGTGGGCGTGGCGGCCTTCCCGTACAAGCACCCCAGGTCGGCCTCGATCGAGTCCGACACCGAGTACTTCGTGCGCAAGTGCCGCGCGGGCGCCGACTACGCGATCACCCAGATGTTCTTCCGCGCGGAGGACTACCTGCGGCTGCGCGACCGGGTGGCGGCCAGCGGCTGTGACACGCCGATCATCCCCGGCATCATGCCCGTCACGCAGATGAGCACCATCGCCAGGTCCGAGCAGCTCTCCGGGGCGCCGTTCCCGCCGGAGGTGGCCGAGAGGTTCGCGGCCGTCGCCGACGACCCGGCCGCCGTGCGCAGCCTCGGCATCGAGCACGCCGCCGAGCTCTGCCAGACCCTGCTCGACGAGGGCGCGCCCGGCATCCACTTCATCACCTTCAACCGCTCCAGCGCGACCCGCGAGGTCTTCCAGGCCCTCGACCACACGTCGCAGCCCGCTCCGCTGTCCGTCTGACGCCGTCGTGCCCCCGGCGGGGGCACCCGGTGACCTTCTCCGGCAGGGCCCGGCCGCCGGGGCTCGTCGCGGACGTACGCGGTGCGCCCGGGAGACGGGCGTCCCGCCGGCGGGTGCCCGGAGTCGCCGGCCGGTGGCTCAGCCGCCCAGCGGCAGCGGGGTCCCGAGGATCGCGTAGCGCTCGTGCCCGCCGGGGAAGACGAACTGCGTGAGCAGGTCCACGAAGCCGATGCTCCGATAGAGGTGCCGGGCCGCGGTGGGCCGGTCGCGGGTCGACAGCACGGCGGTGCGCTCCAGGCGGCCCGCGCACATACCCGTGATCATCGCCCGGCCGATGCCCTTCCCCTGGTAGTCGGGGTGGACGTGGATCTCGGCGAGCTCCAGCGCGTTGCCCAGCCAGCCGCGGGCGCTGCCCTCGCCGTGCCTCTCCACGAGGGCCCGCCTGACCACGTCGTGCCACCACTGGCCGGGAACCCCGTGGAAGCCGTAGGCGATGCCCACCGGCGTGCCGTCGGCGAGCTCGGCGAACAGGCAGGTGAAGGCGGGATGGGTGGCGTGGTTTCCCATGATGAGCCTGCGCCCGGCGATCTGGTCGGCGGGCGGGTTCATCGCGTCGGTGTAGACGCGGAGGACCGCGTCCAGCCGGAGCGTGAACTCGTCGGGGCCGATCCGTCGCAGTCCGATCACGCGTCGCACCCTAGCAGGGCGGACGTGGCGCGGGTCGGCGCGAGGGGCGGGAGTGGTGCCCGGTGCCCGCCCCGGGGTTTCCCGGCCGCTCCCGCCCGCCGCCGGACCCGCCCGCGAGGAGCCTGACCCGCCCGCGAGGAGCCTGACCCGCCCGCGAGGAGCCTGACCGGCCCCTCGCGGCTCATGCGACGGCGTGCGGCCCCCGGCACCGTGCCATGGCCACGGCGTCTCGCGGCCGGGGTCCTTACGGATGCGGGGCCTCGCGAGCGTCCCGTGGTCGCGGGCCCCGTGCGTACGGCATCTGGGGGTGCGGCGTCTCGCGGTCGAGCGGCTCGTGCGCGGGGCGTCCCGGGGAGTCCCGGGCGTCTCGGGAGTGCGGCGCTCAGGCGTCCCGGGGAGCGGTCATTCGACCTCGACGGGGTCGCCGCCGGTGATCCGGACGAGCTCCTCGAAGGAGGTCGGGAAGACGGTGTGCGGATGGCCGGCGGCGGCCCAGACGACCTCGTGCTTGCCCAGCCAGGTGTCGACCAGGGTCCTGACCGGCGCGGGGTGGCCGATCGGGGCGACGCCGCCGATGACCTGGCCGGTGGCCGCCCGTACGAAGGCGGGGTCGGCGCGCTTCACCTTCGCCACGCCCGCCGTCCTGGCGATCAGGTCGGTGTCGACCCGGTGGGCCCCGCTGGTCAGCACCAGGAGCGGCTCGCCGTCGGCGTCGAATATCAGGCTGTTGGCGATGGCGCCGACCTCGCAGCCGAGCTGCGCGGCCGCGGTGGCGGCGGTCGGGGTGGCCTCCGCGAAGATGACGATCTCGCCGGGAACGTCGTGCTCGCGCAGGACGGCGGCGACCTTCTCGATGTTCGGATGCAACTTTTCTGGCACGCGGCCACTCTAAACAGATTGACCGTTGATTGCCGCTTTATAACCGGCGTCCTGCACGGGGAAGCCGTGCGCTATGGTCCCTTGACCCGATCCATAGTGATATGAGGAGTTGATTGAAAGTGGGGGTTGGACAGCGGCGGGGAGTGGCCGCGCTGATGACGGCGGGGGCCGTACTCCTCTCTTCCGCGGGCGTCACCCTTTCCGCGGGCGCCGCCGCGGCCCAGACCTCGGCCTCCCCGGCCGTCACGGCCGTCACGGCTGTCACGGCGACGGGGGCGAGCCCGTTCGCCGCCCCGGGCAAGACGCTCAAGCTCGGCGCGAAGGGCGCCGCGGTGAAGGTGCTCCAGACCCGGCTGGCCGAGCTCGGCTACGCCCCGGGCAGGATCGACGGCCGCTACGGCGGGGCGACCCTCGCGGCGGTCTGGGCCTTCCAGAAGGTCAACGGCGTCACCCCGACCAGCACCGTGGCGCGCAGGACCTGGAACGCTCTGGAGGCCCCGCTGGCGCCGAAGGTGCTCGTTCCCAACGGGAAGCCGACCCGGGTGGAGGTCAACCTCGCCAAGCAGGTGATGGTCCTCTACGTCGGCGGTGCGGTGAAGCTGATCAGCCACACCTCCTCGGGCAGCGGGATCTCCTACTGCGAGACGGCCACCTGGGAGGGCAGGTCCCAGCGGTTCTGCGGCGACGCCCGCACGCCGACGGGCGACTACAAGACCACCTGGCGCAGGGACGGCTGGCACAAGTCCTACCTGGGCCAGCTCTACAACCCGATCTTCTTCAACGGGGGCATCGCCTTCCACGGCGCGCTCTCCGTGCCGCTGGCGCCCGCCTCCCACGGTTGCGTACGGCTGCCGATGCACGTGGCGGAGGTCCTTCCCGGCCTGCTCGGCGCGGGAGTCCCGGTGCACGTCCGGGGCAGGTTCGTCCGTTAGGGCGGTGGAACCGGCGACGCGGCGGGACTGAGCCCGCCGGTCGTGAACCGGGCCCCGGGAGGCGGTGATCTCCCGGGGCCTTTCGTGTTGACTCATGTGCCGATCTCTCCGGGCCTCACGCGCCCTCACGCGCCCTCACGCGCCCTCGCGTCCTCACGTGTCGGCCTTCCGATGGCCCTTCGCACGCTCCCGTGCCGATCTCCCGGGGCTTCGTGTGTCCTTACGCGCCTTCTCCCGGGGCCTCGTATGTCCTCACGCCTCGATCTCCCGGTGCTCCTTCGTGCGCTCACGCGCCGATCTCCCGTGGGGTCTTCCGCGCGCTCACACGTCGATCTTCCGACGGCCTTTCGCGCGCTCACACACCCGAAGATCGAACTTTTGTTCGCCGTTTTACTTGACAGTATTAGTGATCGAATTTATGTTCGATGTGATGACACGGGGCTCGCGGCTCGTGTCCAAGGGCGGCCGATCAGGTTCACGTCGTCGGCGGAGACGATCGGGCCAGGTCAGGACGGGCGGGGAGAGGGGAAGCTCCTCGTCCGGCCGTCCGGTGGATTTGTCGGTGGGGTCTGCGAGTGTGATACCGCCGGTGAAAACGCCGGAGCCGCTTGCGACCAAGGAGGCTGAAGCACTATGACCCCTCGGCTCAGCGATTCCGGTGGGCCCCGGTTGTCCCCCACGGTGCGGGCGCACCTCACAGACGCGCGCGACTGCCTCGAAGAGGCCGCCGCCGCCCGGACCTCCGCCGCGCGTTACGTCGCGGCCCACCTCGCCGCGCTCAGGGCGGCCGCTGCCGTCCTGGCGGCCCGTCCCCGTCCCATGCAGGGCCGCAGGCGCAGGCTGCGCAGCGCCTGGGAGCTGCTGCCCGAGGCCGAGCCCCGCCTGGCCGAGTGGGCACCCTACTTCGAGACGAGCGCGGCCAAGCGGGCCGCCGCCGAGGCGGGCCTGACCCGCACGGTGTCCTCGCGCGACGCGGAGGAGCTCCTCTCCGAGGCGGAGCGTTTCGTCACCACCGTCGAGAAACTGCTCGGCGTGCCGAGCCAGCCCATGCTCCCCGGCCAAGTCCCTCTAGCCGGTTAGAGCCGGAGCGGCCTCCCGTTCGGGGTCGCCGCCCGGGCTCACCGGCGCCGTCCCCGTACGTCCCGGTGCCACCGGTCCTCCCGGTCAGGCACGGGACGTACGGGGACGTTTTTCGCGTCGCCCGCCCCCAGGCCATTCGTCCCCGGGCCGCCCGTTCATGCGCGGCTCGTCCCCACGCCGGCCGTTCCCGTGCGGGCCGCTCTCACGCCGCCGTGGAGTTCTGGCGGGCGGCGCGGTGGCGCAGGAGGAGCATGGCGGCGTCGTCGCCCAGCGGCCTGCCCACGTGGCCGAGCAGGTCGGCGCGGAGGGCGTCCAGCGAGCCCTGGGGGTCGTCGCCGTCCAGCAGGTGCGCCCGCTCCAGCAGCGGGTAGAACTCGCCCTCCCCGTCGCGCGCCTCGATGACCCCGTCGGTGTAGAAGAGGACCTGGTCGCCCGGCTCGAACGGGATGTGGTGCGGCTGCGGCTCGCTGGCCTTGAGGGCGCTCATGCCCAGCGGGAGCGCCTCGTCCGGCGGGTCGGCGAACCAGATCCCGCCCTCGGCGTCGAGGACCATGGGCGCCGGGTGGCCGCAGTTGATGACGGTGATGGTGGAACCGCCGCTGATCTCGGCCAGCACGGCGGTCACGAACTGCTCGCCGGACAGCTCGCGGGTCAGGGCGTTCTCCAGGCGCGCCACGACGCCCTGGAGCGTTCTCTCGTCGTGGGCCGCCTCCCGGAAGGCCCCGAGCACCACGGCGGCCGTCTCCACGGCCTCCAGGCCCTTGCCCTGGACGTCTCCCACGATGATCCGCACCCCGTGCGGGGTGGTGACGACCTCGTACAGGTCGCCGCCGATCCTGGCCTCGGCCGTGGCGGAGGTGTACGAGACGGCCACGCCGATGCCCGGTCCCGCGCGGCGGGGCACCGGGCGCAGCAGCACCCGCTGGGCGGCCTCGGCCACCGAGCGCACGTCGGCGAGCTGCTGCTCGTGGCGCAGCCGCCCGGCGCTGGCCAGCACGCTGGCCACGGTGACGCCGAGGATGGCGAGGAGGGTGATGTCGGTGCGGGGCATCCAGAGGATGTCGTTGTAGAGGCCGAGGGCGAAGCACAGCACCAGGGCGACGACGCCGACCACCGTGGTACGGGCCAGGCCGCACGCCACGCTGGCGAAGGCCGGGCCGAGGGCGAGCAGCGGCAGGAGGCCGGCCGTGGGGCCCGAGCCGAAGTCGATCAGGGCGACCACGGCCATGACGACGAACGGCAGGAGTTTCAGGGCGTCCTGGGTCTTGGTGGTGCCGATCGAGGTCAGCAACCGCAGGAAGGCGCGAGTCTTGGTCGATCCCAGGGACGCCATGACGGCGCCGAGGCGGTTCTTCCGGCTTGATCGAGAGTGATCGAGCCGATCATCTCCCGAAGCCATGACCACCACATCTCGCTAAACGCATGTTTGCCTTTTCCTACCACAATGGCGGTGGCCAGGGGCGGGACGAAGAGCACGTTCTGCTGAGAGTCGGGAATCTCTGCGGGGTGGGCACGCCGGTTCCGGCGCACCCACGACCGGTCAGGGGTCGTCAGAAGGACTCGACGGCTCGGCGAGCCTCCGGGTCCAGGACGCCCCAGCTGATGAGCTCCTCGGTGAGCTCGCTGGGGGACTTGTCGTAGATCACGGCGAGGGAGCGCAGGTCCTCCTGGCGGATGGACAGCACCTTGCCGTTGTAGTCGCCACGCTGGCTCTGGATGGTGGCCGCGTAACGGGCGAGCGCGCCCGCCTTCTCCTTGGGGAGCTGGGCGAGACGCTCAAGGTCGATCACAAGCTTCGGTGTCGGGCCCAGGGGGCTGGGAGCGGCACCTCCCGGCAGCAACTCCGAGACCGGCACCCCGTAGAAATCAGCCAGTTCGGCAAGCTTCTGCACGGTGACGGCACGGTCGCCACGCTCGTAGGAGCCGACGACGACCGCCTTCCAGCGCCCGCGGGACTTCTCTTCGACTCCGTGCAGGGACAGGCCCTGCTGGGTGCGGATGGCGCGGAGTCGTGCACCCAGCGACTTGGCGTACTCAGACGGCATGGTGTGGCCCCCCGGCTCTGTTATGTGGTGCTCTCAACTTGATTGTGCTACCTCGCAACTTATGCCCCGTTCACCGGGTTGGCGCCCGGGGTAGGCACCTTCGGTGACCGATGCGTCGGGGTTCGCCCGATAACGCCACGAGGTGTGGTTACGGACAGTGACGGTAAAGCTGTGGGCGCCTAAGGTCAAGCTGATTGGAAAAAAGATGTCGAATCCGGTCCGGTGGGATCCGCCTCAAACGCCGCACTTGTCCTACCCCACGTCGCGAAACCTCAGGTTTTTCCGGCACTTCCGCGGGATTTCCGCCTCTTATCCGGGATCCGAGGGGACGTCGTTCCCGGCCCCCGCGACAGGCGTATGATCTTGAAAGGCGCGGCGGCGAGCGATACCCGGCGCGACGGTCTCGTATGGCCGCGAGCGTGCCCGCGCGCCGGTTCGAGCCGCCCGCCGGGCCCCGGTCACCGAGCGCCCCGGCCGAGGCGCGAGTGGCGGTGGCCGTGGAGGAAGCAGGCGAGCAGGCCGGCCGCCGTCCAGATCCCGAAGGCCGGCCAGGTGACGCCGGCCAGGCCGAGGATCACGAGGACGCCGGTGCCGAGGGTGACGCCGGCGCCGAGCAGGGGCAGCTGCCACAGGGTCATGGTCCTGCGCAACTCGCCGCCCTCGCCGTGGCCGCCCTCGGCGACGATCTGCTCGGCGGGCTTGGTACGGAGCAGGCGGCGAGTCAGGGAGGCCATCCGTTCCTCCCCCTCCACCGGGCCTGTGCGGTGACGGTCCGCCCCAGCGGGGGAGGGGCGTCGTGCTTCCCCGCCGGGTTCCGGCTTCCGGTCGAGGGTCCGCCCCGCGGGAGGAGGGCGTCGCGTTTCCCCGCCGGGTTCCGGCTCCCGGTCGAGGGTCCGCCCCGCGGGAGGAGGGGCGTCAGACGCCGTCGCGTTCGAGCGGGCAGCTCATGCAGCGCGGGCCGCCCCGGCCGCGGCCGAGCTCGCTGCCCCGGATCGTGATGACCTCGATCCCGTTCTCGCGCAGGTGGTTGTTGGTGGTGGTGTTGCGCTCGTAGGCCACCACCACGCCGGGACGCAGGGCCAGCACGTTGCAGCCGTCGTCCCACTGCTCCCGCTCGGAGGCGTACACGTCCTGCTTCGCGCTGAGGACCTTGATGTCGTCCAGCCCGATCGCCCGCGCGATGGCCCGGTGCATGTCCTCCGGGGGATGGTCGGTGATCTTGAGTTCCTTCTCGTTGTCGCCGGGCTCGACCGTGTAGGAGGGCAGCATGCCCAGCCCCGCGAACTTGGTGAAGACGCCGACGTCGACGTTGGTCATGACCGTGTCCAGGTGCATGAAGGCCCGCGCCTTCGGCAGGTCCAGCGCGACGATCTTCGTCGCCGCCCCTCGCTTGAACAGGCTGCGCGCGAGCATCTCGACCGCCTGGGGCTGGGTGCGCTCGCTGATCCCGACCAGCACCGCGCCCCGGCCGATGACGAGCACGTCGCCGCCCTCCATGGTGGCGGGAGCCGCGGGGATGCCGGGCATCCAGACGTTGTAGCCGCCCTCGCCGGGCCGGTCGTAGCCGGGCGCGAAGGCCGGGTGGTAGCGGTAGATCGCCTCCATGTTGACGGTCTCGCGGCGGCGGGCCTTCTTCCGCATCGCGTTGATCGAGACGCCGTCGTAGATCCAGCAGGAGGTGTCGCGGGTGAACAGGTGGTTGGGCAGCGGGGGCAGGACGAAGTCGTCCGGTTTGAGCGTGTGGAAGGCGAGGCTCTTGGGGTCGGTGCCCATCTCCACCATCTCGCGCTTGGTGATGCCGCCGGTGAGATAGCGCTGGAGCACGACGGAGTCCATCGAGTCCAGCGCGTTGCGGATGGCGTCGACGGCCATCGGGCCGAAGTAGCGCTCGTCGGCGACGCCGTCCAGGATGTGCTTGCGCGCCTCGGGGATCTCGACCGTCTCGCGGAGCAGGTCGGAGAGCATGTAGACGGTGACGCCCTGGTCGACCAGGAGCCTCTGCCACTCCTCGTGCTCCTCCACGGCGCGCTGCACCCACAGCACGTCGTCGAAGAGGAAGTCGTCCTTGTTCGACGGCGTGAGCCGTTTGAGGGCGAGTTCCGGCCTGTGCAGCAGGACCTGGCGGAGCCGGCCGACCTCGGAGTCGACGTGAAAGGCCATTTCTCTTCCTTCGCGGCTGGTACGGCTGGTGCGTCCGGTGACGGGCGCCTCCGGCGGCGGGACCGGCGACGAGGCCGCCGGACCGGCCGCGCCCGGGGCGTGATCGTCACGCTTCGCCTTGGTACGGATGTAAAGCGCATACCCGAAAGAACCAAGGGGAAGTCAGCGAAGATCGTGATATTTATCCTCTTTTGAGAAGATCGCCGGGCGGATCTTCGGCGTTCGCGGGGCGGACCCCTGTTCGGGCGAGTTTTCACCCGGCTGGTACCGTGAGGGCGTTGACTTCCTTTAAGACCCGTCCCGTGAGGCGGGAAAGGTGGTGTTTCTCCTTGGCCGAGGCCATTTCGCGTTCGCTCCCGCATGCGCCGGGCAACGCGCACGCCGTGCTGGAGGGGCCCGACATCAACAGGGCCCTCATCCGCATCTCCCACGAGATCCTCGAACGCACCAAGGGCGGCGAGAACGTCCTCCTCCTGGGCATCCCCACCCGCGGCGTCCACCTGGCCCGCCGCCTGGCCGCCCACATCAAGCAGTTCGAGGACCGCACGGTGCCCGTCGGCTCCCTCGACGTCACCATGTACCGCGACGACCTCCGGCTGCGCCCCGCCCGCGCGCTGGGCCGCACCGAGCTGCCCGCCGAGGGCATCGACGGCAGGGTGGTCGTCCTCGTCGACGACGTCCTCTACTCGGGCCGCACCGTCCGCGCCGCCCTCGACGCCCTCAACGACCTGGGCCGCCCGCAGGCCGTGCAGCTCGCCACCCTGGTCGACCGGGGGCACCGCGAGCTGCCCATCCGCCCCGACTACGTGGGCAAGAACCTGCCGACCTCCAAGTCCGAGAGCGTGAAGGTCTACCTGGAGGAGAACGACGGCCGTGACGCGGTCCTGCTGCTGAAGGAGGACGACCGATGAAGCGGCACCTGATCTCCGCGGCCGACCTGACCCGCGACGACGCCCTGCTCATCCTGGACACCGCCGACGAGCTGGCGAAGATCTCGGAACGTTCCATCAAGAAGCTGCCCACCCTGCGGGGCCGCACGGTGGTGAACCTCTTCTTCGAGGACTCCACCCGGACCAGGATCTCCTTCGAGGCCGCCGCCAAGCGCCTGTCGGCCGACGTCATCAACTTCTCCGCCAAGGGCTCCAGCGTCTCCAAGGGCGAGTCGCTCAAGGACACCGCGCTCACCCTCGAGGCGATGGGCGCCGACGCCGTCGTGATCCGCCACGGCGCCTCGGGCGCGCCGCACCGGCTGGCCGGCTGGGTGCGCGGCAGCGTCGTCAACGCCGGCGACGGCACCCACGAGCACCCCACCCAGGCCCTGCTCGACGCCTTCACCATGCGCCGCCGCCTGGGCCCGCTGGACGGCAGGAAGATCACCATCGTCGGCGACGTGCTGCACAGCCGGGTGGCCCGCTCCAACGTGCTGCTGCTGGCCACGCTCGGCGCCGAGGTGACCCTGGTCGCCCCGCCGACCCTGTTCCCGGTCCAGGTGGGCTCCTGGCCGTGCGAGGTCTCGTACGACCTCGACGCGGTGCTGCCCAAGTCCGACGTGGTGATGATGCTGCGCGTGCAGCGCGAGCGCATGAACGCGGCGTTCTTCCCCACCGAGCGGGAGTACAGCCGCCGCTACGGGCTCGACCGCGACCGCGTCGCCAAGATGCCCGACCACGCCATCGTGATGCACCCCGGCCCGATGAACCGGGGCATGGAGATCGCGGCCGAGGTGGCCGACTCGCCGCGCTCGACGATCGTCGAGCAGGTCGCCAACGGTGTGACCGCACGCATGGCCGTCCTTTATCTGCTGCTCGGCGGCGCCGACCTCGGGGGAGAGATCTGATGAACGACCGCATCGGGGCCACGCGTGACGGCATCGTCATCAGGGGCGCCAGGATCCTCGGCGGCGAGCCGGCCGACATCCTGATCCGCGACGGCCTGCTGGTGGAGATCGGCCGGGGGCTGACCGGCGGCGAGACCGTCGAGGCCGAGGGCCTGATCGCCCTGCCCGGCCTGGTCGACCTGCACACCCACCTGCGCGAGCCGGGCCGCGAGGACGCCGAGACCGTCGACACCGGCACCCGCGCCGCCGCGCTCGGCGGTTACACCGCCGTGCACGCCATGGCCAACACCGAGCCGGTCGCCGACACCGCGGGCGTCGTCGAGCAGGTCTGGCGCCTGGGCCAGGAGGCGGGCCACTGCGACGTGCAGCCCGTCGGCGCCGTCACCGTCGGCCTGGGCGGCGAGCGCCTCGCCGAGCTCGGCGCGATGGCCGACTCCGCCGCGCGGGTCCGGGTCTTCTCCGACGACGGAAAGTGCGTCTCCGACGCGGTGCTGATGCGCCGCGCCCTGGAGTACGTCAAGGCGTTCGACGGCGTCGTCGCCCAGCACGCCCAGGAGCCGCGCCTGACCGCGGGCGCGCAGATGAACGAGGGCGCGGTCTCCGGCAGGCTGGGCCTGACCGGGTGGCCCGCGGTCGCCGAGGAGGCGATCATCGCCCGCGACTGCCTGCTCGCCGCCCACGTCGGCTCGCGCCTGCACATCTGCCACGTCTCCACGGCCGGTTCCGTGGAGATCATCCGCTGGGCCAAGTCCAAGGGCTGGGACGTCACCGCCGAGGTGACCCCGCACCACCTGCTGCTCACCGACGACCTGGTCGAGGACTCCCCGGTCGGCTCCTACAACCCGATCTACAAGGTGAACCCGCCGCTGCGCACCCGCGCGGACGTCGAGGCGCTGCGCGAGGCCCTGGCCGACGGCACGATCGACTGCGTGGCCACCGACCACGCCCCGCACCCGGTCGAGGACAAGGAGACCGAGTGGGCCGCCGCGGCCATGGGCATGATCGGCCTGGAGACGGCGCTGGCCGTGGTCCAGGAGGCGATGGTGGACACGGGGCTGCTCGACTGGGCCGGTGTCGCCGAGCGGATGTCCGTCGCCCCGGCCAGGATCGGCAGGCTCCAGGGACACGGGCGGCCGATCGAGGCCGGGGCCCCGGCCAACATCACCCTCTACGACCCGTCGGTGCGTGCCGAGGTCGACCCGGCGGGCTACGCTTCCAAGAGCCGGAACACGCCCTACGAGGGCCTGACGCTGCCCGGCCGCGTCGTGGCGACCTTCCTGCGCGGCAGGCCGACCGTCCTGGACGGAAAGCTCACGTGAGGGCTCCCGTCCGCCGCCCCCGGGCGACCGCCGCGACCCCTGCGGCCCCCGGGACCCCCTCGGGACGCGGAGGTGTCCCGCTCGCCGGGGGGACGGCGACCCAATATGCCGGATATTTCATACTTTGCGGAGCTGTAACCGAGATTGATCGGGGTGTGTGAGTGACCGCAGTGCTAGTGCTGGAAGACGGCCGCGTCTTCCGCGGGACCCCCTACGGCGCCGAGGGCGAGACCTTCGGCGAGATGGTCTTCAACACCGGGATGACCGGCTACCAGGAGACGCTGACCGACCCGTCGTACCACCGCCAGATCGTCGCGATGACCGCGCCCCACATCGGGAACACCGGGGTCAACGACGAGGATCCGGAGTCGTCGCGGGTGTGGGTGGCCGGATACGTGGTCCGCGAGCCCGCCAGGACGGCCTCCAGCTGGCGCTCCAACCGTTCCCTGGACGACTACCTCAGGGAGCAGGGCGTCGTCGGCATCGCCATCACCGGCACCCGCGCCCTCACCCGCCACCTGCGGGAGCGGGGGGCGATGCGGGCCGGGGTGTTCTCCGGCAAGGCCCTGGCGCCGGTCGAGGAGCTGCTGGAGCGGGTGCTGGACAGCCCCGCGATGGAGGGCGCCGACCTGGCCGGGGCGGTCTCCACCCCCAAGCCGTACGTCGTGCCCGCGATCGGTCCCAAGCGGTTCACCGTGGCCGCCGTCGACCTCGGCATCAAGGCGATGACGCCGCACCGGATGGCCGAGCGCGGCTGCGAGGTGCACGTGCTGCCCGCCTCCGTCACCGCCGAGGAGATCCTCGCGCTCGGTCCCGACGGGGTGTTCTTCTCCAACGGCCCGGGCGACCCGGCCACCGCCGACGGCCCGGTCGAGGCGCTTCGCGGCGTCCTCGACGCCGGCGTGCCGTTCTTCGGCATCTGCTTCGGCAACCAGCTCTTCGGCCGGGCGCTGGGGCTGGGCACCTACAAGCTGCGCTACGGCCACCGGGGTGTCAACCAGCCGGTGCAGCACCGGGGCACCGGCAAGGTGGAGATCTCCGCGCACAACCACGGCTTCGCCGTGCGGGCGCCGCTGGAGGGCGCGTTCGACACGCCGTACGGGCGGGCGGAGGTCAGCCACGTCAACCTCAACGACGACTGCGTCGAGGGGCTGCGGCTGCTGGAGCGCCCGGCGTTCAGCGTCCAGTACCACCCCGAGGCCGCGGCGGGCCCGCACGACTCGGCCGGCCTGTTCGACGACTTCTGCGCGTTGATGGCGGGCGAGCGGGGAACGGTCGGTGGAGTGAGCGCTAACACCAGCGCGAGCGCGAGTACGAGTACGGAGGGAAGCAAGGGTGCCTAAGCGCACGGACATCCAGTCGATCATGGTGATCGGCTCAGGGCCGATCGTGATCGGCCAGGCCTGCGAGTTCGACTACTCGGGCACCCAGGCCTGCCGCGTGCTGCGCGCCGAGGGCTTCCGCGTGATCCTCGTCAACAGCAACCCGGCGACGATCATGACCGACCCCGAGTTCGCCGACGCCACCTACGTCGAGCCCATCACCCCCGACATCGTCGAGAAGATCATCGCCAAGGAGCGGCCCGACGCGCTGCTGCCCACCCTGGGCGGGCAGACCGCGCTCAACACCGCGATCTCCCTGTACGAGGCCGGGGTCCTGGAGCGCTACGACGTCGAGCTGATCGGCGCCGACGTCGACGCCATCCAGGCGGGCGAGAACCGCGAGCTGTTCAAGGGCATCGTGGCCAAGGTCGCCGCCGAGCGCGGCCTCAACGCCGAGTCGGCCCGCTCGTTCGTCTGCCACACCATGGACGAGTGCCTGGCCGCCGCCGGCGAGCTGGGCTACCCGCTGGTGGTGCGGCCCTCCTTCACCATGGGCGGGGTCGGCTCGGGCTTCGCGCACGACGAGGAGGGGCTGCGCCGCATCGCCGGCGCGGGCCTCGACGCCTCGCCGACCACCGAGGTGCTCCTGGAGGAGTCCATTATCGGCTGGAAGGAGTACGAGCTGGAGGTCATGCGCGACCGGGCCGACAACGTGGTGATCGTCTGCTCGATCGAGAACATCGACCCGATGGGCGTGCACACCGGCGACAGCGTCACCGTGGCCCCCGCCCTGACGCTGACCGACCGCGAGTACCAGAACATGCGCGACGTGGCCATCGCGGTCATCCGCGAGGTCGGCGTCGACACCGGCGGCTGCAACATCCAGTTCGCCGTCGACCCGCGCACCGGCCGCATGGTCGTCATCGAGATGAACCCCCGCGTCTCGCGCTCCTCGGCGCTCGCGTCCAAGGCCACCGGCTTCCCGATCGCGAAGATCGCCGCCAAGCTGGCCATCGGCTACACCCTGGACGAGATCCCCAACGACATCACCAAGGAGACCCCGGCGTCCTTCGAGCCCTCGCTCGACTACATCGTGGTCAAGGTGCCGAGGTTCGCGTTCGAGAAGTTCGCCGGGGCCGACCAGACCCTCACCACCCACATGAAGTCGGTGGGCGAGGCCATGGCGATCGGCAGGTCCTTCCCCGAGGCCCTGCAGAAGGCGCTGCGCTCGCTGGAGAAGAAGGGCGCCTCCTTCACCTGGGCCGGGGAGCCGGGCGACAAGGACGAGCTCCTGGCCGCCTGCCGGGTCCCGCACGACGGGCGCCTGTTCACCATGCAGCAGGCCGTCCGCGCCGGGGCCACGCTCGCGGAGCTGTCGGAGGCGACCTCCGTCGACCCCTGGTTCCTCGACCAGCTCATCGAGATCGACGAGGTGGCCGCCGAGCTGCGCGACGCGCCGCAGCTGACCGCCGAGGTGCTGACCCGGGTCAAGCGGTTCGGCTTCAGCGACGCGCAGATCGCCGAGCTGCGCGGCATGACCGAGCCGCGGGTGCGCGACCTGCGCCACGCGCTCGGCGTCCGCCCGGTCTACAACACCGTCGACACCTGCGCCGCCGAGTTCGCCGCCCAGACCCCCTACCTGTACTCCACCTACGACGAGGAGACCGAGGTCCCCTACGGGGAGCGTCCCAAGGTCCTCATCCTCGGCTCGGGGCCCAACAGGATCGGCCAGGGCATCGAGTTCGACTACGCGTGCGTGCACGCCTCCTTCGAGCTGTCGGCCGCCGGCTACGAGACCGTCATGGTCAACTGCAACCCCGAGACGGTCTCCACCGACTACGACACCTCCGACCGCCTCTACTTCGAGCCGCTCACCCTGGAGGACGTCCTGGAGGTCGTCCACGCCGAGCAGCAGACCGGTCCCGTGGTGGGCGTCATCGTCCAGCTCGGCGGCCAGACCCCGCTCGGCCTGGCCCAGTCGCTCAAGGACGCGGGCGTCCCGATCGTCGGCACCTCGCCCGAGTCGATCCACCTCGCCGAGGAGCGCGGCGCGTTCGGCAGGGTCCTCGCCGAGGCGGGCCTGCCCGCGCCCAAGCACGGTGTCGCGGTGACGGAGGACGAGGCGCTGGCCATCGCCGCCGAGATCGGCTACCCGGTGCTGGTGCGCCCCTCCTACGTGCTGGGCGGCGCCGGCATGGCCATCGTCTACGACGACGACACCCTGGCCGCCTACATGGCCAAGGCGGGCGCGGCCAGCGACCACCCGGTGCTGGTGGACAAGTTCCTCGACGAGGCCGTGGAGATCGACGTCGACGCCCTGTTCGACGGCGAGGAGCTCTACCTCGGCGGCGTGATGGAGCACATCGAGGAGGCCGGCATCCACTCCGGCGACTCGGCGTGCTCGCTGCCGCCGATGACGCTGGGCGGCCACGACATCAAGCGCATCCGCGCCGCCACCGAGGCCATCGCCAGGGGGGTGGGCGTGCGCGGCCTGCTCAACGTGCAGTACGCCATGTCGGCCAACATCCTGTACGTGCTGGAGGCCAACCCCCGCGCCAGCCGGACGATCCCGTTCGTCTCCAAGGCCACGGCGGTGCCGCTGGCCAAGGCGGCGGCCCGGGTGATGATGGGCGCCACGGTGGCGGACCTGCGCGCCGAGGGCCTGCTGCCCGCGACCGGCGACGGCGGCACCATGCCGCTGGACGCGCCCATCGCGGTCAAGGAGGCCGTGCTGCCCTTCAACCGCTTCCGCGGCGTGGACATCGTGCTCAGCCCCGAGATGCGCTCTACCGGCGAGGTCATGGGGATCGACGAGTTCTTCGGCACCGCCTACGCCAAGTCGCAGGCCGCCGCCTACGGCTCGCTGCCCACCAAGGGCCGGGCGTTCGTCTCGGTGGCCAACCGCGACAAACGCGCGATGATCTTCCCGGTGAAGGCCCTCGCCGACCTCGGGTTCGAGATCCTCGCCACCGAGGGCACCGCCGAAGTACTGCGCCGCAACGGCGTCCATGCCAAGATCGTGCGCAAGCACAGCGAGGGGACCGGCCCCGAGGGCGAGCAGACCATCGTCCGGCGCATCCTGGACGGGGAGGTGGACCTCATCGTCAACACCCCCTTCGGCAGCCCCGGCCAGGCGGGGCCGCGCCTGGACGGCTACGAGATCCGCACCGCCGCCGTGCTGCGCGCCATCCCCTGCATCACCACCGTCCAGGGACTCGCCGCGGCCGTACAGGGCATCCAGGCGATCGTCCGCGGCGACATCGGCGTACGGTCCCTCCAGGAGCACGCGAAGCGTTTGCGGAGCGGCTGAGGAGCGGGGCCGGTGCCTTAGCGGAGGTGAGGGAGACGCCTGTTACTCCGGTACAGGTGACCGGCACGGTGCTGACGACGCGCCGCGTCGACGCCTACCATGCGCTGACCGTGGTGGCGCCCGGCATCGCCGAGCGCTTCCGGCCGGGCCACTTCGTCGGGGTGGCCGTCGGCGGGGCGCGGACGTCGATGCTGACGCGCCGCGCCTTCTTCGTCCACGACGTCAAGCCCGACTACGGCGGCACGGTCGAGTTCGTCTTCTCCGTACGGGGTCCGGGCACGGCCTGGCTGGCCGAGCGCCGCGCCCGCGACACCCTCGACCTGGTGGGCCCGCTCGGCCGCCCGTTCCCGCTGCCCAGGGATCCGGTGACCTGCGTCCTGGTCGGCGCCGAGCACGGCTCGGCGACGCTGTTCACCGTGGCCGACGCCCTCCAGGGGCGCGGCTGCCGCGTCGACTTCGTCCTCGGCGGGGTCTCCGCCGACCGGGTGTTCGGCGCCCTGCGCGCCAGGAGGATGGGGGAGACCACCACGCTGACCACCGAGGACGGCTCCCTTGGCATGCGCGGCCGGGTGACCGACGTGCTGCCCGGGGTGATCGCCGACGTGCGGGCCGACGCCGTCTACGCCTGCGGCCCGATGCCGGTGCTGCGCGGCGTCACCGCGGTGGCGGTCGAGTTCGACATCCCCGTCCAGGTGGCCGTCGAGGAGGGCATGGCGTGCGGGATCGGCGTGTGCATGACGTGCGTGCTCCCGGTCATCGGCGACGACGGTGTAACCCGGATGGTGCGCTCGTGCGTCGAAGGACCGGTCTTCAGGGGCGAGCGCGTCCGCTTCGACGACGTCGGGACGATCCCGTTCGACGCGCTGGGAGCGCCCGGTGGGGGAACGCGGAATGCCGGTTGACATGCGGACGTACCTGGGGCACGTGGAGCTGGTCAACCCCGTCACCACGGCCGCCGGGTGCGCGGCGTCGGGCTCGGAGCTGGCCCAGTTCTTCGACCTGGCCAGGATCGGCGCGCTGACCACCCGATCGATCACGATGGCCCCCAGGGCGGGCCGCCCGACCCCCAGGATGGCCGAGACGCCCTCGGGCATGCTCAACGCCGTCGGGCTGCAGGGGCCGGGCGTGGACGCCTTCCTGGAGCGCGAGCTGCCCTGGCTGGCCCAGCGGGGCGTGCGGACCGTGGTGTCCATCGGCGGCGGCACCGTGGCCGAGTACACCGCGCTGGCCCGCAGGCTCACCGACGCGCCCGGCGTCACCGCGGTGGAGGTCAACCTGTCGTGTCCCAACATCGAGGACCGGGGCAGGGTCTTCGCCCGCGACGGCGCGGCCTCCGCCGAGGTGATCGCCTCGGTGCGCTCGGTCATGCGCTACGACGTGCCCGTGGTGGCCAAGCTCTCGCCGGACGTCGTGGACATCGTGAGCGTCGCCCGCGCGTGCGTGGACGGCGGCGCCGACGCGCTCTCGATGATCAACAACCCGCTCGGCATGAGCATCGACACCGAGGCCATGCGCCCCGCCCTCGCGGCCGTCACCGGCGGCCTGTCGGGACCGGCCATCCGCCCGCTGGCCGTACGCTGCGTGTGGCAGGTCCACGCGGCCCTGCCCAGCGTGCCCATCATCGGCATGGGCGGCGTGCTGACCGGCAGGGACGCCTTCGAGCTCATCCTCGCCGGCGCCTGCGTCGTCGCCGTGGGGACGGCGCTGTTCCACGACCCCTACGCCTGCCTGCGCATCCTCCGCGAGCTGGAGGAGATCCTGGCGGCCCGGGGGTTCCACCGGCTGGCCGACGCGGTCGGACTGGCCCACCGCCCGCCGGGGGCGTCCTCCCGGCACCGGATAGATCTTGAGGAGAGTTCCCTGTGACGCCCGCACCCATCGCCGTCGCCCTCGACGCGCCAGACCTCGAGACCGCGGCCCACTGGGCGAGCTTGGTGACCCCGCACGTCACGACCGTCAAGGTCGGGCTGGAACTCTATCTCCGCTACGGCCCCGACGTGATCGCCTCCGTCCGGGGGGCGAGCGGGGTGCGGGTCTTCCTGGACCTGAAGCTCCACGACATCCCCAACACCGTCGCGGGCGCCGCCAGGGCCGTGGCGCGCCTCAAGCCCGCCATCCTGACCGTGCACGCCACCGGCGGCCCCGCGATGATCCGGGCGGCCGTGGAGGCCATGCCCAACACCCAGATCGCGGCGGTGACGTTGCTCACCTCGCTCTCGGAGGCCGACCTGGAGCAGATGGGCGTCAACGGCCCCGCCGAGGACGCCGTGCGCCGCCTGTCGGCGCTGGCCGTCGCCGCGGGCGCCCAGGCCCTCGTCTGCTCGCCGCGCGAGGTCGCCGCGGTGCGCGCCGAGGTCGGGCCCGGCATCACCCTCATCACCCCCGGCGTCCGCCCCGCCGGCGCCGCGAGCCAGGACCAGGCAAGAGTAGCGACTCCCGAGCAGGCGCTGGCCGACGGGGCCGACCTTCTCGTGATCGGCCGCCCGATCACCGGCTCCGCCGACCCCGGCGCGACGGCCGCGGGCATCGCCGCCGCCCTCAGGCGCGTCTCCGCCGCCTCGGGCCGGAGTGCCTGACGCGGTCCGGAAACCCGCCGGGCGCCGCGCGTGGCGCGCCCCGGAGAGCCGCGTGGCGCCACGGGGCGCCACGGGGCGCCGCGTGTGAACCTGTCGGGCGTCATGTCCGGTGCGGCCCGGAAGCCGTAGGGCGCCGCACGTGGTGCTTGCCGGGCGTCGCGTGTGACGCGGTCCGGAAACCTGTCGGGCGCCGCGCGTGATGCGGTCCGGAAACCCGTTCGGCACCGCGCGTGATGCGGTCCGGAAACCCGTTCGGCGTCAGGTGTGGCGCGCCCCGGAGCCGTGGAGCGCCGCGCGTGGCACGGTCCAGAGGCCGCGGGTGTCGCGGGTGGCGCGCCCCGGAGGCCCGTGGGGCGCCGCGCGCGGCGCGGTCCGGGGCCGCGGGCGTCGCGGGTGGGGTAACGCCGGGAACCACCCGGTTTCGCGTGTGAGGGGACGCCGGGGAGCGCCGGGCGTCGCGGGTGAGACAACCCCTGAAAACTCGGCGTTGAGGGCAGTTTCGTCAACGTAGAGCGATGTGGCAAGCACGGAAAGTCACGAAGTAGATTTTCTAGGGGGATAAAGTGGCCTTGACGTTGCTTGAAGCGCCATGACCAGCTAGTTTCCCTTCCCGTCCGAGTACATCGACAGGAAATTCGAGGTGACCCGGCGTGGCTCTTCCTCCCCTTACCCCTGAGCAGCGCGCCGCAGCCCTAGAGAAGGCTGCCAAGGCCCGCCGAGAGCGTGCCGAGGTGAAGAACCGCCTGAAGCACGGTGCGGTCTCTCTGGCTGAGGTGCTCAAAGACGGGCAGGCCGACGACGTCATCGGCAAGATGAAGGTTTCGGCCCTTCTCGAGTCGCTTCCCGGCGTGGGCAAGGTCCGCGCCAAGCAGCTCATGGAGCGGCTTGGAATCGCAGAGTCCCGCCGCGTGCGGGGCCTGGGTACGAACCAGCGAGCTTCGCTCGAGCGTGAGTTCGGCGGGGCCGAGAGCTAGTCTCGGTTCATACGACCACGCTCGCCCCGCATGGGGGACGGCATCACGGGGGGTTTGGAGTGACCGCAACGTCGTGGTCCGGCGAGAGCCGGACTCCGGAGGCAACCGCCGAGGGCGGGGCCGGTCGCTTCACATCCCCAGCCGGAGGTCCGGAGGGGGCGCGAGCCTTCCCCGGACTCCCGGCCGGCAAGCGCCTGACGGTCCTGTCCGGGCCGTCGGGCGTCGGCAAGTCCACGGTCGTCGCCGAGCTTCGGCGGGCACACCCCGAGGTGTGGCTGTCGGTCTCGGTGACCACCAGGAAACCCCGTCCGGGGGAGACCCACGGCGTCGAGTACTTCTTCGCCGACGACGAGGAGTTCGACCGCCTCGCCGCCTCGGGCGAGCTGCTGGAATGGGCCGAGTTCGCCGGCAACCGGTACGGAACCCCGCGCGGCCCCGTGATCGAGAAGCTCGACGCCGGGGTGCCCACGCTGCTGGAGATCGACCTCCAGGGCGCCAGGCAGGTCCGCGCGACCATGCCCGAGGCGCTGCTGGTCTTCCTGGCCCCCCCGACCTGGGGAGAGCTGGAGAAGCGCCTGCGCGGCCGGGGCACCGAGCCCGAGGACGTCATCGCCCGCCGCCTGGCGGCCGGCCGGATCGAGATGGCGGCCGAGCAGGAGTTCGACCTGACACTCGTCAACACGTCCGTCCAGGGCGTATGCCATCGGCTGATAGCCTTGTTGGCTGATGCTCCCGAGGATTCGCGCCTCGGACGTTCACCTAGCTAGGGGAAATCACACGTGGCAACCAGCGCCGCCTACTCCGAAGGCATCACCAACCCATCGATCGACGCCCTGCTCGACATCGTCGACAGCAAGTACAGTCTCGTGATCTTCGGCTCCAAGCGGGCGCGTCAGATCAACGCCTACTACTCCCAGCTCGGCGAGGGCCTGCTGGAGTACGTCGGCCCGCTCGTCGAGACCCACGCGCAGGAGAAGCCGCTGTCCATCGCGCTGCGCGAGGTCAGCGAGGGCCTGCTGACCTCCGAGCCGATCGAGGGCTGAACCACCTCGTGCGGGCCCCAGAAGAAGCCGGGTCTCCCGGCAGACCCAGGGTCGTCCTCGGTGTGAGCGCGGGCATCGCCGCCTACAAGGCGTGCGAGCTGCTGCGCCTGTTCACCGAGTCGGGCCACGACGTGCGCGTGGTCCCGACCAGGGAGGCGCTCCGTTTCGTCGGCGAGCCGACCTGGGCCGCGCTGTCCGGCAACCCGGTCACGACCGACGTCTGGGAGTCCGTGCACGAGGTGCCGCACGTCCGCATCGGGCAGGGCGCCGACCTGGTGGTCGTCGCGCCGGCCACCGCCGACGTGCTCGCCAAGGCCGCCCACGGGCTGGCCGGCGACCTGCTGACCAACACCCTGCTCACCGCGCGCTGCCCGGTGGTGTTCGCCCCGGCGATGCACACCGAGATGTGGGAGCACCCCGCGACCCGCGCCAACGTGGCCACGCTCCGCGAGCGCGGCTCGATCGTCGTCGACCCCGCCGTGGGCCGCCTGACCGGCGCCGACACCGGCCCCGGCCGGCTTCCGGACCCGAAGGAGATCTTCGAGGTCTGCCGCCGTGTCATCGCCGGACGCCCCGCCGACCTGGCGGGGCGGCGCCTGGTGATCTCCGCGGGAGGCACCCGCGAGGCCATCGACCCGGTCCGCTTCATCGGCAACCGCTCCTCGGGCCTGCAGGGCTACGCGCTGGCCCGCACGGCCGTCGCCCGCGGTGCCGAGGTCACCCTGGTGGCCGCCAACGTCGCCCTGCCCGACCCGGCGGGGGCCAGGGTCGTCCGGGTCGAGTCGGCCCTGGAGCTGCGCACCGCCGTGCTCGACGCGGTGGAGGGCGCCGACGCCGTGGTCATGGCCGCCGCCGTCGCCGACTTCCGGCCCTCGGCGCGGAGCGGATCGAAGATCAAGAAGACCGCCGGCGAGCCTGACGCCATCCATCTCGTGAAAAATCCCGACATCCTGGCTGAGCTGGGTGAGCGGCGCCGCGAAGGTCTCAAGCCGTACCCACGGGTGATCGCGGGATTCGCGGCCGAGACCGACGACGTGCTCGCCAACGGGCGGGCCAAGCTCGCCCGCAAGGGCTGCGACCTGCTCGTGGTCAACCAGGTCGGTGACGGCCTCGCCTTCGGCACGCCCGACAACGCGGCCGTGGTCCTGGTCGCCGACGGGGAGCCGGTCGACATCCCCCGCGGCCCCAAGGAGGCCCTGGCCGACACGGTCTGGGACCTCGTCGCCGCGCGCCTGGCCTGACCACTCGCCGCGGGCGCCTCCCGGCGGGTCCCGGCCATTTCTTGCGGTGGGCCGGCTCCGGCGGGTCCTGGCCGCTCGCCGCAGGTCGTCCTTCGACGAACCCTGACCGCTTGCCGCAGGTCGTCCTCAACGGATCCTGACCGCTTGCCGCAGGTCGTCCTCAACGGATCCTGACCGCTTGCCGCAGGTCGTCTCCCGGCGGGTCCCGACCACTCGCCATGGGCCGGATCCGGTGGGTTCCCGGCACTTGCCGCGGGCCGTCTCCCGGCGGATACTGCCTCCGAGATGACCTGCGTTGTCGCGGCTGGGAGGGGTTCCGATCATGCCGGTCGCCGCCGCCGTCAGGGCTCGATGCCGGGCGCTGCTCCCTCCGGGTGAAGAGATCCACTACGTCCTGCCCGCGCTGTCGGTGGGAACCCCGGTCATGGCGACCTTCCTCATCGTGGTCACCGACCGCACCATCTGCGTGCTGTCCACCAAGTTCTTCGACCGCGACGCGCCGACCTCGGTGTACGCCACCCACTCCCGGCGCACCCGGCTCGGCCCCCTGGAGTTCTCCGCGGGCGCGGCCATCGAGTTCGGCGGCATGGTCTTCGAGATCGACGAGGAGTACGCCGCGGTGGTCGCCGCCGCCGACGCCGAGGTCTTCGCCCCCGAGACGCTCCCTCCGGACCCTCTGCCCGATTTGTGAGCTAATTTCCGCTTTAGTGTGATTTTCGTTTGTGCCGCGTTCGAGCCCTCCTCGCGTCGCGGGCACACGCGGCCCCGGCCCGGATCTCGGTGAGCGGAGGTTCTTTCCCGTACGTGATCTGAGACTTTAAGGTGACATGATCTGAGACGATTTCGCGGCTCCACATCAGGTGGGGCTAGAATTCGCGGAGCGCTACTGGCGTCCGCCGACGCCAGAGCCCCCAGACGCCAGCAGCCGCTGCATGAGGAGCCACTGACTTGTCCCGTCGCCTTTTCACCTCCGAGTCGGTCACAGAGGGCCACCCGGACAAGATCGCCGACCAGATCAGTGACGCGATTCTCGACGCCATGCTCAAGGGTGACCCCAAGAGCCGTGTCGCGGTCGAGACACTGATCACCACCGGCCAGGTCCACGTCGCCGGAGAGGTGACGACGGAGACCTACGTCGACATTCCCGGTCTCATCCGGGAGAAGATCCTTGAGATCGGCTACGACGCCTCGCACAAGGGCTTCGACGGCGCCTCCTGCGGCGTGTCGGTGTCCATCGGGGCGCAGTCGCCCGACATCGCCCAGGGTGTCGACGACGCCTACGAGAACCGCGAGGGCGAGGCCGGCGACGAGTTCGACCGCCAGGGTGCCGGCGACCAGGGCCTGATGTTCGGCTACGCCTGCCGCGAGACCCCCGAGCTGATGCCGCTGCCGATCCAGCTGGCGCACCGCCTCGCCGAGCGCCTGTCGCAGGTCCGCAAGGACGGCACGGTGCCCTACCTGCGTCCCGACGGCAAGACCCAGGTCACGGTCGAGTACGACGGCGACAAGCCCGTCCGGCTCGACACCGTGGTGGTCTCCACCCAGCACGCGGCCGAGATCGACCTCAAGGAGATGCTCGCTCCCGACATCAAGGAGCACGTGGTCGACCCGGTCCTGGCCGGCCTGGAGATCGCCACCGAGGGCTACCGCCTCCTGGTCAACCCGACCGGCCGCTTCGAGATCGGCGGCCCCATGGGCGACGCCGGCCTGACCGGTCGCAAGATCATCGTCGACACCTACGGCGGCATGTCCCGCCACGGCGGCGGCGCCTTCTCCGGCAAGGACCCGTCCAAGGTCGACCGCTCGGCCGCCTACGCCATGCGCTGGGTCGCCAAGAACATCGTGGCCGCCGGTCTGGCCGACCGCGCCGAGGTCCAGGTCGCCTACGCCATCGGCAAGGCCCACCCGGTCGGCGTGTTCGTCGAGACCTTCGGCACCGAGAAGACCGACGTCGAGAAGATCCAGCAGGCCGTGCTGGAGGTCTTCGACCTGCGTCCGGCCGCGATCATCCGCGACCTCGACCTGCTCCGCCCGATCTACTCGGGCACCTCCGCGTACGGTCACTTCGGCCGCGAGGGCTTCTCCTGGGAGTCCACCGACCGCGCCGACGCCCTGCGCAGCGCCGCCGGTCTCTGACCCGCACCGCGTCTTTCCCGAACGGCCCCCGTGATCTCCTTCACGGGGGCCGTTCGCGTTTCCGGCCTCATCTCGCCCGGCGGGATACCGGATCACGACCGCCGAAGTGTGTCCCTCGACAATGGGTGATATCTTTCAAGGCTTTGATTGATATCGTCGATGACGATCTTCATCAACGTATAACGCGAAGGGCCCGCCGCACCGGCCGCTCCATCAACGCGACCGCCGGGGAGATCCTCGCCCACGGCGTCTCCGACGAGGCGCTGGACGCCCGGGCGGAACTTCGCGCCCGAGCGCGAAGGCTCGGGGTGCTTGCCGAGCGCCGCCCCTCTCCTCCCGTGACCGAAGCCGACCGGGAGCGTGCGCTCGCGGCCACCGAGGGCGTGGGACCGGTCCTCGGCGACCTCTGGGCGGAAGGCCGCTGACCCCGTGCTCACCTACGTCGACTCCTCGGTCCTGGCCTGCGCCTACCTCCGCGACGAACCCGGTCACGACCGGGCCAGGAACCTCCTCGAAGACCCCGAACACCTCCTCGTCACGAGCACCCTGACCGTGGTGGAGGTGACCGGGGTGCTGGTCCGTGCCTCTCGTGCCAGGCGACTGCTGGAACTGGACACCAGGCTTGCCATACTGGCGGCAGACCTTGGAGAGAACGGCCCGGTCACGTTGCTGAGCGCTCCGCGTGACGCCGTGGAACGCCGGGCGGTGGAGATCGTCCACACCCATGCCATTCATGCGCTCGACGCCATGCACCTCGCCACCGCAGGACTTGGTTTCACCTCCGTCTAGAAGACCGGGGAACGTGCCCCGAGGAGACATCACAGCAAGGTCTTGACTGGGCTTCTAGGGCCCGGAGGCCATGCTCCAACCCGGTTGCAAATCATGTCCAAGGGGTGTCGCCTAACGTCTCCCTGGACGTTAGGCCGGGGGCGTCCGGGTATCGAGACGCGTACGCAATACGCGCCTCGGTTCCCCCCGGCTTTCCATGGCGAAGTATCAAGGAGCATCCCATGCAGATCGGATATACAGTCCCGCAGTACGGCGCCTTCGCCGACCCGGATTTCATCCGGCAGGCCAGCACGGATCTGGAGGCCATGGGTTACAGCAGCCTGTGGGCGGGGGATCGGATCATGGTGCCGCTCGCACCCAGCGATCCCTACCCGGGAGGAGACGGCGAGATCCCTCCGGCCTTCGCGACGTTCTTCGACCCGCTGACCGCATTGACGCTGGCCGCCGTCAGTACTCGGGAGGTCCGGCTGGGAACCAGCACGCTCAACGCGCTGTGGCAACCGCCGGTCCTGCTCGCCCGCATGCTGACCTCGCTCGACCTGCTCAGCCACGGACGGCTGGACGTCGGCATCGGTCTCGGATGGCTGCGTGACGAATACACCGCGACCGGGGTGCCCTGGCAGGGAAGGGGAGACCGGCTCGAAGAGACGCTCGACGTGATGGAGGCCGCCTGGAGCAGTGAGGTTGTCGAGCACAAGGGCACGCTGTGGACCGTGCCGCCGTCGCACATCGACCTCAAGCCCTTCCAGCGGCCGCGCCCCCCGATCCTGCTCGCCGGTTACACGCCCTCGTCCATGGAGAGGATCGGCAGGCGGGCCGACGGCTGGCTGAGCGCGGCGATACCCATGCCCTATCTGACCTCCCTGTGGGATATGGCGCTGCAGGCCGCGGCACGCGTCGAGCGGGACCCGTCGGCCCTGCGAATGGTGGTGCGCGTCAATCCGAAGATCACCGATTCTCCCGCGCCCGACGACCAGGTACCGCACGCCGGAACCGTGCGGCAGATCGGTGACTACTTGCTGACCCTCGCCGAGGCCGGTGCCCACGAGGCGTTCGTCGACCTGCAGACGACGACGTCCTCGCGCGATCAGTTCATGGACGTCGCGCATGAGCTCATCACCAGGCTGCACGCCGGCTGAGCTCGCCCGTCCAGCCCACGCTGGCACCGTGGCACCGCAGGCGCATCCGCGTCCCTTCCTTGTCAGGCCGTTTTCGACAAGACGCCGGAGAGCCGGCCGGCGGAACTCCGTCCGTGCGGCCCGCCCTGTGGATCCGGAGCCTCCGACCAGCTGAACATCCGAACTTCGAGCAGGCCCTGAGTGCTCATGACGGCCCGTTCGTCATGAGCACTCGGGGGATGCGGGGTGCTTCTCGCCGGTGAACTGGGCCCAGACGGCGTGGCCGTGGGACCGGGTGCCCTGGCAGCCGACCCGGGAGGCGAGGGCGACGACCAGGGGAAGCCCTCGGCCGCCCTCGCGGAGAAGGGTGGGGTGGAGGAGGGTGGGAACGGCGCCCTGGCCGGAGTCGTAGACCGTCACGCGGGTGACCTCGGGCCTGCGGACGACCTCGACGACGAACGTGCCGTACGGCCGTCCGCTCGCGGTGTGGCGGATCGCGTTGGCGGCGAGCTCGGCGACGACCTGCTCCGCGTCCTGGCCGAACGGGGAGTCGACCAGGAGAAACCGGACGAAGCGTCGAGCCTCGGGAACCTGGGAAGGGCGGCCCGGGAAGGTTCGCCGCCAGGTCATGCCGCCGGGGCGGAGCCGCACCATCGCCTCGATCAGCTCCGGGGCCACGCCGTCGTGGGTGGTGGTCATATGGCCTCCCCTGGTCAGGGGAAAATCGTTGACAGAACAGTGGCCCAGCGCTCCCGTGCGGTAGCCCTCCGGGACGCCGACGGCCAGATGCTCCGCGCACAGCGGCTCTGACCTGCGAGAACGCCACACCCGACGGTCGAGGATCCCCACTTCCCCCACGGTCTGTCATTCTCCGTGATCGTGCGCATACGATCCGTGTGTGCTCGGAGAAGGGGGTCGAGGATGCCCGGAGAGGGACACCGGATCCTGCTGGGATGCAGACGGCGCAGTGAGGCATTGCGGGCCTGCCGCCTCACGTTCGACCAGATCGCCGACGTGTTCGCCCTCGATCACCAGGTCAGCCCGCTGCGGCTGCACCGCTATGCCCAGGGGCGCACGGCGGGCGACGTGGTGGCCGCCTACAACGACCTTGACCCGGCGGGCACCGCAACCCTGCGTGCCGCGCGCTTCTACGACTACGAGGCCTGGCCGCAGGCCGGGCGGCGTCCCGGCGCCGGGGCGGTCGCCATCTTCGCCCGCGTCTACCAGACCACCGCCCGCCGCCTGGTCACCGACGAGGTCTACGCCTCCTACGGGGTGCGCGACCGCGACCTGATCGACCAGACGGATCACCGTCACCTCGACGCGCACTACCGCCGCGAGGTGTCCGCACCGGCCGTCCCGGGCACCAAGGGAACGAAGGCACTTCCCCCACTCGTTCCCGCGCCCGCCCGCTGTGCCGACCTGCTGCGCGCGGTCGGCGCAGAGGAGGCCGACGTGAAACGCCGCGAGCTGCTCTTCGAACTCGCCCTGCTGCTGGGCGGGACCCCGGCCCTGGGCCTGCTGCGCCACCTCACCCCGCCGGAACGGGAACGCCTGGCCGCGGCCGCCCGGCACCAGAGCCCGATCGACGCGGCCACCGTCGACGTGCTGGAACGGCTCACCGCCCGCCTGTGGACCATGGACGAGTCATCGGGCCCCCGGCGGATCCTGCCGGTCGCCGAGGCCAAACGCGCCATGGTCGACGACCTCCTCAAACGGGGCTCCCTCACCCCGGCCCTGCGCGAACGCCTGCTCCGCGTTTATTGGAGCCTGAGCCACATGACGGGCTGGTGTCACTACGACCTGATGGATTACGCGAATGCCACCCGTCGCTACGGAGAGGGGCTGGCGGCAGGTCATGAATTGAGTGATCCAGCACTCTTGGCCCATCTACACGGGCTGATGGCTGACATGGCGATTTTTCAAGCCAAGCCGACCATGGCAATGGATCATGCCTTCGCGGCCGAGGGGTGGGCCAAGAACAGCGGCAACGGACTGCAGCAGGCGGCGACCTTCTCAATCGTCGCCCGGGTGCTCTCGAATACGCGACGTGACGGGGAAGGGCTTCGGATACTCGATCGTGCCGTCAGGCTGGCGGACGGAAGCCGGAGCGGAGCGGAACTCCGGCACCTTTTCTGGCTCGAACCGGATCGCATCGCTCGCCACGCCGTGTTCTGCTTCATCAAGGCCGGACAGTTCGATCGGGCGATAACCGAAGTGGAGCAAAGACTCGCGAAGATGAGGCCCGGTTTCGTCCTGGGCAAAAGCATGCTTCAGCTCGAATATGCGACCGCGCTCATCAAAAAGCAGGAGATTCCGGCGGCCACCATCATGATCGACAAGGCCGCACAGTTCGTCGTGGGGCACAGTTCCGCCCGTTTGGTCCACTCCGTACGGCAGACTCGTGCTCGGCTTCAGCCGTGGGAGGGCAACAAGCACGTCCGGGATCTGGATGAACGGTTGCGGTTGCTGTCCATCCCCGTTTGACACATTCCGGCACTTTTCCCGGTGATCGCTTGATTATCGGACATCATTGAACCTGGGCGAGGTTGGCCGACGTGAACGGAGATTTCCACGATGCATCTTGCTTCCGCTCGTGCCGGATCAGTTGTGATCGCCGTCTTGGGGACCCTGACTCTGGGCGAGTGTTCGTCTGATCCGCCTGGGCCGACGGCGGCTCAGGCGGAGGCGACGTTGAAGACCGACGTCGACTGGCTGATGAAGCTGCTTCATGCGAAAGACGTCAAAGTGACGGATGCGGGGGGAAGGGACATCCCCTGCGGGGAAGGGAAGGCGAAGAGAACCTATGCCGTTAACGGTGTCAATACTTCTGGAATAGACGGTTCGGTCAACACGCTCAACATGTTGGCCGGCGGTCTGGGCAGGCGGGGCTACAAGGTTTCTTCCGTTGACTGGAACGCGCCGAGGGACGAGCTGGTGAAGAAGGAGGCGTACGTCAAAATAGTGGCTACATCTTCCCGTGAAAAAGATTTCGTGCTTTCAGGGGAAACGGAATGTCTGAGAATAAGTTGATGTCGGTCTCATCCGAACGGGACGGGTGTGTTCTGGGTCTTGTCCTTGGCGCCTCCGAAGGAAACGTCGAGCAGCGTTGCTGCTTCTCCGGCGGTGCTCAAATCGCCGCTCCCGGATCCGTTGCGGATCATCCAGTCGGCGAGGTTCTTCAGCGCCTTCGGGTCCTTGGCCAGCTTGTCGAAGGGGAGCAGGTTGCCGTCCTTCCCGGTGATGGGGGGCCGGCTGAAGGCCGGATCGTCCGGGGGCACCGGGTAGGAGAACCCGTAGCGCTTCAACTCGTGGAAGATCCAGTATTCGCGCCCGAGGGTGGCCAGGCGATTACGTTCCTTGAGAGTGTCCAGGCGGGTCTTGTCGAGGTCCTTGTGCGAGTCGACGGTTTCGCTCGCGGACTTGCCGATCAGCATCCAGATCAGCTCGCCGGCCGGGTCGAACGCCATGCTCGCGCCCGAGGCGTCCAGCGTCGCGGCGGCCAGTTGTGAGCCGCCGAATCCCGTGAAGTCGACTCCCAGGCCCAGGAGGAGGAAGAGCCGATCCCTCATCTTCTGGTCATACTCATCCATTTCCCCCTGAACCTCGTTCGCCGCGGCGAACTGCACGCCGGAGACGTAACCCAGGCTCGCGAAGGTTCTTCCGAGGTGCTTGATGCCCGCCCCGCGGTCCTTGGCTCCCGCCGCGTCCATGAGATGCCTGGAGAACCGGCCCATTCCCGCGTCGAACGGTTTCATCCGTTCCACCGAGTCGGCGAAGGTCTTGATGAAACGGTAGGTGTCGCCGGGGCTGAGGCGGAACTTCGGATGCAGGCCGGCGGTGAGTGTGGCGGTCTTCTCGAACGCGCTGTCCTTCGTCCGGTTGGCGTCCCCGGCGTCGGCGCCCTCGATGATCTCGGCGGCGTAGGCGCCCGCGAGCATCGACATGAAGATTCTCGCGCCCTTCGCCACTTCCAGCGGCTGCCCCTCCGGGTTGCGGAAGTCCGCTTCGGTCCGAAGGTTGCCCATCATCGTCATGGTGTTGAAGGCGAATCGCACCGCCTCGGGGCCGGGGGAGCGCTTCTCGAAGACACCGGATCCGGCCGCGAGCATCCGGCCGAACTCCTTCTCCAGGTCGAAGGCGATCGCGTCGTGTTCGTTGGGATAGAGCGAGACCTGCTCGTTGAGTCCGGAGAACAGGTCCCTGAGATCTCCAGGAGACAGGTCGTTGAACAGCGCCCTGGCCGTTTCCGGATTGTTGGCCAGAGCCGACAGGAAGTGGCTCAGGTCGGCGGTCCAATGTGCCGGAACCCTGCCCTCGGAGGCCTTCTGGACGCGAGGACGGACCACCTCGGCGAACCACCTGGCAGGGAACCTGCCGTGGCCGAGCACCAGGCCCAGGTCGGATCCCCGAATCTTTCCGAGGAGTAAGGGGTCGGGTGTCCCGAAGCGATGAGGGTCTCCGCGAGCTTCTCGCCCTCGTCGGTGGCGAGAGCACGCGTCGCGAGAGCCTTCTCGTCGAATACCGTGAACCCCTCGCCGCCGGGCCCAGGGGTGAGTCCCGGCAGGCCCGGTCCTGTCGGGCCCGCGGCCCAGTCCTCCAGGAGATCGGGCTCCTGGATCAGCTGGTTACGCCTGCGCAGTCGCGGTATCTCCTGGTCCAGCCAGCCTTCGATCTCGCGGATCCGCAGGGCCGCCGATCGGTCGACGTCCACCGAGGAAAGCGCGTTGAGGATTTTCGGGAGCTTCTCGCCCAGTGTCTTCCGCGCCTGCTCCAGCGACGCGATGAATCGCTCCATCAATTCCGGGTTGATTCCCGAGTATTCATCCGGAGATGACCCGTTTTCCGATGACGCGGGCGGTGTCGACCCCATATTGAAAGTCTCCTGCCGAAGGCGATCCACGTTTACTTTAAGCACCCGGATCGCAGTCTGATAGGAGTTCGATCGCCTGGGAACGTGGGCCACAGGTTCCGGCCTCTCGTACGGGCGACGGGCGCGGTGCGTGACGATGCGGGGAAACGGTGGCCGGTACAGGAGAAGCGCCGGTACAGGAGAAGCGTCGGTACGGGAGAGGAACGGTGGCCGGGAAAATCCGGTACGCGGGAGAACGCACGTCGGCCAGCCGCCTAATCTCTGCGTCATGTCCTCACCGTCTCCCCGCCTGCTGCTGCGCAACGCGCGGCTGGGCCCCGGCGGCCCGCTCCGCCACGTCCTGATCACCGGCGGCCGGGTCGCGGAGGTGGCCGTGGAGCCGCCCTCCTGCGACGAGTCGGTCAACGTGGCCGGCGGCACCCTCCTGCCGGGCCTGTGGGACGCGCACGTGCACTCCGCGCAGTGGGCGCAGGCCCGGCGCAGGATCGACCTGTCCTCGGCGCGGTCGGCGCGGGAGGCGGTCGACCTCGTCGCGTCGCCGCCCGGCGGGTCCGGTTCGTCCGGGGTGTCCGGCGGGTCCGGGTTCACGGTCGGCTACGGCTTCCGCGACGGCCTGTGGCCGGACACCCCCCACAAGTCGATGCTCCAGGTGGCGGCGCCCGACCGGCCGATCGTCCTGGTCAGCAACGACCTGCACACCGCCTGGTTCAGCCCGGCCGCGCTGGCGGCGATCGGCAGGGGCGAGCACCCGACGGGAGTGCTGCGCGAGCGCGACTGCTACGACGCGATGGCGGAGATGCCTCCGCCGCCCCGGGCGGAGCTGGACCGCTGGGTGGCCGAGGCCACCACCGCCGCCGCGGCCAGGGGCGTCGTCGGCGTGCTGGACTTCGAGTTCGCCGACAACGTCACCGACTGGACCCGCCGGGTCGGGTCGGAGCGGATCGACGTCCGGGTCGGCTGCTCGATCCCGGTGAACCGGCTGGAGGAGGCGATCGGCCGCGGGCTGCGCACCGGCGATCCCGTCGCCGGTTCGGGAGGCCTGCTGGAGGTCGGGCCGGTCAAGACGTTCGTGGACGGGTCGCTGAACACCAGGACCGCCTACTGCGAGGACCCCTACCCCGGCGACGGCGCGCGCGGGCTGCTGGAGACGGCGCCGGAGGAGTTGTACGGCGTCATGACCCTGGCCACCCAACACGGGATCTACCCGGCGGTGCACGCGATCGGCGACCTGGCGGTGGACATCGCGCTGGACGCCTTCGAGCGGGCCGGCTGCCCCGGCCGGATCGAGCACGCGCAGCTGGTCCGCCCGCAGGACTTCGGGAGGTTCGCCCGGCCCGGCCTGGTCGCGGGCGTGCAACCCGCCCACGCGCCCGACGACCGCGACGTGGCCGACCTGCACTGGCCGGGGCGGACCGCCAGGGCCTTCGCCTACGCCGACCTGCTGGCGGCCGGGGCCGTCATCGAGCTGGGCTCCGACGCCCCGGTGGCGCCGCTCGACCCGTGGGACGGGATCGCCTCGGCGGTGGCCAGGACCGACGACGAGCGGCCCCCGTGGCACCCGGAGCAGGCGATCCCGCTGCCGGTGGCGCTCGCGGCGGCGGCCAGGGGACGCGCCGGCGTACGTCCCGGCGACCCCGCCGACCTGATGGTCACCGAGTACGACCCGGCCGGGCTGGACGGCGACGGCCTGCGCGGCATGCCGATCCTCGGCACCATGCTCGGCGGCCGCTGGACCCACCGCCGCTCCATCTGATCCGCCCGGCCCGCTGCGGTGGCGATTCCGGCGGGCCCGGCCCGTGCCCTCCCGGCGCGGGAGCCGCTCACCTTCCCCGCCGCAGTCTGGGCGGGTGCCCGGGTCTGGTAGGACAGGTGGGTGACCCACGCCAGCCCCTCGCCGGACGACGACGCCCTGCTGCCGCTCGACGCCGTCCGCGAGCGGCCCGCGCCCGGTGGTCCCGCGAGGGCGCGGGCCGGGCGCGCCAGGGTCGTCAGGGCCGCGGGAACGGCCAGGACGGCGGAGGTGGCGGCGTCGGTCAAGGGGCCGGTCAAGCGGCCGATCAAGGGGTCGGCCAAGGGACCGGTCGAGGGGCCGGCCAAGGGAGTGCCGGAGCCGGCCGCCGAGCTGCCGGTCGCCCGGATCGTCGTCGACACGCCGCTGTCGCACCTCGACCGGTTGTTCGACTACCTCGTCCCCGCGCCCCTGGACGCCACCGCGGTGCCGGGCGTCCGGGTCCGCGTCCGGTTCGCGGGCAAGCTCGTCGACGGCTTCCTGCTCGAACGGGCGGAGAGCACCGAGCACGAGGGCAAGCTGACCCGCCTTGAGCGGGTCGTCTCCGCCGAGCCCGTGCTCACCCCGGAGATCTCCGCGCTGGCCCGCGCCGTGGCCGACCACTACGCGGGGACCATGGCCGACGTCCTGCGCCTGGCCGTCCCGCCCCGCCACGCCAGGGTCGAGGCCGAGACCCCCGCCATCGTCCCCCCGGACCCGGCACAGGCGGCGGGAACGGGAACGGGCCCTGGACCGTGGGCCGACTACCCGGAAGGGGAGGCGTTCCTGGCCGCCCTGGCGAAGGGCGGCTCCCCCCGCGCGGTGTGGACCGCCCTGCCGGGAACGGGGGAGAGCGGGCCCGGGTGGCCGGAGGCGGTCGCGGTCGCCGTACGGGAGACCCTGCGCGGGGGCAGGGGGGCTCTCGTGGTGCTTCCCGACGGTAAGGACGTGGCCCTGCTCGACGCGGCCCTCAGCGCCGTCCTGGAGCCCGGCGCGCACGTGGCGCTCACGGCCGACCTCGGGCCCGCCGAGCGCTACCGGCGGTGGCTGCGGGTGGCCAGGGGACAGGTGCGGGTCGCCGCCGGGACCAGGGGCGCGGCGTTCGCCCCTGTCAGGGACCTCGGGCTGGCGGTCATCTGGGACGACGGCGACGACCTGCACTCCGAGCGGCTCGCCCCCTACCCGCACGCCAGGGAGGTCCTCGCCCTGCGCGCCCACCGGGCGCGGGCGGGCCTGCTCATCGGGGGGTACGCCCGCACGGCGGAGGCCACCCAGCTCATCGCGGCGGGTTGGGCCGGGCCCATCGCCCCGGCCCGCGGGACGGTCAGGACCAGGGCGCCGAGGGTCCGCCCGGCGGGGGAGGACGCGGAGCTGGCCAGGGACGAGGCCGCCAGGGCCGCCCGGCTGCCCAGCCTCGCCTGGCGGACCCTGCGCGCCGGGCTGGAGAGCGGCCCCGTGCTGGTGCAGGTCCCCCGGCGGGGCTACCTGCCCGCGCTGGCCTGCCAGAGCTGCCGGGCGCCCGCCCGATGCGGGCACTGCGGCGGCCCGTTCGCGCTGCGCGCCGGCCACGTGGCCCCGTACTGCCGCTGGTGCGGCCGGATCGCGGGCGAGTGGCGCTGCCCGTCCTGCGGCGGTGCCCGGGTGCGGGCCCTGGTGATCGGTGCCCGGCGCACCGCCGAGGAGCTGGGACGGGCCTTTCCCTCGGTGCCGGTCAGGACCTCGGGCAGGGACGGGGTGCTCGCCACGGTCGGCGCGGGCCGCGCCCTGGTGGTGGCCACCCCGGGGGCCGAGCCGGTGCCCGAGGGCGGGTACGCCGCGGCGGTGCTGCTGGACGGCTGGGCGCTGCTCGGCCGCCCCGACCTGCGCGCCGCCGAGGAGACGCTGCGCCGGTGGATGAACGCGGCGGCCCTGCTGCGGCCCTCGGCCGAGCTGGTCGTGCTGGCCGACTCCTCGCTGGCCGCCGTGCAGGCTCTGCTGCGCTGGGATCCGGTCACCCATGCCGAGAGGGAACTAGCTGACAGGACAGAACTCGGTTTCCCCCCGGCGGTGAAAATGGCGACGCTCACCGGATCCCCGGCGGCGGTCAGGGAAATGCTCGGCGAGATGGCCCTGCCCCCCGAGGCACAGGTGCTCGGTCCCGTCCCGGTGGCCTCTCCCAAGGGGGACCAAGTGCGAGAACGCGCCATGCTGCGGATCACGCGAGGCTCCGGATCGGCACTGGCCGCGGCGCTGAAAGGGGCCGCCGGAGTACGCTCCGCGCGCAAGGCTCCGGAGGTGGTCAAGGTATGCATTGACCCTCTAGACGTGATTTGAGTTGTTTCCCCGATTCGCGGTGCTGGCAGTAAGCCGTTAATTTTCCCCTGTGTCGATCGAATGGGTGAATCGGGCCGTAGACGACCTGCGCGCGTGGGGGCGTGCGCACGGCCTGGACGTTGACGTGGACGAGGTACGGCTGCTCTGCGACTACGCGAGCGACTATCTGGACGTGAACGAGCTGGGTGACTTCACCCCCGTCGCCTTCGAGGAACTGCTGCTCAACATCTATCCGCGCAAGGTCATCGCCCCCCCCGGAGAGCGCCCCGGAGACCGTCGCCGCCGCCCGTACCCTGGTCGACTTCCTGCTCGCGACCGAGGAGATCGGCGGCAAGATGGCGGTCCGGATGAGGAGCGTCCTCGACCGGATCGAGCCCGAGATGCCCATCGCCCTCGCCGACACCTCCCGGTTCGGCATGGCCAAGAGCCTCTTCAGCGCGATGGGCGCCGACTCGCTGGAGCGGGCCACCGAGGGCGCCGAGAGCGCGATCCTCTCCGTCTCCGCGGCGACGGAGGAACCCGCGGTCGAGCACTGCGACTGCCCCGGCTGCTCGCCCCTGCCCCCCGTGCGCCTGGCGCCCCGCGAGGCGCTCGGCCACAGCGCCCTGCGGGTGCCGCTGCTCACCGACGCGCGCAGGCTGGTCCAGTGGATGCTCGCCGGGGGCCGCACCCCGACCGTCAAGGGCCGGCTCAGGGTGCGCGACGCCGCCGAGGCGACCGCCCAGCTCTCGGTGGCCGATCCCGGCCTGCTGTGGGAGCTCGCGGTGCACACCGGCCTGGTCACGGTCGAGGGCACCGCCATCTTCGACGGCGAGGACTTCGACCCGCTCGACATCTGGGCCGCGACGGTCGAGTTCGTCGTCGAGAAGGAGACCGGCGGCGCCGTGACGGGCGACGTCTCCCTCGACGAGGAGCTCTACGGCCTGTGCGACATGCTCTACCGCCTCCAGGCGCCCGTGCCGATCTCCCTCGTCAGCGACTACCTGGAGGAGATCGGCCTGGTCGAGGACGGCGAGATCGACATCCCAGAGGCCGTCAGGCGGCTCGCCTACTGCGGGATGGCCGAGGAGAGCGACGAGCTGCTGGAGCTCACCCCGCTGGCCCTGTGGGGGCTGCACGAGCTCTACACCGACCTGGGCATCGAGGCGCCCGAGGCGCCCGACCTGACCACCGCCGACGCGCCCGAGCTCATCGAGGGACTACTTTCCGGCATGCCCGCCGAGATGGCAGAGGCCGACATCGGGGGCTGGCTGGAGAACAGGACCCCGGTGCAGGCGGTCACCGAGCTGCTCGGCTCCGTCTCCGGCGCGCCCTCGGTCGCCAGGGGCGTCGCGGTGACGATCGTCGACCGCCTCGGCCCCGACGCCGAGGAGGCGGTGCGCGCCTTCCTGGAGGAGCCGGAGCTGCGCCCGCACGCCATCCACTGGCTGAGCACGCGAGGCCTGGCGGCCCCCGTCCTCACCCAGGAGGAGGTGCTCTGGATGAGCGTGGACATGCTCGCCCTGGCCATGCCCGCCGCCGAGGAGGATCCGGAGACGTTCGCCGAGAACATGTCCGCCTCCGGCCCCCCGTCACATGTGATCGAGGAGATGTGGCGGGTCGACCATCCCGAGGTCGTCGACGTCCTTGAGCTGCTCGGACGCTCCCTGAGAGATCACGGAGCGGCCAAGGCGGCCCGCAAGGCGGCTTTCAAGGCACGTTCCCGCGCCATCGGCTGAGCCGTGTATGCGTGAGGCGCGAGTGCAGTAAGTTTCACGGGTGGCAAAGAGCGGGAACAGTGGGAACGTCTTCGACATCGGCGAACTGCGCAGGCTGGTCGACGAGCTGGGAACGGCGCCCCGCGAGCTGCGGGCGGCCGTCCTGGAGGAGTCCGTCACCGCCGCGGGCCGCGAGTGCCCCCCGCGCGGCGACGCGCTGAGCTTCCCCCCCGTCGACCTCGCCCCCGACGAGGAGCTGGCCTCGTACGTGCCGCACGTGCCGCTGGTGATCGACGCCCAGCGCCTGGCCGCCTGGACCGGCGCCCGCCAGGTGACTCCCGAGGGCCTGCTGCCCGACCCGTTCGCGCCGTGCGCCGAGCTCGACCTGCCGGGCCCCGCGCGGCTGCACCTGCTGTGGGTGGTCGCCGTCAACACCGGCATGCTCCGCATCTCCCGGGGCCGGGTGACGCCCGGCCCGCTCGTGCTCTCCCCCGACCTGCCGCCCCGGGCGCTGCTGGGGTTCTGGGACGGCGTGGTCATGGACGTCCTCGACCGCGCCGACGACGACCTGACCGGCTCCCCGGTGATCGACGACCACCTGGCCGAGATGCTCGCCACGCTGTACGCCGTGCGCGAGGGCCTGTCCACCGCGACCCTCGTGAAGGGCGTCCTGCAGTCGCACCAGGTGGCCTGCGGGGCGCGCCAGGCGGAGATGCGGGTGCTGGCCCGCGAGCTTCCCGCCCGGCTGGAGTCGGCCCTGTCGCTCCTGGCCTACTGCGGGCTGGTGGAGACCTCGCGGGCGGGCCGGCCCCGGCTCACCCCGCTCGGCGTGTGGGCCGTCCGCCAGGACCTGATGCGCGAGGGCCACGACGCGCCGACGGGCGCCGAGGTCGCCGTCTTCACCGACCTCGGCGCGGCCGAGCTGGTCGAGGCGATCATGAAGGGCTCCGCAGCGCCCAGCGCCGTCACCGTGTGGCTGGAGTCCCGCCACCCCGAGGCCGCCGCCCGCGAGCTGGTCAAGGTCGCCGCCTCGGGCACGGCCGGCCGCCGCGGCGCCGCGGGCACGATCCTGGAGGAGCTCGGCCCCGAGGCCGAGGCCCCGCTCAGGGAGGCGCTCTCCGAGCCCGCCATGTGGCGCTACGCGGCCTCCTGGCTGCACATCCGGGACCTGCCCGCCCCCGCCCTCACGCCCGCCGACAACACCTGGCTGGCGGTCGACTCGCTCGCCTCGCTGCTGGAGCGCGGCGACGCCTCCGAGGCGATCTGCGAGTTCGACGCGCTCGAACCCGGCGAGGACCTCGTCCGCGTGATCGAGGAGATGGCCCTGGTGGACCACCCCGACACCTTCGCCGTCCTGGACCTGCTGGGTTCGCGCCACGGCGACGCGGCGGTGGCCAAGTCCGCCCGCAAGGCCGCCATGAAGGCCCGCTCCCGCTGACCCGCCCCGGGCCGCTCTTCCGCTGACTCGCCCCGGGGCCGCTCTCCCGCCCGGTCCCCGCCCGCTCTCCCGTCCGGTCCGGGAGAGGCCCGGCCTCCGCCCGCTCTCCCGCCCGGTCCTCGCCCGGTCCGGGAGAGGCCCGTGCCCCGCGGCCGGAGAAAGGCTCGGGGCCGGGGCGGGGGACGACCCGTGTCCCGGTCCCGGAGAAGGCTCGGGGGAGGCGGCCGTCGCCCTTAGACTGGGGCAATCCCCTGAAGCGTGAGGAGATCCCTGTTGGCCATTCAGCCGATCCGCCTTTTCGGCGACCCGGTGCTGCGCACTCCTGCCGAGCCGGTCAAGGACTTCGACAAGGAGCTCCGCAGGCTCGTCAAAGACCTCACCGACACGATGATGGACGCGCCCGGGGCCGGGCTGGCGGCGCCGCAGATCGGGGTCGGCCTGCGGGTCTTCACCTACTACGTGGACGACCAGCTCGGGCACCTGATCAACCCTGATCTCGACCTGTCGGACGACAAGGACGAGGAGGGGGAGGAGGGCTGCCTGTCGTTCCCCGGCCTGTCCTTTCCCACGCCCAGGTCGCTGAGGGCCGTGGCGACCGGTTTCGACATGCACGGCGAGCCGGTGACCCTCGAGGGCACCGACCTGATGGCCCGGTGCTTCCAGCACGAGACCGACCACCTGGACGGCGTGCTGTTCATCGACCGGATGGACCTCAAGCAGCGCAAACTCGCCATGAAGGCGATCCGCGAGGCCGACTGGAACGGCATGGCCGCCCCCACATTCAAGATCTCCCCGCACGTCACCCAAGGGAAGGCTCTGTAGGAACCTTGCGCCTGGTCTTCGCCGGAACCCCGGACACCGCCCTGCCCTCGCTGCGGGCACTGATCGACTCGACCCGCCACGACGTCGTCGCCGTCGTCACGCGCCCGGACGCCCAGTCGGGCCGGGGCCGCAAGGTCCATCCGAGCCCCGTCGCCGAGCTCGCCGAGGAGGCGGGCATCGAGGTGCTCAGGCCGCCCAAGGCGGGTGACCCGGAGTTCCTCGACCGGCTCAGGGAGATCGGCCCCGACTGCTGCCCGGTGGTCGCCTACGGCGCGCTCCTGCCGCAGGCCGCCCTGGACATCCCCCGGTACGGCTGGGTCAACCTGCACTTCTCGCTGCTGCCGGCCTGGCGCGGCGCGGCACCGGTGCAGCACGCCGTGCTCCACGGTGACGCGATCACCGGCGCGGCCACCTTCCAGATCGTCAAGGAGCTGGACGCGGGCCCGGTCTACGGTGTGGTCACCGAGGAGATCCGCCCCGCCGACACCAGCGGGGAGCTGCTCGCCAGGCTCGCCGAGTCCGGCGCCGGGCTGCTGGCCGCCACCCTCGACGGGATCGAGGACGGCAAGCTGGAGGCCGTGCCGCAGCCCGCGGAGGGGGTGAGCCTCGCCCCGAAGATCGGCGTCGACGACGCCAGGGTCGACTGGGCCGCGCCCGCCATGCGGGTCGACCGCCTGGTCCGGGCCTGCGCCCCCGCCCCGGGGGCGTGGACCGAGTTCCGCGGCCAGCGCGTCAAGATCGGCCCGGTGCGGCCGGCACCCGACGCCTCCGGACTGGCCCCCGGCCAGATCGCGGCGTCCAAGAACTCCGTCCTGGTGGGCACCGCCACCTACCCGGTCGAGCTGGGCGAGGTGCAGCCGCAGGGCAAGCGCCTGATGGGCGCGGGAGAGTGGGCCCGCGGCGTGCGGCCCACCGACGAGGATCGGCTGGCCTGAAGATCATGAGCAGTGGTAACGGCCGTAACGCCCCGCGTGGCGGCAATCGGGGCTCGGCGGGCCGCCCGCGCGGCGCCGGAGGCGGGGGCAGGGGAGGGCGCCCGCCCAAGCCGGTCCGCGACGAGGCGCGCAACGCCGCGTACGACCTGATGCGCGCCGTCGACGAGCGGGACGCCTACGCCAACCTGCTGATGCCCGCGCTGCTGCGCGAGCGCCGCCTGTCGGGGCGCGACGCGGGCCTGGCCACCGAGCTGGCCTACGGCACCCTGCGCGGCCTCGGCACCTACGACGAGATCATCGCGGCCTGCAGCGACCGGGCGCCGGAGGACGTCGACCCGCCGCTGCTCGACGCCGTCCGCCTGGGCGTGCACCAGCTGCTCAAGACGCGGGTCCCCCCGCACGCCGCCGTCGGCACCACGGTCGACCTGGTGCGGCTGCGGGTGGGCATCGGCGCCTCCAAGTACGCCAACGCCGTGCTGCGCAAGGTCTCCACCCGCTCCCTGGAGCAGTGGATCCCGATCGTGGCGCCCGACCCGGCCGACGACCCGGTGGGGCATCTGGCGGTGGCCCACAGCCACCCGAGGTGGATCGTCGACGCCCTGCGCGACGCCGTGGGCGGCGACTTCGACGAGACGGCCGCGCTGCTCGCGGCCGACAACGAGCGTCCCAAGGTGACCCTGGTCGCCCGTCCCGGCCGCTCGTCGGTCGAGGAGCTCCTCGACGCGGGCGCCGAGCCCGCCAGATACTCCCCGTACGCGGCCTACCTGCCCGAGGGCGACCCCGGTGCGGTCCTCGCCGTGGCCGAGTCGCGCGCGGCCGTCCAGGACGAGGCGAGCCAGCTCGTCGCGCTGGCCCTGACGCGGGTCCCGGTGGAGGGCTCCGACTCCCGCTGGCTCGACCTGTGCGCGGGCCCCGGCGGCAAGGCGGGCCTGCTCGACGCCATCGCGACCCGCGGCGACGAGGCGGGCCTGGGCGGTCCCGGCGCGGGGGAGCCCGTGCCGGTCGCGGCGCCCGCCGCGGGGGCGGGCACGGCCGCGGGCACGCGTACGGGCACGGTCGCGGGTTCCGGTCCGGGTGCCGGGCCGGTGGCCTTCCCCGGCGGGGCGCGGCTGCTCGCCGCCGAGCTGCAGTACCACCGGGCGCGGCTGGTGTGGCAGACGACCCGGCAGGCCGCGGTGGTCACCGCGGACGGCACCGTGCCCGCCTGGCGGCCCGGGGCCTTCGACCGGGTGATGCTCGACGCCCCCTGCACCGGCCTGGGCGCGCTGCGCCGCCGCCCCGAGGCCCGCTGGCGCCGCGACCCCCGGAGCCTTCCCGAGCTGAGCGGGCTCCAGCGCGCCCTGCTCGACTCGGCGGTCGAGGCGGTCCGGCCCGGTGGCGTCGTCGCGTACGTGACGTGCTCGCCGCACCTGGCCGAGACCGTCGCCGTGGTCGGCGACATCCTGCGCCGCCGGGACGACGTCGAGGCGCTGGACGCCCGCGAGCACCTCCCCGAGGTGGAGGGGCTGGGCGAGGGGCCGTACGCGCGGTTCTGGCCGCACCGGCACGGCACCGACGCCATGTTCCTGGCCCTGCTGCGCCGTCGCTGATCGGGTTCCGGCCCCCTCCCGGCGGAGGGCGGCCGGGGGCATTGTCGCAGGTCAGGGCGCGTGCCCTGGGCATATATGGGCGGTTTGTGCTGTTCGACTGGATATAACTGCTTCCGACGGGACGCGGGGGTGTCCAGATGTGCGGAATCTGTGGGTGGGTGGACTTCGAGCGCGATCTTCGGCAGTCACGGGCCGCCGCGCAGGCCATGACCGACACCATGGCCTGCCGCGGACCCGACGACGAGGGGCTGTGGATCGCCCCGCACGCCGCGATGGGGCACCGGCGCCTGGCCATCATCGACCTCGAGGGCGGGCGCCAGCCGATGATCGCCGACGAGGACGGGCAGCCGCTCGCCGTCCTCACCTACAGCGGCGAGATCTACAACTTCGTCGAGCTACGCGCGGAACTGACCGCCCACGGCCATCGCTTCCGGACCCAGAGCGACACCGAGGTCCTCCTGCGGGCCTACCTCGAATGGGGGGAGGACCTCGCCGAACGGCTGAACGGCATGTTCGCCTTCGCGATCTGGGACACCCGCCGCGAGGAGCTGCTGCTGGTCCGGGACCGGATGGGGATCAAGCCGCTCTACTACTACCCGCTCCCCGACGGCGTGCTGTTCGGCTCCGAGCCCAAGGCGATCCTCGCCAACCCGCTCGTCGGGACGCCCACGATCGACGCGGACGGACTGCGCGAGCTGATCGCCTTCGTCAAGACCCCGGAACGCGCCGTCTACCAGGGCATGTACGAGGTCCGCCCCGGCACCACCGTCCGGGTGACCCGCGAGTTCCTGTGCCGCCGCCCCTACTGGCACCTGGAGTCCCACGAGCACCCCGACGACCTCGCCACCACCGTCGGGACGGTACGCGAGCTGCTGGACGACATCGTCACCCGCCAGCTCATCTCCGACGTGCCGCTGTGCACCCTGCTCTCCGGCGGGCTCGACTCCAGCACCGTCACGGCGCTCGCCGCGCTCGGCCTGGAGGGGCAGGGGGCCGGGAAGATCCGGTCGTTCTCCGTCGACTTCACCGGGTACAGCGAGAACTTCAAGCCCGACGAGATGCGCGACACTCCCGACACGCCGTACGTGCACGACGTCGTGCGGCACATCGGCTCCGACCACACCGACATCGTCCTGGACTCCGCCGATCTCATGGATCCCGTGGTGCGCGCGGCGGTCCTGAGGGCGCGCGACCTGCCGATCGGCATCGGCGACATGGACACCTCCCTCTACCTGCTGTTCCGCGCCATCCGGAGCCACTCCACGGTGGCGCTGTCCGGCGAGTCCGCCGACGAGGTCTTCGGCGGCTACCGGTGGTTCTTCGATCCCGAGGCGGTCTCGGCCGACACCTTCCCGTGGCTGGTGTCCCCCGGGTTCGGTCGGTTCGCCGGGGTGGGGGCGCTCCTCGACGAGGACCTGACCCACAAGCTGGACATCCCCGGCTACCGCGCGGACAGCTACCGGCAGGCGCTCGACGAGGTGCCCCGGCTGGCGGGCGAGGAGGGCCTGGAGCGGCGCATGCGGGAGATCTCCTACCTGCACCTCACCCGGTTCGTGCAGATCCTGCTGGATCGCAAGGACCGCATGAGCATGGCCGTCGGGCTGGAGGTCCGGGTGCCGTTCTGCGACCACCGGCTGGTGGAGTACGTCTTCAACGCCCCCTGGGCGATGAAGACCTTCGACGGGCAGGAGAAGAGCCTGCTGCGCGCCGCCGCCGCGGACGTCCTGCCGCCCTCGGTCGTCGGGCGCCGCAAGAGCCCCTACCCCTCGACGCAGGACCCCGCCTACGAGGAGGCCGTCCGCGCCGAGGCCGCCCGGCTGCTCGGCGACGGGAACATGGCCGCCGCGCCGCTGGTCGACCAGGCCAAGGTGCGGGCCATGATCGACCGCCCCGAGGCGGCCGGTGGCCCTCCGGGCAGCCGGGCGTCGCTGGAGGGGCTTCTCCAGTTCAACTCCTGGCTGGAGAGGTACCGCGTCCGGGTCGACATCTGACCCGCGCCCCCGCCTCCCGGGCCCCCGGCCGGCCGGTCGGCCGGGGGCCCGCCCCGTCTCCGGCCTCCGGCGCGGGGAAGATCCCATCGGAAGGAGGTCGTCCCATGGCCGACCTGGGACTGCCCGAGCTGCTCATCATCGTGGCGGTGTTCATCCTGCTGTTCGGTTCCGCGAGGCTGCCCGACGCGGCCAGGTCGGTGGGCCGCTCCCTGCGCGTCTTCAAGACCGAGGTGAACAGGCCCGACGAGACCCCACCGCCTCCCGGCGAGACCGGCGGGACCGGCGGACGGGACGAGCCACCGCCCGTTCCGCCCGCTTCCCCCAGATGACCCCAGATGACCCCAGATGACCCCGGGTGACCACGGATGCCTCGGATGGCTCTGATGACCACCGATGGTCTCGGTCGTCAGCGCGGCCGGGGCGTGTAGAGGAGTCTCGTCCCGTCCTGGCCGGGGGAGCCGCCCCGGGCCAGGTCGGTGAGGATCCAGCCGTGGAGATCCATCACGCTCGCCGCGTGGCCCCCGCCGTGGCGGCGCCACACCAGCAGATGGTCCTCGTCGTACCAGCGGATCGGATACTCCAGGCTCGCCTCGATCCGGACGAGCGGGGTCCCGGTGGCGGCGTCGTGAACGCAGAGATCCTTGGGACGGTCCGGGCACCACCCGGCCAGCCGCCGTCCGCTGGGGGAGTACGGATCGAGGATCCTCTCGTCCGGCCTGCCCAGGCCGGGCACGACGGACAGCGGGGCGCTGCCGACGCCGAACGTGCGCAGCTCGTAGGAGTCGTACCCCTCGCCCAGGCGGGTGTAGGAGTCGCCGAGGCCGAAATGACCGCTCACCCCGGTCCCGTCGGCGTTCCACCGGTACGGGGGCTCGTGGGGCAGGTCGTTCCCGACGAGGGTGACCGCGAACGTCCTCCGCACCGGATCGACGACGACGAACCCGCGCGCGGTCGCGTAGTCCCGCTCGTCGGTGTGCCACAGGGTCAGCAGCACGCGGCCGTCGGGGGACCAGACGGGGGCGGTGTTCGACCAGGGGCGCCGCACCGTGGTGATGTGCCGGACCCCGCCGTCACGCCGGTCGAGGAGGACGACGCCGTCACGGCCGCCGACGTGGTCACCGAAATCGCTCACCGCCCACCGGCCGTCCCGGGAGACGGCCTTCACACGCTCCCGGCTCACGGTGAAGCCGTCGCCGATCCCGAGATAGGTGGGACCGTCCTTCCCGGGCTCGTACGCGGAGAGCGAGAGCGGCGAGCCGGGGGCGTCGCGCACCTGGAACCGGGCCCCCGGCAACCCGCGGATCCGGCCGGACGGCGTCGCGCCGTACTCCGGCGGGGGTGACCAGCTCGGCGGCACCGCCCATCTCAGCGCGCCGAGCCGCCTGGCGAGCACGCGGGCGACGGGGACCAGCCTGTCGCGCACGGTGAGGTACGGTGACCGGATCCGGAGAAGATCGCGACCGGCGCGCACGACGACCGCCCGCCCCCGGTCGTCCAGCAGCCGGGCCTCGTCCCCCACCCCGGGGACGGCCGCCCCTCCGCTGTCCGCGCCGAGTTCCGTCATGACGCGGGCGGCCTCCGCCTCCGTGGGCAGGCGCCAGAACTCGGCCGTCATCGGCTCCCCGCGCGCCTCGCCGAACTCGCAGCCGGTGAACGGCGGGACCGCCCGCCCCCGGTGCCGTACTCCGCCGAGCACGGTGAACCCGGCCGCGCGGAGCGGGCCGCACAGGTCGGCCCCGGGCACCACGACGGGCTCGGTCACGGGGGAGGAGGCGGTGAACCGGTCGGGGACGCGCAGCGCGGTGACTTGCAGCCGCGCGGGCAGGGCGGCCGGTCGTACCGTCCGGGTGAAGTAGAGCCGGTCGCCGTCGGCGCCGAACAGCGAGCCCGACACCGGGATCATCGTCCGCCGTAGCAGTCCCGTCGGCGCCTGGATCACGTCCAGGACCATGCCCAGGTCGTCGCTGTACGGCGTCACGTAGACCGCCGCGCCGAGGGGGACGAGCCGGTCGTAACGCGGCCCGTTCCGCTGGACCCTCCGCCACGCGACCGAGCCACGGGCCGAGCCGTGGGCCGAGCCACGGGCTGAGCTGCGGGCCGAGTCATGGGTCGAGGTACGGGCCGAGCCGTGGGCTGAGCCGGGGGTCGAGGTACGGGCCGAGTCATGGGTCGAGCCACGGGCTGAGTCGCGGGTCGCGTCACGGGTCGGGCTGGGGGTCGAGTCGCGGGCTGAGTCATGGGCCGGGCCGTCGTGGGTGAGGTCGATCCCCTCGACGGACGTGGCGCCGTCCTGGTCGCGGGCGACCACGATCCGCCCGCCGGCGTGCACCGGCACGCACCCGTCCCAGCATTCCCCGCGTTCGGTGACCACGCGCCCCGTCGCGGCGTCGTGGACCGTCAGGTTCTCGGGGCGGGAGACGACGACCGTGCCGCCCCCGACGTACAGGGCGGAGAAACTCGGGAGCCTCGTGCCCCACCGTTCGGCGCCTCCGGCCGGGTCGAGCGCGACGACCCGGATCTCGTGCTCGCAGAGCGTCGCGATCGCCGCGGTCCGCGCGTCGGAGTCCGCCCCGATCATCCGATCGCACGACGGGGAGAGCGGGAGGGTCCACCGGGTCCGCCCGGTCGCGGGGTCAAGGCCGAGCAGGGCCCCGGAGGAGGGATCCCGGGCGAGCCCGACGGGCGGGGCCTCCTCCGCCCCCGCATGGGCCGACATCGGCGCGCCGAGTCCGAGGCCCTCCCGGTGCCAGAGCACAGCGCCGGTCCGGCGGGAGAGGCCGGTCAGGGCGGTGACGTCCCCGGACGGCGTCGGGCGGCGGGTTTCCGCGACCACCGCGGATCCCGTCGGCGCCCACTCCCGTACGGCGGCTCCGGCGGGGGCGTACCTCCACCGCTCGGCGCCGGTGGCGGGATCGTGGACCCGCAGCGCCGTACGGGTGGGCACGATGAGGTCCCCGCCGAAGAGCCTCACCGCGGAACCGTCCAGCGGGCCGGGTGCCTCCAGGCTCCACACCTCGGGAAACCCGGTGCGGGCCGGGCTGCCACCGGGGAGGGCGGCGCGGGGCACGGCGACGAGCAGGACGAGGACGGCGAGGATCGCCGCCCCCCTGCGACCTCTCCCGGGTCCCGTCAGCATCTCTTCACGTTCCTGCCGATCTCGCGGAAACGGGTGAGCGTGGGATTCCCGTAGCCGATGGCGTATCTGCGGGCGGGGCCGGTGAGCCGGAAGGGCTCGCCGTCGGCGGTGAAGTGGTCGCGCTGGACCTCGGAGGAGTCGCCGTAGACGTAGGAGACCTCGATGTCCCATGCGTAGCTGCGCTTCCGCGCCGTCACGGTCAGCTCCACCGACGCCCGTTCCCCGTAGACGAGGTCGAGGTTTCTCTCCAGGAGCCGCCCGGAGGAGCCGCGTCCGGAGGCCAGCCGGTCGAGGTCGGCCTTCACCGGGAACACGGGCGAGTCGCCGGCGTTGGACAGGTAGAGGCAGGTGCCGGCCGCGACGGGTCCCGAGGACAGGATCCGGGGGCGGACGTCCAGCACGCGGATCGGGTCGTTGCGCCGCCCCCGCAGCACCAGGAGGATCTTCGTCTCGCCGACGCGCGCCCCCTTGCCGGACCTGAGCACCTTCTCGTGGTCGCCGGAGAGCAGGCGGCGGCGGTCGGGGCCGGAGGTGACGGCGCGGGGGAGGGCGAACATGATCCCGTGCTTCTCCGGGGAGTAGACGATCGCGCCGATCCGGGGCTCCCGGTGGAAGTCGCGCCATTGGTCCTGCGCCCACGACCAGCCGGTCACCACGGCACCCGCGATGATCGTCGCGAGCCCTCCGGCAATGGTGAGCCCGAGCCACTTGAACGGCCGTGCGGCCTTCGCCAGGGGCGTCTCCTCGGCGGCGTCTCCGGCGGGTCGCTCGTCTCCGGCGGGTCGCTCGTCTCCGGCGGGTCGCCCGTCCCTGACCGGTCGCTCGTCTCCGACGGGTCGCCCGTCCCCGGCCGGTTCTCGTTCTCCGGTGGGCTGTCCGTCTCTGGCGGGTTGCCCGTTCTCGGCGGGTCGCCCGTCCCTGACCGGTCGCTCGTCCCGGGTCGGTTGTCCGGCTCCGGCCGGTCGTTCGTCCTCGGCCGGTTGTTCGGAGGATGTCCGTGTCGTCACGAATTTTCCCTCCCCGCCGGGCTCTGCTCGCGCAGGCGCCCGCTCACGATCCGTCCGGCGTGCCGGAGCAGGGTACGGTCGCCGAAGGCCTCCACCGTGACGATGACACGGCCCTCCCTGAGGGTGACCGCGTCCTCGTCCGCGTCGAAGTAGGTGGCGTGCTCCGCCACCTCCGGGGCGTGCTCCTCGCTGGAGAGCTCCTCCATCCTCTTCGCCGCCTTCCTCGCCGACGCGTACACGCACACGACGGTGACGGTGACCGGGGTTCCTCCTCGCGCCGGAGTGAGCTCGCAGGACATGGGGGTGGTCAGTCTCATCTCGGGGGGCGCGGGGATCGGGGTGGCGGCGTACGGGCCGGTGCCGGCGCGCGAGGCGAGTCCGGCGGGGGGCAGCAGCGCGCAGGGGTCCGGCCAGGCACCCGCGGGCACTCCGCCGCGCTCGCCCCAGCCGGGCGGGGCGGCCAGGGCGGCCTCGACGTCCTTCTCGGTCAGCGGCGCGGAGATTCGCACGAGCGTGCGCCCGTCGGCGGGTTCGAGGACGGTCAGCCCCTCGCCGAGCCAGGGGTTCACCCCGTCGCCCCTCACGTAGATCTTTCCCGTGGTGACGCCCACCTCGCCCGACACCTCGGGACGGGACCACAGGACCCGTCCCGACGACCGGCTGATCGACCTGACTCCCACGCGATCGCCCAGCCCGTCGTCCGAGAGGATCACCGCCTCGTCGGTGATCGCCCAGGAGGGGGTGTGGCGGACGAGGGTGTCGGCGAGGACCAGGCCGCTCCGGTCCACGACCGTGATCGCGCCGGGGAACGTCACGAAGGAGACGCCCTCGTCCAGGACCAGCTCCGGGTCGCCGGGCGGGGGGAGCCGGTGTCGCCAGCGGACGCGTCCGGTGGCGGGGTCGAGGCCGGTGAGCGAGGTGTGGCGGTCCTCGCACCGGCCCATCGCGACCGCCAGCCTCTCGTCCGCGAGCGAGTACGACTGGACGTCGTCGTCCTCGCCGGTCCCGGGCAGGGCGGCGCTCACGCAGTCGCCGGGCAGGGCGGTCTCCCAGACGACCGTCCCGTCGCGCGGGTCCAGCGCGCGCATTGTCCGCAGGGCGGGAACCTCGACGAGGACCTTCCCCGCCGCCGCGCCCACCAGGTGGAAGAACGGCCGTGCCGGGCCGTCCCCGGCGTAGCCCGAGAGGAGGCTCCAGGTCCGCAGGCCGGTCAGGGCGTCGATCACGGTGATGCGCCGCCGGTTGTCGGGGCGGTGCGGGTTGCCCGACTCGGACGTGGTCTCGATCACGAGGTGGCGGCCGGTGGAGGCGGTGCTCGGCTCTTCCGCCCAGCGGTCGTGCCCCGAGTTCATGGACTTCCCGGAATTCCCCACCAGTACGTCGAACGCGCCCGGAGACTCGCCTTCCCACGTGCTTTTCCAGAGGACCCGGCCGGTGCCGGAAACCGTCGCGCTGACGATCCCGTCCTTCTCGGAAACGCGGATTCCGGCGATCGGTGACGGTTCGACCGTACGGGGCCGGGACGCCGGGGCCCCGGCGGGCACGGAGGCGGGCACGGCGAGGACGGCGACGGCGACGGCCGCGAGGGTGAGGGCCGAGCGCGGGGGGCGCCGGGAAAGCGGGTGGTGTCGGGAAAGGGGCATTGCCGTCCGGTTCCGTTGGGCGAGACGAGATGGAGGCCGCCGGACCTCGCGCCCGTCTCTTTCGATGGCTTTCGGATAATCCGGAAGGGAAATTACCCCAGTGGTTCGCGGCCCGCCGGGAAAGTTGTCAAATCGCACCTGGCGTAATTTCCGGCCACGAGTTAATTCGGCAAGAAGAATGTCTTGATTATGCTTGTTTCAGGTAAACAAGAGATTATGGGACACGGTCGTCCACCCGCCGCACCGCCCGGCCCGCAAGCTCCCCGCCCCTCGGCACGGCTCCGTCCCGGTGGGGTCTTCGCACCTCGCCCGGCTTCGCCCCGGCAGGGTCTCCGTTCCTCGCCCGGCTTCGCCCCGGCAGGACCCTCGCGCCTCGGCACGGCTTCGTCCCACGGGCCGGACGGGCGGCGGGCCCTCGCCGCTAGAATCGGCCAATCATGGCCGTACAGATCTCGCCCAGCATCCTGTCCGCCGACTTCGCCCGCCTCGCCGAGGCGGCCGCGGCGGTGCCCAACGCCGACTGGCTGCACGTGGACGTCATGGACAACCACTTCGTGCCCAACCTGACCCTCGGGCTGCCGGTCGTCGAGTCCCTGCTCAAGGCGACCTCGACGCCACTCGACTGCCATCTCATGATCGAAGACCCGGACCGCTGGGCCCCCTCCTACGCCGAGGCCGGGGCCGGGAGCGTCACCGTCCACGTGGAGGCGGCCAAGGCCCCGGTCCGCACGCTGCGCCAGATCCGTCAGGCGGGCGCCCGCGCGGGCCTGGCCCTGAACCCCGCCACCCCCGTCGAGCCGTACGAGGACCTGCTCGGCGAGCTCGACATGCTGCTGCTGATGACCGTCGACCCCGGTTTCGGCGGGCAGCGGTTCCTCGACATGGTCCTGCCCAAGATCCGCAGGACCCGCGAGCTCGTCGACCGGCACGGTGGCCAGGTGTGGCTCCAGGTCGACGGCGGCGTCTCCGAGGCGACGATCGAGCGCTGCGCGGAGGCGGGCGCCGACGTCTTCGTGGCGGGCAACGCCGTCTACGGCGCCGAGGACCCGGCCCGCGCGGTCGACGCCCTGCGCGCCCTGGCCGCCAAGGGCTGACCGGAGGACCGGTCGTCCGACGCCGAGACGAAGAGACGCCGAGACGACGACACCACGACATGACGAAGGGCGGGCCCGGACGGGCCCGCCCTTCGGCGTCGGAGACTCACCGTGGCCTTCGACGGCCGCGGGGGAGAGGCGGAACGGTCAGCCCTGCAGCGCCGGGTCCAGCACCACGTCCTGGCCGTGCACGGTCGGCTGCTCGGGGAAGTGGCAGGCGGTCAGGTGACCCTCCTTGTTCCCCTCCAGCCTGACCAGCGGGGGCTCCTCGGTCGCGCACTTGTCCTGGGCCTTCCAGCAGCGGGTGCGGAAGCGGCAGCCGGACGGCGGGTTGATCGGGGAGGGCACGTCACCGGCCAGGCGGATGCGCTCGCGCGGCTCCTCGTCCTCCAGCACCTCGGGCACCGCCGACAGCAGCGCGTGGGTGTAGGGGTGGCGGGGGCGCTCGTACAGGGAGGCGCGGTCGGCGACCTCGACGATCTTGCCGAGGTACATGACCGCGACCCGCTGGGAGAAGTGCCGCACGATCGCCAGGTCGTGCGCGATGAACAGGAACGCGATGCCCATGTCCCGCTGGAGCTGCTGGAGCAGGTTGACGACCTGCGCCTGGATGGAGACGTCCAGGGCGGAGACCGGCTCGTCCGCGATGATCAGCTTGGGGTTCAGGGAGAGCGCGCGGGCCACCCCGATGCGCTGCCGCTGGCCGCCGGAGAACTCGTGCGGGAAGCGGTTGAAGTGCTCGGGGTTGAGCCCGACGATCTCCAGGAGCTCCCGGACCCGGTTGTCCCTGCCGCCCGGCGGGTTGATGCCGTTGATCTCCATCGGGCCGCCGACGATGGTGCCCACGGTGTGCCGGGGGTTCAGCGACGAGTACGGGTCCTGGAAGATCATCTGGATCTCGGCCCGGATCGGCTTCAGTTCCTTGCGCTTGGCGTGGCCGATCTCCCGTCCGGCGTACCTGATGCTGCCCTCGGTGGGCTCCAGCAGCCGGGAGGCCAGCCGCCCGGCGGTGGACTTGCCGCAGCCGGACTCGCCGACCAGGCCGAGCGTCTCGCCCGCGTGCACCGTCAGGTCGATGCCGTCCACCGCGTGGACCTTGCCGACCTGGTGTTTGAAGACGACACCGCCCATCACCGGGAAGTGCTTCTTCAGGCCGGACAGCTCCAGCAGCGCCTCGCCGCGGGGTTCACCGGTTGTCTCGCTCACTTTTGGATCTCCCTCTTCTGGGCGAGGGTCAGGTAGCACGCGTCGCCGTGGCCGCGGTGCGGGGACAGTTCGGGCCGCTCGGAGCGGCACAGCCCGGGACCGGCCAGCTCCATGAAGTCGCACCGGGGGTGGAAGGGGCACCCCGGCGGGACGTTGATCAGGCTGGGCGGGGTGCCGCGGACCGGCCGGAGGGGGATGTCCACCGGGGCGTTCAGGCGGGGCATGGAGGCCAGCAGGCCCCAGGTGTAGGGGTGGCGGGGCTCGTGGAGGACCTCCCTGACGGTGCCGCGCTCCACCGCCCGCCCGGCGTACATCACCAGCACGTCGTGCGCGGTGTTGGCGACCACGCCGAGGTCGTGGGTGATCAGGATGATCGAGGCCCCCGTCTGGTCCTGGAGCTCCTTGAGCAGGTCCAGGATCTGGGCCTGGACGGTCACGTCCAGGGCGGTGGTGGGCTCGTCGGCGATCAGCAGGTCCGGGTCGCACACCAGTGCCATCGCGATCATCGCGCGCTGCCGCATGCCGCCGGAGAACTGGTGGGGATAGTCGTCCACCCTGGTCTTCGGCTGGGGGATGCCGACCCGCGTCAGCATCTCGATCGCGCGGTCCCTGGACTCGGCGCGGCTCGCGCCGGTGTGCTTGCGGTAGACCTCGGAGATCTGCTTGCCGATGGTGTGGTACGGGGAGAGCGAGGTCAGCGGGTCCTGGAAGATCATCGCGACCTTGTTGCCGCGCAGCTTCTCCATGGTGGACCGGGAGGCGCCGATCAGCTCCTCGCCGTCCAGCCGGATCTCCCCGCCGATCTTGGTGGTCTCCGGGTTGTGCAGGCCGAGCACGGTCAGGTTGGTCACCGACTTGCCCGAGCCCGACTCGCCGACGATGCCCAGCGTGGTGCCCTTCTCCACGTCGAAGGAGAGCCCGTCCACCGCGTGGACGACGCCGTCCTCGGTGTGGAAGTCGACGGTCAGGTCACGGACCGAGAGGAACGGAGTTGACACTTTCTTCAAGGCTCCTAGCTCAGCCGCACGCGGGGGTCGATGAAGGCGTACAGGATGTCGACGATGATGTTGAAGACGACGATCGCGGCGGCCGCGACGAGCACCGTCGCCATCAGCATGGGCAGGTCGGAGTTGGTGACCGCCTTGACCGACAGCTGGCCGAGCCCCTGGAGGCCGAAGGTCTGCTCGGTGATGATCGCGCCGCCGATCAGCGCGCCGAGGTCCACGCCGAAGATCGTGATGATGGGGGTCAGCGTGCCGCGCATCGCGAAGCGCATCACCACGCTGCGGCCGGACATGCCCTTGGCCCGCGCGGTGCGGACGTAGTCCTCGCTGAGCTGCTCCACCATCGTCGAGCGGGTCATGCGGGTGTAGTTGGCGGTGAAGATGATCGCCAGCACCAGCCACGGCAGCAGCAGGCCGGTGGCCCAGCCGACGGGGTCCTGGGTGAACTCCACGTACTTGGGCCGCCAGAAGATCTGGTTCTGGTAGACGAGGAAGTACAGGGCGAGGGTGCCGATGAAGTAGATCTGCACGGAGGCGCCGATGAGGGACGACACGCTGGCGATCTTGTCCAGCGGCTTGCCCTGCCGGAGCGCCGCGATGATTCCGGTGGCCACGCCGAAGGTGAGGAAGACGGCCGCCGCCCCGATGGTGAGCGAGATGGTCAGCGGGAGCCGGTCCAGGATCGTCTCGAACACCGGCGCGCGGTTGACGAAGGAGAAGCCGAGGCAGGGGGCCGGGCAGTCGCCCAGGCCTCCGTAGTCGCGGCCGACGAAGATTCCGGCCAGCCAGGCCACGAACTGGGCGAACAGGGGCTGATCCAGTCCCAGGTTGTGCCGCGCCTGCTCCAGCAGCTCCGGCGGGCAGACCTTGCCGCAGGCGAGTCTCGCCGGGTCGGCGGGCACGGCGAAGAAGAGGAAGAACGTGACCGCGGAGATGATCACAAGTGTGACCGCGGCGCCGAGCATGCGGCGAGTGATGAATGGAAGCATTGCCTGTTTTCCCGAGGTGGCTGGGACCGATGGGGCCGGTGAGGCCCCTGGCCGCGGCCTCGCGGGGATGTCGTCATCCCCGCGAGACCACGGCCGCCGGTTCTCCTACGGTTTCGTGGGCCGCTACGGCTTCACGAAGATGCTGTTGGGCGAGACGACCCAGGACTGCGGGTCGATCTCGGCGCCACCGACCTTGGAGCCGTGCAGGGTGTTGGCGATCCGGTTCTCGGCGACGACCAGCGGGGTGATCGTCTCCTGGATCTTCTTGTCGAGCGCCATCCACGCCTTGTTCTGGGCGTCGATGTCGGTCAGGGCGGTGATCTCGTCCATCTCCTTAGTGATGGCCTCGTCCTTCAGGTGCGAGTAGTTCGGCGCACCGTCGGCGACCGGGCCGAAGATGACGGGCAGGACCGTCGTGCCGGACGGCCAGTCGGCGCCCCAGCCACCCCAGTAGAGGTCGAACTCGTTCTTCACCTTGCCGATGGAGTCGTAGTAGGTCTTACGGTCCAGGGGCTTGACCACGACCTTGATGCCGGCCTTCTCCAGGGCGTTCTTGATCACGACGGTGACCTGCTCCTGGACGGGCGTCTGGTTGTAGGCGTAGACGATGGTCGGCGTCGCGTTGCTCGACTCGGCGAGCAGCTGCTTGGCCTTCTCGACGTCGCCCTCGGGCTTGGCCTCCTTGCCGAACAGGTCGTAGGACTCGTAGCCGACCGTGGTGTTCTCGTTCAGGATCGTGGTGGGCAGCGCCGCCGCGGCGGGTCCGCCCATGACCTGCTGGATCTGCTTGGACGGCCACACGTGGTTGATGGCCTGGCGGATCTTGACGTCCTTCACCCGGTCAAGGTTGAAGTAGTAGTAGTTGCCGTACGGCGAGGGGCTCTTCATCAGGCGGGGGGCCAGGCTGGCGTCGCCGAGGACCTGCTGCAGACGCTCCGGCGGGACGGTCGCGTAGAAGGTGAACGCGGTCTGGTCCGGGCCGGTGTCGGCGATCAGACGGTCGGTGATCTGCAGGTTCTCCTGGCCGAACTCCAGGCGCCAGTTGTCGGGGTAGGCGCCGCGGATCGGGTCGGTGGCCGGGTCCCAGTTCGGGTTGCGCTCCAGCTCCATCGACTTGTCGACGACGTGGCTCTTGATGATGTACGGGCCGCTGGAGACGGGCTCCTTGTCGTACTTCTCCTTGGTGTCCTTCTCCTTGGGCACGATGCCGTAGCCGCCCATGGCGAAGGCGTAGTTGGCGTCGGCGTGCGGGGTCTTGAACTTGTAGACGATCGTCTTGTCGTCCGGCGTCTCGATGTTGTCAAGGCGCTTGCCGTCGTACGGGCCCTGGTAGGCCTTCTTGTGGTCGACCTCGGTCAGCCACTGCTGGATGTAGGTCGGGCCCTGGGTGACGAACGGGGCGAAGGTCCGCTCCATGCTCCACTTCACGTCCTCGGACGTGATCGGGGTGCCGTCCTGCCACTTCACGCCGTCCTTGAGGGTGAAGGTCCAGGTCTTGCCGCCCTCGGAGGAGGTGCCCGAGTCGGTGGCCAGGTCGCCGACCAGCTTGTAGTCGCCGGGGCCGACGCGCTTGTAGCCGGTCAGGGTACGGCCGATGAGCAGGCCGAAGTTCGACATGGTGTTGACGTAGACCTGAGCGGGGTCGAGGTGACCGATGTCGTCACGGTCGATCATCGTGACGGTGCCGCCCTTGACGACGCCCTCGGGCTCGATGGCCGGGCCCTTGGAGTCGTCGGCCGTGCCGACGGTGATCGTCGGCGGCTTGTAGGACGCTGCGGGGGCCGGCGCGCCGGGCTCGCCGGACGCCGCGCCGCTGGGGGCAGCGGGCGCGCCCTGGTTGCCCTGGGCGCAGGCACCGGTGAGTGCGAGGGCGCCTATGGCGAGTACGGCCATCGCTGACCGCGTACGGACTTTCATCTTTCTCCTATTTCCGATCTAGCGCTTGAGCTTGGGGTCGAAGGCATCGCGAACCGAGTCACCCAGGAGGTTGAACGCGATCACGAAGATCAGGAGGGCGACACCGGGGAAAATCAGATAGGTGATGTCGTTCTGATAGATCTCGGTGCCGCGGCGGAACATGCGGCCCCAGTCGGGGATGGGCTCGATCATGCCGACGCCCAGGAAGGACAGCGCCGCCTCGGCCGTCACCAGCGCGGGCAGCAGCAGCGTCGACTGGATCAGGATCGGGGTCCACAGGTTCGGCAGCAGTTCCTTGAAGACGATCCGGGCGGGGGAGGCCCCGGTGACCTTCGCGGCCTCGACGAACTCCCGCTCGCGCATGGAGAGCACCTGGCCGCGCAGCAGCCGCGCGAGGCCGGCCCACTGGAACACCGTCAGCGCGATCACGAGGGTGACCGCTCGCAGCCAGATCGGCGTCTCCTCGTCCGGCCGGACGAACAGGTTCTCCACGACCGGCATGAACGCGATGATGAAGAGCACCGAGGGGAACGACAGGACGATGTCGATCAGGCGGCCGATGAAGTAGTCGGTCTTGCCCCCGGCGTAGCCGGCGACGATGCCCATCACGATGCCGATCGCCGTCGCGATGATCGTCGCGGTCACCGCGATCGACAGGGAGGTCCTGATCCCGTAGACGAGCTGGGTGAACACGTCGCGGCCCAGGCCGGGCTCGATGCCGAACCAGAACTCCGAGCTGATGCCGCCGTTGGGCAGGATCGGGTAGCCGTAGTCGTTCAGCAGACCCGGCATGTCCTGGCCGTACAGGGCGTAGGGGTCCTTGCCGTACAGCCAGGAGATCACCGGCGCGAGGAGCGCGACCAGGAAGAAGAAAATCACCACCACGGCCGAGACGATGCCGGTCCGGTCGCGTCGGAAGCGCAGCCACATCAGCTGCCCGGGGGAGCGGCCCACCGTCTCCGGTGTCTTCGCCGCCAGTGCCTCCCCGGTCGTGGTTGTGGCTGGTGCAGGGATGGTCATCGTGCGGAGGCTCCCAACGAGCATGACTGAGCGGGATCCCTGGAACCATTGCAAAACAGTCCATGACAATCAATGGCCTGGTCATTACTCATTTTTTTGTTGTATAACGTCCACCTGTTTGTGGCTGCAATTCCGTTGACGTGGACAGGGGGTGACGTGGGAGGATAGGGCTCCCGAAGGCCGGTATTCACGGATTTGTGACACATTCATGACGTGCCCGTGACGGCTTTGTCCGGGTCTGACCCTGCTTGTGTCACAAGTCCCGTACAGTGTTACAGACTCAATACAACAGGGTGTGTCTGACCGTTTTGCGGGGTAACCCTCCTCTAGCCGGGAGGTGAAGGCATGGATAACGGCCTGTTCGGACCGGAGTCGGTGACCTGGAGGGTGATGGGCGAGCCCATCCTGCTCGTCGGGGGCTTTCGCGCGCTGCTCATGCAGGGCCTGCACCCCAGGGCGATGCGAGGGGTCGCGCAGAACTCCGCGCTGATGGATCCGGCGGAGGCGTGGTCCCGCTTCGTGCGCACCACCGAGTTCGTCCGGGTGCGCACCTACGGCACGACCGAGGAGGTCGCCCGCGCCGGGGCCAGGGTCAGGAAGATCCACGCGAGCCTCACCGCCCTCGACCTCGACACCGGCGAGCGGTTCCGCCTCGACGACCCCGACGCGCTGGCCTGGGTCCACGTCGGCGAGGTCGACTCCTACCTGTCGGTCGCCCGTCGCGCGGGGGTGCGCCTGACGGACGAGGAGGCCGACAGGTTCGTCGCCGAGTGGCGCCGCGCGGCCGAGGTGGTCGGCCTGCGCGCCGAAGACGTGCCCGGCTCGGTCGGCGAGATGGACGACTACATCCGGGCCTGCCGCCCCCGCCTCTACTTCGCCCCCGAGGTGCCCCACCCGCTCAGGCAGTCGCTCAACGCGCCGCTGCCGGTCCGCCTGGCCCCGCTCAAGCCGATGTTCCCCATGCTCACCGTGCTCGCCTTCGCGACCCTGCCGCGCTGGGCCCGCCGGCTGTACGGCCTGCCCGCCACCCCGCTGGGGGACCTGTGCGCGACGGCCTCCCTGCGGGCCCTGCACACCGGGATCGGCCTGGTGCCCGCGCCGGTGCGCTACTCCCCGGACGCGCGCAGGGCGCGGAGGGCGGTCGCCGAGCGCGCGGCGTGACCACCGCGTAACCGCGGCGGCGTAACCATGACGACGTGCCGCGGCGGCGTGGCCGCACCAACCGCTCGCTTGTTCCACATCATGGAAGGCGTACCGTCCGGTTTTCCGGACATGGCACACTGGTAGTGGTAGAGGAGGGTGAACCGTCCGCGGTGCGCCCTCCGTGGAACGAGAAAACGAAGCAGCGTGCTCCGGGGTCGGTGAAATTCCGAGCCGGCGGTTACAGTCCGCGACCCGGTCGAAGCCATCGACCGGTTGACCTGGTGAAACTCCAGGACCGACGGTTAAAGTCCGGATGGGAGGAAGCGCGCGAGCGGAGAGTGTCTTCGGGCACCCTCCGCTTATCGGGTGTACGCACCCGTTGATCCCCCGGGGCCCGCCGTGGCAAAAAGCTACTGGCGAGTAGGAGACCTCGGGTGACTGATCCGGCGCGGACGCGCCAAGCGGTCGGGCGCGCCCCTCACGGGCGAAGCGTCGGCCCCCATCATTTCCCGTACCGCCCGTGTTGCCCGTCCGGCCGTGTCCGGTCCGGGTACGCCGGCCCATCCCTCTTCCCGGGCGCGCCCCCCTTCCCCCGCGCCCGCACTTGCGGACCCCGGACGGCCTCGCCGTACCCGGCCGCCCGGGTGGTTCCCGTTCCCGGACCCCGGACGACTTTCCCGTGCCCGGCGGTGCCCGCCTCCGGAGCCCGGACGACCTTCCCATGCCCGGCCGCCCGAGTGGTCCCCACTCCCGGGCGCCGGGCGACTTCCCCGTGCCCGGCCGTCCGGGCGGTCCCCCAGAAGGAGCAGTGAATGTTCACCGGAATCGTCGAAGAACTGGGAGAGATCGCCGGGATCGAGCCGCTGAGCGACGCGGCCCGGCTGTCGATCCGCGGCAGGACGGTCACCTCGGACGCCGGGCACGGCGACTCGATCGCCGTCAACGGCGTCTGCCTGACCGTGGTGGACGTCGAGGGTGAGGTGTTCACCGCCGACGTGATGAAGGAGACCCTCGACCGCAGCTCCCTGGGCGCGCTCAGCCCCGGCTCCCCGGTCAACCTGGAGCGCGCGGTCCGCGCCGACCAGCGGCTGGGCGGCCACATCGTGCAGGGCCACGTGGACGGGACGGGCGTCCTGCTGTCGCGGGAGCCCGCCGAGCACTGGGAGGTCGTCCGGATCTCCCTCCCGCCGGAGCTCGACCGCTACGTGGTCGAGAAGGGCTCGATCGCGGTCGACGGCATCAGCCTGACCGTCATGAGCGTGGGCTCCGGGGGCTTCGCGGTCAGCCTGATCCCCACGACCCTGAGCCTGACCACCCTCGGCGCGAAGCGGCCCGGCGACCCGGTGAACCTCGAGGTCGACGTGATCGCCAAGCACGTGGAGAAGCTCGTCGGCGCGTACGTCCCGGCCGGCGGGCCCGCCCAGGACACCGCGACGGGTCGGGTGTGAAGGCCGTGAGCCACCTTGAGACAGAACCCGAGACCACCGAGACCGGAAACCTCCGGGAAGACCCGGCCGCGGGTGCCGGCCGGGTCCGTCGACCGGCCCAGGGAGTACCGGTCGAGGGCCGTGCTCGTCACCGAGGAGACCTTGTGATCAAGCTGGACCCGATCGAGCGGGCGATCGCCGACATCCGCGAGGGCAGGGCCATCGTGGTCGTCGACGACGAGAACCGCGAGAACGAGGGCGACATCATCTTCGCCGCGTCCAAGGCCACCCCCGAACTCCTGGCCTTCACCATCAGGCACAGCAGCGGCGTGGTCTGCGTGCCGATGCGCGGCGAGCACCTCGACAGGCTCGGCCTGCCGCTGATGGTCCACGACAACAAGGAGCGCCTGCGCACCGCGTACACGATCAGCGTGGACGCCAGGGACGGCGTGAGCACCGGCATCTCCGCCGCCGACCGGGCCCACACGATCCGCACCCTGGCCGACTCGGCGACCGAGCCGGCCGAGCTGGTACGGCCGGGGCACGTCTTCCCGCTGCGCTACCGCGAGGGCGGCGTCCTGGCCCGGCGCGGCCACACCGAGGCCTCCGTGGACCTGGCCAGGCTCGCCGGGCTGAGCGAGGCGGGCGTGCTCGCCGAGGTCGTCAACGACGACGGCACCATGATGCGGCTGCCGGAGCTGCGCGACTTCTGCGACGAGCACGACCTGGCGCTCGTTTCGATCGAGCAGCTGGTGGAGTTCAGGCGCCGGACCGAGCGGATGGTGACCAGGGTCGCCGAGACGCGGCTGCCGAACAGGTACGGCGAGTGGCGGGCCTACGGCTTCGCGAGCTCCCTGGACGGCGGCGAGCACCTGGCCCTGGTCCTCGGCGACATCGAGGACGGCGAGAACATCATGGTCCGGGCGCACTCCGAGTGCCTGACCGGCGACGTGCTCGGGTCGCTGCGGTGCGACTGCGGGGTGCAGCTGGACCACGCCATGTCGCGGATCGCCGCCGAGGGCCGGGGCGTGGTCGTCTACCTGCGCGGCCACGAGGGGCGCGGGATCGGGTTGCTGGCCAAGCTCAAGGCGTACAGCCTCCAGGACAACGGCAGCGACACCGTCGACGCCAACCTGGAGCTCGGGCTGCCGGTGGACGCCCGGGAGTTCTCCAACGCCGGGCAGATGCTCGCCGACCTGGGCGTGAAGTCGGTCCGGCTGCTGACCAACAACCCGGCCAAGCTGCGCGGCATGGACGGCTACGGCATCAAGGTGCTCGGCCGCGAGCCCATGCCGGTGTCGATGAACCCGTACAACGAGAAATACCTGTCGGCCAAGCGCGACCGCCTCGGCCACGAGATTCCCAGGGAAGAAGAAGCATGAGCGAACGATCGGGCCAGGCGGAGCGGAGCGGGTACGGGGTGATCGCGTGAGCGGGGACGGGCGGCCGGTGGCCGAGGCCGTGAAGGCGAGCGGGCTGAGCGTCGGCGTCGTCGCCGCGCGCTGGCACGAGAAGATCACCGATCAGCTCGTGGCGCGGGCCGAGCAGGCCGGCCGGGACAGCGGCGCGGAGGTGACCGTGGTGCGGGTGGCCGGATCACTGGAGATCCCGGTCGTGGCGCAGGTCCTGGCCAGGAAGTACGACGCGGTCGTCGCCCTCGGGGTCGTGATCCGCGGCGAGACCCCGCACTTCGACTACGTGTGCGACTCCGTCACCTCGGGCCTGACCCGGATCTCCCTCGACGAGGAGGTCCCGGTCGGCAACGGCGTGCTGACCTGCGAGTCCCTCGACCAGGCCCTCGACAGGGCGGGGCTGCCCGGCAGCCACGAGGACAAGGGCTACGAGGCCACCGTCGCCGCCCTGGGGACGGCGCTGCTGCTGCGGGAACTCCGCTCCTAGCCGGACCGCCCCGGCCCCGCCCCGCCTGTGATCGGCCCGGCGGGGCCGTGCGGTAGGTTTCCCTCGGCGTCGTGACCAGCCGTCACAGCCGTTCCGACCGGTGGTTTTCCAAAGGATCGTGATCGAGAGTGAGCCCGGAGAGCGTCTCCCCGCCCCCGCTGCCCGTCGTGTGGCGGCCCAAGAAGGGAAGGATCGCGGCCTACGGCTTCGCGGGCCTGATCATGCTCGGCGCGGTGCTGATGGGGCTCTTCCTGGCCGAGCCGTTCACCCTGGCCGACAGGATCGCGATGGTCGGGCTGGGCGGGCTGGTCGCCGGGGTGTTGCACCTGCTGGGACGGGTCCGGGTGGAGGCCGACGAGGAGGGGATCACCGTCGTCAACCCGCTGCGGATCTTCCGCTACGAGTGGCCGGAGGTGCTCGGGGTCACCCTGGTCGACCACGAGCCCTGGGCGAAGATCGACTTCACCGACGGCGCCACGGTCGGGGCGATGGGCCTGCAGGGGTCGGAGAAGGACCGTACCGTCCGCCAGGTCCGCGAGCTCGCCGCCCTCATCAAGGAGCGCGGCGAGGCGTCGGAGACCGGCTGAGCCGCCGTACGGGGCTCGGGGCCCCGGACCGGCCGTACCTGCCGTACCTGCCGGGCCGGGCCGCCGCGCGGAGGCCCGGGAGGCCCGGGAGTCCCGGCGCCGGCCGGCACGGCGGGGTGCGCGAACGCGACCTCCCGGCGGGGACGAGGACGCGTGCGGTCCGTGGGGGAGGCGGTGACGCCGAGATCCCGCCAATCGCTGGGACCTCGGTGAAAGTTACAGGGTCATTCGCCGGAAGTATCGCCGTGAGCTGCACGAAGCGCTTCCTGCGTTGGCGGCGGCTGTCTTTTTCCGACCTGAGGGTTCCAAGATGCGAAGCCCACGCAGCACAGGTCGAGAGGACTCCCCGTGAACTCGTCAGGCCGGATCCGGCTGTGGGCGGCGGCGCTGGCCGCGGCGCTGGCCGCGGCATCGATCACCGCGGTCGTCACCACAGGAACCGCCAACGCCGTCGTCCGACCGGCGCTCGGCCAGAACATCAAGGTCAACCAGGTCGCCTACGCGCCCGGCGCGGCCAAGCAGGCGACCGTGATCAGCAGCTCGGGATCGCCGCTGGCCTGGAGCCTGCTGGACGGGTCCGACCAGGTGGTGGCCAGCGGCACCACGACCGTCTTCGGCGCCGACTCCCCCTCCGGTGACTCCGTCCACAAGATCGACTTCTCGTCCTACACCGGGACCGGCACCAACTACGCGCTCACCGTGAACAACGAGTCCAGCCACCCCTTCGACATCGGCACCGCCGCCTGGAAGAAGCTGCCCTACGACGCGCTGGCGTTCTTCTACCACCAGCGCAGCGGCATCGCGATCACCTCCCAGTACGCCGGCGGCGGCCAGTACGCCCGCGCCGCCGGCCACCTGAACGTCTCCCCCAACCAGGGCGACGACAACGTGCCGTGCCGCAGCGACTGCGGCTACCGGCTGGACGTGCGCGGCGGCTGGTACGACGCCGGCGACCACGGCAAGTACGTGATCAACGGCGGCATGTCCGCTTGGCAGCTGGTCAACGCCTACGAGCGGGCCATGAACATCCCCGGCGCCGACACCGGCGCCTTCGCCGACGGCACCATGTCCATCCCCGAGCGCGGCAACGGCGTCCCCGACATCCTGGACGAGGCCCGCTGGGAGATCGACTTCATGCTGAAGATGCAGGTCCCCGATGGCCGCCCGCTGGCCGGCATGGCCCACCACAAGATCCACGACGCCAACTGGACCGGGCTGCCGCTGCTGCCCGCCCAGGACCCCCAGGCCCGGGTGCTGTCGGCGCCCAGCACCGCCGCCACCCTGAACCTGGCCGCCTCGGCCGCCCAGTGCGCCCGGGTGTGGGCGTCCATCGACTCCACGTTCTCCGCCCGCTGCCTGACCGCGGCCGAGAAGGCCTACGCCGCGGCCAAGGCCAACCCCTCGCGGCTCGCCCCGGCCTCCGACGGCACCGGCGGCGGCTCCTACGCCGACGGCAAGGTGACCGACGAGTTCTACTGGGCCGCCGCCGAGCTGTACACCACCACCGGCAAGCAGGCCTACCGCACCGACCTGACCTCCTCCTCGCTGTACCACGGGCGCAGTTTCACGAGCGAGGGCGCCCTGTGGGCGGAGGTCGGCAGCCTGGGCGACATCACCCTGGCGCTGGTGCCCAACGGCCTGACCTCCTCCATCGGCCAGCAGCTGCGGGCCTCCTTCGTCTCGGCCGCCGACGGGCTGCTGAACGTGATGCGCGGCCAGGGCTACCCGGTGCCCTTCCAGCCGTCCGGCGGCGGCTACATCTGGGGTTCCAACAACCTGATCCTCAACAACACCGTCCTGCTGGCCCTGGCCCACGACTTCACCGGCGCCGAGCGGTTCCGCACCGGGGTGTTCGAGACGATGGCGTACCAGCTCGGCCGCAACCCGACGGGCTACTCCTACGTCACCGGCTATGGTGACAAGCCCTCGCGCAACGTCCACCACCGGTTCTGGGCCAACCAGATCAACTCCGCCCTGCCCGTCGCACCGGCCGGCGCCCTGGCCGGCGGCCCCAACAGCGGCCTGGAGGACCCGGTCGCCCAGCAGCGCCTCAGCGGCTGCCGGCCGCAGAAGTGCTACCTGGACGACATCGAGGCCTGGTCGGTGAACGAGGTCGCCGTCAACTGGAACGCGGTCCTGGCCTGGGTCAGCGCCTGGACGGCCGAAAAGGCCGGCACCGGCGGCCCGACCCCCACGCCGACCCCGACTCCCACGCCGACTCCGACCCCGACCCCCACGCCGACTCCGACCCCCACGCCCACGCCGACTCCGACCCCCACGCCAACACCGACTCCCACCCCGACTCCGGGCGGAAAGACCTGCGCCGCGACCTACACCGTCACCAACCAGTGGCACGACGGCTTCGGAGCCAGTGTCGAGGTGAGGAACACCGGCACCACCGCGCTCACCGGCTGGACCGTCGCGTGGGCCTTCCCCAGCGGCCAGACCATCACCCAGCTGTGGAGCGGCTCGCACACCGCGAGCGGTTCGGCCGTCACCGTGGCCAACCTGTCCTGGAACGGCGCGCTGTCCTCGGGCGGCACCACCTCCTTCGGCTTCAACGGCGCCTGGTCCGGGGCCAACACCGCCCCCGCCGTGGTGACCTGCACCGCCCGGTAGGCGGCGGGGCGGGAACCCGCCGGTGCGAGACGGAGCCGAGTTCCGCTCCGCACCGGCGCGGTCCCCGCCGCGAGGGTCCGGGGACTCGTGCTCAGGTCTCCTCGGCGAACCGCTCGACGTTGTCGGTCTCGCCCGCCACGAGCAGGGTGTCGCCGCTGTGGATCACCGTGTCGGAGGTGGCGTAGGTGAACCTGCCACCGGGTTTCTTGACCCCGACCACGGTGACCCCGTACTTGCTGCGGACGCCCAGGCTGCCCAGGCTCTTGCCGTCCGCCCACCCGGGCGCCATGGTCTTGATCATGGCGTAGTCCTCGTCGACCTCCACGTAGTCGAGCATCCGCCCGGTGACCAGGTGCGCGACCCGCTCGCCCATGTCGTGCTCGGGCTGCACCACGTGGTGCGCGCCGACCCGCTGCAGGATCCGGCTGTGCTGCAGGCTGATCGACTTGGCCCAGATGTCGGCCACCCCCAGGTCGGTCAGGATCGAGGTGGTCAGGATGCTCGCCTCGATGTCGGTGCCGATGCCGACCACGGCCCGGCCGAACTCCCCGATGCCCAGCTGGTCGAGCGCGTCGGGATCGGTGGAGTCGGCGCACACCACGTGGGTGAGCCGCCCGGAGAACTGCTGCACGTTCTTGGGGTCGCTGTCGACGCCGAGCACCTCGACGTCGCGGCCCGCCAGCTCCACCGCCAGCGCGCCGCCGAACCGGCCGAGACCGATCACCACGACCGCGTCGCCGCGGTTTCTCTTGTCAACCAACGAGGGGACGCTCCTCCGGGTATCGGAACCGACGGGTCTGGACGTGCAGCGCCAGCGCGGCGCCCAGGGTCACCGGGCCGAGCCGCCCGACGAACATCAGGATGGTCAGGATCAGGTGCCCCGCGGTGCCGACGTCGGCGGTGATCCCGGTCGACAGCCCGACCGTGCCGAAGGCCGAAATCACCTCGAACAGTACGCGGTCCAGCTTGAACGGGGTCACCGTTATCATCGCGAACGTGCCCACGGCGACCGACGCCACACTCAGCAGGGCGATCGTCAGCGCCTGCCGCTGCAGCTGCTCGGGAATGCGGCGGCGCCCCGCCGAGACGTCGGGCTCGCCGCGCAGCTCGGCCAGGATCACGAACCCGAGGAGCGCGAACGTCGTCACCTTGATGCCGCCCCCGGTGCTCGCGCTGCCCGCCCCGATGAACATCAGCACGTCGCTGATCAGCCAGGAGTTCTCGCTCATCTGGGAGGTGTCCACGGAGTTCAGGCCGCCGCTGCGGGTCATCGCGCTGTGGAAGAACCCGGCCATGACCCGCAGCCCGGGGGAGAGGCCGCCCATCGTGCCGGGGTTGTTCCACTCGGTGACGGTGACGGCCACCGCCCCGCCGAACAGCAGGACGGCGGTCATCCCCAGCGTGATCTTGGCGTGCAGCGTCCAGCGCGACGGTCGGCGCCAGTTCTGCCGCAGCACGGCGTAGACGGGGAAGCCGAGACCTCCGGCGACCACCGCCATGATGAGCGGGAGGCAGATCCACGGGTCGGTGACGAACCTCATCATGCTGTCCGGCCAGAGCGCGAACCCGGCATTGGTGAACGCCGAGATCGCATGAAAAATCCCGTAATAGGCGGCGCGGCCGACCGGTTCCCCGTACCCGATCACGAAGCGGGCGGCGAGCACCGTGGCGGTCAGCGCCTCGGCGATCAGCGTGACCTTGGCGACCCCCACGATCACCTGTCGCACGTCGCCGGGACCGAGGGTCTTGGTCTCGGCCTGGGTGTTGAGGCGGGCGCGCAGGCCGAGCTTGCCGGAGACGACCACCGCGAGGATCGAGGAGAGCGTCATGATCCCGAAGCCGCCGATCTGCATCAGCACCAGGAGCACCACCTCGCCGAAGAACGACCAGTGCGCCGCGGTGTCGTGCACGGCGAGCCCGGTCACGCACACCGCGGAGGTGGCGGTGAACAGGGCCGACGTCCACGAGGCGCTCTGGCTCCCCTCGACCGCGACCGGCAGCGACAGCAGCCCCGTGCCGGTGAGGACCACCGCCAGGAACGCCATCACGACGACCCTGGACGGAGTGTTGATCTGGTCGAGCAGGTTCTTCACAGGGGGTGACAATACTTCTTCGCGGGGGACGGCAGCATGCCCGTCGCCGGGAGGCCGGGAGCGGGCTCCCGGGATACGCCGGATCCGGGGGCGGTGTGATCATGCGAGGACCCGGTCGCCGGGCGTAACCTGAGGTGGTGGTGAGGCGGACAATCGAGACATCTGATGTGGAGTCGCCCGCGCGGCTGGCGGAGCTGCTCGACGAGCGGTCGTACCTGGCCGGCGCGGGGCTCGCCACGGCCGCCTTCCTCGCGCTGCGGATGGGCCGCCCGCTGCTGCTGGAGGGCGAGGCGGGGGTCGGCAAGACCGAGCTGGCCAGGACCCTGGCCGAGGTGCTCGGGGCACCGCTGATCCGCCTGCAGTGCTACGAGGGCCTCGACGCCTCCCAGGCGCTCTACGACTGGGACTTCGCCCGCCAGCTCCTGCACCTGAAGGCCGCGGAGGCGGGCGGCGTCACCGACGCAGCCCGGCTGGAGGGCGAGGTCTACGACCGCAGGTTCCTGATCGCCAGGCCGCTGCTGAAGGCGATCGAGACCCAGCCCGCGGTGCTGCTCATCGACGAGGTCGACCGGGCCGACGTGGAGTTCGAGGCGATCCTGCTGGAGGTGCTGTCGGACTTCGCGATCTCCGTCCCCGAGCTCGGCACGATCCGCGCCGCGCGGCCGCCGGTGGTCGTGCTGACCTCCAACCGCACCCGCGAGGTGCACGACGCGCTGAAGCGGCGCTGCCTCTACCACTGGCTGGAGCACCCCTCCTTCGAGCGGGAGGTGGCGATCCTGCGCAGGCGGCTCCCCGAGTGCTCGGGAAGCCTGGCCGAGCAGGTGGCCACGGCGACGGGACGGCTCCGCGAGGCCGGCCTGATCAAGCCGCCGGGCATCGCCGAGACCCTCGACTGGACCGAGGCGCTCCTCGCCCTCGGCGCCCGCGAGCTCGACCCCGACCTGGCGGCCGCCTCGCTGGGCGCCCTGCTCAAGCACAAAGAGGACCACGAGACGGTGCTCGGGAACGGGTTCTTCGGTGCGTCCCGGCGCTGACGACCCGCCCCCCGCCACCGCTCCGGGGGGTACGGGGGAGGACCTGGTGGAGGTGATGACCGGTTTCGCCAGGACCCTGCGCGCCGCGGGGGTGCCCGCCGACCACGAGCGCACCCAGAACCTGCTGCGCGCGCTGTCCCACCTGGACGCCTCCAGGCCCGACGACGTCTACTGGGCGGGCCGGGTCACGCTGTGCGCCTCGGCCGACGACCTGCCCCGCTACGACCGGGTCTTCCGCGCCTACTTCGGGGGGCTGCGCGCGGGCCGCGCGCGGGCGTCGGCGACCACCGTCACCCGGCCCGCGGCGGCGCGGCCGGGAGCGCGCGCCGACCGGGGGGAGGGCGGCGAGCCCCCGGCCCTCGCGGCGACCGCGAGCGCGACGGAGGTGCTGCGCACCCGGGACGTGGCCGCGATGACGGCGGCCGAGCTCGCCGAGGCGCACCGATTGCTCGCCCTGCTGCGGGCGGGCCGGGAGCGGCGCGCGTCGCGGCGGTTCCGGCCCGCCCGCCGCGGGCGGCTGGACGGCAGGGCGACCATCCGCGAGACCCTGCGCAGGGGCGGGGAGACCGCGGGCCTGCGCTACCGCACGCACCGGACCAGGCCGCGCGGGGTCGTGCTGCTGATCGACGTCAGCGGTTCCATGACCCCGTACGCCGACACGCTGCTCCGCCTCGCCCACGCGCTGGTCAGGTCGGAGCCGAGGGCCACCGAGGTGTTCAGCGCGGGCACCCGGCTGACCCGGATCACCGCCGAGCTGCGCCACCGCGACCCGGCGACCGCGATGGCCGCCGTCTCCCGGGCCATCCCCGACTGGAGCGGCGGCACCCGCCTGGGGGAGGAGCTCCGGCGGTTGCTGGCGCTGAACGACGCGGCGGGGGCGGTGGTGGTGATCGCCTCCGACGGGTGGGAGCGCGGCGACGTCTCGCTGCTGGGAGCGGAGATGGCCCGGCTCTCGCGGACGGCCCACCGGGTGATCTGGGTGAACCCGCACAAGGGCAGGGAGGGCTACGAGCCGCTCACCGCCGGGATGCGGGCCGCGCTTCCCCACATCGACGACTTCGTGGCCGGGCACAGCCTGGCCGCGTTCGAGGAACTGGCGAAGCTGCTGGGAGGCACGCATGCGTGACGTCTTGTCACAGATCCTGAGGTGGTGGGAGGCCGGGGAGACGTTCGGCCTGGCCACCGTGGTCGACACCTTCCGCAGCGCGCCCCGCCCGCCGGGGGCGTCCATGGCGGTGCTCGGCGAGGAGGCCGAGGGCAGCGTCTCCGGCGGCTGCGTCGAGGGCGCCGTCTACGAGCTGGCCCGGGAGGTGGTCTCCTCGGGCGAGCCCGTCCTGCAGCGGTACGGCGTGAGCGACGACGAGGCCTTCTCCGTCGGCCTGACCTGCGGCGGCATCCTGGACATCCTCGTCGAGCCCGTCTCGAAGGAGACCTTCCCCGAGCTGGGGGCGGTCGCCGCCTCGGTGCAGCGGCGCGAGCCGGTGGCGGTGGCGACCGTCCTGTCGGGGCCGGGGGTGATCGGCACCCGCCGGGTCATCTGGCCGGACCGCTCCTCGGGCTCCCTGGGCGTGACCCGGCTGGACGACGCGGTGGACGACGACGTCCGGGGCATGCTGGCGCAGGGGCTGACGGGCGTGCGCCGGTACGGGGCGCGGGGGCAGCGGCGGCTCGACGAGCTGTCGGTCTTCGTGCAGTCCTTCGCGCCGCCGCCCCGGATGCTGGTCTTCGGCGCGATCGACTTCGCCGCCGCGGTCGCCAGGGTCGGCAAGTTCCTCGGCTACCACGTGGTCGTGTGCGACGCCCGGCCGGTCTTCACCACGGCCAAGCGCTTCCCCGAGGCCGACGAGGTGATCGTCAAGTGGCCGCACGACTATCTCACCTCGACCGTCGTGGACGAGCGGACCGCGATCTGCGTGCTCACCCACGACCCCAAGTTCGACGTCCCCCTGCTGGAGGTCGCCCTGCGCACCCCGGCGGGCTACGTCGGCGCGATGGGCTCGCGCCGCACGCACGAGGACCGGCTGGCCCGCCTCGCCCAGGCGGGGCTGGGGGAGGCCGAGCTGAAGAGGCTCCGCTCGCCGATCGGGCTGGACCTGGGCGCCCGTACGCCCGAGGAGACGGCGATCTCCATCGCCGCCGAGCTGATCCAGCTGCGCTGGGGCGGCTCCGGCCGGCCGCTGACCGACGGTTCCGGCAGGATCCACGGCGAGGGGCCGGGCGCGTGAGCGAGGAGCCGGGATCACCGGCGGGGGCCGCGGGACCGGCGAGCGCCGGGCTGCTGCTGGCCGCCGGGTCCGGCTCGCGGCTCGGCACGCCCAAGGCGCTGGTGGACTTCCACGGGGAGCGGCTGGTGGACCGGGGGGTCAGGGCGCTGCGCGAGGGCGGCTGCCGTCCGGTGGTCGTGGTGCTCGGCGCGGCCGCCGTGGACGTGCGGGGAGCGGTGAGCGTCCACAACCCGGAGTGGGACTCGGGGATGGGCTCCTCGCTCAGGGCCGGCCTGGTCGCGGTGCCCGCGACCGCGGAGCATGTGGTGATCGCCCTGGTGGACCAGCCGTTCGTCGGCCCGCGGGCGGTGCGGCGGCTCATCGGGGCGGCGGCGGAGGGCGCCTCGGTCGCCGTCGCCACCTACGGCGGCGCGCGGCGGAACCCGGTGCTGATCGCCAGGGAGCACTTCGAGGAGGTCGCCCGGCTCGCGACCGGCGACGCCGGTGCCCGCCCGTTCCTGAGGGCCCACCCCGAGCTGGTGGTCGCGGTGCCCTGCGACGACGTCGCCGACCCCGCCGACATCGACACCCCGGCCGACCTGTCGGCCCTGCGGGCCCGCCCGGACCTCGCCACCTGAGCCACCCGGGCGCCCAGGGGGGCCGGCGGTCAGGCGCTAGGCGGCCAGGCGCAGCGAGGCGACGGCGGCGCGGTGGTCGCTGCCCGCGGCCCGCTCGACGCCCGCCCGGGTGGCGACCATGCCGCGGTAGAGGATGTGGTCGGGCCGGGTGACGGGGAAGGACGCGGGCCAGGTGAAGCCGAAGCCCGTACCGGCCTCCTGCTGGGCGTCCGACAGCGGCGGCACCAGGCCGGAGCGCTTGCGGTCGGTGGTGGCGGTGTTGAGGTCGCCGAGCAGCAGCAGGTGCGCGCTGTCGTCCCTGTCGACCATCCTGCGGGCGTGGGCGAGGGTCTCGTCGCGCTGGGCGGTCTGGCCGGGGCGGGCGGAGGCGAGATGCATGACGTACACGGTCAGCCTGCCCTTGGGGGTCACGACCACCGCGCGCAGCGCCCGTGCCCAGTCGAGGCCGATGTCGGCCTTGCGGGCCTCGGCGATCGGGAAGCGGCTCCACAGGCCGACCGTGGCGATCCGGTAGCGGTAGGGGAAGCGGTCGTCGAGGACCTTCGCCGCCGGGCCGCCGGCGGTCAGCTCCTGCACCGCGACCATGTCGCGGCCCCTGGAGACGGACCGTATGGCGTCGGCCGAGTCGGCGTTGGCCGCGCCGACGTTGAGCGTGGCGACCGACAGGTCGCTGGGCCCGCCCGGCGGGCTGCGCAGCAGCGTCGGGCCGAACATCAGGCCCCACACGGTCGCCGGGACCAGCGCCGCGACGATCACCTGCCACGAGCGGGTGGCCAGCGCGCAGACCAGCAGGATCGGTACGGCGACCCCGAGCCAGGGGAGCAGGCTCTCCAGCACGGGCGTGAAGCCGCCCAGCTCGGGCAGGAGCCGGTGCCCCCCGAGGGTCAGGGCCAGCGCTCCCGCCGTCACGACGATCGACTGCCTCAGCACACCGCTCCTCGCCCATCCTCCGGCGGTCACCCGCCCCTGGAACGTCCGCCCCGCCGGGTTCCCCTACCCCGGAATGCGTAGGCTACCGGCCCGGCGGCGGCGGCGCGGGGCTTGGTGCTTCGGCGGTGAGTCGATAGCCTTTGTTGCCGAGACAACGGAACAACATTCGGTTTAGTCGGCACCGCGGAAGGACGATCTCACGATGCGCATCGGTATGGCCCTGAACTACTCGGGGGGCTTCAAGGAGACGGTGGCCGAGCTGGCCGACTACGAGAAGGCCGGGCTCGACATCGTCTTCGTCGCCGAGGCCTACAGCTTCGACGCGGTCAGCCAGCTGGGCTACATCGCCGCCAGGACCGAGAGGCTGCAGATCGCCTCCGGCATCCTGCCCATCTACTCCCGCACCCCCGCCCTGCTGGCCATGACCGCCGCGGGCCTGGACTACGTCTCCGACGGCCGCTTCACCCTCGGCCTGGGCGCCTCGGGCCCGCAGGTCATCGAGGGCTTCCACGGCGTCCCGTACACCGCGCCGCTCGGCCGCACCCGCGAGGTCATCGAGATCTGCCGCCAGGTCTGGAAGCGCGAGCGCCTGACCTACGAGGGCAGCCACTACACCGTCCCGCTGCCCGCCGGCCAGGGCACCGGCCTGGGCAAGCCGCTGAAGCTCATCAACCACCCGGTCCGCGACCGCATCCCCGTCGTGATCGCCGCCATCGGGCCCAAGAACGTCGAGCTGTCCGCAGAGCTGGCCGAGGGCTGGGAGCCGATCTTCTACATGCCGGAGAAGGCCGCCGACGTCTGGGGCGCCTCCCTGGCGGCGGGCAAGGCCAGGCGGGACCCGGCGCTGGGCGAGCTGGACGTGATCGCCCAGGCCGCGCTCGCCATCGGCGACGACGTCTCGGGCTGGCTGGAGCTCGGCCGCCCGATGGCCGCCCTCTACATCGGCGGCATGGGCGCCAAGGGCAAGAACTTCTACAACGACCTCGCCCGCAGGTACGGCTACGAGAAGGAGGCCGAGCAGATCCAGAACCTCTACCTGGAGGGCAAGAAGGACGAGGCCGCCGCGCTCGTGCCGCACGAGCTGCTGGAGAAGATGTCGCTGATCGGCCCCGAGGGGCACGTCCGCGAGCGGCTGCAGGCCATGCGCGAGTCGGGCGTCACGACCGTCAACGTCGCCCCGCTGGCCGGTACGCACGAGGAGCGCGTCCGGCTCATCGAGAAGGTCAGGGAACTCGCCTCCTGACCCCTCCTGACCCCGTCGTCCCCGCCTCGCCGGGTGCCGGGCACCCGGCGAGGACGAGCACGCGCACGACCGGGTGGGAGGACGGCGGGATCGGCGCGGCCGGTGTGGCGACATCCGGTCAGAACGGTTAATAGCATGCGTGCCATGACCGCCACCCACGCCCGTCGCCGCGCGAACCTCGCGGCCCTGCTGCCCGCTCACGAGGTAGACGCGATCCTGGTCACCGGCGGCGTGAACGTGCTCTACCTGACCGGCCTGGCCAGCTCCAAAGCGGCCGTCCTGGTCAGTGCCGACGCCACCGCCACGCTGGCCACCGACTCCCGCTACATCGGCACCGCCCGGCGCGTCTGCGCCGACATCGAGGTGATCGAGGAGAACGACGTCACCGGCGCCCTGCTGCCGCGGAGCGGCCGGACGGGCGTCGAGGCCGACCACATGTCCGTCGCCGGCTACTTCCGGCTGGGCGGGGACCTGCCGCGGCTGTCCAAGGTGGTGGAGTCGGTGCGCATGGTCAAGGACGACGACGAGCTCGACCTCGTCCGCACCGCGTGCGAGCTCACCGACCGCGCCTTCGCCGAGGTCCTGCCCGAACTGCGCCCCGGGCTGACCGAGAAGGAGGTCGCCAGGGCGCTGGAGCGCCGCATGGCCGACCTGGGCGCGGACGGGCCCGCCTTCGACTCGATCGTCGCGAGCGGGCCCAACGGCGCGATCCCGCACCACTCGCCCTCCGACCGGCCGCTGGAGCGCGGGGACCTGGTCACCATGGACTTCGGGGCGCTGTACCGGGGCTACCACGCCGACATGACCAGGACCGTGGCGATCGGCGAGCCCGCCGGGTGGCAGCGCGAGCTGTACGACCTGGTCCGGGCCGCCCAGCGCGCGGGCACCCTGGCCGCATGGCCGGGCGCGGCGCTGCACGAGGTGGACGCCGCCGCCCGGGGCCTGATCGGGGAGGCGGGCTACGGGGAGTTCTTCAAGCACGGCCTCGGCCACGGCGTCGGGCTGCAGATCCACGAGGAGCCGTTCCTGTCCGCGAGGAAGCCGGAGAACCCCCCGGAGCCGGAACGATCTTCACGAAAGCCGGAGCGCGACCATGGGCACGCTAGACTTGAGGATCGAGTTCCGGTAACCGTTGAACCTGGGGTTTACCTTCCCGGCAGGGGCGGCGTCCGCATCGAGGACACGCTCGTGGTGCGAGATGGCGGGCCGGAACTTCTCACACGGACGACCAAAGAGCTGCTCGTCCTTTAAGAGCGGCCGTACGCAGGAGAGACTAGTGGCGACGACGAACGACCTCAAGAACGGCCTGGTGCTCAAGCTCGACGGCGGTGAGCTCTGGGCCGTCGTGGAGTTCCAGCACGTCAAGCCCGGCAAGGGCGGCGCGTTCGTCCGCACCAAGCTCAAGAACGTGCTATCGGGCAAGGTCGTCGACAAGACCTTCAACGCGGGCGTCAAGGTCGAGGTGGCCAACGTCGACAAGCGCGAGATGCAGTTCTCCTACATGGACGGTGACGACTACGTCTTCATGGACACCGAGAACTACGACATGCTCCACGTCACCCGGGTGGCGGTCGGCGACTCGGCCAACTACCTGCTGGAGAACATGCTGGCCACCGTGGCGATCAACGAGGGCAACGTCCTGTACGTCGACCTGCCCGCGGCCGTCGAGCTGATCGTCGCCGAGACCGAGCCCGGCCTCCAGGGCGACCGCTCCACCGGCGGCACCAAGCCCGCCAAGCTGGAGACCGGCGCCGAGATCAAGGTGCCGCTCTTCATCACCACCGGCGAGAAGGTCAAGGTCGACACCCGCACCGGCGATTATCTCGGCCGCGCCTGATGTCGGCACGGGGTAAGGCGCGCAGGCGCGCGCTGGACATCCTCTTCGAGGCCGAGGCACGTGGCGAGGACCCGCTCAGCGTCCTCGCCGAGCGCCTCCAGCGGGCCGAGCCGCCCGTGAACGAGTACACCACGACGATCGTCGAGGGCGTGTGCAGGCACCGGGCGCGCATCGACGAGCTGATCACCACCTACTCCGAGGGCTGGACGCTCGACCGCATGCCGGCGGTCGACCGAAACCTCCTGCGCGGAGGCACCTACGAGCTGCTGTGGATGCCCGACGTCCCCGAGGGCGTCGTCATCAGCGAGTGGGTCAGCCTGGCCTCGGAGCTGTCGACCGACGAGTCGCCCCAGTTCGTCAACGGCCTGATGGCCCGTTTCAAGCAGCTCAAGCCCTCCCTGGCTCTCTAGGCCGTCCGCACGGGGAGCCCGGGGTCCCCGGGTCTCCCCGCCCCGGCGGGTCTCCGCCTGAGACGTCCGCTTTCCTCCTGGCTTGCCCACGGGATCGGTCCGCGCCCGGAAAAAGACTCGACCAAATACGAGTATGGATGGCCCTTGGGCCGCGCCGGGGGGTGCGCGACGTAGGCTGGGCTTGTCGTTGGACATTCAGGGCGAACGCCCTGTCCTTCGGGCAAGGAGGAAAGCCTTCTCGCCCTGTCGGTTCAACCCGTTAGGGTTGGGGTGTCCCGCGACGGCCGAGCGGGACCTGTGGTTTTCGAACGCGGCAGGGCGTGCCGTGTCCGCGCGGGCGGGCTCCGGGGCGACCCGGGCCGCCGGGTCGCGAACCCGCGGACCCTGCCGGCGCTCAGGTGCTGGAATCCGGGGCCCTCGGGCCGCGGAGGACGTCAACCTACGAGGAGGCGATCTGAAGTTGCACGCCGTAGGCATCTCACGGCAGGCGGGCACGCCCGCGGTCCGCACAGCGGTCGTATGGGACGTCCTGAGTGCCGTGCTGGCCGAGCGGGTGGCCGCGACAGGCCGTGAGCGGCTCGACATCGTCGACGCCGGAGGTGGCACGGGCGGTTTCGCCGTCCCCCTGGCAGACCTCGGGCACGCCGTGACGGTCGTCGACTCCAGTCCCGACTCGCTCGCCGCGCTGGAGCGTCGCGCGGCGGAGGCGGGGGTGGAGGTCCGCGCCCTTCAGGGCGACGCCGCGGACCTTGAGGAGCTGCTCCCGACCGGCGGCGCCGACCTGGTGCTCTGCCACAGCGTGCTGGAGTACGTGGAAGACCCGGCCGGCGCGGTGAAGGCCATGGCCGGCCTGCTGCGCGAGGGCGGCGTGATCAGCGTCCTCGCCGCCAACCCGCTGGCCGCCGCGCTCCACCGCTCCATCGCCGGAAGGTTCGACGAGGCCCGCCAGGTCCTGGACGACCCCGAGGGCCGCTGGGGCGACCGCGACCCCACGCCCAGGCGCTTCACCCGCGAGGCCCTGGAGCGTCTGCTGGCCGTGACGGGCTTCGAGCCCGGCGAGGTCCACGGCGTGCGGGTCTTCGCCGACCTGGTGCCCAGCAGGCTGCTCGACGGCGAGCCCGGAGCCGCCCGCGCCCTGGTCGCCCTGGAGCAGGCGGCGGCGGCGCACCCGGTGCTCCGCGACATCGCGACCCAACTGCACGTGCTTGGACACCGGTGAACGCCGCGTCGAACGCCTGTTCCCGTAGGATGGCGTCGTGTCGAGAAAGCAGCAGATCCCGCGCCCGGGCTCCGATCTGGGGGCGGACGACACCGGCTGCCCGATCCTCCACGTCGACATGGACGCCTTCTACGCGGGCGTCGAGCTGCGCGACCGTCCCGATCTCCGGGGCACCCCCGTCATCATCGGCGCGCCCGGGGCGCGCGGGGTGGTGCTCAGCGCCACCTACGAGGCCCGGAGGTTCGGGGTGCACTCGGCCATGCCCATGACCCGGGCCCGACGGCTCTGCCCCCAGGCGGTGATCATCCCGCCCAGCCGCGGCAAATACGCGGAGGTCTCCCGGAGCGTCATGGAGATCTTCCAGACCTTCACCCCCGAGGTCGAGCCGATCGCCTCCGACGAGGCGTTCCTCGACGTCGGCGGCGCCCGCAAGCGTCTCGGGCCTCCGGCGGCGATCGCCCGGATGATCCGCGAGCAGGTCGAGCGCGAGCAGGGCATCACCTGCTCCGTCGGGGTCGCCAACAGCAAGTTCGTGGCGAAGCTCGCCTCCCAGCACTGCAAGCCCGACGGCCTGTTCGTGGTGCCCGCGGCCCGGGTGGTCGACTTCCTGCACCCGCTCCCCGTGGCGGCCCTGTGGGGCGTCGGGGAGCGCACCGAGCAGTCCCTGGCCCGCCTCGGCGTCAGGACCGTCGGCGACCTCGCCCGGACCCCGGTGGACACGCTCCAGCGGGAGCTGGGCCAGGCGGCGGGCGCGCACCTGGCGGCGCTCGCCTGGGGGCGCGACGAGCGCCCGGTGACCCCCGACGTCCCCGACAAGAGCATCGGCGCGGAAGAGACTTTCGCCACAGACATCGCCGACCCGGCGGAGATCCGCAGGGAGCTGCTCCGGCTCTCGGAGCGGGTCGCCGCCAGGCTCAGGAAGGGCGGCAGCGTCGGCCGCACGGTCAGCGTCAAGCTCCGCCGCGCCGACTTCACCACCCTGTCCCGGTCCCGGAGCCTGCGCGAGCCCACCGACGTCGCCAAGATCCTGTACGACGTCTCCTGCGCCCTCTACGCCGCGTCCGGCCTGGAAAACGTCCATCTGAGGCTGGTCGGCGTGCGGGTGGAGAACCTCAGCCCGGCCGCCGGGGCGACCCGGCAACTCGGCCTCGGAGAGCGCGAGACGGGCTGGCGGGAGGCCGAGCAGGCGATGGACCGGGCGGTCCGCAGATTCGGTCAGGACGCCGTCCTCCCGGCCTCCCTTGTTCGCCCTCCGTTTGATGGAATAGATCCATGAATCCGCCTCCGGTTTGGACTACGTTGGACGTTTTCTTTCGTCTACGTCTACAGCCTCGTATTCTGGGGATAACCGACCGCGAGGTTCGGACACCCCGTGTCGTCCGTCACCGTCTTCCCCGTCCTGGGGCTGTCCTTGGGAGGCGCCGTGCCGCTCTCTGAGCACGAGCAGCGCTTGCTCGACCAGATCGAGCAGGCCCTCTACGCCGAGGACCCGAAGTGGGCCAATACCGTCAGGATCAGTGATCCTCGCAGCCATTACAGGCGCCGCCTGGTGAAGGCCCTCGTCGGCTTCATCCTGGGCGTCGTCCTGCTGATGGTCGGCGTCGTGATCAACAACGTCCCGCTCGGCATCCCGCTCGGCGTCGGCGGTTTCGTGGTCATGCTCGCCGCGTGTCTGTGGGGGCTGTCCAGCTGGAAGCGGATGAACGGGTTCGGCGAGGCCAACGCGGCCACGCCCACCGATCAGCCGCGAGGTAAGGGCGGGCGCCGTGCGGGCTCCCGCCAGAGCTTCATGGAGCGCATGGAGGAGCGCTGGCGCCGTCGCCACGACGAGCGCTAGCCCGGCGGGGCCAGCCGTCCGCGGCGGTCTCCCCTGACGATCCCCCTGTGACGACGAGGGTCACTCCCTGTGCGGGAGCGGCCCGCGTCACCTTTCGAGTCCATCCCCGCGGGCCTCTCCCGGAGGCCCCCGCGAGCCTCTCCTCAAGGTCACTGTTCCGTACCCTCCGGCGGCCGGGGATCGCCGTTCCGCGCCGCCGAAACCGCCCCGGCCGATCGGGACGCGGTCGTGCGTCCCGATCGGCCGGGGCGGTCCGGAGAACCGGGTGACCCGGAGGAGCCAGGGGAGTCAGGCGCCCTTCCTGGCCGGCCTGCGGAGCCGGATGTTCTCCAGACGGTCGAAGCCGTCCAGCACCCGCCCGCCCAGCGCCCGCATCCGCAGGAGCGTGGAGGGCGGCAGCAGCACCGCCCTGATCCGCCTGCCGCGGCTCACGGTGGCCGCCAGCGCCCGTCGCACGCTCCGCATGTCCTCGCGCAGGGTGGCGATCTCGCCCGGGGTCCTGGCGTAGAGCATCCGTTCCACCGCCGAGGCGATCCTCGCCAGCGCGGCGGCGGCCTCGGGCTCGAGCCTGTACTGCTCGGCCAGCCGCCCGGCCAGCGCGCGCGGGCTCTCGCTCGCCTGCCGGGACATCCCGTAGTCGCACAGGGCGTCGTCTAGCTCGGCCCACGCGGCCGTCACGGCGGGCTCCCAGCGGATCACCCTGACCGCCGAGGGGGCGGACGGCTCCCCGCCCGCAGGGTTTCCGGTCCGCACGGAACGGGAGCCCTCGGGGTCTCCGGTACGCGAGTAGGCCCTGTCGCGGCGGAGCCGCAGCTGCCAGCGGATCAGCGCGGGGATCAGCAGGACCAGCAGCGCGATCGCGACCCCGATCCCGATCTTCCCGGCCAGCGGCATTCCCTCGTCCACCGGGGTCAGCACGCCGCCGAACTCCCTGTCGAGCATCTCCTCGCGGCGGTCGTTCGCCGCCCCGGTCGGCGAGTCGGAGGCCGCGGGGCCCGACGACGGTGCCGCGCTCGGCTCGTCGGGGGTGTCCGGTGCCACCTCGGGGCGGGTGTAGGTCGGTATCGTCGCGCTGCCCTGGCCCGCTCCGCCCGCCGGGGTGGGCTCGAAGCGGAGCCACCCGGTGCCCTCGAAGTACAGCTCGGGCCATGCGTGCGAGTCGTGGGTGCGCACCTGCCACCCGTCGGAGGTGACGCTGCCCCCGGTGTAGCCGATGGCGACCCGGGAGGGGATGCCCAGGACGCGCGCCAGCACCGCCATGGAGGCGGCGAACTGCTCGCAGTAGCCGGTCCTGTTGCGGATCAGGAAGTCCGTCAGCGCCGGGCCGTTGTGCCCCTGGGTGGCCAGGCTGTAGGTGAACCCGCCGGTCTCGGTGAAGAACTCCTGCAGCTGGATCGCCTGCTCGTACGCGCTGGAACCCCGCTCGGTCTCCTGGAGGGCGAGCTGCCTGATCTCGTCGGGCAGGTTCTCAGGCAGCGCCAGGTAGCGTTCCCTGATCGCCGTCGCGGGCGGGGCCGCGGCCTTGAGCCGGTCCGCCGTGGGCTCGGGCTCGGCGGTGACGGCCTGGTACGTCAGGCCCCCCGCGGTGTTCCGCGTGGAGAAGACCATGAGCGTGTCGCGGTCGGGCCGCCAGTCGCCCGCCACCGTGACCTTGGAGACCGGGTAGGGCAGGGGGAGGAAGCTCAGCCTCCTGACCTGCTCGCTCACCGTGACGGTGACGTTCGCGGGCGTGACGGGCACGCCCGGGCTCTGCCCAGGGGGCGGGGGCATCGGCGCGTCGGAGGTCCGGTCCTCGGGGCGGCCCCTGGGCTCCGACATCGTCCACTGCTCGCCGTCGAAGATGTCGAGCGAGTACATCCTCAGGTAGCGCGACGTGCTGTCGCTGGCCTGGTAGGTCAGGACGGTGGAGTTCTCCGGCAGCGACAGCTGGCCGCGCAGGTTGACCATGGGGTTCGGGATGCTGATCGAGTTGCCGCCGCCCCTGCCGTTGCCCACGCCGAAGCCGAACAGCGGGTTGGGCTCCATGGTGGGCAGCAGCGCGGGCAGCAGGACGGCGAGCGCGATCGCGGTGAAGCCGATGCGCCTGCCGGAGAGCCGCAGCGCCCCGCCGTCGGAGGGCGTGGGCCGGGTGACGGTGAAGGACGAGCTGCGGCGCACCAGCACCGCGCGGCCCCAGTGGCTGACCCGCTCCCGCCCGTCGGCGACGAGGATTCCCAGGTAGCCCAGGGCCCCGACGATGAACGCCGGCCAGCTGATCGGATCGGCGACCACCGCCGCCGGGACCGTGAACAGCGCCAGCAGCGGCAGCCCGGTGAGCGCCGCCCTGCGCAGCCGCGCGGCCAGCAGGTCGACCAGGAGGGCGATCAGGCCGACGCCGCCGCAGGTGAGCAGGACGATGCCGGTGCTGTCGGGCACCGGGGCGGCGAACCGCTGGATGTCGGCGAAGCCCGTCGTCAGCAGCCGGTCGAGCCTGGCGATCGAGTCCCAGGTGGGGAAGATCTTCCCCCACGCCTCGTCCCCGGCGAACACCGCCGTCAGGTAGATCCACACGGCCAGCAGCTGCGCGGGCGGCGCCAGCCAGCCGGGCAGCGCGTAGCGGCCGGCCAGCACGCCGATCCCGGTCACGACCAGGATGACGCCCACGCTCGACCAGAACCAGGCGCCGCCCTGGAAGAGCGGGTAGAGCGCGATCGCGACCGCTCCGGTGGCCACGCCCGACGCGATGGAAAGTCTCATGAGCCACCCCTGCTCGCCGCGAATCGTCCGCGTTGCGCGACGTCCTGCCACACGCTCGCGACGGAGGCGCCGGCGGGCAGCCGCACGACGCGCCAGCCCGTCCCGGTGAGCACCGACCGCGCCGCCTGGAACTCCTCGTCCTCGCCCTGCTCGGGATGCTCCCACGCCTCCACGTCCAGCATCACGGCCACGCCGGTCACGTTGCCGTGCCTGGCCCTGGACAGCTCCTGGGCCTGGTCGAGGTCCATCTTGCCGAGCACGGCCACGATCAGGCCGTCGCCGCCGCCCTGCCGCAGCGCGCCGACGCCGTACTCCAGCGACCGGGCCGTGCTGGCCCGTACGACGGCCAGGGTGTCCAGCAGCGACAGGCTCAGCCCGGTGTCGGTGAGGTGCTCGGCCCCCTGGTCGGTGACCAGGCGCAGGCCGAGGCCCTCGTGGGCGAGGTGCACGCCGATGGAGGCCGCGGCCGAGACCGCCGCCTCGAACGACGAGCGCGGGCCCTCGCCCCGGTGGGCGTAGCGGCGGGTGTCCAGCAGCAGCGCGCCCCTGCTCTGCCACTGCTGTTCCTCGCGCCGCACCATCAGCTCGCCGTGCCTGGCGGTCGAGCGCCAGTGCACCCGCCGCAGGTCGTCGCCCTGGCGGTACTCGCGCGGCGCGACGTCGTCGTCCCCGGCCGCGGCCACGCTCCTCGTACGGCTGTCGCCCCCGCCCGTCCACTCGCCCGCCAGGCGGACGTGGGGCAGGGCCACCACCTGGGGCGTCACCATCAGCGTGTCGCTGATGGTGAACGACCTGGTCAGCTCGACCAGGCCGAAGGGGTCGCTGATCCGGATGGAGAGCGGCCCGATGGTGAAACGCCCGCGCAGGTCGGAGCGGACCCGGTAGTCGATCTCCCGGATGCCCTGCGCCTCCACCCGGTCCAGGACGAACCTGGGCCGGGCGCCGAGCGCGTAGGGAACGGTGTCCTCGATCATCAGCAGGCCGGTCGGCAGCCGGGTGACGTTCTCCAGCCGCAGCGTCACGGTGGACTCGTTGCCCACCTCGGCCCTGGGCGGGTCCAGGCGCCGGGCGCAGCTCAGCCGGTAACGGGTGCGGGCGACCACCATCGCCGCCAGCAGCGGCAGCGAGATGATCAGCACGCCGATCCTGATCAGGTCGTGCTCGCCGAGGATGAAGGCGCACAGCAACGCCGCGACGCCGGACGCCAGGAAGGACCGGCCGCGGGCGGTGAGCGCCTTGAGGCCGGAGGTCACCGGGCCTGGGCCTCGGGCACGGGCACCCGGCGGACCAGGTCGGCGATCACCTGCTCGGGCGGGCGGCGCTGCCCCTGGGCCTCGATGCTGGGCAGCAGCCGGTGGGCCAGGACGGGGACGCACAACTCCTGCAGGTCGTCGGGGATGACGTAGTCGCGGCCCGCGAGCGCGGCGTGCGCCCGCGCGGCCCTGACCAGCTGCAGGGTCGACCGGGGGGAGGCGCCCAGCCGCAGGTCGGGGGACTGGCGGGTGGCGGTCACCAGGTCGATCGCGTACTTCTTGATCGGCTGGGAGACGTAGACGCCGCGCACCGCCTCGATCAGCGCCTTCACCTGCTCGGTGGTGGCGACCGGCTCCAGCTTGTCCAGCGGGGAGGCGGCGCCGTGCACGTCGAGCATCTCCAGCTCCGCGGAGGGGGCGGGATAACCCATCGCGATCCGGGCGGTGAACCGGTCGCGCTGTGCCTCGGGAAGGGGGTAGGTGCCCTCCATCTCGATCGGGTTCTGCGTCGCGATCACCATGAAGGGGGAGTCCAGGCGGTAGGTCGCGCCGTCGACGGTGACCTGGTGTTCCTCCATGCACTCCAGCAGCGCCGACTGGGTCTTCGGCGACGCGCGGTTGATCTCGTCACCCACCACGATGTTGGCGAAGACCGGGCCGGGCTTGAACTCGAACTCCCTGGTCTGCTGGTTGTAGGCGCTCACCCCCGTGATGTCGCTCGGCAACAGGTCGGGGGTGAACTGCACGCGGCGCACCGGGCAGTCGATGGATCGCGCCAACGCCTTGGCGAGCATGGTCTTGCCCACTCCTGGCACGTCCTCGATGAGGAGGTGCCCCTCGGCGAGGAGTACGGTCAAGGTCAGGCGGACGACGTCGCTCTTGCCCTCGATCACCGATTCGATCGACTGGCGGATCCGGTGCGCGGTGACGACGAGATCATCGAGCTGTGGTGAGACGTCATGGGTTACTGCCACCAGGCCTCCATGAGGGTGCGGCGGTTGCGCGCCGGGGGGTTGCCGTTGCGGAATCTTTGCGATCCCGTTACTCATTCTGCCTACCGACACTACGGCGCCGTACGTTCCCTCGGCGACTTTATGCGGTCATCAGGGCTGATTCCGGTTAAACAGTCATAGTGCGGCCACGACGGTCGCGGTGCGGTACGGATGAGGTGCCGATCCCGTGACGGGCGCGAGGATCCTCACCTTCCTCCATTCTTCACCGCCCTCCGGTTTATTTCATGATCTTCGGGCTATTCGGGCGGCCTTCCCGACACGCCCGTGGCGTACGAGGGGCCGCTTACCCCCTCCACTCCGCACCACCCCATTTGAACTGGGGAAATGTCGGCGAAACCCGTCGTGAAGTGGCACGGAATCAGTTGACGGTGGAGAGAAGTGGAGTATGGTGGTGCGCAGTGGAGGGCAGGGCTGCGACGCCTGGCGCTCCGCTGGGCACGGGAGGTGAGGCCGGTGTTCCTCGGCACCCACCACCCGCGTCTCGATGACAAGGGACGGCTGTTCCTGCCGGCGAAGTACCGCGAGGAGCTGGCGGAGGGTCTGGTGATCACCAAAGGCCAGGAGCGCTGCCTCTACGTCTTTCCCGTAGAGGAGTTCCAGCGCATAACCGAGGCTCTGCGCACCGCGCCGGTCACCGCCAAGGCGGTCCGTGACTACAGCCGCGTCCTCTTCGCCAGCGCGTCCGACGAGGTCGCCGACAAACAGGGCCGGATCACCGTGCCGCAGGCTCTGCGCGAGTACGCCAGCCTGCGCCGCGACTGCGTGGTCATCGGGGCCAACACCCGGCTGGAGATCTGGGCCGCTGACGCCTGGAGCGCCTATCTGGCCGACCAAGAGCAGGCTTTTGCCGATCTGTCGGAGGAGGTGCTGCCAGGGATTCTGTGACTCCACGGTCGACTCATCGGTAAAACGTCGTTCGGCGAGGTCTCCACCCGCAACCACCTGCCCGTCAGCTGATGCACCTTCCCCGGTGTCAGGTGACAGGCGGACACGCGGGTGCGGATGGGGACCTGGCCGGACGGCCCCGAGGGTGGGGGCCAGTTTTCAAGACACCGGTGAGCGTCCGCCGCGCGTCCACGGGACGAGGCGGGAAAGAGGGGGGTTGCGCTTCATGCGCGCCGAGAACCACAACCATGATCTCCAAACGCCTGGGGGTCACGTCCCCGTCATGCTCGACCGGGTGCTGGAGTTGCTCGCTCCGGCGCTGGCCCGCCCCGCCCCCGTCCTCGTCGACGCTAACCTCGGCCTCGGCGGCCACGCCGAGGCGCTGCTCGCCGCGCATCCCTCGCTCCACCTGATCGGGATCGACCGCGATCCCACCGCCATCGAGCGCTCCACCGCCAGGCTCGCCCCGTACGCCGACCGGATCACGCTGGTCCGCGCGGTCTCCGACGAGCTTCCCGAGGTGCTGGCCGAGGCGGGCCGTCCCCGCGTCGACGCCGCGCTGTTCGACCTGGGCGTCTCCTCCCCGCAGCTGGACGAGGCCGAGCGCGGTTTCGCCTACTCCTACGACGCGCCGCTGGACATGCGGATGGACCGCGACGAGGAGCTGACGGCCGAGGTCGTCGTCAACACCTACCCGGCCGCCGCGCTCATCCGGATCCTGCGGGATTACGGAGAAGAACGATTCGCCCCGCGTGTCGCGCACTTAATCATCAAGGAAAGGGCCAGAGAGGCCATAACGTCTACCAAGCGGCTTGCGGAGATCGTCAGGACGGCGATCCCGGCCGCTACTCGCAGGACCGGGGGAAACCCCGCCAAAAGGACTTTTCAGGCGTTGCGGATCGAGGTGAACGCGGAGTTGACAGCGCTGGAACGCGCGCTCCCGGCCGCGCTCGACGCATTGACGCTGGGCGGGCGCGTCGTCGTGCTCGCGTACCACTCCCTTGAGGACCGGCTGACGAAGCAGGTCATCACCGCGCGGACCAGGGACACCGGCCCCGCCGGACTCCCCGTCCCGCTGCCGGCTCACCAGCCGCGGTTCGCGCTCCTGACAAGGGGAGCCGAGCTTCCGAGCGAAGAGGAGGTGGCCCGCAACCCGCGGGCGGCCTCCGCCCGGTGTCGGGCGGCAGAGAGGATCCGTGAGGCAGTTGACGAGGAGTGAGACAGACGTCCGACGCGCCGCGCCCAGCCGCGGCGCGCGCCCTGTGCGCGTCCCCCGCGCGGTGCCGCAGGGGTACGGGACCAGGCCTGCCAGGCCTGCGCCCGCCGCCGCTCCGGCCGCGCGGGTCAAGGCTGCGGCATCTGGGGCCCCCGGGGGCTCCGCGCCCCGTCGCGCCCGGCCGCCGAGGGCTCCCTTCCTGCTGCTCGTGGTCGGCCTGCTCTGCGGCGGCCTGGTCAGCCTGCTGCTGCTGAACGCCGTGCTCGCCAAGGACTCCTTCAGGGCCAACGGGCTGCGCAACGAGATCAACGGCCTGCGCATCGCGAAGGAGAGCAAGGAGAGCGCCATCATGCGGCAGGAGATGCCCGAGGCGGTCGCGAGGAGGAACGAGCTCCAGGGGCTGGGGTCCGACTGGGACAGGATGCACGTCATCGACCCCGACAAGCCCTCCGCCGGTGTCGCCGGTGACGTCCGGACGCCCGCGGGGCAGGAGCGAGTGCCGGGCACGGGCCAGTGAGGGAGAGCGGCGGCCAGACCGGCGGCCCAGGCCCCGGACAGGGCCCCGGACAGGGCCGCGGTGGTTCCGCCGGGGGGCCGTCCGGAGGTTCGGGCCGCCGCGCTCCCGGCGGCCCCGGCCGTACGGCCGGGCCGGACGGTTCACCGGAGGTTCCGGGCAGGCAGGGGAGACCGGGGAGGCCGGCAGCGTCCGGGGACACCGGTGCTCCCGGCGTGCCCGGCGGCCCCCAGGGGCCCGCCTCCCCGCGCAGGTCCCCGGCCCCCGGTTCGCCGGGCAGGCCGGCCGGTTCCGGCTCCTCCGGCGGTTCCGGCCGCGCGGGTTCCTCCGGCGCGGCGCGCAAGGCCGACGGGACGGGCAGGTCCGGTGCGCCGGGCAGGCCGTCCGGCTCCGGCCGCGCGGGTTCCCCCGATGGGCCGGGCTCCCAGGGCAGGCCGTCCGCCGCCTCCGGCAGGGGAGGCTCTCCCGCCAGGGGGCAGGGGTCCGACAGGGGGCGACCGTCCCCCGCCGACGGTCCCGGCAAGGGGACCGGCAGGCCCGGTCCGGCCGGGAGGCCGCCCGCCCAGGGCGGTTCCGGCAGGGCGTCGGGCTCCGGCGGTTCCGGCAGGGCCGGCTCGTCCGGGAGGCCCCCGGCGCCGGGAGGGGCCGGCAGGTCCGACAGATCTGACAAATACGATAAACCGGCTAGGCCGGGCTCCTCGGCGAGGCCGCCGGCCGCCGGCCCGTCCGGCAGGTCCGGGGCCCCGGGCAGGCCGGGTCCCGCGGGCAGGTCCGGTCCCGGCGCGCGACCGTCCGCCTCCGACGGGCCGGGCAGGACCGCGCGCCCGGACGGCAGGAGCGGTGTTCCCGGCTCCCACGGGGCTCCGGGCAGGCCCGCCCGCCCCGAGACGCCGGGCAGGACCTCCGCCCCCCGGCCCGGCAGGCCGCCGGGCCCCGAGGCCCCGCGCGGGCCGGTGCGGTCCCCGCGGCCGGAGGGGCCGCCGGACCCGCTGGGCTGGGTACGGTCCGTGCCGAGGCGCGGGGGCGACCGCCCCGGTGACCACGAGCACACCCGCACGGTGACGCGCGGCGGTGGTGGTGCCGGCGGCAGGCCGCCGCGGCCTCCGGCGCGCCCGTCCGCGGTGCTGCGCCTGGGCAACCCCCGCAGGCGCATCGGCATCGGCCTGATGGCGATGACCTTCGTGCTGTCCATCTTCGCGGGGCGGCTCATCCAGCTCCAGGGCCTCGACTCGAAGGTCTACACGGCGGAGGCGGCCAAGCAGCGCGTGCAGGGCGAGAAGCTGCCCGCCAGGCGAGGGGCGATCACCGACGTCAACGGCCACGAGCTCGCGCTGACCCTGGAGGCCCGCGAGATCTTCGTGGACCCCTCCGAGGTCTCCGCCTCCCAGCGCGACCGGGTGGCTACGGTCCTGGCCAAGGAGCTGGGCACGCCCAAGGAGCCGATCGTCGCCAAGCTGGCCCAGAGCACCAGCCACTACCAGCAGCTCGCCTCGGCCGTCGACCCGGCGCTCGCCCAGCGGATCATGGCGTACGACCTCAAGGGCGTCGGCAGCAAGCACCGCTACCGGCGCGACTACCCGGGCGGTGACCTGGCGGGAACCCTGCTGGGTTTCGTCGGCACCGACGGCACCGGGCTGGCCGGGCTGGAGAGCACCTACGACAAGCTGCTCGCGGGCCGCGACGGCGAGCAGATCATCGAGACGGGCGCCAGGGGGCAGCGCATCCCGATGACCCGCAGCACCGTCCGGGCGCCCGTCGAGGGCAGGGACGTGCGGCTCACCATCGACCGCGACGTCCAGTGGGCCGCGCAGAAGGCGATCGGCGAGCAGGTGAAGGCGACCGGGGCGCGCACCGGCAGCGCCATCGTGATGGACGTGCGGACCGGCCGGGTGATCGCCATGGCCAACGCGCCCGAGCTCGACCTGAAGAACTGGATGAACGCCCCCGGCGCCGACCGGGTCAACCGGTCGGTCACCGACGTGTTCGAGCCGGGCAGCACCAACAAGGTCATCACCGCCGCGGCGGCCCTGGAGTCGGGAGCCGTGCGGCCGGAGAGCCTGTTCACGGTCGCCGACGAGATCAGGTGCGCCGACCGGGTGCTGAAGGACTCCCACCCCCACCCCACCGAGCGCCTGACCTTCTCGGGCATCGTGGCGACCTCCAGCAACGTGGGCACGATCCTCGCCACCCAGAAGATCGGCGACGAGAAGCTCCACTCGATGCTCCAGCGGTTCGGGTTCGGCGCGAAGCCCGGCACCGGGCTGCCGGGGGAGGAGGCCGGGCTCCTGCCCGACTGGAAGGACTGGTCGGGCAGCCAGCGCTGCACGATCGCGTACGGCCAGGGGGTCTCGGTGACGGCGCTGCAGACGGCGAGCGTCTACCAGACCATCGCCAACGGCGGGGTGCGCGTCACCCCGCAGGTCGTGGCCGGAACCACCGGGGAGAACGGGGCGTTCACGCCGTCCCCGCCGGGCAAGCAGACCCGGGTGGTCGGCGAGCGTACGGCGCGGGAGGTGGCCACCATGCTGGAGGCCGCGGTGAGCGAGGAGGGCACCGGCAACCTCGCCGCGATCGACGGCTACCGGGTGGCGGGCAAGACGGGGACCGCGATGCGCTACGACACCAGATGTCAGGGCTATTGCGGATACACCGCGACATTTGTTGGTTTCGCCCCCGCGGACAAGCCGCGGCTGGTCGTCCTGGCGGTCCTCCAGGACCCCCAGGAGGGCCACTACGGTGGGGAGATCGCCGCTCCGGTCTTCAAGAAGGTGATGACGTTCGCGTTGAAGAGCGGGAAGATCCCGCCGACCGGAACCAGGCCCTCCCCGGTGCGGATACGCGCCGGAGAGTGACGAGTGAAGGTACGCTCTCGCCGTGCATCCCCCGTCGTCAATGCGACCCTCAACCAGTTCACCCCGACCGCTCTCGGGGCTGGCGAGCCTGATCGGCGCGCCCTCGGGCACCTCGCGAGCCCCGCTGGCCGCGGTGTCCGGAATCACCATCGACTCGCGCCAGGTGTGCCGGGGAGATCTCTACGTCGCGCTGCCGGGGGCCACGGCCCACGGGGCCGACTTCTCCGCCCAGGCCCTCGCCGCGGGTGCCAGCGCGATCCTGACCGACGAGGCGGGCAGGCGGGCCGCGGTCGCGACCGGCCTGCCGGTCCTCGTCGTGCCGAATCCGCGCGGTCTGCTCGGGCAGGTCTCCGCCTGGGTGTACGGCAATCCGGTGGCGGACGTGATGGTCGTCGGGGTCACCGGCACCAGCGGCAAGTCCACGGTCAGCTTCATGCTGGAGGCCGGTCTGCGGGCCGCCGGGCACAACCCCGGGCTCGTCGGGGGCGTGGAGATCCACGTCGGTGACCTGCGCTTCACGCCGAAGCTCACCACGCCGGAGGCCAGCGACCTGCAGGGCCTGTTCGCCCTGATGCGCGAGCGGGGCGTCACCGCCGCCGCCATGGAGGTCTCCAGCCACGCGCTGGCGCTCGGCCGGGTCGACGGGGTGTTCTACGACGTGTCGCTGTTCACCAACCTGTCCCAGGACCACCTCGACTTCCACCGCGACCTCGACGACTACTTCGCGACGAAGGCCCGGCTGTTCACGCCCGAGATGAGCCGCGTGGGGGTCGTCAACATCGACGACGCCCACGGGCGCGAGCTCCGTGTCATCGCGAAGATCCCGATGACCACCTTCTCCGCCGAGGGCGCCATCGAGGCCGACTGGCGGGCCGTGGACGTGCGCCTGGGCCCCGAGGGCAGCACCTTCACGGTCGTGGGCCCCGGAGGCGTCGAGGAGGCCGCGTCGGTCGCGCTGCCCGGCCCCTTCAACGTGGCCAACGCCCTGGGCGCGATCGTCGCGCTGGTGGAGGCGGGTGTGCCGCTGCGGGCCGCGGTGGCGGGCGTCGGTACGCTGGCGGGGGTTCCCGGCCGGATGGAGCGGGTGCCCGGCGGCGAGGACTTCCAGGCCATCGTCGACTACTCGCACAAGCCCGGCGCGGTCGAGTCGGTCCTGCGCTCGCTGCGCGAGATCACCGACGGCAGGCTCATCGTCGTGCTCGGCTGCGGGGGTGACCGTGACCGTGGTAAACGCCCAATGATGGGAGAAGCCGCCGCAAGACTGGCAGATGTGGCTATTCTCACCAGCGACAACCCCCGCTCTGAGGACCCCCTGCGGATCCTCGCGGAGATGATGGACGGAGTTCTCGGCGTGTCCCAGGACGGGCGCGCACATGTGATCATTGAGCCGGACCGCGCCGCGGCCATCGACCTGGCCATCGGCCAGGCGGACCCCGGTGACGTCGTCGTCGTGGCCGGCAAGGGCCACGAGCAGGGTCAGTACGTCGGCGACCGGGTGCTTCCCTTCGACGACAGGCAGGTCGTGGCCGACGCGATCGTCAGGCGCAGGGACCGCACCGGGCGCCGAAGCACGTATGGAGAGTAGGGAAGACGCATCATGATCCCGTTGCCGCTGGCCAGGATCGCCGAGATCACCTCGGGGGCCCTCGCGGGCATGGCCGACCCACGCGCGGTGGTGCGCGGCCCGGTCGTCACCGACTCCCGCGCCGTCGAACCGGGGTCGCTCTTCGTCGCGATCAAGGGTGAACGGGTCGACGGGCACGACTTCGCCGCCCAGGCCGTCGCGGCCGGGGCGGTCGCCGTGCTGGCCTCCCGGCCCGTCGACGCCCCCGCCGTCATCGTCGGCGACACCGTGGCCGCCATGACGGTCCTGGCCACCGCGGTCTGCGCGGCCCTGCCGGCGACCACGGTCATCGGCCTCACCGGCTCCGCGGGCAAGACCACCACCAAGGACCTGCTCGCCAGGCTCACCGCCAGGATCGGCCCGACGGTCGCCACGGCCGGCTCGTTCAACAACGAGATCGGCCACCCGCTGACCGTGCTGAGGTCCGGCGAGGACACCCGCTACCTGGTGCTGGAACTCGGCGCGAGGAGCGCGGGCCACATCACCCACCTGACCCGCGTCGCCCCGCCGAGGATCGGCGTGGTCCTCAACGTCGGCACCGCCCACCTGGGCGTCTTCGGCGGCAAGGAGGAGATCGCCAGGGCCAAGGGCGAGCTGGTCGAGGCGCTGCCCGCCGAGGGCGTGGCCGTGCTCAACGCCGACGACCCGCTGGTGGCCGCCATGGCGCGGCGCACCGGCGCCCGCGTCACCTGGTACGGCCGGAGCGAGGGCGTGACCGTGCGGGCCGAGAACGTCACCGTCGACGAGCGCGGACGCGCCTCCTTCACGCTGCGCACCCCCTCGGGCGCCGCCCCGGTGGCCCTGCGCCTGTACGGCGAGCACGCGGTGGAGAACGCGCTCGCCGCCGCCGCGGCCGCCTACGAGCTCGGCCTGCCGGTCGCCACCATCGCCGAGGAGCTGTCGGAGGCCGAGCCGCGCAGCCGCTGGCGGATGGAGGTCACCGACCGCGCCGACGGCGTGACCGTGATCAACGACGCCTACAACGCCAACCCCGACTCCATGCGGGCCGCCTTCGGCGCCCTGGACGCCCTCGCGGGCGACCGCCGCCGCTTCGCGGTCGTCGCCGCCCTGCGCGAGCTGGGCGACGAGAGCGTCGCGCTCAACGAGGGGCTGGGACGCCTGGCCGGGGGCGCGGGCCTCGCGGGCCTGTTCGTCGTCGGCCCCGACGCCGACCCGGTCCTGGCCGGGGCCAGGGCCGCCGTGCAGGCCGGTGCCCTCGCTGTCCCCGCTGTCCCCGCCGTTCCCGCCGTTCCCGCCGTCCCCGCGCACGGGGCGGCGCTCCACGGACCGCCGGGCGACGGCACGGGCGAGCCGCCCGGCCGCCTCTCGCCCGTCGCGGCGTTCGGGGAGGCCCCTGAGTCCTACGCGACCGGCGGCGGGGCTCAGGCCGCCACCCGGGTCTCGCACGCCGCCGACGCGGCCCAGGCGAGCGCGGAGCTGTCGGCGCTGCTGGCGCCCGGCGACGTCGTGCTGGTCAAGGGACCGCGCGCCGCGGGCCTCGAACGCGTGGCCGCGGCGCTGCTCGGAGGTGACCGCCGATGAGGGAGATCCTCGTCGCGGCCGCGGTCAGCCTGCTGCTGTCCATGCTGGGCACGCCGCTCGCGATCCGCCTGTTCTCCCGGCGTGGCTACGGGCAGAGCATCCGGGAGGAGGGCCCCTCCGGCCACCACGACAAGCGCGGCACCCCCACCATGGGCGGCACCGTGATCGTGATCGCCGCGCTGGTCGGCTTCGCCTGCGCCCACCTGTACAGCTTCACGCCCCCCACGGTCTCCGCCGTCCTCGTGCTGTTCCTGATGACGGGACTGGGCGCGGTCGGCTTCCTCGACGACTTCATCAAGATCTACAAGCAGCGCAGCCTCGGCCTGCGCAGCGGCGCCAAGGCGCTGGGCCAGCTCATCGTCGGCGCGGTCTTCGCGGTCCTGGTGACCCGCTTCCCCAACGCCTACCTGATCACCCCGGCCGAGACGCGCCTGTCGTTCCTGCGGGACTTCGGCCCCTCCATCGGCCTCATCGGGTTCACGATCTGGGTGCTGATCATGATCGTCGGGTTCTCCAACGCGGTGAACCTCACCGACGGCCTCGACGGCCTGGCCAGCGGCGCCACCGGCGTGGTGCTGGCCTCGTACGTGCTGATCGGCAACTGGCAGCTGCGCAACAGCTGCACCACCCAGCTCGGGCCCAACTGCTACTGGGTCCGCGACCCGCTGGACCTGGCCGTGGTCGCCGCGGCGGTGCTCGGCGCGCTGGTCGGGTTCCTGTGGTGGAACGCACCGCCCGCGAAGATCTTCATGGGCGACACCGGCTCGCTGGCCCTGGGCGGCGTGCTCGCCGGGCTGGCCATCACCACCAGGACCCAGCTCCTGCTGATCATCCTCGCCGGGATGTGCGTGCTGATCACCATGTCGGTGATCATCCAGGTCGGGTCCTTCAAGCTGACCGGTAAACGGGTCTTCAGGATGGCCCCGCTCCAGCACCACTTCGAGCTGAAGGGCTGGGCCGAGACGACCATCGTGGTCCGCTTCTGGCTGATCGCCGCCCTGTGCGCCGCCGGCGGGCTGGGAATCTTCTACGTGGAATGGATGCCCAGGCTGTGAACGGTTCGACGGGGCGGGCGGGCGCGGCGGGGGAGGGCGCGTGATCTGCGTCGCGGGACTGGGGGTCTCGGGCACCGCCGTCGCCCGCACGATGGCCGGGCGCGGCGAGGAGGTCGTCGTCCTGGAGGGCCGGGACGGCGAGCGGGCCAGGGCGGTCGCCGCCGAGCTGGCCGCGCTCGGCGTCGAGGTCCGCTTCGGCGAGCCCGCCGAACCTCCCGCGGGCACCTCCCTGATCGTCACCACGGGCTGGCCGCCGCACCACCCGCTGCTCGCCGCCGCGGCGGCGGCCGGGATCGAGGTGATCGGCGAGGTCGAGCTGGCCTGGCGGCTCCGCCCCGAGGGCGCCGCCCCCTGGCTGGCGCTGACCGGCACCAACGGCAAGACCACCGCGGTGCGCATGCTCACCTCGATGCTCCTGGCCGCGGGCCACCGGGCGCTCGCCGTCGGCAACGTCGGCACCCCCGTGGTGGAGGCCGTGACCGGGCCCTCGGACGTGCTGGCGGTGGAGCTGTCCAGCTTCCAGCTGCACCGCGCGCCCGGCATCGCCCCGTACGCGGCCGCGGTGCTCAACGTGGCGCCCGACCACCTCGACTGGCACGGCTCCATGGAGGAGTACGCCCGCGTCAAGGGCGACATCTTCGCCAGGGCCGGGACGGTCGTGCACAACGCCGACGACGAGTGGGCGTCCCGCCTGGCCGCGCCGTACGGGAGCGCCGGTGCGGTGCGGAGCGTGGGCTTCACCCTCGGGGTCCCCCGGCCGGGCCAGCTGGGCGTGGTCGAGGACCTGCTGGTGGACCGGGCGTTCGTGGCCGACCCCGAGCGCAACGCAGAGGAGCTCGCCTCGCTCGCCGACGTCCGCCCGTTCGCCCCGCACAACGTGTCCAACGCGCTCGCCGCCGCCGCGCTGGCCAGGGCCTACGGGGTGCCCGCCGCCGCCGTGCGCCAAGGGCTGCTGGACTTCGTGCCCGACCCCCACCGGATCGCGCACGTGGCCAGGGTCGCCGAGGTCGACTACGTGGACGACTCCAAGGCCACCAACCCGCACGCCGCCGCCGCCTCGCTGGCCGCCTACCCGTCGATCGTCTGGGTCGCCGGAGGGCAGCTCAAGGGCGCCGACGTCGGCGAGCTGGTGCGCCGCGCCGCGCCCCGCCTGCGCGGCGCGGTGCTCCTGGGCGCCGACCGCGAGCGAATTCGCGAGGCTCTGGCGCGACACGCCGGGAATGTTCCGGTGGTGGAGGTCGCGGGGCAAGACACTGGGGTCATGGACCGTGTCGTCACCGAAGCCGCCAGGCTCGCCGCCCCCGGAGACACCGTGCTGCTGGCCCCGGCCGGCGCCTCTCTGGACATGTTCGCCGGTTACCCCGCCCGAGGGGAGGCGTTCGCCCGGGCCGTGCACCGTCTCGCCGAGGGGCACGACGGGGGAGCGGCGTGAGCGCGACGACCCACGAGGGCGCGCCCGCCCGCAAGGACGCGCCCGCGCGGGAGGGCGCGCCCGCGCGTCCCGACGGGTTCCGCGAGCACCTGCTCGCCTTTCGCGAGCTGCTCAACCGGCCGCTGACCTCGTACTACCTGATCCTGGGGTGCAGCGCGCTGCTGCTCACGCTCGGCCTGATGATGGTGCTGTCGGCCTCCAGCATCGAGGCGCTCCAGGAGATGGGCGACCCCTTCTACTGGTTCTTCAAGCAGTCGATCTCGGCCGCGCTCGGCCTCCCGCTGATGTGGATCTGCGCGCAGCTGCCGCCGAGGTTCTTCAGGCTCGCCGGATACCCGCTGATGGCGCTGTCGATCCTCGGGCTGGTGCTGGTGCTGTTCGTCGGCACCTCCCAGCTCGGCGCCCAGCGCTGGATCGACCTCGGCCCCATCTACCTGCAGCCGTCCGAGCCCGCCAAGCTCGGCCTGATGCTCTGGGGCGCCGACCTGCTGGCGCGCAAGGCGCGCAACGGCATGATCGAGTGGCGCAGCCTGTTCATCCCGCTGATGCCGGGCACCGCGATCCTGGCCGTCATGGTCATGCTGGGCAGCGACCTGGGCACCACGCTGGTGCTGATGCTGATCTTCCTGGCGCTGCTGTGGGTGGTGGGGGCGCCGCTGAAGCTGTTCGGCGGGATCCTCGCGGTGGCGACGCTCGCGACCATCGTCATGATCAGCACGGAGGGATACCGCTCGGCGCGGATCGCGGGGTGGCTCGACCCGTGGGGCAACGCCCAGGGCTCGGGCTTCCAGGCCGTGCAGGGACAGATCGCCATCGGCAGCGGCGGCTGGTTCGGGCTGGGCCTGGGCTCCAGCAGGCAGAAGTGGAGCTGGATCCCGCACGCCGAGAGCGACTTCATCTTCTCCATCCTCGGCGAGGAGCTCGGCCTGATGGGCACGCTCGTCGTGGTGGCCCTGTTCGGGCTGCTGGGCTACGCGGGGCTGCGGGTGGCCACCCGGGTCAAGGACCCGTTCGTCAGGCTCGCCTCCGCCGCCGCGGTCGCCTGGATCGTGGGCCAGGCGATCGTCAACATCGGCGCGGTCATCGGCGTGCTGCCCATCACCGGCATCCCGTTGCCGCTGGTCTCCTACGGCGGATCGGCCCTGCTGCCCACCCTCGCCGCCCTCGGCATGCTCCTGTCGTTCGCCAAGCACGAGCCCGGCGCCCGCGAGGCTCTCGCGGCCCATGGCCCCGGACCGGTGGCGCGGGGCCTAAGCTGGCTTGGCCTGGGTGGTCCGGCCCGGATACGACGGCCGGGCCGCGGAAGACGATAAGCGAAAGGACCGACATGAGGGTGGTCCTCGCCGGTGGCGGGACGGCCGGTCATATCGAACCGGCGCTGGCTCTGGCCGACGCGTTGCGCCAACTCGACCCGAACATCGGGATCACCTGCCTCGGCACCGAGCGCGGCCTGGAGACCAGGCTGGTGCCCGCCCGGGGGTACGACCTGCAACTGGTGCCCGCGGTGCCGCTGCCCCGGTCCCTGACGCCCCAGCTGCTCAGCGTGCCCGGACGCCTGGCGGGCGCCATCAACGCGGCCGCCGGCATCATGGACCACGTCCGGGCCGACGTCCTGGTCGGCTTCGGCGGCTATGTCGCGACCCCCGCCTACCTCGCGGCGCGGCGGCGCAACGTGCCGATCGTGGTGCACGAGGCCAACCCGCGCCCGGGCCTTGCCAACCGGCTGGGCGCGCGCCTCACCGAGCACGTCTTCACCGGCCACCCGGACACCCCCCTGAGCCGCGCCGAGCACATCGGGATCCCGCTCCGCAGGGAGATCGTCAACCTGGACCGGCTGTCCATGGGCGACAAGGCCCGGTCCTGGTTCGGCCTGGAGGCCGACCTGCCCACGCTGCTGGTCACCGGCGGCTCCCAGGGGGCCCGCTCGCTCAACCGGGCGGCCCTGGCCGCCGCCCCCGCGCTGCGCGGGGCCGGGGTGCAGGTGCTGCACGTCATCGGCCCGAAGAACACCCTGGAGGAGGAGCCGCCGCCGGGCGACCCGCAGTACGTCGTGCTGCAGTACGTCGACCGGATGGACCTGGCCTACGCGGCGGCCGACTTCGCCCTGTGCCGCGGCGGCGCGATGACCTGCGCCGAGATGACGGCCGTGGGCCTGCCGGCCGCGTACATCCCGCTGCCGCACGGCAACGGCGAGCAGCGGCTCAACGCCACCCCGATCGTGCAGGGCGGCGGCGGTCTGATGATCGACGACTCGGAGCTGTCGGCGGACTGGATCGTCCGGAACGTGCTGCCCATCCTGTCCGACCCCGAGCGCGTGGTCACCATGTCCGAGGCGGCCTCCAGGATGGGCAGGAAGGACGCCGACGTGACGCTGGCGCGCAGGGTGCTGCAGATCGCGGCGCGGGGGAGGGGCTGAATGAGCACGAAGGGGATCTCGCGCGGCGAGCGCGAGCCCGCCGGAGACGGACGACGGCCTGACGCGGGGCGGACGCCCCCGCGCGGCGAACGAGGAGGGGTGGGCGGCCGATGAGCCTGGTCAAGCTGGTGGATCCGGTCGCGGCCGGTGACCTGGGACGGGTGCACTTCATCGGGATCGGTGGTTCCGGGATGTCCGGGATCGCGCGCATCCTGCTCAAGCGGGGCGTGCCGGTCTCCGGCAGCGACGCGCGAGGGTCGGACATGGTGACGGAGCTGCGCGACCTGGGGGCGAGGGTCAACATCGGCCACGCCGCCTCGCACGTCAAGCACGTCGACACCGTGGTGGTCTCCACCGCGATCCGCGACTCCAACCCCGAGCTGGGCGAGGCGCTGCGCCAGGGACTGCGGGTCATCCCCAGGGCCGCGGCGCTCGCCTCCGTCATGGCGGGCAAGACCGGCGTCGCGATCGCCGGCACCCACGGCAAGACCACCACGACCTCGATGCTCACCGTGGCGCTGCAGAAGTGCGGCACCGACCCCTCGTACTGCGTGGGCGGGCAGCTGGTGACGACGGGCCTGGGCGCCGACGAGGGCTCGGGCGGGGTGTTCGTCGCCGAGGCCGACGAGAGCGACGGCTCCTTCCTGATGCTGGCCCCCGACATCGCCGTGGTGACCAACGTCGAGCCCGACCATCTGGACAACTACGGCGACCCGCGCGCGGTCCACGACAGCTTCGCCAGGTTCGTCGAGCGCGTCACCGGCACCATGGTGGTCTGCGCCGACGACCCCGGCTCGGCCGCGCTGGTCCCGATCGCCCGCGCCCGCGGGCTGAAGGTGATCACGTACGGCGAGGCGGAGGACGCCGACCTGCGGGTGAGCGGGATCGTTCCCGAGGGGCTGGGCATCACCTTCACGATCGCCGGGCGCGGGGAGGTCAGGCTCGCGGTGCCCGGCCGCCACAACGCGCTCAACGCCGCCTCGGCCATCGCCGTGGCGGGGGAGCTGGGCGTCTCCTTCGACGAGATCCGCGACGGCCTGGCGGCCTTCACCGGCGCCAAGCGCCGCTTCGAGGCCAAGGGCGAGGCGGGCGGGGTGGCGGTCTTCGACAGCTACGCCCACCACCCGACCGAGCTCGCCGCCGACCTGCGCGCGGCGCGGGACGTGGTGGCGTCCTTCTCAGGGGACGGCAGGGTCATCGCGGTCTTCCAACCGCACCTGTACTCGCGCACGCGCTTCTTCGCCGACGAGTTCGGCGCCGCGCTGGGGCTGGCCGACGAGGCCGTCGTCCTGGACGTCTACGGGGCCCGCGAGGACCCCGAGCCCGGCGTGTCGGGGGCGCTGGTGGCGGGCAAGGTGCCGCTGCCCGCGGAGCGGGTGGCCTACGTCCCCCACCGCGACAGCGTCCCGGCACTGGTGGCGGGCCGGGCCAGGCCCGGTGACATCGTCCTGACCATGGGCGCGGGCGACGTGACGGAGCTGGGCCCCAGGATCGTGGCGGAGCTGGCCGCGCGGTGACCCACGTCGGCGGGCGCGGGTCGCCGGAGGGGGAGTGGCGATGAACGGGGTGTGGCGGTCGGCCTTCCTGGCCCTGCTCACCGTGGGGGTGGTGGGCATCGCCGCGTGGCTGGTGTTCTTCTCCCCGGTGCTCGGGGTGCGGGAGATCCAGGTGGCCGGCAACGCGGGCCTGTCCGCGGAGCAGATACGCCAGGCCGCGGGGGTGGCCGCGGACATGCCCCTGGCCACCGTCGACGTCGCCGAGGTCGAGGGCAGGGTCGGCAGGATCCCGCAGGTCGAGTCGGTGACGGTCAGCCGCGCCTGGCCGAGCACCCTGCGCGTCGAGGTCGTGGAGCGCGAGCCGGTGGCGGTGGTGCCGGTCGGTGAGAGGTCCGCGCTGATGGACCGCCACGGGATGGTCACCGAGCTCAGGGACGTCGCGCCCCCGGCGCTGCCCGTGCTGCGGGTGTCCCGGCCGGGGCCCGCGGATCCGGCGACCGCGGCGGCGCTCGGCGTCATCACCGCGCTGCCGGCCAATCTCGCCCGCAAGGTCGCGGAGGTGCTCGCGCCGTCGGCGGAGACGGTCTCGCTGCGCCTCAAGGACGGCCGCGCGATCGTGTGGGGCGGCGGCGACCGTCCCGCCGACAAGGCGCGGATCCTTGTTACGCTGCTCAAGCGTCCGGCCGACACCTATGACGTCAGTTCGCCTGACGTCGTGACGGTCAGGTGATCTCATCGGATGGCGGGCGTTCCCGGAAGGTTCCCGGAAAAGGGCGGCCCGCGACACGCTGGACGCGCTGCGGCGCGGTTAGTTGACCCGCCAGGAGCGCAACTCCTACTGTCCGTATCACTCCTCAGGTTGACATAAAGCTAAATCTCAACTTGAGGGTGAGGGTTTTGGAAACGACGGCACGGCCCCGTGCCGCATGAAATTGCAAGTCAACGAGCGGAAAGGCCCCTCGTCGTGGCAGCACCGCAGAACTACCTCGCGGTCATCAAGGTTGTAGGAATCGGCGGAGGCGGAGTCAACGCCGTCAACCGGATGATCGAGGAGGGACTCAAGGGCGTCGAGTTCATCGCCATCAATACCGACGCCCAGGCGCTGCTGATGAGTGACGCCGACGTCAAGCTCGACGTCGGGCGCGAGCTCACCCGCGGCCTCGGCGCGGGAGCCAATCCCGAAGTCGGGCGCAAGGCGGCCGAGGACCACCGCGAGGAGATCGAGGAGGTCCTCAAGGGGGCCGACATGGTTTTCGTCACGGCCGGTGAGGGCGGCGGTACGGGCACCGGCGGCGCCCCGGTGGTGGCCAACATCGCCCGCACGCTGGGCGCGCTGACCATCGGTGTGGTGACCCGGCCCTTCAGCTTCGAGGGGCGGCGCAGGGCGATGCAGGCCGACGCCGGCATCGAGACCCTCCGCGAGGAGGTCGACACCCTCATCGTGATCCCGAACGACCGGCTGCTGTCGATCTCCGACCGGCAGGTGAGCGTGCTGGACGCCTTCAAGGCGGCCGACCAGGTGCTGCTCTCCGGTGTCCAGGGCATCACCGACCTGATCACCACGCCCGGCCTGATCAACCTCGACTTCGCCGACGTGAAGTCGGTCATGTCCGGGGCGGGCTCCGCCCTGATGGGGATCGGCCACGCGCGCGGCGACGACCGCTCGGTCGCGGCGGCCGAGATGGCCGTCTCCAGCCCGCTGCTGGAGGCCAGCATCGACGGCGCGCACGGCGTGCTGCTGTCGATCGCCGGCGGCTCCGACCTCGGCCTGTTCGAGATCAACGAGGCGGCCCAGCTGGTCTCCACCGCCGCCGCGCCGGACGCCAACATCATCTTCGGTACGGTCATCGACGACGCCCTCGGCGACGAGGTGCGCGTCACCGTGATCGCGGCCGGGTTCGACGAGCCCGCTCCCGAGCCCAAGCCGCTCTCGCAGCCGGCCGCCCGCCCGCAGCCCGTCTCGCGCCCGGCCCAGCCGCCCTCGGCGGCACCCCCGGTCCGCCCGCTGGCGCCCACGGTCAAGGCCGAGCCCCGCCCCGAGCCCAGGGTGGAGCACGCGCCGCCCCCGCCGGTGCGGCCGGTCTCCGGCCCGCAGGCGGAGCCGGCGCCCCAGCCGCAGCAGATCTACCCGGTCCAGCAGGCGCAGCCCCCGGCGGAGCACGCCGAGCCGCAGCGCGCGGAGGAGCCGCACTCCCCCCCGCTGTCGATCCCGCGCCCGGCTCCCGAGCCCTCGCAGCCGACGCCGATCTCGGCCAGGGCCGCCGACCCCGCCCGGCGCCGACCGGTGATCTTCGAGGAGCAGGAAGAGGAGCTGGACGTCCCCGACTTCCTGAAGTGACATCTCTCACGGTGGGGGCGGCCACGGACCGCCCGGCCGTGCCGGGAAGAATGGGCTCCGCCGGTTTGCCAGTGTCCGAGCGGCGGAGATGTGACGGAAACAACACGACGTGATGAGATCGCGGCCGGGCTGGCCCGGGTCGAGGCGCAGATCGCCGAAGCCTGCCGGGCCTCCGGCCGTCACCGCGAGGAGCTGACGCTCATCGCGGTGAGCAAGACCTACCCCGCCTCCGACGTACGGCTGCTGGCCGAACTCGGGATCACCGACGTCGGGGAGAACCGCGACCAGGAGGCCTCCGACAAGGCGCGCGAGTGCGCCGGGCTCGGCCTTCGCTGGCACTTCGTCGGCCAGCTGCAGACCAACAAGGTCCGCTCGGTGGTCGGCTACGCGGACGTCGTCCACTCGGTCGACCGCCCGCGCCTGGTCACCGCGCTGAGCAGGGAGGCGGCCGGGGCGGGACGCACGATCACCTGCCTGGTGCAGGTCGCGCTCGACGGCGACCCCGGGCGGGGCGGGGCGAGACCCGCTGAGGTGGAGGCCCTGGCCGACGCCGTCGCCGGAGCCGAGGGGCTCGAGCTGGGCGGGGTGATGGCGGTCGCGCCGCTGGGCGAGGAGGCGGGCGGGGCGTTCGCGAGGCTGAGGGAGATCGCGCGGTCCGTCCGCAAGGCCCACCCGGGCGCGGGTGTCATCTCGGCGGGGATGAGCGGGGACATGTCCCAGGCGATCGCCAACGGCGCGACACACCTGCGTGTCGGTACGGCGTTGCTCGGTCGCAGGAAGCCCTTAGTCAGGTAATGTCCCTTCAAGTGGACCTTGGCGTCCGCGTATCCGGACAGCGGTGGAACGGTGGTGAGCTCAGGGCGGTCGGGCTGGCCCCTCGGGCACATCTGACGTAAGACGGAGGAAGAAGTAGCGATGGCCGGCGCGATGCGCAAGATGGCGGTCTACCTCGGTCTTGTTGAGGACGACCGCTACGAGAGATACGACAGCTACCCCGACGACGAGTACGAGGAGTTCGACGACGCGCGCCGCGAGGGCGACGAACGCCCTGGCACGGTCCACGACCTCCAGGACGACACCGACCCCGGCGTGCCCGCTCCGAGGCCCGCGACGGCCCTCCTGGAGCGCCGCACGACCGATCTGGCGCGCATCACCACACTCCACCCCCGCACGTACAACGAGGCGCGGACCATCGGCGAGCACTTCCGCGACGGCACCCCGGTCATCATGAACCTGACCGAGATGGTTGACAGCGACGCCAAGCGGCTGGTCGATTTCGCGGCAGGTCTCGTCTTTGGCCTACACGGCAGCATCGAACGTGTTACCAACAAGGTGTTCCTGTTGTCCCCAGCCAATGTCGAGGTGACCGCCGAGGACAAGGCCCGAATCGCGGAACGCGGATTCTTCAACCAGAGCTAGAGTTCCACCATGAACAGTGACCGGCCCGACAGGTCCCGACGGGACAGTGGACGGCAGAGCGGAGTGGAGGCGGGTACGGACCGTGGGGATCGTTAGCGGGATCTTGGTCTTCATCCTGTCCATCTATCTCATCCTGCTGATCGGCAGAATGATCTTCGAGACAGTACAGGCGTTCGCACGTCAGTGGCGCCCCACCGGCATCGTCCTGGTGCTGGCGGAAGCCATATACACGGTGACCGACCCACCTCTCAAGTTCCTCCGCCGTTTCATTCCACCACTCCGGTTGGGTACGGTGGCCTTTGACCTAAGCTTCACAGTGCTGTTCATTGTGGTCTTGGTCTTGATCCAACTCGTGTCCGCGCTTCGTTGATCGGGTACCGTCCCCCCGGACAGACTCCAAGCGCGCCAAGGAGACCGAAATGCCGCTGACGCCCGCCGACGTGCGGAACAAGCAATTCAGTACGACCCGCCTTCGGCCGGGTTACGACGAGGAAGAGGTAGACGCTTTCCTCGATGAGGTCGAGTCCGAGTTGGACCGTCTCATACAGGAGAACGAGGAGCTCCGCGCCAAGCTGGCGGAGTGTCTGCGGGGCAAGGTCCCCGGCGGTATGGGCATGGCCATGGCGCCCGCCCCCATCGCCGAGCCCAAGCCCGAGATGATGATGCAGCAGCCGGAGCCGATGCGCGCTCCCGAGCCGGTGCAGCATCAGCAGCCCGTTCCCGTCGGAATGGGAATGCCTCCGGCCGAGGACAACATGGACACCGCGGCCCGGGTGCTCGCCCTCGCGCAGCAGACCGCCGACCAGGCCATCGCCGACGCCCGCCGGGAGGCGGACGAGACGGTGACCCGGGCGCGCCGCGAGGCCGACGACATCCTCGGCAAGGCACGCCGCCAGGCCGAGCAGGTCATCGGTGACGCGCGTGCCCGCGCGGAGACGCTGGAGCGCGACGCGCAGGAGCGGCACCGTCAGGCCATGGGCTCCCTGGTGCAGACCCGCGACGAGCTCGAGCGCAAGGTCGAGGAGCTTCGCAGCTTCGAGCGCGAGTACCGCAGCCGCCTGAAGCTGTACCTCGAGAACCAGCTCGCCGAGCTGAACGTGGCCGCCGAGGGCAGTGGCGGGTTCCCGATCGTGAGCGGGCCTCCGGCCATGTCCCACGCGGTGGCTCAGGGCGGTCAGCCGACCCTCCAGAGCGCGCCCAACCCGTTCGGCGGCGACCCCTCGCAGCATTCTGGCGCCTTCCAGGGCGTTGACGGTCCTCACAACGACCGCCGCTAAGGTGTCGGGTCATCCTCTTGACCCGCATCCGGGAGTCTCTCTGTGATCCTCATCAGCGCCGGTTTGGTACTCACGGCCATCGTCCTGCTCATCGCGGGGTTCGTGCTGGCCAAGCCATTCCTGGTCATTTGGTCGATCGCGGTCAGCATGCTGTCCGCAGTCTTCCTGGTGATCGGGGCGTTGCTGCGCCGCCACGAGTTGTTCCCCGGCGGAGCCGCCGGGGCCTCTCAGCCGCTTCCCCCGAAGGGGCCGATGCCGGCCGGGCCACTGCCCGCGCCGCACGGCATGCCGACCCAGCCGCACGGCATGCCGCACCAGGTGCCGGGCCGGCCTCCCGCGCCACAGCAGATGATGGTGCGGCCCGGGACGCAGCAGGTGCCCGCCGTCTCGGCCCAGCCGCGACGCGGCCCGGCGGCAGGGCCGGCCACCGCCGCCGCGGCGAGGCGGGGCGCCCTGGACCCCGAGGCGATCGTGCTGGTCATCCCCGGACGCAAGCGCTATCACGTCGCGGGGTGCCGCCAGCTGGCCGGCAGGGAACACGAGGAGCTCACCTACGAGGAGGCGCGGGAGGAGGGCTTCACGCCCTGCACCACGTGCCTGCCCGCCGACCCCACCTCCGGGCCCCAGCAGCGTGAGACCCCGTCCGGGACACGCCGGCCCGAGGCGCCGCTGAACGTCTCCCACGAGTCCGGCCCCCTCGGCGACGCCCGGGAGCCCGGCCCCCAGGAGGCCACCGCCCGCTTCACCGCCCCGTACCGGCCCGTGCGGCCCACGGCCCCGACCGGCGGGCAGCAGGCCCCCGGAGCGCGGCCCGAGTCCCAGCGGCCCGAACCTCAGGGGGCGGAGCCTCAGCAGTCTCAGCGATCCGAGTCCCAGCGATCCGAGTCCCAGCGGCCCGGGGCCGAGGCCTCGCGAACCAGGGCTGATTCCCCGGCGTCCCCGACATCTTCGGTGCCCCCGACGTCTCCGGCCGCCGGACGCGACGGCGCACCGGCCGGGCAGGAAACCTCCGCGACCAGGAGCGAGGGCACCGCGTCCCGCCAGGAGGTCCGGCGCTCCGCGCAGGAGCCCGTCGTCCCGGTGGCCCGGCCCTACATCCAGTCCCCCGAGCCGCAGGCGCGGCCCCAGGAGCCCGCGGGCTCCTCGCCCCGCCCGGCGGAGCAGCCGGCCCGTCCGGCCGCGGAGCAGCCGGCCCGTCCGGCCGCGGAGCGGCAGGCTCGCCCGGCCGCGGTCCAGCTGCCGCGGATCCCCGAGATCCCGCACGCCGCGTCCGAGGCCACCAGCTGGTTCAGCCGCGACGTGGTCGCGCAGGGGAGCACGGGCGCCTCCGCCGGGTCCGAGGACACCTCCGCCAAGGCCGCGTCCAAGGCCGCCGGGCCCGCCGAGGCCGCAGCCGCAGCCTCGGACGCCTCCGATTCCTCCGGGACGTCCGCCACGGCCGCCCCCGCGAGCCGGGCGGGGGCGTCCGAGACGGCCAAGCCGGCCGCGCCGGCGAAGTCCGGGCCCACCGAGGCCGAGGACGCCGAGGCCGAGCCCACCAGGCCCGCCACGCCCAGGCCCGCGAAGGCCGAGACGGCCGGGAGCGGACCCGCCGACCCCGCGAAGGCCGAACCCACCGCAGGGAAGGCCCGCGCCGAGGCCGTCCCCGGCGAGAGGACCTCACCCGAGGACGCGGAGAGCACGACCGCCCCGCGGGACACCTCCCCGGAGCCCTCGGGCTCCTCCGGGCGAGAGACCCCCGCCAAGGGCGACACCCCCGAACCGGTGGAGCCGGCCGAGACCGCACCCGGGCGCGCCGGGCGGCCGGTAGCGGCCGACTCCACCTCCGCGGAGCCCGCCTCGACTCCCGAGGCGGCCTCGACCGGCGCGGCGCCGGAAGCCGCCGCCACCGGCCCCTCCCGCGGCGACGGCGACGCCTCCGACGACGACCGCGGCGACGACACCTCCCCCGGCGGTATTCCCGCCATCAAGGACCGGCCGCGTCCCGAGGCCCAGAAGGACGAGACGGACGAGGCCGGCGGCGAGACGGTCACGGTCATCGCCGGCACCCGCCGCTTCCACGACTCCGACTGCCCTCTCGTCAAGGGCGCCAGCGTGGGCGGCAGCGGCGTCGAGACCACGTCCCGGGCCGAGGCCGAGAAGGCCGGTCTGAGCAACTGCCCGATCTGCCGCCAGAACCGGACGTGAGCTCACCTTTCACCAGGCCGGACTCCTTCGTGTGTCCGGCCTGTCCTCGCGACGCGGCCCGGCCGGGTCCGCCGTCGTCGGGGAAGCCCGGGAAGCCGGGGAAGCCGGGGAAGCCGGGGAAGCCGGGGAAGCCGGGGAAGTCTCGGAGAAGTCGTTAAAGTCGTGGAGGTCGTGAGACGGGACGGCCGGGGTCGCGGGGAGGACATCCCCGCGATCCCGGCCGTGTCGCGTCGGTGGCCGATCTCGTTCTCGCCGGTCCTTCCCGGCCGTTCTGATCCGGCCCGGTAGGGCCGGATCATCAGGACAGCAGGTCAGACCGTCGTCGTCGCGCGGCGGAGCTGGAAGGTCAGGCCCAGCTCGGCGTCGCTGTGGGCGGGGAGGTCGTCGGCGCCGCCCTCGGTGAGGGAGACGGCGAGGACCTCGTCGGCCACCGCCTGCCCCTGCGTCCGCAGCGCCTCGGCGAGGTCGGCGTCGCCGGTGGACCACCACACGTCGATCCGGTCGGTGATCGACAGGCCGGTGGACTTGCGGGTGTCCTGGAGCAGGCGGATGACGTCGCGGATCAGGCCCGAGCGGCGCAGCTCGTCGGTGATGGTCAGGTCGAGGGCGACGGTCTCACCGGCGCCGGCCTCCACCGCCCAGCCGGACCTGGGCTGCTCGGTGACGATCACGTCGTCGGCGCCGAGCTCCACGCCGCCCAGCTCTCCCGCGTCCACCGAGACCGGCGAGCCGGTACGGAGCGCGCGGGCGAGCTCGGCGGGGTCGGCGGCGGTGACGGCCGAGGCGACCAGCTTGGTCTGCGAGCCGAACCGCTTGCCCAGCGCGCGGAAGTTGGGCTTCACGGTGAAGGACACCAGGTCCGCCCCGATCCCCGACAGGTCCTCCAGGTCCTTCACGTTGAGCTCGTCGGCGATGAGCTCGCGCAGCTCGGGGGAGAGCGCGGCCCAGCCGGGGGCGCCGACCAGGGCGCGGCCGAGCGGCTGGCGGGTCTTGACCCCGCTGGAGGCGCGGGCCGAGCGGCCCAGCTCCACCAGGCGGCGGACCAGCGCCATCCGCTCGGACAGCTCCGTGTCCAGCAGCTCGCCGTTGACCTCGGGCCAGCCGGCCAGGTGGACCGAAGAGGGGGCCTCGGCGTCGCGGAGCACGTCCCAGACGTAGTCGGTGGTGAACGGCACCACCGGGGCCATCAGCCGGGTGACGGTCTCCAGGCACTCGTACAGCGTGGCGAACGCGGCGGGGTCGCCGGTCCAGAAGCGGCGGCGGGAGCGGCGCACGTACCAGTTGGACAGGTCGTCGAGGAACTCGGCGAGGCGCCGGCCGACGCGGGCGGTGTCGAAGACGTCCAGCGACGCGGTGACCTCGGCCACGGTCCGGTGCAGCTCGGCGAGGGCCCAGCGGTCGATCAGCGGGCGCTCGTCGTAGGCGGGCGCCTCGGCGAGCCGGGCCGGCGACCAGGACTCGGTGTTGGCGTACAGGGTGAAGAACGACGTGGTGTTCCAGTAGGTGAGCAGGACCTTGCGGACGATCTCCTCCAGGGCGCCGTGTCCCACCCTGCGGGCCGCCCACGGCGAGCCGGAGCAGGCCATGTACCAGCGCAGCGCGTCGGCGCCGTGCTGGTCCATCAGCGGCATCGGCTTGAGCACGTTGCCCAGGTGCTTGCTCATCTTGCGGCCGTCCTCGGCCAGGATCAGGCCGAGGCAGAGCACGTTCTCGTACGAGGACCTGCCGAAGACGAGCGTGCCGACCGCCATCAGCGAGTAGAACCAGCCGCGGGTCTGGTCGGTGGCCTCGCAGATGAACTGCGCGGGGTAGGCCTTGGCGAGCATCTCCTCGTTCAGGTACGGGGCGCCCCACTGGGCGAACGGCATCGAGCCGGAGTCGTACCAGGCGTCGATCACGTCGGGCACCCGGCGCGCCTCCTCGCCGCAGGTGGGGCAGGGCAGCGTGACGTCGTCGACGTAGGGGCGGTGCGGGTCGAGCGCGGAGACGTCCTGGCCGGACAGGCGGCCCAGCTCGTCCAGCGAGCCGACGCAGGTGACGTGCGACTCGTCGGCCGTGCAGACCCACAGGGGCAGCGGGGTGCCCCAGTAGCGCGAGCGCGACAGCGACCAGTCGACGTTGTTGCGCAGCCACTCGCCGAAGCGGCCCCACTTGATCGTCTCGGGGTACCAGCTGGTCTTCTCGTTCTCGGCGAGGAGCTGGTCCTTGATCGCGGTGGTGCGGATGTACCAGGCGGGGAGGGCGTAGTAGAGCAGCGCGGTGTGGCAGCGCCAGCAGTGCGGGTAGCTGTGCTCGAAGTGGCTGCCCCGGTAGAGCAGGCCGCGCTCGCGCAGGTCGGCGGTGAGCCCCTCGTCGGCGTCCTTGAAGAACTCGCCGCCGACCTGGGGCACGTTGTCGAGGAACCGGCCGTCGGGGCCGATCGGGTTGACCACGGGCAGCCCGTACCGCTTGCAGGTCGTCATGTCGTCGGCGCCGAAGGCGGGCGCCTGGTGGACCAGGCCGGTGCCGTCCTCGGTGGTGACGTAGTAGCCGAGCACCACGTAGTGCGCGCCGGGGATGTCGACCAGCTCGAAGGGCCGCGTGTAGGTGGTGTGCTCCAGGTCGGCGCCCTGGAAGGCGGCCAGCACCTCGGCGTCCTCGCCCAGCGCGGCGGCCAGCAGCGGCTCGGCCACCACCAGGACCTCGTCGGACCCGGCGGGGCGGGCCGCGACGTAGGTCACGTCGGGGTGGACGGCCACGGCGGTGTTGGAGACCAGGGTCCACGGCGTGGTGGTCCAGATCAGCAGCGAGGCGCCGAGGTCGGCGAGCGGTCCCGAGGTCGCGGGCATGCGGACGTAGACCGACGGGCTGGTGACGGTCTCGTAGCCGCCCGGCTGGCCCAGCTCGTGGTCGGACAGGCCGGTGCCGCAGCGGGGGCAGTACGGGGTGATGCGGAAGTCGCGGGTGAGCAGGTCCTTGTCGAAGATGACCTTGAGCGACCACCAGACGGACTCCACGTAGGCCGGGTCCATCGTGCGGTAGGCCTGGGACAGGTCGATCCAGTACCCCATCCGCTCGGTCATCTCCTCGAAGGCGTCCACGTGCTTCAGCACGGACTCGCGGCACCGGTCGTTGAACTCGGCGATGCCGTACGCCTCGATCTCCTTCTTGCCGGAGAGGCCGAGTTCCTTCTCGACGGCGACCTCGACGGGCAGGCCGTGGCAGTCCCAGCCCGCCTTGCGGGGCACGTTGAAGCCGCGCATCGACTTGTAGCGGGGGAAGAGGTCCTTGAAGACGCGGGCCTCGACGTGGTGGACGCCGGGCATGCCGTTGGCGGTGGGCGGGCCCTCGTAGAAGACCCAGTTGGGGCCGCCGGCGTTCTGCTCGACCGAGCGCTCGAAGATCTTGCCGTCCCGCCAGCGGTCGAGAACCTCGTGCTCAAGCGCGGGAAGATCGACCTGCGCAGGGAGAGAACGGAAATAGGCGGACATGATGGGCTGGACCTCCACGCTGGAACGGCTGTGGCGTGGAGGGACGAGGCCGTCGGACCCCGCGGTACCACCCTCCTTGACCTCGCGCGCGCAAGGCCCTCTTCCTTCGGTCTGCTGCCGGGTCTACTGGGCCGCCGCGAGCCTCTGGCGGGTCGTCGCGGCCGTTCTTCCGGCGGCTCCGGGGTGATCGTGCCTTCGCGCCTCGCCCCGGGCTCGCACCGTCCCCGGGTCGCTCGTGCGAGGTGATGCGGAGGTTGCTGTCCCCATCAACGCCTTGCAGGCTCCACACGATAACGCACCCGACCCCCGGAAGCTTCCCCGTATTGAGGTCCGCTGGGCGGAATCAGGGGGAAGCGACCGGATGTTACGGGAGTGGTAAAGATTGCGGCGGGTCGTTTGCCGTTCTGTTATGGGCGACCTAAGCTGCCCGCACCGTTTACCACATTGGAGACGGTCCATCGAACAAGGAGGCCGCCATGGCCGCGACCGTGCGCGCAGACAACAGCGCGGTGGCGCCGTCCCAGGACGGCGCCGTCGTCACCTGGTCGGCCGAGGAGCTGAAGGAGGTCCGCGGGCAGCTCGCCGCGGAGATCCACGAGCTCACCGCGGAGATCGCCAAGGCCGAGACGGAGATCGCGTCCAGCGACGTCACCGACGGTGCGGGAGACGATCAGGCCGACGCCGGAGCCCGGACGTATGAACGCGAGCGCGAAATCGCCCTTACCCTGAACTCGCGCGACCTGGTCGCGCAGAACGAGCGAGCGATCGCCCGGATCGACGCGGGGACCTACGGAGTGTGCGAATCGTGCCATCAGCCGATCGGAAAGGAGCGCCTGCAGGCGTTTCCGAGGGCGACGCTGTGCGTGGCCTGCAAGCAGCGGGAGGAGCGCCGCTGACCGGCGACATCGAGGAGGGGGCGGCTCCGGCCGCCCCGCTCCCGAGGCGGCGGCGGATCGCCGTGCTCGCGACGATCGTCCCCATCGTCTACGCCCTCGACCTCGCCACGAAGACCCTCGTGCTGAGGACCCTGGAGGGCAGGGAGCCGCTCGTCGTCATCCCGGACCTCCTCCAGTTCCGGGTGATCTTCAATTCGGGGGCCGCCTTCAGTCTCGGCACCGGGATGACGATCGTCTTCACCTGTGTCGCGGCCGTCGTCGTGGTGGCGATCCTGCGCACCGCGCGCAACCTGCGCAGCCTGCCCTGGGCGATCACGCTGAGCCTGCTGCTGGGCGGGGCGCTCGGCAACCTCACCGACCGGATCTTCCGCTGGCCCTCGGGCTTCGGCCCCGGCAGGCCCTCGCCGCTCCAGGGGCACGTGGTCGACTTCATCGAGACCTTCCCCGGTCACTTCCCGGTCTGGAACATCGCCGACTCGGCGATCGTCTGCGGCGGCATCCTGGCGGTCCTCCTCGCCTGGCGGGGCTACCAGATCGACGGCACGCGCGACACGGGATCCGCGAAGACCACCAAGACCGCCACAACCACGAAGGAAGGCAAGGAGAACAGCGATGGCTGACCGGCGAAGCCTCCCCGTCCCCGACGGGCTGGAGGGCGAGCGCCTCGACGCCGCCCTGTCACGCCTGTTCGGCCTCTCCCGCACGCGCGCGGCGGAGCTGATCGTCGCTGGCGACGTGCTGGTCGACGGCTCGACCGCGATCAAGTCCGACCGGGTCCACGGCGGCGCGTGGCTGGAGGTCACCCTCCCGCCGCCGCCCACCACGCCGATGCCGGTGGCCGAGCCGGTGCCGGGCATGCAGATCGTGTACGAGGACGACGACATCGTCGTCGTCAACAAGCCCATCGGCGTGGCCGCCCACCCGACGACCGGCTGGACCGGGCCCACCGTGATCGGCGGCCTGCTGGGCACCGGCCACCGGGTGTCGACCAGCGGCGCGGCCGAGCGCCAGGGCATCGTGCACCGGCTGGACGCCAACACCACCGGCGCGATGGTCGTGGCCAAGAGCGAGCACGCCTACTCCCACCTGAAGCGGGCCTTCAAGGAGCGTACGGTCGACAAGCGCTACCACGCGCTGGTCCAGGGCCACCCCGACCCGCACCGCGGCACCGTGGACGCGCCGATCGACCGCCACCCCGTCGGCGACGGCCGCTGGGCGGTCGTGGCCGGGGGCAAGGACTCGGTCACCCACTACGACACGATCGAGGCGTTCCGCGCGGCGTCGCTGCTGGACATCAAGCTGGAGACGGGCCGCACCCACCAGATCCGGGTCCACATGTCGGCGCTGCGCCACCCGTGCGTCGGCGACATGCTGTACGGGGCCGACCCCACCCTGGCCGCGCGCCTGGGGGTGGGCCGGCAGTGGCTGCACGCGGTCTCGCTGGCCTTCGAGCACCCCACCACCGGAGAGTGGGTCTCCTTCAGCACCGCCTACCCCGACGACCTGGCCCGCGCCCTGGAGATCGTCGCCGCCGAGTCCTAGCGCGGCTCACCGGTCACGGCCTCGACGCGCCCCGGGGGTCGTGCCGGGCGCGGCCGTCGCGGCGTGGTCCGCTGGTCTTCGCGTCGGCGTGCCTCAGGATTCGGCGTGCCTCAGGGGTCGGCGTGCCTCAGGGGCTCGTGTCGAGCGCGGCCGTCCCGGCGCCGGGGTCGACCTGGTCGGGTGAGTCGCCCTGCTGACCCTCGCCCGGGGTGTCTTCCTGCCCCGAGCCCTCGCCGCTCCCGTCGCCCTGGTCCCCTTCCGGCTCCTGCTCGGCGGGGTTCTCCTCGGGCTCCTGGGAGGGCTGCTGGGAGGGTTTGCCCGTCGGCTTGGACGAGGGCTCGCCCGTCGGCCTGTCCCGTGGGGCGGGGTCGCCGTTCCCCGACCTCTCCGGGGCCGGACGGTCGTAGGTCCCCCCGTCCTGGCCGTTCCGGGTGGGTTCGTCGCGCGCGGGGACCTTCGCCTGCTCCGCCTCCTTCGATGGCTTCCCCTTGTCGGGTGCCACGCTGGAGGAGGTCGGCGGCTCCTTGGGGCCCTGGGACGGGGAGTTGGCGGCGACCCACGCCAGTCCTCCCGCGGTCACGGCGATGGCGAGCGCCGCCGCGACCAGGGCGGCCATCGCCGGGCGCCGTCTCCCGGAGGAGGCCGGGACCGGCTCGGCTTCCGGCCCGGACCAGGTCGACGCGGGCGGCATGGGCGGCATGGCCCCGGCCGGAGCGGTGGGAGCGCCGTTCGGGATCGCGGCGGCCACGGGGACCACCGGGTAGGGCCCGCTCGACCGCCCAGAGCGCGCCTCGGCCGGCGTCTCGACGGGCAGCTCCGCGGACAGGTCGACGGGCAGCTCGATGGGCATGGTCGGCTGCGGCGCGGTGCCGTTCACCAGCGAGGTCAGATGGACCTGCACCTCGCGGGCGGACATGCGCCGCGCGGGATCCTTGTGGAGCAGGCCGTAGATCACCGGGGCGAGCGGTCCGGCGAAGCGCATCGGTGACGGCTCCTGGTGCATGACGGCGCTGAGCGTCGCCAGCGGGTGGGCCCGCTCGAAGGGGGAGCGCCCCTCGACGGCCACGTAGAGCGTCACTCCGAGCGACCACAGGTCGGAGGCGAACTCGGCCGGACCGCCGCTCGCCCGCTCCGGCGCGATGAACGCCGGGGTGCCGATGAGCGAACCGGTCCTGGTGATCGACGAGTCGCCCTCCAGGACGGCGATGCCGAAGTCGGTGAGCACGGCCCGCCCGTCCGCGGCGATCAGCACGTTGTCCGGCTTCACGTCGCGGTGCAGGACGCCCGCGTGGTGGGCGGCGAGCAGCGCGCTCATCACCTCCAGCCCGATCCGCGCCACCCGCATCGGCGGCAGCGGCCCGTCCTCCCTGATCACCGCTCCGAGCGTGCGGGAGTCGACCAGCTGCATGACGATCCAGGGGCGCCCCTGCTCCTCGATCACGTCGTAGACCGTCGCCACCCCCGGGTGCCCGATCCGCCCGGCGGCACGGGCCTCCCTGAGGGTTCGTACGGTGAAGACCTCGCGTTCGGGGCCGGTGAGGTCGGGGGAGGGGATGACCTCCTTGATCGCCACCTCGCGGCCGAGGACCTCGTCGCGCGCTCGCCAGACCGTTCCCATGCCTCCTCGTCCGATGCGTTCGAGCAGGCGGTAGCGGGCTCCGATGATTCCCTGAGAATCGGTCATGTGGTGGCGAGTACCCCGGATTTACGATGGCATTCAGAAAAGTTTACGCAGACCAGCGTATATGTCCTCGTTCGCTCATGAACGCGGCCACGAATCCGGTGCTGTGCTCACCGGCCGCGAACCCCGGTTGTGCGAGCAGGTCGCGCAGCAGCGGGATGGTGGTGACCACCCCCGGCCCCTCCACGGCGAACTCGGCGAGCGCGCGGTCGGCCCTGGCGATGGCCTCCCGCCGGGTGGGCGCCCAGACGACCAGTTTCGCGATCAGCGAGTCGTAGTCCGGCGGTATCGCGTCGCCCTGGGCGAACCCGGAGTCGACCCGCACGCCGGGCCCGCCGGGCGGGCGGAAGACCGCCAGGCGGCCGGGGGCGGGACGGAACCCCGCGCGGGGGTCCTCGGCGTTCACCCGGCACTCGATAGCCGCGCCGGTGAGGCGGACCTGCTCCTGGGTGAAGGACAGGCGCTCGCCCGCGGCCACCCGGATCTGCTCCCTGACCAGGTCGATCCCGGTGAGCATCTCGGTGACAGGGTGCTCGACCTGGATGCGGGCGTTGATCTCCATGAAGGTCGCCTCCCCGCCCCGGCCGACCAGGAACTCCATCGTCCCCGCGCCGGTGTAGCCGACGTGCCGCGCGCCGGCCACCGCGTACTCGCCGAGCCGCGCGCGCACCTCCTCGGGCAGCGCGGGGGAGGGCGCCTCCTCGACGAGTTTCTGGTTGCGCCGCTGCAGCGAGCAGTCGCGCTCTCCCAGGTGTACGACGGTCCCGGCGGAGTCTCCCAGCAACTGCACCTCCACGTGGCGGGCCACGGGCACGAACCGCTCGATGTAGACGTCGCCGTTGCCGAACATCTGCCGGGCGAACGCGGTGGTGCGCCGGTGGACGTCGCGAAGCTCGGCCCGGTCGCGCGCCACCTCGATGCCCCGCCCGCCGCCGCCCGCGGCGGCCTTCACGATGACCGGGTAGCCGATCTCGGCGCCGATCCGCTCGGCCTCGGCCACCGAGGGCACGGCGCCGTCGCTGCCGGGCAGGACGGGCAGTCCGGCCTCGGCCATCAGGGAACGCACCCGGGCCTTGTCGCCGACGCACTCCATGACCTCGGGAGCGGGACCGACGAAGGTGATCCCGTTGTCCGCGCAGACCCGGGCGAAGTCGGCGTCCTCCGACAGGAAGCCGTAGCCCGGGTGGATCGCCTCCGCCCCGGTCTGCAGCGCCGCCTCGATGACGGCGGGCACGGAGAGGTAGCTGCGCCGCGCCGGGGCCGGGCCGATGTGGACGGCCCTGTCGGCGTAGGCCACGAACCGGGCGTCCCGGTCGGCGGTGGAGTACACGGCGACGGTCTCGATGCCCATCTCGCGGCAGGTCCTGGCCACGCGCAGCGCGATCTCACCCCGGTTGGCGATGAGCATCCTCGAGAAACTCATGCGTCGCCCGTCCGCAGCCGTACCAGGACCTGCCCGTACTCCACCGGCTCGCCGTCGCCCGCGACCACCTCGACGACCTCGCCCGCGTGCCCGGCGACGACCGGGTTCATCAGCTTCATCGCCTCGACGACGCCGACCGTCTGACCGGCGTCCACCCGGTCGCCCGGCTGCACGAAGGGCGGGGCCCCCGGCTCGGCGGCGACGTAGAAGGTGCCGACCAGGGGAGCGGTCACCGCGTACGGCGAGGAGTGCTCCCGCGTCCCGTCGAGGGGGCCGGGCCCCGCAGGTCGCGTGGCCCGCCCGGTGACGGCCTGTTCTGGGACGGCCGCGGCGACGGGCCGCGCGTCCGGCGCGGCGGGCCGCGGGAAGGCCCAGGTCACCTCCAGGGCGCACTCGCCCAGGCGCAGGGAGATGGCCGCCAGCGGGCCGGGAACGGTCTTGACGAGGTTGCCGGCCTCCTCGCGCAGCAGCCGCATCGCCGCGTGCGGGTCCTCCCCGGAGCCGGATCTCCCGGCGGCCTCGGAGGCCGGCCTCCCTGTGGTGCCGGAAGCCGGTGTCCCGGCCGTCTCGGGGATCGGTCTCACCGCCGTCTCGGGGGCCGGTCTCCCGGAGGTCTCGGGGGCCGGTCCGCGGGCGGTCCGCTCATCCACCTTCGATCACTCCCAGCCCGCGGAACCTCTCGTGGCGGTGCTTGCGCAGCTCGTCGCCGCTCAGCCCGGACAGTTCGCGCAGCGACTCCAGGACGGCCGCCTTGAGCGCGTCCATCGCAGCCACCGGATCCTCCTGCGCGCCGCCCCGCGGCTCGGGCACGACGCCGTCGACGACGCCGAGCCGCAGCAGCTCCGGCGCGGTGATCCGCAGGGACTCGGCCAGCTCGGGAGCGTGCGAGGGGTCGCCGTACAGGATCGTCGAGCAGCTCTCCGGGCTGATCACCGAGTAGACGGCGTGGCGCAGCATCAGCACCCGGTTGGCCACCGCCAAGGCGAGCGCCCCGCCGCTGCCGCCCTCTCCGACCACGGTCGCGACCACCGGGACCGACAGCTCCGACATGCCGGCCAGGCACTCGGCGATCGCCCAGGACTGGCCGCGTTCCTCGGCTCCGACGCCGGGGGCCGCGCCCTGGGTGTCGACGAGGGTCACCACCGGCAGGCCGAGCCGGTCGGCCAGCGACATCAGCCGCAGCGCCTTGCGGTACCCCTCGGGGTGGGCGAGGCCGAAGTTCCTGGCGACCAGCTCCGAGGTGTCGTGGCCCTTCTGGTGGCCGATGACCATCACCGGCGTCCCGTCGATCAGGCCGGTGCCGCCGACGATCGCCGGATCGTCGCCGTGCGCGCGGTCGCCGTGGAGCTCCACGAAGTCCGAGCACAGGTGCCAGATGTAGTCGAGGGCGGTCGGGCGCCGGGTGTCGCGGGCCAGCCGCACGGTCTCCCGGGCGGACGGCGCGCCGGACAGCTCGCCCGGGTCGCGGATCACCGCCGCGGGCCCGCCGGAAGGCGGCTCGGGGGCGTGCCCGGGAGAGGCGGCTCCGCCGGTCGTGGAGAGCAGCCGGGCGAGCAGGGGGCGCAGGCCGTCGCGGGGTTCGACCCGGTCGAGCATGCCTCGCGCGGCGAGGTATTCGGCGCTCTGGAATCCCCGGGGGAGCTTCTCGCGGGTCGCCGAGGCGATGACGCGCGGCCCGGCGAAGCCGACGAGCGCGCCGCGCTCGGCGACCAGCACGTCCCCGAGGGTGGCGAACGAGGCGGTGACCCCGCCGAAGGTGGGGTCGGTCAGCACGCAGACGCTGAGCACGCCCGCTCGCCGCAGCCGCCGCATCGCCTGGGCGGTCTTGCCCATCTGCATCAGGGACAAGCCGCCCTCCTGCATGCGGGCGCCGCCGGAGGCGACCGCCAGGACCAGCGGGACGCGCTCGTCCAGGGCCCGCTCGCAGGCGCGGGTGACGGCCTCGCCGACGGCCGAGCCCATGCTGCCGCCGAGGAAGGAGAAGTCCATGACGGCGACGACCACGCGGTGGCCGCCGACGGTCGCGGTGCCGTGCAGGACGGCGTCGTCCAGGCCGGTGCGCACGCGCGCCTGGGCCAGGCGCTCGGGGTAGGGCCGGGAGTCGGTGAAGCCCAGCGGGTCGCCGCCGCGCACCTGCGCGGCGGCGCGGAAGGAGCCGTCGTCCACCAGCGTGCGAAGCCGCTCGACGGCGCTCAGCCGGTGGTGGTGACCGCACTCGGGACAGACGCGCTGCGTGCGGGCCAGGCGGGGGGCGTAGACGATGGCCGCGCAGCCGGGGCAGCGCGCCCACAGTCCGGGAGCGGTGGCCGGTGCGGCGGGTGCGGCGGCGGGTGAGATCGTCACAGGGCGCGCTCCTCGGGGGTCCAGTGGTAGAACCGCCGCGCCATCGCGTCGGCGGGGCCGCGCCAGGTGTCCGGGTCGTACGGCCTGACGTGCGGGTCGAGGTCCCCGCTCAGCCGCAGGAAGTCCTCCCGCCCGCGGGCGAGCGCCATCGCCTCGGCGGCGGAGCCCTCGAACTCGACGTGGTGAAGGTAGAGGTCCCGGTAGAGGAACAGGTCGCGACGCGTCACCCCGAGCGCGCGGGGGAGCTCGCCGGCGTCGGACTCGCCGAAGAGGCGGGAGACCTCGCCGGAACCGCCGGGGCTGAGGCGGGCGACGATCAGGATCTGGTCGGGCACGGGCACTCCTCGGTGGCCGGTCGATCGGGTCTGTCCCACCGTAGGAACGCGGCCCGGCCGGTGTCGCCCGCCGCCGGCGTGAACCCGGCGCTCCTCCGGGGAGGGGACCGTCTCCCTCCCCGAGGGGAGCCGGGCCGCTTCCGTGAGGGCCCGGGGGGAGCCGGTCGGCCTGTGTGCGCGCCGGGGAGCCGGGTTGCCCGTGTGGGGCTCCGCGAGGAGCCGGGCCGCCCGCGTGGAGTCGCGGGGTCTCGAGAGAGCCGGTTCGCTTTCGCGAGGGCGGGACGGCCCGCGCTCGCGGGGGGCCGGGCGCGGGACGGCCGCCTCCCTCCGGGGGGCGGCCGCCTTCGGGCGCCGGGGTCGCGTCAGCCCCGGGGGGTGGCCGCGACCAGGCCGTTCTCGTACGCGAAGATCACGATCTGCACGCGGTCGCGCACGCCGAGCTTCTGGTAGAGATGCTGGACGTGCGACTTGATCGTGCTGTCGCCGAGCACGAGCGCGCGGGCGATCTCGTCGTTGCCGTACCCCCGTACGAGCAGCTGGAACACCTCGCGCTCCCGCTCGGTGAGCTGGCCGAGCACGGCGGTCGGCGCGGCCGAGAGCACCGGGCGCCTGGCGAACTCGTCGATGAGCTTGCGCGTCACCGAGGGCGACAGCAGGGCGTCGCCCTCGGCGACCTCGCGCACGGCGTCGACCAGGCGGTCGGTGGGCGTGTGCTTGAGGATGAAGCCGCTGGCCCCGCTGCGCAGCGCCTCGAAGACGTGCTCGTCCTGGTCGTAGATGGTCAGGATGACGACCTTCGCGGGATAGTCGGCACCCAGCTTGCAGATCTCCCTGGTGGCGGTGATGCCGTCCATGCGCGGCATGTTGATGTCCATCAGCACGACGTCCGGGCGGAGCGTCTTGACCGACTGCACCGCCTGCACCCCGTGCCGTGCCTCCCCGACCACCACGATGTCCGGCACCCCGTCGAAGATGGCGTGCAGGCCGCTGCGGATCAGCGGCTGGTCGTCGGCGATCAGGACGCGGATCTTCCGCATGGCTGGTCCTCTCCGGAGATGGCGGAGGTCACCGGAATGACGGCCCGGGTGACGAAACCGCCCCCGGTCAGCGGCCCCGACTCCAGGTGGCCTCCCTGCTCGGCGACGCGTTCCGACAGGCCGTGCAGCCCCGTGCCGCCCTGCGTGCGGGGGAGGGGCATGGCCACCGCCATCACACCGGGGGAGCGCGTCTCGTTGATCACCGAGACGCTCAGCTTCTCGCCGAAGCCGACCTCCAGGTGGACCGGGCCGGTGTTGTGCTTGAGCGCGTTCGTCAGGGCCTCCTGGGCGACGCGGAACGCCGTCCGGGCGACCTCGGGCGGCACGTGGCGTTCGGCGGCGACGTTGCGCAGCCGCACGACCAGGTCGGGAAAGGGATAGTGCCCGGCGAGCTCGGTCAGCCTGGTCGACAGGAGCACGCCGTCGTCGTGGTGCCGCGGTTCCTCCCCGAGGGGGAGGCCGGGCCTCCCCCTCGGGGGAGACGGCTCGTGCCGCAGGTCGGCCAGGGTCCCTCGCAGGTCGGCCAGGGTCGCCTGGACCGTCTCCTCGATGATCTGGGCCACGTGGCGGGCCGTCGCCGGTGAGCCGGTCAGCCGCCGGGCCTGGAGGGCGATGACGGTCAGGCCGTGGCCCACGCCGTCGTGCAGGTCGCGGGCGATCCGGCGCCGTTCGTGAAGTGTCGCGGCGCTCTCGCTCCTGGCCAGCATGGACCTGGTGTGCCGGCGGGTGCCGAGTGTGGACGACACGACGGCCAGGAGCGCCGCCACCGTCGAGCACAGCAGGTCGGTCCAGCTCAGCTCTGAGATGAGGTAGCCGAGGAAGGTGCTCATCGGACCCACCCCGTTGGGATCCGCTGAGATCGGCTACGTGCTGAAGATGAGAGGTGCTTGCTTTCTTGGGTTGTTTTGCCCCGTCGTTCCCCCATGAAAGGTGAGCGTAGTCAGAAAAAGTGACTATATCAAGCAAATTATATGGGCTGTCACAGACTCCATTAAGATTCTATTCTTTGACTAATGAGGGCGTCTACCGGGCTTCAGCCGGATGTCTTCGGCCGCACGTCGGGGGTGTGACGGTGCCTCTCTGGTACGCGTCACCCGGCCGTTCTATGGGTTCTCACAGGGTTACCTCAGGGGTTCCTAAGAAATAGCCGGATAAATCACATCATTTGCGACCGTTCGGCGCGCGGGCGAGATATTCGCGAGTCCCGGCGCCCGCGATTTCGTCAACAAGCTTTTCAGTAGAAAGAAAAGCAAATGGTTGCTTGGTGAACGTGGCCCTGTCCCGCGCGGGCAGGCGGCAGGGGAGGAGCCGCGGGCTCCCGCCCGTGGCGGAGAGGGCCCCACCACCGGGGGAGCGCAGGTCCGGCCGCGGGGCGGAAGACAGCCGGGCCCCCCGCGAACAGGCTGTTCCCGAAGGCGGCGGACGGCCGCCCCCGACCCAGGGAAGCCCGATGCAACGCTACGCGATCACCTTCCAGATCAGGCCCGGTGCGGAGGCGGCGGTGAGGGAACTGCTGTCGAGCTACGACCCTCCCGAGTGGGAGACCCCCGACGGCACCCGGCTGCTGAGCACCTCGATCTTCATGAAGGGCACCACGGTCATCCGTGTCATCGAGATCGACGGCAACCTGCCGAGCGTGATGGCACACCTGTCCAGGCAGCCGGGCATCCAGAGGCTGGAGCGCGAGCTGGACGGCTACCTCGCGGTCCCGCGCGACATGGGCGCCCCCGACGGCGCGAGGGCCTTCTTCCTGTCGGCCCTGATGGACCACGTGACCACCCGGGTCGCGGAGCCGGTCCGATGACCGCCCCCGCCCTCATCGTCACCGGGGCCACCGGGCAGCTCGCCGAGGCTGTGGTCGAGCTGCTCGGCGCCAGGGGCGACCGGCTGCTGCTCACCGGCCGCGACAAGGACCGCCTCGCCCTGCTGGAGGGGCGGCACGGCGTCGCCGGGCGCGTCGAGACGCTCGCCACGGACGTCTCCGACCCCGAGGGCGCCCGCCTGGCCGCCGAGGAGGCGGTCAGGCGCTTCGGCAGGCTCGACGGGCTGGTCCACATGGTCGGCGGCTTCCGGGCCGGGCCGCTGTTCCTGACGGACGCCGGCGTCTACGAGCGGATGCTGCGCGACAACTTCCTGTCGGCCGTCACCGCCACCCAGGCGGTCCTGCCGCACCTGACCGAGGGCGCGCGGCTGGTCTACTTCAGCACCCCGCTCGCCGGCGAGCCGCTGCCCGCGCTGTCGGCGTACGCCGCGGCGAAGGCGGCCCTGGTCGCCTGGGTCCGCTCCATCGCGCACGAGGTGAAGCGGGGCGGCATCCACGCCAACACGATCGTCATGACCATGGCCGACACCCCCGGCAAGCGCCGGGAACGCCCGGGGATGAACTTCGACCACACCGTCACCCCCGACCTGGTCGCCAGGGTCGTGGCCTTCCTGACCAGCGAGGCCTCCGACGGCCTGTACGGGAGCTGCGTGCCGGTGCTGGGCAGGTTCGAGTTCGGCTCGGAACTCGGAGGCGGGCCGCCGCCCGGGGTGGGGGGTCCCCGGTGAGGGCCCGGATCGTTTTCCTGGTCAGGGTGCTCGCCGGGCGGCGGGAGGACTTCCTGGCCGCCTACGAGAAGATCCGGTACGAGGTCTCCGGCGGCGTACCGGGGCACCTCAAGGACCAGGTCTGCCAGTCGGCCACCGACCCCGAGCAGTGGCTGATCACCAGCGAGTGGCGCCGGTTGGCCGACTTCCTCGCCTGGGAGGCCACCGAGGAGCACCGCGAGCTCGTCCGGCCGATGCGGGAGTGCCTGAGCGGGGCCCGCTCCCTGCGCTTCCTGATCAGGGCGGAGACGGAGGCGGGCGCGCCGGCCGGAACCTCACCCGAAGCCGGAACCTCACCCGAAGCCGAAGCGGAGACGGAGGCGGAGGCGGAGGCGGAGGCCGAGCCCGCCGCGGGGGCCGTCGCGCGGGGGCCCGCGTGAGGGTGGTCGTCGTCGGGGGAGGCATCGGCGGGCTGACCGCCGCACTGGCGCTGCGGGCCGCGGGAGCGGAGGTCAGCGTGCACGAACGCGCCCCCGGGACGCGCGCGGCACGGGCGGGGCACGGGCTGGTGCTCTGGCACAACGCCGTGCTGGCGCTGCGCGGGCTCGGGCTGGAGCCCGGGGTGCGCAAGATCGGTCACGAGTTGCACCGGCACCTGTTCAGGGACGCGCGCGGACGCCGGATCGCGGAGTGGTCCATGGCGCGCATGGCCGGGCCTCTCGGCGCCCCCGTCTACGGCGTCAGCCGCCCCGGACTGCACGACCTCCTCGCCGGCCAGGTGGGGGACGACCTCGTGACGGGCTCCCGCTTCACCGGCCTCACCGTGGAGGGCGACCGTGTCGTCGCCCGGTTCGGCGACGGCCGCGAGGAGCGGGCCGACCTGCTCGTCGGCGCGGACGGGCTGCGCTCGGCCGTACGCGCCGCGCTGCTCCCCGGGGACCCGCCGCCCCGCTACGCCGGGTTCACCGCCTTCCAGGGGGTGATCCGGCTGCCGGGTTCCGGGGTGCCCGCGAACACTTTCCTCAGCACGTGGGGACGCGGCCGGTGGTTCGTCTGCTACCGGCTCGCCGACGACCACGTCTACTGGGACGGGGTGCTCGGCGACCGGATCGCCCCGAGGCTCGGGGTGAGCGCCCTCGACATGCTGGCCGCGGAGTTCGCCGGCTGGCCCGATCCGGTTCCCGGCCTGATCGCGGCCACCGGGGCGGACGACGTCACCCCGGTGCACGTCTTCGACCGGCCCCCGCTGCGGCGCTGGAGCCACGGCCCGGTGACGCTGCTGGGCGACGCGGCCCACCCCATGACGTTCAACCTCGGCCAGGGCGCGGGCCAGGCGATCGAGGACGCCCTCGTGCTGGCCGACGAGCTCACCGGCGGCGACGTGCCGCGGGCGCTGGCCGCCTACGAGGCGCGGCGGGTGGACCGCACCGCCCGCATGGTCCGGCGGTCGCGGGCCAACGGCGAGCTCACCCGCTGGCGGCACCCGCTCGCCTGCGCGGCGCGCGACGCGTTCATGCGCCTCACCTTCGACCGGCTGGTCTACCGCGAGACCTACCGGCTGACCATGGCCGTCGACTTCACCGCAGACAGGAGCGAGGAATGACCCGACCCACCGGACACCCCGGCCCGCCCGCCGGCGTGAGCCGCACCGCGGTGGTGACAGCCCAGGCCAGGGAGGCCGAGAGCGCGCGCCCCGACCGGCTCTTCGACGACCCGCTGGCCGGACCGCTCGCCGACGCCGCGGGGCGGGTCACCGGGATCAGCGAGGCGGGCCGCCGCGCCGGGGAGCACTTCGTCCTGCGCACCCGCTTCTTCGACGACCGGCTGCGCGAGGCCGCGGCGGCGGGACGGCGGCAGGTGGTCCTGCTCGCCGCAGGCCTCGACACCCGCGCCTTCCGGCTCGAATGGCCCGAGGGCACCCGCCTGTTCGAGCTCGACCTGCCGGACCTGGTCTCCCGCAAGGAGAAGGCGCTGGCCGGCCAGGGCGCCCGGCCCGCCTGCGACCGTACGGTCGTCCCCGCCGACCTGCGCGAGGACTGGTCGTCGCCGCTGCTGGCCGCGGGCCTCGACCCCGGCGAGCCGATCGCCTGGCTGATCGAGGGCGTGCTGATGTACCTCACGCCGGAAGACGGCGCGCGCGTCCTCGGCGAGGTCTCCGGGCTGTCGCTCCCCGGCAGCAGGCTCGCCGTCGAGCACGTCAACCGGGCGTACGCCGACCTGCCGCAGATGCGGCCCGCGATGAGCAGGCTCGCCTCCACCCAGGCCGCCTGGCGGTCCGCCGTGGAGGACCCGGAGACGTGGCTCGCCGGGTACGGCTGGCGTGCCACGGTGACCCACCAGGCCGACCTCGCCCGGAGGCTGGGGCGTCCGGTCCCCGCGATGGCGGACCCGCGGGAGGTCGGCTCGGCACGCATCTGGCTCGTCGACGCCGTACGCGACGACGGCCGGCCCCCGGGGGCACCGGCCTGAGCCTCCCGGTACGCCTTTCGGCACCACCGCGACGGCGGCGGGCACCGCAGAGACATCGACCCGCACCGCCGCGACGGCGGCAGGCACCACCGCGACACCTCCCGCACCACCGCGACGGGCGGGGCCCAAGACACCGGCAGGCACCCCACAGACACCGACACCGACCGACGACAGGAAGCGACGACGATGCCATTCACCGACGAGAACGTGCGCGAACTGCTGCTCGCCGTGGGCCTGGACCCCGCGGCCGGGGACGACGCCCTGGAGCTCAGCTTCGACGAGCTGGACCTCGACTCGCTGGCCCGGGTGGAGATCGCCACCCGGATCCAGGACCGGTTCGGCGTGGACGTGGAGGAACAGCTGACGGCCGAGGCCACGCCGTCCCTGATGAGAGCACTCGTGACCGAGCGGCTGGCCGCGACCGGCGTCTGAGAGGGAGAACGCACATCATGATCGGACACACCGACAACGCGATCGAGATCGACGCGCCCATCGGATTCGTCTGGGACCAGACGAACGACGTCCGGAGCTGGCCGGAGCTCTTCTCCGAGTACGCCAAGGTGGAGGTTCTCGCCGAGTCGGACGACTCGGTGACCTTCCGGCTCACCATGCACCCCGACGAGCAGGACCGCGTCTGGTCGTGGGTGTCGGAGCGCTCCTGGGACCGCGACACCTGGACGGTCCGGGCGCGCAGGGTGGAGACCGGGCCGTTCGAGTTCATGAACATCACCTGGGTCTACGAGGAGCTCGGCCCCGACCGTACCCGCATGCGCTGGGTGCAGGACTTCCACATGAGGCCCGAGGCCCCGGTCGACACCCGGGGGATGACCGACCGGATCAACGCCAATTCCGCGGTCCAGATGTCGCTGATCAAGGAGAGGGTGGAGCGGCGCCGCCGCCGCGTCGTGGGTTTCCACGACGTGCCGTCCAACACCGGGCGCGGCGGCGACCTGCGCACCCTGGTCTCCCCGGCGACCTGCGGCTCCTCGTCGGGCTTCTGCGGGGCCGTGCGGCTGGCGCCGGGGGAGGGCGTCTCCGAGCACTACCACCCCTACTCGGAGGAGTACGTGTTCGTCGCGACCGGGACGCTCAGGGTGGAACTCGACGGCGAGCCGCTCACCGTCGGCGCCGAGCAGGCGCTGCTCGTCCCCCGCCACGTCAGGCACCGCCTCACCAACGTCGGCGAGGACGACGTGCTCGTGGTCTTCCAGCTCAGCCCGCTCGCCCCGAGGCCCGAACTCGGGCACGTCGACACCGAGTCCCACCCGGAGAGGGCGGGAACGTGAGGCGCGTCGTCGTCACCGGCATCGGGGTGATCGCCCCGGGCGGGGTGGGCCGGGAGGAGTTCTGGAACCGGATCGTGGACGGCAAACCGGCCGTCCGCCGGATCACCGCCTTCGACCCGTCCCCGTTCCGCTCCCAGATCGCGGCCGAGGTCGACTTCGACCCGGCCGCCTGCGGGCTCACCCCGCGCGAGGTCCGGCGGATGGACCGCTTCGCCCAGCTCGCCGTCGCCTGCGCCGACGAGGCGGTGGCCGACTCCGGCCTCGACCTCGGCGCGGCCGACCCCGAGCGGGCCGGGGTCAGCCTCGGCTCGGCGGTGGGGGCCACCATCACCCTGGAGCAGGAGTACGTCGTCGCCAGCGACCACGGCAGGGACTGGGAGGTGGACCACCGCCACCTCAAGCCGTTCCTCTACCAGTCGCTGGTGCCCTCCAGCGCGGCGGCCGAGCTCGCGGTCCGGTTCGGCGCGCACGGCCCGGCCGCCGTCGTCTCGACCGGCTGCACCTCCGGCATCGACGCGATCGGCCGGGCCTACCGGCTCATCCAGGACGGCGAGGCGGACATGATGATCACGGGGGCGTCGGACGCGCCGATCTCCCCCATCACCGTGGCGTGCTTCGACGCCATCCGCGCCACCAGCCCGGCCAACGGCGAGCCCGAGGCGGCCTCGCGGCCCTTCGACGCCGGGCGCAGGGGCTTCGTCCTCGGCGAGGGCGCGGCGGTGCTGGTGGTGGAGGAGCTGGAGCACGCCCGCCGGCGCGGCGCCCGCGTCTACTGCGAGGTCACCGGCTACGCCGCGCGGGCCAACGGGTTCCACATGACCGGGTTGCGACCCGACGGGTTCGAACTGGGCGAGGCCATCGCCGACGCGCTCGGCCAGGCCGGGCTCAACCCCGAGGACATCGGTTACGTCAGCGCCCACGGGTCGGGGACCAGGCAGAACGACCGGCACGAGACGTCGGCCTACAAGCGGAGCCTCGGCGACCACGCCCGGCGGGTGCCGATCAGCTCGATCAAGTCGGTGATCGGCCACTCGCTCGGCGCGGTCGGCTCGATCGAGATGGCCGCCTGCGCCCTGGTGCTGCAGCGGGGCGTGGTCCCGCCCACCGCGAACCTGACCGTCCCCGACCCCGAGTGCGACCTCGACTACACCCCCCTGGTCGCCCGCGAGGTGTCCGCCGCGCACGCGCTCTCCGCGGGCAGCGGCTTCGGCGGCTTCCAGTCCGCGATGATCTTCTCTGAGCCGGAGGCGAGCAGATGATCTTCTTTGATCCGGAGGCGAGCCGATGACCTTCTCTGAGCCGATGATCTTCTCTGAGCCGGAGGCGGGCCGATGAGCGACCGCAGAGCGGTGATAACCGGGATCGGCGTGGTCGCCCCGACGGGGATCGGCGTGGCCGAGCACTGGGAGGAGTCGCTGACCGGGCGGAGCCGGATCGCCCCGGTGACGTCGTTCGACGTCACCGGGGCGCCGATCCGGCTCGCGGGGGAGGTCACCGGTTTCGACGAGCGCGAGTTCGTCGACAGCAAGCTGCTGGTGCAGACCGACCGCTGGACCTGGTTCGCCCTCGCCGCCACCGGGCTCGCTCTGGCCGACGCCGCCCTCGACCCGGCGAGGGAGGACCCGTTCGACCTGTCGGTGGTGACCGCCGGGGCCTCCGGGGGGAACGCCTTCGGGCAGCGGGAGATCCAGGCGCTGTGGAGCAAGGGCCCCCGGGCGGTGAGCGCCTACCAGTCCATCGGCTGGTTCTACGCCGCCGGCAGCGGCCAGCTGTCCATCAAGCACCAGCTCAAGGGTGCCTGCGGGGTGCTGGTCGCGGACGCGGCCGGGGCGATCGACGCGCTGGCCGAGGCGGCCCGGCTGATCCGCCGGGGCACCGAGGTCGTCGTGACCGGGGGCACCGAGGCGCCGCTGTCGCCGTACGCGCTCGCCTGCCAGGCCGGCGAGGCGACGGTCAGCCGCGCGAGCGACCCGGCCGCGGCCTACCGGCCCTTCGCCCCCGGCGCGGGCGGCCACGTCCCCGGCGAGGGCGGCGCGATCCTCATCGTGGAGGACCGGCACAGCGCCCTCGGCCGGTGCGCCCCCACGGTCTACGCCGAGATCGCCGGGACCGCCTCCACCCACGACGCCCACCACGTGGCCGACCCGGCTCCCGGTCACCGCCAGTACGCCAGGGCCATGCGCGAGGCGATCGCCCGCGCCGGGCTCGGCCCGGACGACGTCGGGGTGGTCTTCGCCGACGGAGCCGGTGATCCGGTCAGGGACGCGCGGGAGGTGGCGGCGCTGCGGGAGGTGTTCGGCGCTCGCCGCGTGCCGGTGACGGTGCCCAAGACGATGACCGGCCGCCTGTGTTCCGGCGGCGCGGCCCTCGACGTCGCGTGGGCGGCCCTGTCCCTGGCCCACGGGGTCATCCCGCCGACCGCCGGCACCACCGCTCCCGAGGGCGTGGACCTGGTCACCGAGGCCAGGGCCGCGGACGGGCTGTCGGCCGCGCTGGTCGTGGCCCGAGGCTCCGGCGGCTTCAACTCCGCGGCCGTGCTGACGGCCGCCTGACGGGCTGGGCGGCCGGGGAGACACACGAACGGCCACCGCCTCCGGGAGGCGGTGGCCGTGTCGCTGTCCGCGTGACCGGCCTCCGGAGCCGGTCCCGGGGTCCTGGACCGGCTCCGGAGCCTGGACCGGGACTCGCGGGACCGGTTCCGGGGTCCTGGACCGGTTCCGGGGTCCTAGACCGGTTCCGGGATCCGGACCGGCTCGGGGTTCTCGTCCCTCAGCGGCGAGGGCTTCACCCGCAGGATCCGTGCCGCCCAGACGGGCAGCCACCAGTTCCAGCGGCCCATCATCGCGACCACCGCCGGGACCAGGATGCCGCGGATGAGGGTGGCGTCCAGGAAGATGCCCAGGGCGAGGCCGCTGGCGAACACCTTCACGTCCAGTTCGGGGGTCATGGCCAGCGCGGTGAAGGAGATGAACAGGATCAGCGCCGCCGAGGTGACCAGCCGCCCGGTGCGGCCCACGCCCTCGATCACCGCGTGCTCCGTGCTGCCCGACCTGTCGTACTCCTCGCGCATCCTGGCCAGGATGAACACCTCGTAGTCCATGCTCAGGCCGTACAGGAAGGCGAAGATGGTGAGCGGCACGAACTCGCCGATCGAGCCGGTGGGCTGGATGTCCAGCAGTTCCCTGGTCCCCCAGCCGAACTGCCACAGCACCACCATCGCGCCGATCACCGCGCCCAGCGAGAGCAGGTTGAGGACGATCGCCTTCAGCGGCAGCAGCAGCGAGCGGAACGCCCGCGCCAGCATGACGAACGTGACCAGCGCGATCAGGCCGAGCATCCAGGGGAACGCCCCGTAGGTGCGCTCCTGGAAGTCCATGCTCTGCGCCGCGTTGCCGCCGACCCGCGCGCCGGCCGGTGCCGCCTCGCGTACGCGGGTGATGGTCGCCTCGCCCTCCACGGTGCCGTTCTCCGCCGCAGGGAGCACGGTGACGACGGCGGTGCCGTCGCGGCGCCAGGACGGGTCGTCGGGGGCGAGCACGGCCGACACGCCCTCCACGCCCCGCAGCCTCTCGGCGGTCCGTGCGGGGTCGCCGGTCACCAGGACGTCGAACGGGGTGATCGAGCCGGCGGGCACGCCCGCCTGGCGCAGCGCGGAGAGCCCCTCATGGCCGGGGCCCGAGGTCAGCAGGTTCCTGCTCTCCGGCAGGCCGAGGTTGACGCCCAGGGCGGTCACCGTCAGCGCGACCAGCACCCCGCCGGTGAGCAGCGCGGCGGGCCATCGCAGCCGCACCACGCCGCGCGCCCACGCCGACCAGGCCCGCCCGGCCCGCGCCTCGCGCCGGAAGGGGAGCCCGCCCCGGCCGTCGCGGGCGCGCCTGCGGTCGAGCCGCTGCCCGGTGAGGGCGAGCAGCACCGGCAGCACGGTCAGCGTCGTGGCCACGCTCACCGCCGCGATGATCATTCCGGCGAGGCCGAGGCTGCGCAGGAACGGCACCGGCAGCACCACCATGGTCACCAGGCCGATCGCGACCGCGACGCCGCTGAACAGCACCGCCCGCCCAGCGCCCGCCATGGCCCGGTGCACGGCCTCGTCGCCCCGGTGCCCGCCGGCCCGCTCCTCCCGCCAGCGGGCCACCAGCAGCAGCGAGTAGTCGACCGCGATGCCCAGCCCCAGCAGGGGCATCGTGGTGAGGGCCACGTCGTGCACGGTCGTCACCAGCGTCAGCGCCAGGATCACGATGAACGACACGAAGATGGACAGGACCGCGATGAGGAGCGGTACGAAGGCCAGCGCCGAGCGGAACACCAGCAGCAGGACGAGCACCGCGGCGACCACCCCGATGCCGATCTTGGCGGGCACGTCCACGCCGCCCGCGTCCACGCTCGGCGCGAGGGTGTCCAGCCCCGTGACGTGGACGCTCGTGCCCGGCGGCAGCACGGGGGTCATCGCCTCGACGATGACCGGGCTCTCGTTCGGCGTCTCGCCGAGGCCGCCGCCCGGCGGGCTGCCGTCGGAGTAGGTGCCGGGGAAGACCAGCCCGAACGTGGTCCGGCCGTCGGAGCCGACCAGCCGGGGGTCGCCGGTGCCGGCGTACGAGACCACGCGGGCCTGGGGAAGCCTGGCGGAGACGGCGGCGAACGCGCGGCCGAGGGCCTCCTTCCGCTCGGTGGCACGCATTCCCTCGGGGAACACGATTACCGGGACGAACGGCCGCTGGTAGCCGCCATTCCCGTAAATTCTGACAATTTCCTGATTGGCCTCGAAAGCGGGCATTCCTGGATGTGAGTATTGCTCGGAGAGCCGCTGGATCGCGAACGGCGTCGCGCCCATACCCACCAGGAACCCCAGCACGGCCAGCAGGGCGACCAGCCCTTTGCGTCGCAGCACGAAAACCGAGATTCTCTCCATGCCGCCCAGTGCAACAAAAAGATCTTCGATCCCTGTGTGTCCGCCCTTGGAGAGGCCTGTGAATCGCTTTTCACAGAGTTTTCTATGGTCTTTCAAAGATCTGCCGGGTGAGACTTGTCGGGTGAGCCGCATACTGGTCGTAGACGACGAGCCCTATCTCGTCGATCTGGTCGCAACCGCCCTCCGCTACGAGGGGTTCGAGACGGCGATCGCCGCAACCGGTGCCTCGGCGGTGTCGCTGGCCGCGAGCTTCGACCCCGACCTGATCGTCCTGGACGTGATGTTGCCCGACGTGCTCGGCACGGAGGTCTGCCACCGGATCAGGATGACGGGGTCGGAGGTGCCGGTGGTCTTCCTCACCGCGCTCGACGCCACCGAGGACAAGATCGGCGGGCTGACCGTGGGAGGCGACGACTACGTCACCAAGCCGTTCAGCCTGGAGGAGCTGATCGCCAGGGTCCGCGCCGTGCTGCGCCGGACCCGGCGGACCGGCGCCGAGGGCGGCAGGGTGACCTTCGCCGACCTGGTCATCGAGGAGGACGCCCACGAGGTGTGGCGCGACGGCCGGCGCGTCGACCTCACCCCGACGGAGTTCAAGCTGCTGCGCTTCCTGGTGGCCAACGCGGGCAAGGTCGTCTCCAAGCGGCAGATCCTCGACCACGTGTGGGAGTACGACTTCGGCGGCAACGACGGGGTCGTGCAGACCTACATCAGCTACCTGCGCCGCAAGGTCGACGCGTCCCACCCGCCGCTCATCCACACCGTCCCCAGGGTGGGATACGTCGTGCGCCTGCCCAGGGAAGACTGATGTCGCTGCGGACCCGCCTCGTGCTCACCGTCGTGGGCCTGGTCGCCCTGGCGCTCGGGACGGCGGCGGGGGCGACGTTCGGCGCGCTGCAGGACTGGCGCGGCCACGGCGGCGCCCGGCTGCTCGCCCTGACCACCCCCGAGGCGCTGATGGCCGCCTCCGACGAGCTGACCGAACGCGTCGCGCTGGTCATGATCGGCTCCTCGGTGTTCGCGCTCGCCTGCCTGACCCTGCTCGCCACCCACCTGATCGGCCGCGGGCTGCGCCCGCTGGACCGCATCGTCGAGACCGCGGCGGCCATCGGCGAGGGAAACCTGGAGCGCCGCATCGAGGCGGCGCCCCCCACCGGGGAGGTGGGCCGCCTGGGCCACGCGCTCAACCAGATGCTCGCCCAGATCGAGGAGGCGTTCCGCGAGCGCGAGGCGTCGGAGGACCGGCTGCGCCGTTTCGTCGCCGACGCCTCCCACGAGCTGCGCACCCCGATCGCCTCCATCCGCGGCTACGCCGAGCTGTTCCGGCGCGGCGCGGCCACCCGGCCGGAAGACCTGGCCAAGGCCATGCGCAGGATCGAGGCCGAGGCCACCCGGATGGGTTCCCTGGTCGACGAGATGCTGCTGCTGGCCCGCCTCGACCAGGGCCGCCCCCTGGAACGCTCCCCGGTGGAGCTGACCTCGCTCGCCGCCGACGCGGTGGCCGACACCCTCGCCATCGAGCCGCTCCGGCCGCTGTCGCTGGAGTGCGAGGGGCCCGTCGAGGTGCCCGGCGACGCCGCCAGGATCCGCCAGATCGTCGGCAACCTGCTGGCCAACGTGCTCAGCCACACCCCCGAGGGGACCCCGGCGGTCGTCAGGGTCCGGGCGGACGGCGAGCACGCCGTGGTCGAGGTGACCGACGAGGGCCCCGGCCTCACCGAGGAGCAGGGCTCCCTGGTCTTCGAGCGTTTCCACCGGGCCGGTCCCCCCCGCGACGGTGCCCGCCACGGGGGCGCGGGCCTCGGGCTGTCCATCGTCGCCGCCGTCGCCGCCGCGCACGGCGGCGACGCCACGGTCGTCTCCCGCCCCGGCGCGGGCGCCACCTTCCGCGTACGGTTCCCGCGCGCCACCGGCCCCGCCCCGGACGTGGCGCGAGGTGACGACCTCGGCCCGGGGCGTGGCACGGTGCGACGGTGAGGGGCGTGGGGCGAGGTGACGGCCTCGGCTCCAGGGGGCGGGGCGGCGGTGAGGGGCTCAGCCCAGCAGGTGGCGCAGCGCGGCGGTGACGACGGCCGCCGCCGCGAGGACCACCAGGAAGGGGGCGCGCAGCAGCAGTGCCACGACGGCGGCGCCAATCCCCGCGGTGCGCGGCCAGTCGACGTGCAGCGCCTGCCCGTCGCCGAAGGTCTGCACCGCGATCAGCGCCGCCAGCAGCGCCACCGGGACCAGCGTCGCGAAGCGCTGCACCCCCGGGTGGTCGAGGACGCGGCGCGGGGCCGACAGCCCGGCGAGCTTCAGCGCGTAACAGGCGGCGCAGGTGGCGACGACGGCCCACCAGACGGTCACTTCGGCCTCCTCAGGATCACCGCGAGCACGGCGACGGACGCGAGCAGCACGGGCACGCCCGGCGGGGTGAACGGGGTCGCGGCCAGCGCGACCGCCGCGCCGCAGCCCGCGATCAGGCGCAGCGCGCGGGCCTCGGCACCCTTCCCGGTGAGCCGGGGCCACAGGATGGCGAGGAACGTCGCGGGGCCGACAGCGTCCAGGCCGAACACCGAGGGGTCGGCCACCCGGGAGGTGCCCAGCGCGCCGGCCAGGGTGGTGGCGTTCCAGGTCAGATAGAGGGTGGCGAAGGTGACCAGGAACGCCGTCCTGGCCGACTCCTCGTCCGGCTGGGCCAGCGCGACCGCCGTCGTCTCGTCGATCACCCCCTGGGCCGTCAGCGGCCTGCGCCAGCCCCGGATGTCGAGCACCCCGGCCATCCGGAGGCCGTACAGGCTGTTGCGGGCACCCAGCAGCATCGCGCCGGCCGCGCCCGCGACCAGGTTGCCGCCGCCCGCGACGACGCCGACCAGGGCGAACTGCGAGGCGCCGGTGAAGGCGAACAGGCTCAGCACGCACGCCTGCGCGACGCTGAGCCCCGCGGTGACCGCCGCCGCGCCGAAGGCCACCCCCGACAGGCCGACGGCGATCCCCACGCCCAGTCCGTCCCTGATGGCGGAGGAACGAGTGGTTGTTTCCATGGCGGTGAGCTTATGTACGGTTCAAGCCCTGGTCTTGTACGTTCCTGCGCGCTGGTACGCGGCCGGTGGCACGCCCACCGTCCGGGTGAAGTGCCTGCTCAGGTGGGCCTGGTCGGTGAAGCCCACGTCCCCGGCGACCTGCGCGGGAGGGGTTCCCGACTGGAGCAGCCGCCGGGCCCGGATGATCCGCAGCGTGTTCAGGTAGGCGTGCGGGGGAAGCCCGGTGGCCGCCTTGAAGGCCCGGATCAGGGTGAAGGGCCTCGTGTCCACCGCCCGCGCCAGGTCCTCGATCGTGGGCGGGTCGACGAGCCGCTCGTGCAGGATCTCCCGGGCACGCCGCACCGCCGGGTCGTCGTCCCGGTGCGGCGCGTCCGCGGGGTGGCGGGAGGCGTGCCGGCTGAGCAGCGCGGCGAAGGCCGTGCGGGCCAGTGTCGAGGAGGCGAGGTCGTCGCCCCTCTCCGCGGCGTCGTGCGCGGCCCGCAGCAGCGCGACGGTGGGCCGGTGGTAGGTGACGGTCTCGGGGAAGCAGGGGGTGCCGTGCCCGGCCATCAGCTCGGCGGCGATCCCGGAGACGAACTCGACCGAGGGGTACAGCACCCGGTAGGACCACCCGCCGGGGACGCCCGCGTAGCCGTCGTGCGCCTCCTCGGGGTTGAGCGTGCTCAGGCTGCCCGGCCCCGCGCGGTGGACGGTGCCCCGGTAGGCGAACTCCTCCACCCCCGACAGGACCATCGCGATCGCGTAGCTCTCGTGCGCGTGCGGCGGGAAGCGGTGGGTCACGTACCTGGCCTTGAGGAGGTCCACCCCCGGCAGGGCCGGGGTGCGCCAGAAACGCGCCCTCTCCTGGCCGCTCATGTGCCGCTCAGGTGGCCGCTCACGGCCGGAAGGTCCTGGCGAACGTGTCGAAGAACGAGCGGTCCCACCCCGCGGCGGGGCTCTCCCAGTAGATCGCGTACGGCCTGTCGGCGAGGGTGCGGAAGCCCCGGTCCAGGACGCGTGTGCGGACCCCGTTCTTGAGGTAGGTGAACTCCCAGTCGGCGGCCGGCACCCCCCGGTAGACCAGCGAGGTGATGCCGATCCGCCGGTAGCCGGGCCAGACGTTGTCGGCCGTCCCCGCCTTCTCCACCTTCTGCCAGTGCCTGACCGGGTTCTTCTCCGGGTCGTCGGTCGACTCGATCCACAGGAAACCGCTCGCGCCGGGGGCGCGGAACTCCACCCTGTCACGGCCGGCGAACCGCTTGACCCGCCAGTCTTTGGGCACCGCGACGGAGAAGCCCATCGGGTCGCGGTGCAGCCGCCAGCCCGCGGGGACGGCCCGGGTCGGGCGCGGCGTCGCCGTCGGGCTCGGCTCCGGGGTGGGGGTCGCCTCCGGCGTGGGGCCGGTGGGGCCGGTGGGGCCGGTGGCCGGGGCCGTGACGTCGGCCCGGTCGTCACCGGTGTCGGCCGTGCCGCCGAGATTCTGCAGCAGCAGCCACGCGCCGACCCCGACCGCCACCACGAGCGCGCCCGCCCCGGCCAGCAGCGCCGTCCGTCCCGCCCCCGCCCGCCGCGCGGGCGCGGCCCCCGCGTCCGTGGACTGCTCCAGCCCCGGCCAGGAACCGGGCGTCGGAGACGGGCCGCCGTGGGCCGGTCGCTGCCCGGCATGGGGGTACGAGGGCTGTCCGTGGGGCGCGTACGCCTCGGGATGGGTGTACGGGGACTGCTCGTGGCGCGCGTAAGCCTCGTGGTCCGCGTACGGGGCCTGCCCGCGCTGCGTGTACGCCTCGGGATGGGTGAACGACGCCTGTTCCTGGCGCGCGTACGCCTCGGGATGCGTGTGCGGGGACTGTTCGTGGCGCGCGTGCGCCTCGTGGTCCGCGTACGGCGGCTGCTGGGGCCGCGTGTGCCCGGACGCGTACGGCGACCACCCCGGTGGCGTGGGCGCGACGGGGGCGGGCGTGACGGGGTGCGAGGGCCGCCCCGGACCGCCCGGGGGGTCACCGTGTCCCTGCTGCCACGCGCCCCGCGCAGCGTCCTGACGCCACGGTGGCGGGTCGGCGCGCGGCGGGTCGGCGGGGAGCCCGGGGGAGGCGTACGCCCGCCCGGAGACAGGCCCGGGACGCGCCGCCCGCCCGGAGGCCGGCCCGGTGGAGGAGGCGCGGCCGAGCAGGGCCTCGGCCTGGTCGGCGGCCGTCCGGGCGGCGGGGTCCCTGGCCATCAGGCCGAGGATCGCCGTCGCCAGCGGCCCCGAGTGGGCCATGGGGCTGGGCTCGCCGTGCAGGACGGCCATCATGGTGGCCGCCGCCGTGGCCCGCTCGAAGGGGGGACGGCCCTCCAGGGCCGCGTACAGCGTCGCCCCGAGCGACCACAGGTCCGACTCGGGGGTGGCGGGCAGCCCGTGCAGCCGCTCGGGAGGCAGGAACGCCGGGGTGCCGACCATCGCGCCCGTACGGGTGATGCCGGTCTCCTGCGTCATGGAGGCGATGCCGAAGTCGGTGAGCACCACCCGGCCGTCGTCGGCCAGCAGCACGTTCTCCGGCTTGACGTCGCGGTGCAGCACCCCCGCGGCGTGCGCGGCCCGCAGCGCGCCCAGCACGTGCAGCCCCACCGAGGCGACCCGCTCGGGCGGGAGCGGCCCGCCCGTACGGACGATCTCGCCCAGCGACCGGGACCGGACCAGCTGCATGACGATCCAGGGACGCCCGTCCTCCTCGACCACGTCGTGCACGATGACCACGGAGGGGTGGTCGAGGCGCCCGGCGGTCCTGGCCTCGCGGATGGTGCGCCGGTTCAGGTCGGTGCGCGCGGCCTCGTCGACCCCCCGGTAGCGGACCTCCTTGACGGCCACCACCCGGTCGAGGAGCTCGTCGTGGGCGCGCCAGACGATGCCCATGCCGCCCTCGCCGATGTGTTCGAGCAGCCGGTAGCGGCCCGCCACCTTCCGTTCCGCCATCCCCCGCCCTCCCAAGCTCACCGACCGCAGGCGGTGGGGCTCCCGCTCACTTTTTCGAGGAGAAGGTCGCGGTGAACCCTTCGAAGAGATGCATGTTCTTCTTCCAGTCCTTGGACAGGGTATGCCAGTAAATCGCATACCCCCGGCCGCCCTTGGTGACGAACCCCCGGTTGATCACGCGGGCCTTGCCCGAGTTGGTGTTCCAGGTGAACTCCCAGTCGGCGGCCTTCACCATGTACTTGACGTTCGCGATCCGGACCCGGTCGTAGCCGGGGAAGTTGCCCCGGACGACCCTCTCCTGGTTCTCCCAGTCCTTCTTCGGGTCGGGGCCCGCCTTGTCGACGTACTCGACGAAGACGAAGCTCGTCCGGTCGGGGCCGCGGAACCACACCTGCTGGCCGGGCCGCTTCTCCACGCCCCACCCCTTGGGCAGGCCGATCGAGAAGCCGTTGGAGTCCTTGTGCATCTTCCAGCCGGAGGGGAGGGGGGACTTCTCCTCCTCCTTCTTGGTGGGGCTCGGGCTGGGGGAGGGGGACGCCGAGGGCGACCCCGACGGGGAGTCGGAGGACGGCGAGGCATCCGGGGCCGGCGAGCCCTCCGGGGTCGTCTCGGCGCTGCCGCTCGGGGCGTTCGAGGCGCTGGAGGCGCTCGGCTCGCCCGGCCTGGCCTGCGGGGTCTCGTCGCCGTCGCCGCTGCGCATGCCGATCCAGCCGGCGATCCCGCCGACGATCAGCAACGCGGGCAGGAGGACCAGCAGGCCCCGCTTCAGCGGGGAGTTGCCCGACCCGCCCGACCCGCGCGAGGCGAGCGTGTCGTTCCCTTCGGAGTAGCCGTCGACGTACGTGCCGCGGTCCCCGCCGTAGGGGGGCGAGGGCTCGCGCGAAGCGGGCTCGGCCCTGGAGGCGGAGACGGGCTCCCCGGCGGGCTCCGGCCTCGGCGCGGGCTCGCGTCCCACGGGCGGGAAGGGGTTGGGGCGAGCGGCGGGCCGCTGCCGCCCCCCGGCCGGAGGGGTGCCCTCACGGCTCGCCTGGGACGCCTTCCCGGCCGCGGAGCCGGGAGCGGAACCGGGAGCCGCCGTGCCCGGCTTCGCCTCGCGGGCCGGTGCGGCGCCGGAGGACGGTCCGGGCTTCGGCTTGGGGGCGAACCTGGCCAGGATCGGGGCCGCGGCGGCGGGCTTCGGGTCGGACCCGGGTTCGGGCTCGGATTCGGGCTCGGGCTTGGGTTCGGGTTTGGGGTCGGCGGCCGGTCTCGGCTTGGGGGCGAACCTGGCCAGGATCGGGGGCGCGGCCTCGGCGGCCGCCGGGGGAGCGGGCGTGTCCTTGCCGGGCTTCGAACCCGCCTCCGCCCCGGAGGCCTGCGCGCCGGCCTTCGCCTCGGGAGCCGGCGAACCCGCTCCGGCGTCTCCGGCGTCTCCGGTGTCCTGTACGGGGGAGCCGGTCCCGGACTCGGGGGCCTGGCCACCCTTCTCCGGTGCCGCCCCGGCCCTCTCCGCCGAACCGGCTTCCGCCGAACCGGCCGCCACGGCACCGGCCGCGGCGAAACCGGGCACCGCGGAACCGGGCACCGCGCGGGCGGGTGCCTCGGGAGCGTCCTGCGCGGGGGCGGGCCTTCGCCGCGCGTCCGCGGCGGGCGCCTTCGCGGCCTTCGCGCCGCTCTTCGGCTTCTCCCCGCGCGGCGCGGGCACGGGCGGGGCGTCGCTCTTGGCCCCCGGAGGTACGGGGTCCAGCTTCGCGCCCGTCTCGGGGACGCCGCCGGTCCGGAAGGCGATCCCGGGGTCGGTCTCGTCCGACGGGTCCACGGCCGGCATGACGGCGGTCCTGGCGGGCCGGTCCCGGGTGCCCTCGCCCTCGGCCACCCGGCGCAGCAGCCGCTCGGCCTCCTTGTAGGGCATGCGCAGCGCCGGGTCCTTGCGGAGCAGCCCTTCGAGGACCGGGGCCAGCAGCGGACCGGCGTTGGCCGGGGGCTCGGGCTCGTCGTTCAGGATGGCGTGCATGGTCGGCAGCGCCCCGCCCCGGTCGTGCGGGGGCCTGCCCTCGACGGCGGCGTACAGGGTCGCGCCGAGCGACCACAGGTCGGACTCGCGCTGCGCGCTGCCGCCCTTGATGCGCTCCGGCGGGATGAACGCGGGGGTGCCCGCGATGCCGGTCATGGTCAGCGCGGTCTCGGCCTCCAGGGTCGCGATGCCGAAGTCGGTCAGCACCACCCGGCCGTCGTCGGCCAGCAGCACGTTCTCCGGCTTGACGTCGCGGTGCAGCACCCCCTGGGCGTGGGCGGCGCGCAGCGCCTCCAGCAGCTTGAGGCCGATCTCCGCGACCCGCCGCGGCGGCAGCGGCCCGTCCTGGCGCATCACCTTGCCGAGGGAGCGCGACTCCACCAGCTGCATGACGATCCAGGGACGCCCGTCCTCCTCGACGACGTCGTGGACGACCACCACGTTCGGGTGCGTCAGGCGCCCGGCGGCACGCGCCTCGCGCTTGGTGCGCCGGTTGAAGTCCTCCTGGTTGTCCTCGCCGAGCATGTCGGCGTAGCGGACCTCCTTGATCGCGACCTCACGGTCGAGGAGCTCGTCGTGGGCCCGCCACACGATGCCCATGCCACCCCGGCCGATGGCTTCGAGCAGGTGGTAGCGGGAGGCGATACGGCGCCCCTCGGGCTGTGCTTCGGCCATCAACCGGCTTACCTCCTTCTGAACCCCCGAATACTCTCATAGCCCGGTAAAGTGATCGACTCACACGCCGGAGAAAGGTCCACATCGTGAGATCCGGTGTCCAGTACGTGGCGGATGTCGGGAAGGCGATCTGAGAATCGCCGTGTGACCTGCACCTTTGTATCGGATGAACCGGCCGCGCGGAGCCGATCGTGACAGTGTCGAACCGGTGACCGGCCGGAACACGTGCGGGGCGGGGACGTGAGGTCCCCGCCTTTTCGTGAAACTCCCGCAGGAAACCCCTGCCGGAGGTCCCCGGCCGATCCCGGCGGCTCATCGGGCGGGGCCGACGGGATCGGATGGCTCCGCTCGCGTAGTGCCGTGGGCGACATATGTCGTCACCCGTACTATGTGGTCAGGGGCAGGCCTCGCGCCGGGAGGTCCGGGACGTCGCCGGGGAGAGGCGACCCGGAGCGTGAGGGGCGCTTCCGAAACCCAACTTGGATACGCTTTCCCCGCCGACGGTGCGACTAGGGGAGGACGGGGCCGCATGTCAGACTCGTTTGTGCATCTGCACGTTCACACGGAATACTCCATGCTGGATGGGGCCGCCCGTTTGAAGCAGATGTTCAAACAGGTCGGTGACCTGGGGATGCCCGCCATCGCGATCACCGACCACGGCAACATGCACGGCGCCTACGACTTCTACCGGCAGGCGACCGGCGCCGGGATCAAGCCGATCATCGGCATCGAGGCCTACGTCGCCCCGGCCTCCCGGCACCAGAAGAAGCCGGTGCTGTGGGGCGAGCCGCACCAGAAGCGCGACGACGTCTCGGCGGGTGGCTACTACACCCACATGACCATCTGGGCGAAGAACGCCACGGGCCTGGGCAACCTGATGAAGCTCTCCTCGCGCGCCTACACCGAGGGCTTCGTCCGCAAGTGGGCCAGGATGGACGCCGAGATCCTCGCCGAGCACGCCGAGGGCCTGATGGCCACCACCGGCTGCCCGTCGGGCGAGGTGCAGACCCGCCTGCGCCTGGGCCAGTACGACGAGGCGGTCGCCGCGGCGGCCAGGTTCCAGGAGCTGTTCGGCAAGGACAACTACTACCTGGAGATCATGGACCACGGGCTCGACATCGAGCGCCGGGTCCGCGACGGCCTGACCCGCATCTCCAAAGAGCTGAACATCCCGCCGCTGGTCACCAACGACTCCCACTACACCTACGAGTCGGACGCGACCTCGCACGACGCGCTGCTGTGCATCCAGACAGGCAAGCAGCTGTCCGACCCCGACCGCTTCCGCTTCGACGGCAGCGGCTACTACATCAAGAACGCCGACGAGATGCGCGCCGTCGACTCCTCCGACCTGTGGGCCGAGGGCTGCCGCAACACCCTGCTGGTCGCCGAGAAGGTCGACCCGAGCGGCATGTTCGGCTTCAAGAACCTGATGCCCACCTTCCCCCTGCCCGAGGGGGAGACCGAGGAGAGCTGGTTCCGCAAGGAGATCTGGTCGGGCATGGAGCGGCGCTTCCCCGAGGGCGTCGACGAGGAGCACCGCGCGCAGATCGAGTTCGAGATGAGCGTCATCCTGCAGATGGGGTTCCCCTCCTACTTCCTCGTGGTCGCCGACTTCATCATGTGGGCCAAGAACAACGGCATCCGCGTCGGCCCCGGGCGAGGCTCGGCCGCGGGCTCGCTGGCCGCGTACGCGCTGGGCATCACCGACCTCGACCCGCTGCCGCACGGGCTGATCTTCGAGCGGTTCCTCAACCCCGACCGCGTCTCCATGCCCGACGTCGACATCGACTTCGACGAGCGCAGGCGCGGCGACGTGATCCGCTACGTGACGGAGAAGTACGGCGCCGACAAGGTCGCCATGATCGCCACCTTCGGCACCATCAAGGCGAAGGCCGCCATCAAGGACGCGGCTCGCGTCCTCGGGCATCCGTACGCGCTGGGGGACAAGGTCTCCAAGGCGTTCCCGCCCGCGGTGATGGGCAAGGACATCCCGCTGTCGGGCATCTTCGACTCCGAGCACCCGCGCTACAACGAGGCGGGCGAGCTGCGCAGGCTGTACGAGGAGGACGTCGACGTCAAGTCGGCGATGGACCTCGGCAGGGGCCTGGAGGGCCTGATCCGGCAGACCGGCGTGCACGCGGCCGGGGTCATCATGTCGGCGGAGGTGCTGACCGACTACATCCCGATCATGCGCCGCGACTCCGACGGTGTGATCATCACGCAGTTCGACTACCCGACCTGCGAGACGCTCGGCCTGCTGAAGATGGACTTCCTGGGCCTGCGCAACCTCACGATCATCGACGACTGCCTGAAGATGATCGAGGCCAACACCGGCGAGGCCATCGACCTGCTCAAGCTGCCGCTGGACGACCGCAAGACGTACGAGCTGCTCGGCCGGGGCGACACCCTTGGGGTGTTCCAGCTGGACGGCGGCGGCATGCGGTCGCTGCTGCGGCTGATGAAGCCCGACAACTTCGAGGACATCTCCGCCGTCGGCGCGCTGTACCGCCCCGGCCCGATGGGCGCCAACTCCCACACCAACTACGCGCTGCGCAAGAACGGCCTGCAGGAGATCGTCCCGATCCACCCGGAGTTCGAGGAGTCGCTCCAGGAGATCCTCGGCACGACGTACGGCCTGATCGTCTACCAGGAGCAGGTCATGGCCATCGCGCAGAAGGTCGCCGGGTTCTCGCTCGGCAAGGCCGACCTGCTGCGCCGCGCGATGGGCAAGAAGAAGAAGTCGGAGCTGGACAAGCAGTTCGAGTCCTTCGAGCAGGGCATGAAGGACAACGGCTACTCGGCCGCGGCGATCAAGACGCTCTGGGACATCCTGCTGCCCTTCTCCGACTACGCCTTCAACAAGGCGCACAGCGCCGCCTACGGCCTGGTCTCCTACTGGACCGCCTACCTCAAGGCCAACTACCCGGCCGAGTACATGGCGGGCCTGCTCACCTCGGTCAAGGACGACAAGGACAAGTCGGCCCTCTACCTCAACGAGTGCCGCCGGATGGGCATCAAGGTGCTGCCGCCGGACGTCAACGACTCCGACTTCGACTTCACCCCGCGCGGCACCGACGTCCGGTTCGGCCTGTCGGCCATCCGCAACGTCGGCGGCAACGTGGTCGACGGGATCATCGCCGCGCGCCGGGAGAAGAGCCGCTTCGCCGACTTCAAGGACTTCCTGCGCAAGGTTCCCATGGTGGTCTGCAACAAGCGGGTCATCGAGTCGCTGGTCAAGGCCGGCGCCTTCGACTCCTTCGGGCACGTGCGCAAGGGCCTGGTGATGATCCACGAGCAGGCCGTCGACAGCATCATCGGGATCAAGAAGAACGAGGCCCAGGGACAGGACTCCCTGTTCGGGGCCGTCGAGGGCGCCGAGGACGAGACCTTCGACGTACAGATCCCGCTGGGCGAGTGGGACAAGAACACCCTGCTGCAGTTCGAGCGGGAGATGCTCGGCCTGTACGTCTCCGACCACCCGCTCTTCGGCGTGGAGCACATCCTGGCCTCCGGCGCCGACTGCTCGATCGCCGCGCTGCAGGACGAGCACCGTCCCGACGGCCAGGTCGTCACCGTCGGCGGCATCCTGAGCGGCCTGCAGCGCAAGGTCACCAAGAAGGGCGACACCTGGGTCCTGACCCAGCTGGAGGACCTGGAGGGTGCCATCGAGGTGATGATCTTCCCCTCGGCGTACCAGCTCTGCGCGACGGTGCTCGCCGAGGACGCCATCGTGTTCGTCAAGGGCCGCCTGGACAAGCGCGAGGACGTCGGGAAGATCATCGCCATGGAGGTGACGGCCCCCGACCTGACCCGCGAGGCCGGTGGCCCGCTCGCCGTCAGCCTCGCCCTGGCCCGGTGCACCCCGCCGGTGGTCGGCCGCCTCAAGGAGGTGCTGACCGCGCACCCCGGCACCACCGAGGTGCACCTTCAGGTCCACAACGGCCCGAAGACCACCATCGTGCGCCTCGACGACCGCCTGCGGGTGTCGCCGTCCCCGGCGCTGATGGGCGACCTGAAGCAGCTGCTCGGCCCCGCCTGCCTCGGAGCCTGAGCCAGGGCCGGAGCCAGGGCCAGAGCCAAGGCCGGAGCCGGAGCCTGAGTCGAGGTCTGAGCAGGGACCTGAAAGCGCGCGGGTCGCGTCGGACGCGACGGCCGTGGTGGCGGCGACGGCGACGGTGACGGGTCGAGCCGGCGCCCGCCTCGCGCCGGCCGCCGCCCGGATTCGCCGGCGACCGTTGTCGCGCCGGGTGAGAAGCCGGATCGCCTCAACGGCTTCCAGGCTGCCAGGGAGCCGTTCCGGTTCTGCGAAGACCTGCGCCGGCCGCTCTCTCCCGGAATGCGGCCCGCCCCCGGTGCCGGCCGCATTCCGGCGGGATTCACGAACGAAAAGCGAACGCCCGGCGTCGTTTCCCCCGTCGGCTGGACATTTGTCATTCAAAACGTATTCAAGGGTCACCGCCCGGCTGTGATCTCGGCAACCTGTTAGGTCGCGGGGTGTCGCCGGGTTCTCGATGTGGTGCGGAAACGCGCGGTCGGGCGGTTGCCGGGCCTGAGGGCTCCCGCGTTGTTCGTCAAATGCCCTCCTCGCGAATCCTCCGCCCTTCGACGGGCGCTTCGGAGGGTGCTTGAAGGCGGTCGCTCATTCGGGGATCGATCGTCGGATCATCCGTGAACGCGTTTCCCCGACGACTCGGTGCCCGATGAGTTCTTGGGAGTTGTTACGGCGCGTGGTCCCGACGACCGCGCCACCGTCGACTCACCGGATATGTCGTCGGCGAAACCCGGCGATCCCTGATCCACGCGACCCAGGGTTGGCCAATTCCATCAGAAACTATCGGAATCTTGCCGAAACTTCTAGGTGGGAATCGGTGCATGTGACAGCGGCGTCCCATGATCATATTTGGGGGCTGCCGCCCTCCGTCCGACGCGCCGCCGCCCTGTCCGCTACGAAAGTTTCATCCTGTGCGCCGGGGGCGGGCACCGGACCTTCCCTGGCCGGCGCGCGCGGGGGCGCGCCCCGAGGGCCCGGCGTCCGGGGTTACGAATCAAGTTACTTGACATCCGCGATCAGGTCGTATTTGCTCCCTTGCATTAACCCCCATGCGGCGTGCAAGCGGCATACCGATGAGCGTTAGCGCTCACATCTCGATTCCGGTTTCGCAGCCCCGGGCATTCGATGCCGCTGACGGAGAGGAACGCAGAAAATGTCTTTATCGTCGGCCCGGTCCCTATAACCGGAGGAATCGCAAATGTTTAAGCACAGGTCCGTCCTCGGGGCCGTGGCGCTCGCGGCGGTTTTCGTCCTGGTGACGGGGCACGCGGCGATGAGCAGCGGCAGCAGCACAGGAGCCCCGGCGTCCACCGCCGCCGCGCTCGCGGGAACCGCGGGATGCGGAAAGAGCCCGACGCTGAGCAGCGGAACACACACCATCCAGTCCAGCGGAAAGAACCGCAGCTTCATCCTGCGAATTCCCGCCAACTACAACAACAACAATCCCTACCGTCTGATCTTCGGCATCCACTGGCTGAACGGCACCATGAACGACGTCGACTCCGGTGGGAGCAGCGGGGCCTCCTGGTCCTACTACGGACAGCGGCAGCTGTCGAACAACACCGCGATCTTCATCTCGCCGCAGGGCCTCAACAACGGCTGGGCCAACTCCAACGGCGAGGACGTCACCCTCTTCGACGACATCATGCGGCGGGTGGAGGCGGATCTCTGCGTCGACCCCTCGCTGCGTTTCGCCATGGGGTTCAGCTACGGCGGCGGCATGAGCTTCTCCCTCGCGTGCAGTCGCGCGACGGTCTTCCGCGCGGTCGCGGTGTTCGCCGGCGCGCAGCTCAGCGGGTGCAGCGGCGGCAGCCAGCCCATCGCCTACATGGGACTGCACGGCATCACCGACAGCGTCCTCAACATCTCGCAAGGACGGGCGCTGCGGGACAGGTTCGTCCGCAACAACGGCTGTAGTGCCCAGAACCCGCCCGAACCGGCCTCGGGCAGCCGGACGCACGTCGTCACCGCCTACTCGGGGTGCCAGGCCGGATACCCCGTCGTCTGGGCCGCGTACGACAACGGTCACACGCCCGCCCCGGTGGACGGGACCTACACCGAGAACGGCGCCCAGACCTGGACCAAGGGAGAGGTGTGGAAGTTCATCTCCCAGTTCCAGAGCACCTCCACGCCCGGCCCGACGCCCACCCCGACCGTCACACCGACGGTCACCCCGACCCCCACGACCAGCTTCCGCCTGCGCAACGAGGGCGCCGGGCGCTGTGTCGACTCCCCCAACAGCGCCAGCGCCAACGGCACCCAGTTGCAGATCTACGACTGCCACACCAACGCCAACCAGCTCTTCGGCTACGCCTCCGGCAGACTCCAGATCCTCGGCAAGTGCCTGGACGCCCCCACGAACGCCGGCTCCGGCACCCGCGTGCAACTGTGGGACTGCCACACCAACAGCAACCAGCAGTGGACCTTCAACTCCAACGGCACCGTGACCAGCGGCGCCGGCAACCTCTGCCTCAACGCCACCGGCACCGGCAACAGCTCCACCGTGACCGTCGCCACGTGCAACGGCCAGGCCGCCCAGAGATGGACCAGGGCATGACCACCCGCTAGCCGATGGCAGACGTCGGGTCCAGGCGACTCCGCCTGGACCCGACGCGTCCGGTTGTGACATTTTGCATCGGAACGCGTCCCCGGCCTTCGTCCTGGCGGACCAGGACAGGTCGTCCGCGGTGAGGAGGACGGGCCGGGCCGGAATTGCGATGATCGTCATGTCGTACATTCCGGATCTGAGGAGCTGACAGCCGATGACTCTCGCGCGACCTCCGCACCGTGGACGGACGATCGCCGGCCTCGGGTTGAGCGCGATGCTCGTGACCTGGGCCGTCGCGCCCCCCGCGTCCGCCGGACCCGTGCCCGCGCCCTCGGCGCCGGCCGCCCGGGAGGCCGGGCCCGACCGGGAGGCGCTGCGGCGGAGCCTCGACGCGGTCCACGAGGCCGGCATGTACGGCATCTACTCCGCCGTCAGGGACGGCGGCGCGCGCTGGCTCGGCGCGGCGGGCGTCGCCGACGTGCGGACCCGGCGGCCCGTCCACCCCCGGATGGTCCACCGGGTGGGCAGCATCACCAAGACCTTCACGGCCGTGGCGATCCTGCAGCAGGTCGGGCGGGGCCGCGTCGAGCTGGACGCGCCCGTCGCCCGCTACCTCCCCGGCCTGCTTCCGGACGAGCTCGGCCAGAAGATCACGGTCCGGATGCTGCTCAACCACACCAGCGGCATCGGCGACTACGTCGCGGGCGCCTTCCCCTCCCTCGTCGAGGCTTCCCCGCGGAGCCTCGACGAGCACCGGTTCCGCAGGATCAGCCCGTCGGAGCTGGTGGGGTACGGGCTGCGGGCGCCGCGCACGGGCGAGCCGGGGCAGGTGTGGTCGTACTCCAACACCAACTACGTGATCGCCGGCCTGCTGCTGGAGAGGGTGACCGGCACCGGCGCGGAGGCCTACATCACCCGCCACGTGATCCGCGCGGCCGGGCTGCGCGACACGTCCTTCCCCCGCACCCCGGTCATCCCCGGGCCGCACTCCAGGGCCTACGAGGCGCTGTACGGCTACATCGACCCGCCGCGCGACTACAGCGTCTACGACATGTCGTGGGCGGGCACGGCGGGCGCCGTCGTCTCGACCATGGAGGACCTCAACCGGTTCTACCGGGAGCTGCTGGGCGGCGGGCTGCTCGCCCCCGCGCAGCTCGCCCAGATGCGGACGACGGTGCCGGTCGCCGACGCCCAGGGCGACGTCGTGATGAACTACGGCCTCGGCATCTACGCCCAGGACCTGCCCTGCGGCCGGTTCTGGGGCCACGACGGGGGCGTGTTCGGCATGGGCACGATCTCCATGTCCGGCGAGGACGGCCGGCGCCAGCTCTCCCTGGGGTTCAACCTCATGAAGTACCAGCAGCTCGACGCGAACGGCTACCCGCGGCCGCACGCGATCGACTACGCGATGGGCGCCCACTTCGTGGGGGCGCTGTGCGGCCCGTCCGCGGCGACGGCGAAGAGCTTCCGGCCCCCGGTGCTCCTTCCGACGCAGCAGGTGCTGGTCAAGCGCTGAGCCGACGGGCGGCCGGTCGGGAGATGGTTCGCCGGTCGAGCGCCGAGCCGACGGGCGGCCGGTGGGGCGGTGGTTCGCCGGTCGAGCGCCGAGCCGCTGGCCGGCCGGTGGTTCAGCGCGGGCGGTCGTGCCGGCGGGGGGCGCGCCACCCGGGGGCGCGGTAGTGGCGCTCCTGCCGGTACCCGCGCTCTCCCCGGTACCGGCGCTCCTCGCGGAAACGGCGCTCCCCCCGGTACCTCCGCTCCTCGCGGAAGCGGCGTCCGTGCTCTCCCCGGGCGCCGCGACGGCCCTCGCCCTCGGCGTCTGTGCCCTCGGCGCCCTCCTCCTCGCGTTCCCTGGCCAGTGCCTCCTCCATGCCGGGGGTGAACCCGCCGCCGAAACGGCCCATGTCGGGGCGGTGGAAGCGGCTCTCGCGCGTACCGTCGAGGGCCGCCGACATCGACGAGACCCAGATCGGGCCCGGCAGGGAGGCGCCCTGGACCGCGCCGAAGTACTCGTCGCCGATCTCGACATCGGTCAGCGGGTAGCGGTAGGAGCCCCGGATGTCGCCCACGCTGACCGCGGCCGCCAGGTCGGGGGTGTAACCGGCGAACCAGGCCGACGTGTAGCCGTTGTTGGTGCCCGTCTTGCCCGCGGCCGGGCGGCCGATGTCCTGGCCGGTCATGGTGCCCTTGGTGAACACCCCGGCCAGGAGGTGGTTGACCGCGTCGGCCACCTCGCGCTCGATCGCCCGCGCGCAGCTGGGCGGGACCTTGAAGCGCCTGCCGTCCCGCTCGACGATCTCGACGATGGCCATCGGGCGGCAGTAGCGGCCCCGCGCCCCGAACGCGGCGAACGAGGCCGCCACGGTCACCGGGTCCATCTCGTTCACGCCGAGGGTGAAGGTCGGCACCTCCCGCAGCGGGGTGCCGTCGGCGCGGGCGATGCCCAGCGCCCTGGCGGTCGTGACGACCGGGCACAGGCCCACCCGCTGCTCCAGCATCATGTAGAAGATGTTCACCGACTTCCAGGTGCCGGTGGACAGGCTCTGCGGGCCGCCCTTGCCCTCGCCGCTCGCGTTGTGGATCTCCGCGCCGGGGTCGTTGACCTTGCGGCCCCTGCAGTCGACGAACCCGCTGTCGGGGACGAAACCGCCGGGCGTCATGAACCCCTGGTCGAACCGCCACCCCTGGGCCAGCGCGGTCGCCAGGGTGAACACCTTGAACGTCGACCCCGCCTGGAAGCCCTGGCCGCCGCCGTGCGCCATGTCGGCGACCAGGTTGTAGGTGGTGTCGGGGCCGTTCTTGGCGTTTCCGGTGTTGCTGCCGTACCGCTTGCTCGCCGCCATGGCCCGGATCCGCCCGGTGCCCGGCTGGATCATGGCCTCGGCCGCGACCTCGGTGTCCTTCCTGCCGACCCGCGCGGAGATGGCGCGCTGCGCGGCCCGCTGCGCCTTCGGCGCCAGGGTGGTGCGCAGCACGATGCCGCCCCTGGCCAGGCGGCGCTCCCGCTCCGCGCGGGTGGGGCCGAAGGCCGGGTTGGTCAGCAGCTCGCGGTGCACGTAGAGGCAGAAGTAGGGGTAGTCGCTCCCCTGGCAGCCGCCGGGCTCGGGCTTGAGACGGATGGCCAGCGGGCGCCTCTTGGCGGCCTCGGCCCGCGCCGGGGTGACGTACGACAGCTGGGCCATCCGGTCCAGGACGATGTCCCTGCGCTCGCGCAGCCGCTCCCTGCGCTTGACGTCCAGCGACGGGTCGGTGGCGTACGGCGTGCGGACCGCGCCGGCCAGCGTCGCCGCCTGGGGCAGGGTGAGCCGGGCGGCCGGGACCGAGAAGAACCGCTGGGCGGCGGCCTCCACCCCGAAGGCGCCCGCGCCGAAGTAGGCGATGTTGAGGTAGCGCTCCAGGATCTCGGCCTTGCTGTACTTGCGCTCCATCGCCAGCGCGTACCGCAGCTCGGTGATCTTGCGCTGGACGCTCGGCGCGCGGGCCTGGGCGCGCTCGGTGTCGCTCTCGGAGTTCTCGACCAGGATGTTCTTCACGAGCTGCTGGGTGAGCGAGGAGCCGCCCTGGCGCACCTCGCCCGCCTTGGTGTTGGTGATCAGGGCGCGCAGGGTGCCCTTGACGTCCAGGCCGGCGTGCTCGTAGAACCGCGAGTCCTCGATCGCCACGATCGCGTCACGCATGACGGGGGCGACCTGGGCGAGCCTGACGACCGTCCGGTTCTCCGTGTAGAACTGGGCGAACCGCTTGCCGTTCCTGTCCAGCAACACGGTGCGCTGGGGGAGCGGGTTCTCCCGGGGGCTCGGGGGCAGGTCGGTGAGGGTCCGCGTGACGTTGTTGACGGTGAGCCCGGCCGTGCCGACCAGGGGCAGCGCGGCCAGGGCGGCCAGCAGCCCGCCGAACACCCCGCAGGCCGCCAGCCGGCGCAGGCACGCGCCGGGACCACGTCTCACCTCTGGGCGCGATGTCACACTTGGTAACGTGCGACCGGGTGATCACCTACAAACGCCCGATTGCCAATCCTTACCCGTCCTGCACCTTTTCTCGACTGATCTTCAGCCCGAGCGAGGCGAACTGCTCGAACGGCCGGTGGTAGCCCCGCTCGATGTGGTGCACCCCGCGCAGCGTGGAGGTGCCCTCGGCGGCGGCGGCGGCCAGCACGGCCGAGAACCCGGCCCGGATGTCGGGCAGCGTCACGTCGGCGCCGCTCAGCCTGGACACGCCGCGCACGACCGCCGAGTGCTTGGCGTTGGTGTCGTGGTAGCGGCAGGCGGGGCCGCCGAGGCAGACGTCGAACACCTCGATCTCGCAGCCCATCTTCTGCAGCGCGGGCACGTAGACCAGGCGGTTCTCGAACACCGTCTCGTGCAGCACCGACATGCCCTGGGCCTGCGTGAACAGCACCATCAGGGGCGTCTGCCAGTCGGTCATGAACCCCGGGTGGGTGTCGGTCTGCACCGCCGCGGCCCGCAGCCCGTGCGGCGCGGAGGCCGACAGGTAGTCGTCGGTGATGTCGACCTCGGCGCCCATCCTGGCCAGGGTGGTGATCGCGGTCACCAGCCGGTCCTGGGGGCAGCCGTGCACCCGCACCTGCCCGCCGGTGATCAGGCCGGCCGCCAGGTAGGAGAACGCCTCGATGCGGTCGCCGTTGAGCCAGGTGGAGGCGCCGTGCAGGCGCTCGACGCCCTCGATCACGATGCGCCGGTCGGGGCTCAGCTCGATGCGGGCGCCCATGCGCTGCAGGAACAGGGCGAGCTCCACCACCTCGGGCTCCATCGCCGCGCCCTTCAGCACGGTCTTGCCCTCGGCCAGCACCGCCGACATCAGGATCGTCTCGGTGGCCCCGACACTGGGGTAGGGCAGCTCGATCCGGGTGCCGCGCAGCCGCTTGGCCTTGGCGTACACCCCGGTGTCGCTCACCTCGACCTCGGCGCCCATCGCGCGCAGCGCCTCGACGTGGAAGTCGACGGGACGGCGGCCGATCGGGTCGCCGCCCACCAGCGGCACGAACGCCTCGCCCGCCAGGTGCAGCAGCGGGCCGAGCATCAGGATCGGGATCCTGTTGAGCCCGGTGAACGCCGCGGGGACGTGCGGGTTGATCTGCTTCCCCGGGGCGACGGAGATCTCCCCAGAGCTGATCTCCACGTCGATGCCGAGCGCCCTCAGCATCTGCGCGGTGATCCCCACCTCGCCCACGTCGGGGGCGTTCTGGATCGTGCTCTCACCGGTGCCCAGCATCGCGGCGACCATGTGCTTGGAGACGCCGTTCTTGGAGCCGCGGACCTCGACATCACCGCGGAGCGGCCCGGAGGGTTCGATCAGCCATACCTCTTCATTCACACCGCCAGAGTAACGGGGTTCGGTCGAAGCCTCGGATGGCGCCGGGCCGTGTGATGGGTAACATCGGGCACATCTGCACAGACGGTGAGGGAGCCATGGTGCGCGGTGTACGCGATTTTGTGATCACCGTGCTGGCGCTCGCGCTGGTCGGAGCCGCCGCCGGGCTCCTGTGGTCGCTGGCCGCTCCGCGCCCCCCGTACGTCGTGATCGACGGCGGGCCGCTGCTGGCCGACCCCTCCACGCAGGCGCTGATCGCCGCCGACGGCTGGTTCGCCGTGATCACCGGCACGCTCGGGCTCGTCTGCGGGGCCGTCGGTTACAGCGTGTCACGCGGGGGCCGCCCGCTGCCGGTGGTGGTGGGCCTGGCCGCGGGCGGCCTGCTCGGCGCGCACCTGGCGCTGCTGGTCGGGGTGGCGGTCAACCTGGGGGCCGTGAGCGTCACCGCCTCGGGGACGTCCACGCCGCTGATCGCGGGACCGCTGGCGCTGACCGCCAGGGGGGTGCTGTTCGCGTGGCCGACGCTGGCGGCGGGCCTCTTCTTCGCCCTGGAGGGCATCGCGGGCTACCGCGACTCGCCGCTGCGCCGCCCGTTCGGCGGGAACGACCCCTACGGGCCGCTGTCGTCGTACGACATCAGCGACCGGCTCGGCGACCGGTAGGGCGTCACCGGTCCGCGTGAGCGGGGGCGAGGGCGGTCGGAGGGCCGTCAGAGGGGTGGTCTGCGCGAGCCGTGGCCGGTGGCTCGCTCGAACGCGTGGGCCAGCCGCAGCACCGCCATGTCGGCGAACGGACGCCCGATGATCTGCACGCCCACCGGCAGCCCGCCGGGGGTGAACCCGCACGGCACCGACGCCGCCGGGGCGTGCAGCACGCTGACCCAGTAGGCCGAGCGCATCCACGCCAGATAGTCGGGAAGCGCCTCCCCGTTGATCTCCGAGACGTAGGGGGCGTCCACCGGGAACGGCGGCACCTGGCTGACCGGCGCGATCAGGAAGTCGTAGGTGTCGAAGAAGGAGTTCATCCGCCGGTAGAGCCCGCTGCGCAGCCGCTCGGCGCGGGCCAGGTCGGCGCCGGTCACCTCGCGGCCCCGCTCGACGTTCCAGCGCACGTTCGCCCCCAGGCTCTCCTGCGGCAGGTCGCCGAAGGACAGCGCGTAGTACCACGCCCGGTAGATCCGGAATGCGTCCTCGGCGGCTGACAGGTCCAGATCCACCCGCTCCACCCGCGCGCCCAGCCCCGTGAGCACGGATGGGGCGTCCGCGGTGACCTTGGCCGTCTCCGCGTCGACCGGCAGCCCGCCCAGGTCGGGGCTCCAGGCCACGCGCGTCCCGGTCAGGTCGAGGTCCAGCGGCGCGGCGAAGGCGGAGCCGCTCTCGGCGATCGACAGGGGGGAGGAGGCGTCGAACCCCGCCACCGCGCTCATCAGCAGCGCCAGGTCCTGCGCGGTACGGGCCATCGGCCCCGGCACGCCCAGGGTGAACCAGGCCGCGACGGGCGAGGGCGAGGGGACCCGGCCGGGGGTGGGCCGCAGTCCCGCCACGTTGCAGAAGGAGGCCGGGTTGCGCAGCGAGCCGCCCATGTCGGAGCCGTCGGCCAGCGCCACCATGCCGGTCGCCAGCGCCGCCGCGGCCCCGCCGCTGCTGCCCCCGGCCGACCTCGACAGGTCGTAGGGGTTGCGGGTGGCGCCGAAGATCTCGTTCACGGTGTGCGAGCCGGTGCCGAACTCCGGGGTGTTGGTCTTGCCGACCGTGATCGCCCCGGCCTCGCGCATCCGCCGCACGATCGGCGCGTCGGCGCGGGGGACGTGGTCGGCGAAGATCGGGGAGCCGTACGTGGTGCGGATCCCCGCGGTGTCGGCCAGGTCCTTGTGCGCGACGGGCAGCCCGTGCAGCGGTCCCCGCCACCTGCCGCGGGCCAGGTCCCGGTCGGCCTCCTCGGCCTCCCGCCTGGCACGCTCGGCCACCAGCGTGACGATCGCGTTGACCTCCGGGTTCACCTCCTCGATCCGCCGCAGGTGCGCGTCGAGCAGCTCGACCGCGCCGACCTGCCGGGTGCGCAGCAGTTCGATCATCTCGGTGGCGGTCAAATAGTGCATCGTCCCCCCGATGTCCCTGATCCCGATGTCCCCGTTCAGGTGTGACCTGTCGTACCGAGTCTGGCCGAACGTCACCGCGCGCCGCGTCGGCAACCTTCGACAGGACCTGGTGGGGGAGCGGGTCCGGTCTTGTGGGACCTCACGAGGCGCTCGGCCGGTTTTGCCAGTGAGGGCTGGGGTCTCGTGAGGTGCTCGGCCGGTCTACCGGTGGTGGCCGGAGCCTCGTGAGGTGTTCAGCCGGTCTTGCCGACGGGGGCGGTGACGGCCTGGGTGAGCCGTACCAGCTCCGCGGGGGCGGTCTCGATCTGCAGCCCGCGCCGTCCGGCGGAGAAGTAGATCGTCGCGAAGTCGAGCGCGGAGGCGTCGATCACGGTCGGCAGGCGCTTGCGCTGCCCGAGGGGGCTGATGCCGCCGACCACGTAACCGGTGACCCGCTCGACCTTGGCCGCGTCGGCCATCGTCGCCCGCTTGCTCCCCAACGCCGCCGCGAACGCCTTGAGGTCGAGCTTCCCGGCCACCGGCACCACCGCGACGGCCAGCCCGCTCTCCACCTCGGCCACCAGGGTTTTGAAGATCTGCCCGTACGGCACCCCGAGGGCGTCGGCGGCCTCCTCGCCGTAGGCCTGCGCGTTCGCGTCGTGCTCGTAGGGGTGCAGGGTGAAATCGACCTTGGCCTGGGTGAGGGCCACCGTCGCGGGGGTTCCCTGGCCGCCCTTGTTCTTGCTCTTGCTCACGGGAGAAGCGTAGCGGCTGGTTAAAATCTACATAGTAAAGGCGTCGTCCGGATAATGGACGAGACGATATCGGGTGGCGGACCTCCGTAGACTGAACGGGTGATTTCGCGTACCGACCTGCGAGGGCCTCTGCCTGAGGACCTTCGCGACGTGCTGCCCCGTGCCGAACTCGACGTCGAAGCCGCCCTGGAGAAGGTGCGGCTCATCTGCGAGGACGTGCATCATCGCGGGGTCGCCGCCGTGCGCGAGCTGACCGCGAGGTTCGACGGTGTCGAGCTGGAGTCCACCCGGGTGCCCGCCGAGGCGATCACCGGGGCGCTGGAGAGGCTCGACCCGAAGGTCAGGGCGGCGCTGGAGGAGTCGATCCGCCGCGCCCGCCTCGTCCACCGCGACCAGCGGCGCGCCGACGTCACCACCCAGGTCGTGCCCGGCGGCACCGTCACCGAGCGCTGGGTGCCGGTCGACCGCGTGGGGCTGTACGTCCCCGGCGGCCGGGCGGTCTACCCCTCCAGCGTGGTCATGAACGTCGTCCCGGCCCAGGAGGCGGGGGTGCCCTCGCTGGCGGTCTCCTCGCCCGCGCAGCGCGAGTTCGGCGGGCTGCCGCACCCGGCCATCCTGGCGGCGTGCGCGCTGCTCGGCGTGGACGAGGTCTACGCGGTCGGCGGGGCCCACGCGGTGGCGATGTTCGCGTACGGCACCGAGGAGTGCCCGCCGGTCACCATGGTCACCGGCCCCGGCAACATCTGGGTGACCGCCGCCAAGCGCCTGCTCAAGGGCCGCATCGGCATCGACTCCGAGGCCGGTCCCACCGAGATCGCGATCCTCGCCGACTCCACGGCCGACCCGGTGCACGTCGCCGCCGACCTGATCAGCCAGGCCGAGCACGACACGATCGCCGCCGCCGTGCTCGTCACCGACTCGGTGGAGCTGGCCGGGGCCGTCGAGCGGGAGCTGCCCCGCCAGGTCGCCGCGACCAAGCACGCCGAGCGGATCACCGAGGCCCTGTCGGGACGCCAGTCGGGCATCCTGCTGGTCGACGACATGGAGGCCGGGCTGCGCGTCGTCGACGCGTACGCCGCCGAGCACCTGGAGATCCACGCCGCCGGGGCGCGCGCCCTGGCCGCCCGGGTGCGCAACGCCGGAGCGATCTTCGTCGGCTCCTACGCGCCGGTCTCGCTCGGCGACTACATGGCCGGCTCCAACCACGTGCTGCCCACCGGCGGCTGCGCCTGCCACTCCTCGGGACTGTCGGTGCAGACGTTCCTGCGCGGCATCCACGTCGTCGACTACAGCCGCGAGGCCCTCGCCGGCGCCGCCGCCCACGTGTGCGTGCTGGCCGACACCGAGGACCTGCCCGCGCACGGCGCGGCGATCCGCGCCCGTTTCGACTGGGAGGTGCCCTCGTGAGGACCTCCCAGGCCGTGCTCACCGTGCTCACCGGGGGCACGTTCCGACCGGACGGGGCATTCCCGCCGGTGTCCACCGAAGACGTTCGTGCTCGATTCGACCGGGAGACCTCGTCGTGAGGCTTGAAGATCTGCCGATCCGCGACGACCTTCGGGGGCGCACGCCGTACGGCGCCCCGCAGATCGACGTCCCGGTCAGGCTCAACACCAACGAGAACCCCTACGGGCCCTCCGCGTCCCTGGTCGCCGACCTGGCCGAGGCCGTACGCGCCCAGGCGGGCGAGCTCAACCGCTACCCCGACCGCGACGCGCTCGTCCTGCGCGGGGAGCTGGCCGCCTACCTGGGGCACGGCCTGTCCGTGGAGCGGGTCTGGGCGGCCAACGGCTCCAACGAGGTGCTCCAGCAGATCCTGCAGGCCTTCGGCGGCCACGGCCGGGTCGCGATGGGCTTCGAGCCCTCCTACTCGATGCACCCGATCATCACCACCGGCGCGTCGACCGAGTGGATCTCCGGGGCTCGTGAGGACGACTTCGGGATCGACCCGGACAAGGCCGTCGCCGCGATCGAGGAGCACCGGCCCGACGTCGTCTTCCTGACCTCGCCCAACAACCCGACCGGCACCGCCCTGGACCCGGCGGTGATCGCCAGGATCGTCGAGGCGGCGCCGGGCATGGTGGTGGTGGACGAGGCCTACTTCGAGTTCGCCCGCACCGGTACCCCGTCGGCGCTGACCCTGCTGCCGGACAATCCCCGGCTGATCGTCACGCGGACGATGTCCAAGGCGTTCGCGATGGCCGGGACCAGGCTCGGCTACCTGGCCGCCCACCCCGCGGTGATCGAGGCGCTGCTGCTGGTCCGGCTGCCGTACCACCTGTCCACGCTCACCCAGACGGCGGCGCGGGTCGCGCTCGCCCACGGCGGCGAGCTGCTCGGCGCGGTCGACGCGCTGCGGGCCGAGCGGGACGCCACCGTGGAGTGGCTGCGCGGCCGGGGGCTGACGGTCGCCGACTCGGACGCCAACTTCGTGCTGTTCGGGCTCTTCGAGGACAGGCACGCGGTGTGGCGGGGCATGCTGGAGCGCGGGGTGCTGATCCGCGAGGTGGGGCCGCCCGAGTGGCTGAGAGTTTCGATCGGTACCCCTGAGGAGATGGCGGCGTTCCGTGCCGCCCTGGAGGAGATCCTGTGAGCAGCATCACTGGCGGCACCGGCGGCGTCGGCGGCACCTACGACCCCGACGCCGTGACCGTGCCGCGCCGCGGCCGTGTCGAGCGTGTCACCAAGGAGACCTCGGTGCTGGTCGAGGTCGACCTCGACGGCACCGGGAACGTCGAGGTGGCCACGGGTGTCGGGTTCTTCGACCACATGCTGAACCAGCTCGGCAAGCACGGGCTGTTCGACCTGACCGTGAAGACCGAGGGCGACCTGCACATCGACGCCCACCACACGATCGAGGACACCTCGCTCGCGCTGGGGGCGGCGTTCCGCGAGGCCCTGGGCGACAAGTCGGGCCTGCGGCGGTTCGGCAACGCGTCCTGCCCGCTGGACGAGTCGCTCGCGGAGGTCACGGTCGACCTGTCGGGGCGCCCCTACCTGGTGCACAGCGAGCCCGAGGGCATGGCTCCCATGATCGGCCCCGACTACGACACGACGATGACCAGGCACATCCTGGAGTCGTTCGTCGCCCAGGCCGCCATCTGCCTGCACGTGCGCGTCCCGTACGGCCGCAACGCCCACCACATCGTGGAGGCGCAGTTCAAGGCGCTGGCCAGGGCGCTGCGGGCGGCCTCGGAGCGCGACCCGCGCGCCACCGGGGTGCCCAGCACGAAGGGCGTGCTGTGATCGTTTCCCGTTCTCGCCGGGGGAGGGGCGGCGCCGGTGAGTGACAACTGGACGGCCGTCGCGATGGCCTTCGTGGCCCTCTTCCTCGTCGGCGGGATCGTCTCATTCCTCAAACAGGGTCTGAAGAAGGGCGCGGTGCTGCTCGCCGCCCTCGCGGCCCTGGCGACCACGGCGGCGGTGCTCTGGTGGTGAAGAAGAAGGTAACCGTTCTCGACTACGGCTCGGGCAACCTCCGTTCGGCGGAGCGCGCGCTGGCCAGGGTCGGCGCGGAGGTCACGGTGACCGCCGACTACGAGGCGGCGATGGAGGCCGACGCCCTCGTCGTGCCGGGCGTGGGGGCGTACGCCGCGTGCATGGCGGGGTTGCGCGCCGTGCGGGGCGAGCGGATCGTCGCGCGGCGCCTGTCGGCGGCGCGGCCGGTCCTCGGCATCTGCGTCGGCATGCAGATCCTCTTCGAGACGGGCGTCGAGCACGGCGTCACGACCGAGGGCTGCGGGGAGTGGCCGGGCACGGTGGAGCGCCTGGAGGCCCCGGTCCTGCCGCACATGGGCTGGAACACGGTGAAGCCGCCCGCCGAGACCGTGCTGTTCGCCGGGCTCGACGCCGACACGCGCTTCTACTTCGTGCACTCGTACGGGGTGCGGTCGTGGGAGCTCCAGGCCGGACCGGGTTTCGACGATCCGCTGATCACCTGGTCCGAGCACGGGGTTCCGTTCGTCGCGGCGGTGGAGAACGGCCCGCTGGCGGCCACCCAGTTCCACCCGGAGAAGTCGGGCGACGCCGGAGCGCACCTGCTCACGAACTGGCTCGGGACCGTCGCGTGATCTCGCGGGTCTCGTCAGGGGTTTCCCCCGGGGTGCCGGGGAGTGCCCGATGAGCAAGGAGCGGGCCAGACGCAGGGCCGAGCGGGAGGCCGAGCAGGCGCGCCAGGCGGCCCTGCGCGCCGAGCGGGAGGCGCGGCTGGCGCGGCGGCGCGAGCGGGTCGGCAGGCTGGTCGCGCTGCTGCCGGGCAGGCCCGTCCGCATCGCGTCCCAGGGCGGCATCATGGCCCGCCGCCGCCGGGCGCAGAACGGTGTCGCGGTGGTGCTGTTCCTGATCGTCCAGGTGATCGTCTGGTTGCTGTGGTCCTCGTGGGCGGCCCGGTTCGGGGCGCTCGTCATCTCTTTGTTGTTCGTACCGCTCTTCCTCACCCTTGTCTTCGACCGGAGGTCTTGAACCGATGTCGCTTGAGCTGCTTCCCGCCGTGGACGTCGCCGACGGTCAGGCGGTCCGCCTGGTCCAGGGCGCGGCCGGCACCGAGACGTCGTACGGCGACCCCCTGTCCGCGGCGCTCGCCTGGCAGGAGGCCGGTGCCGAGTGGATCCACCTGGTCGACCTCGACGCCGCCTTCGGCCGGGGCAGCAACCGGGAGCTGCTCGCCACCGTGGTCGGCGCGCTCGACGTCAACGTGGAGATGTCCGGGGGCATCCGTGACGACGCCTCCCTGGAGATCGCGCTGGCCACCGGCTGCCGCCGGGTGAACATCGGCACCGCGGCGCTGGAGAACCCCGCCTGGTGCGCCAAGATCATCTCTGAGTACGGTGACCGGATCGCGATCGGGCTGGACGTGCGGGGGACGACCCTGGCCGCCCGCGGCTGGACCCAGGAGGGCGGCGACCTGTGGGAGGTCCTCGAGCGCCTGGAGGGCGACGGCTGCCCCCGTTACGTCGTCACCGACGTCACCAAGGACGGCACGCTGCGCGGCCCCAACCTCGACCTGCTGCGCGAGGTCTGCTCCCGCACCGACAAGCCGGTGGTCGCCAGCGGCGGCGTCTCGTCCCTGGACGACCTGCGCGCGCTGGCCTCGCTGGTCCCGATCGGCGTCGAGGGGGCCATCGTGGGCAAGGCCCTGTACGCGCAGGCCTTCACCCTCGAAGACGCCCTTGCCGCCGTGAGCTCGTGAGGGGTTCGCAGATGACTGTCGCGGTGCGAGTGATTCCCTGCCTGGACGTGGACGCCGGGCGGGTGGTCAAGGGCGTCAACTTCGACAACCTCCGCGACGCGGGCGACCCGGTCGAGCTGGCCCGCCGCTACGACGCGGAGGGGGCCGACGAGCTGACGTTCCTGGACATCACGGCCTCCAGCTCCGACCGGTCGACGATGTACGACGTGGTTAGCCGGACGGCCGAGCAGGTGTTCATCCCGCTGACCGTGGGCGGGGGGGTGCGCGCGGTCGAGGACGTCGACAAGCTGCTGCGGGCGGGCGCCGACAAGGTGAGCCTGAACACGGCCGCGATCGCCCGGCCCGAGCTGCTGACCGAGGCGTCGCGGCGGTACGGGGCGCAGTGCATCGTGCTGTCGGTGGACGCCCGCCGGGTCGTCGACGGCCCGCCGACGCCGTCCGGTTTCGAGGTGACCACGCACGGCGGCCGCCGGGGCACCGGCATCGACGCGGTGGAGTGGGCCCGGCGGGGCGAGGAGCTCGGGGTGGGGGAGATCCTGCTCAACTCCATGGACGGTGACGGCACCCGCGACGGCTACGACCTGGAGCTGATCCGGACCGTGCGGGCCGCGGTGTCGGTTCCGATCATCGCCAGCGGCGGGGCCGGTTCGGTCGACGACTTCCCTCCCGCGGTCGAGGCGGGGGCGGACGCGGTGCTGGCGGCGTCGGTGTTCCACTTCGGGCAGCTCAAGATCGGTGACGTCAAGGAGACGCTGCGCGGGGCGGGGTATCCCGTCCGCTGACGTCGTCCTCTCACTCCACCTCCTCGGGGGCGAAGTAGTCGCGTAGCAGGGCGATCTTCCCGTCGCGGAGGCGGAAGATCTGCGCCAGCGACACGGTCGTGGGCCCGGCGTCCCCGTCGAAGACGGTGTCGATCTCGGCGATGAACACGTCGGGGTCGGCGGTGGTGTGCAGCGCGTTCCGGGTCATGGCTCCGGCCCGGACGTATCGCTCGAAGATCTCCTGAGGGGTTTCGGGCACGGCGTGCTCCTTTGCGCGGGGGAAACGCGGGAATTGTCATCACCCGGCCTGACGGCGGTGTTTTCGACCGTACCGGATCTGCGGATCGCCGAATGATTCGCCGGCGTCACGAAGGGTTCGTGCGCGACGTTCGGTGAATGGCTTTCGTCTCGCCCGCGACCTCGTCGCGTCCCGGGGCGCCGCGTGGCGTCGGGTGGCGTCGGGTGGCGCGGCCCGCCTTCGCGTGGCCGAGCGCCTCGGCGGTGCGGGATGGCCGGGTTCGGCCTGGTCGGCGTCGCGGAACCGCCGGTCGGGGCGAGGCGGGGCGGCGTATCGTGTGCTGTGCCGGAATGGTGATGACCTCGGCCGGGTGATGTCGTCTCCGGCGATTCTTCGGACGCCCGTGTTTCTCGTCCGATGATGTCAGGTGCGATTATATATGCCTGCTCCAGCGAATTCCAGAAAGAAGGGATGATTCGTGTGGGGTCGACGCTTTGTCGATACCGGGAAATACGCGCTCGTCATTACTCTGGGCGCTCTGTTCGTCAACTGGACGACCGGTGACGTCGAGTTCCGGGTCGAGTTCTTCCTCTGCGCGCTGATCCTGGCCGGAGTCCTGGCCCGGTGGCAGGAGCGGGATCGGGCCGGCCCCGAGGCGGTGGCGGGGGCCGGGGCGGTGGTGCCGGTGTCGTTCGGCGTGTCGCGCCAGGGCGCCGTCGCGCTCTGCGTCGCCGGGGCGGTGGCGTTCACGCTGTGGGGTGCGGTCGCCGTGTACGGGTCGCTGTCCGCGCCCGACTTCGAGGCGCGGGGGGTCACGGTGGTCTCCCGGTTCGCGGTGGGGCAGCCCATGGTCTACGGCGGCGAGCCGGTGAAGCGGGTCCGGCTCGGCGAGTCGCTGGCCTACAGGGAGCCGGACCCCGCACGCAGCTGGGATCTTCGGCCCGTCCGGCACGAGGGGATCCTGCACCATCGGATCGTCAACGCCGAATCGAGGCTCTGCCTGGACGTGGAGGCCAGGCTCCCTCGCCGGTCCTCCCATCTCACCAACTCCCTGTGCGACGAGGCCTCCGACGGGCAACTGTGGCGTCTGGTCGACGGCACCTCCCGGAGCAGGATCGCCTCCCACGGCGGCGAACTGTGCATCGACATCGAGAAGACGGTCCGCGATCCCGGGGTCGCACTGGTCCTGCAGGACTGTTCCGACCGGATCGGCCAGTACTGGCAGATCACCCGGGGCCTGCCGCCCGGTACGGGCAGCGCGATCGCCAGCGCCCAGAACGGCGACTGCGTCGACGTTCCCTTCACCGGCGGCCGGCTCCTGCGCTGGGACTGCCACGGCGAGCCCAACCAGGCGTTCACCTACCAGGAGGTCTCCCCGGGGCCGGGGGCGTACGTGATCCGCAACGGGTCCGGCTGCGTGGTCCCCCAGGCGGGCGACGACGCGGCGGGGGTCGTCCGGCGGCCGGTCTGCCCGACAGGGGAGCCTCCGGCCGACGCGATCTGGGACTTCGAAGCGCGGGACACCAGGAACGAGTGGCAGTACTGGGGGATCAGGCATCGCCTGACCGGCCGCTGCCTCCGGGTGGAGGGCGAGTCGTACGAGTCCGGAACGGAACTCACCCTCCGGGCCTGTGATCGCACGGACAACTATCAGCAGTGGCGCACCCCCCTGTGGGCCCGCTACCCCGACGCGCCCCGCACGTGATCGGCCCGCGCGCGGCGGGGACGTGACGCGCCCGCCTGTCAGGCGAGCGTACCGGGGTCGATCGTCAGGGGAACGGGGCCGGGCGGGGTGGCGGCGGTGCCGGGGACGAGGGCGGCCACCTGCCGGTGAAGGTCGCCGTCGAGCCTGGGGATCTGTATGCGGTTCCTACGCATCTGGACTTTTGATGGGCTGAAAGTCTTGGTTCGCCTGACTTCGTGGACGGCTACGACAGTCGTGGTCACCACGACCTGAAGATGATCTGTTCGATGCGGTGTCGCAGCTCGTTCGCTGGCATCATTGGACGCGGGCGCAGCGAGGAGGGGTCGAGATGTCAGATGATTCGAAAACGTTCAGTGAGCTCCTCGCCCTGGCGGCGGAGCGTGACGGCTACAAGGTCGAGTGGTATGCCGGGAAGATCGTGATGCAGGCGTCCGCGTCGGCCTTTCACAATTTGATCGTCAGCGAGACGATCCGTCAGATTCCCTCCGACAGCTGGTGGGCCCTTCCCGACATGGGAGTCGGGACCCCGGGTGACCATCGGGGACCGCAGCCCGACATCGTGATCATCCCTGCGGGAAGCCTCAGTGACGACGAGAACCCGGTACGCAAGGAGATCGTGGCGGCGGTCATCGAGGTCGTGTCGAAGAACACCCGCTCCGAGGACTACGGCGACAAGCCGGAGGCGTACGCCTCGATGAGGATCCCCGTCTACGTGATCATCGATCGTCAGCGCGAGACCATCAGGGTGTTCAGCGAGCCCGACGTCAACCGCTACACCCGCGAGAACGTCAGCCCTTTCGGCAAGCCGTTCACGATGCCGGAGCCGGTGCTGCTGACGATCGACACGTCGGGTTATCCGGCCGCCTTGTAGCGGTGGTGGTGCGGCGGGCCCGGTGACCTGCCCTACCAGTTACCGGTGTCGAAGGTGTTCTCGTCGCGGCCGCCGTCCGTCACCCACCACGGGGACGTCGCCGAGCCCCATTCCGGGACGTGGTTGACGGGGCGCCAGTTCAGCAGCAGTTCGTCCCGTCCGTCGCCGTCGTGGTCTCCCGCCACCATCGTCCGCGGGGCTTCGACGTTCCCGAACACCTGTGGCGCGCGCCGGGCCCCGCCGAAGCAGACGGTCATCACGGCGTCGACCCGGGGCGGCTCGGTCTCGTACCCCGACTCGTTGTTGCGGCCGCCGCTGTCGGCGACCACGACGTCGCCGGGGTCGCGGCCGCCCTTCCCCTCGGCGGGCGGTGACCCCCGCGGCCGCCGCGACGCGGGCCGGGGGGACGACGACGGTGACGACGGCGGTGGCGACGACGATGACGCCGGCGGTTCGGGGAGCGGCGCCGACGGTGTCACGTACGGGACCGGAGTCGCCTCCCGCTCGCCTCCGGAGGTGCACCCGCCGAGCGGGAGGGCGAGTGCCAGGGCCGTTCCGGTCGTGCTTCTGTCGCGCACTCCCACATACGTGCGGATATTAGGACCTAGAAGACCCGGAAGTGGTGGAACAGCTCGTAAGCGGCGTCCTGGGCGGCGAAGGTCCGGGCCTCGGAGCGTTTGACGGCCAGGTAGGCGGAGGCGCGCAGGGGGCCCAGAGCGTTCATGAGGACCTCGTCGGCCTCCAGGGCGTCCAGCGCCTCGTCCAGGGAGGACGGGAGGCGGGGCACGCGTCCGGAGGGCAGGGTGGCGGGGTCGATGTTGACGGGGTCGCCGGGGTCGAGGCCGCGGCGGATGCCGTCCAGGCCCGCGTGGATGACGGCGCCCAGCGACAGGTAGGGGTTGGCCGAGGAGTCGGAGGGCTTGAGCTCCAGGTTGGCCGACGCCGCGGCGTCGCGTCCCGTGGGGGAGCAGATCCGCACCGCCGCCTCGCGGTTGTCCATGCCGTAGCAGGCGTACGCGCTCGCCCACGACCTCGGCGCCAGGCGCCGGAAGCCGTTCACCGAGCCGCAGGTCAGCGCGGTGAGCGCCGGGAGGTGGGCGAGCAGGCCGCCGATGAAGCGGTAGGCCGTGGCCGACATGCCGTAGCGGTCCGAGGGGTCGGCGAAGGCGTTGGCCCGCAGTCCGGGATCCCACAGGGAGACGTGGAGGTGGGCGCCGTTGCCCGCCTGGTCGGCGAGGGGCTTGGGGGCGAGGGAGGCCCACATCGACATGCGGGCGGCGACGCCCCTGACCGTCTCGCGGTAGATCACCTGGTTGTCGGCGGCGCGCAGGGCGGGGGCGTGGTGGATCGACAGCTCGTGCTGGCCGTGGCCGAGTTCGGGATGGTAGTGCTCGGGCCGCAGCCCCTGGCTCTCCAGGGCGCGGACCAGGGCCATCGTGTAGTCGTGGACCTGGTTGAAGCCGACGGACGAGTAACACAGGCTGTCGTCGGCGGGGACCAGGCGGTCCAGGCCGCCCGCGGGGTCGGGCTCGCGGTGGCCCAGGGTGAACTCGGGCTCGTAGGCGGCGACGAGGGCGTGGCCCTCGGCGGCCAGGGCGGCGACGGCCTCGCGCAGGAAGGTGCGCGGGCAGACGGGCCAGGGGGAGCCGTCGACCTGGCGCAGGTCCGCCAGCATGGCCGCGGCGCCGGGAGCGTAGGGCAGGTGGACGAAGGTGGCCGGGTCGGGGACGAGGCGGACCTCTCCCACCGGGCCGAGGCCCTCGACGTCCTGGAGCTCGTCGAGCATGTTCATCGCCATCATCGCCACGGTGTGCCCGATGCCGGTACGGAGCCGCTCGGCCAGCCGGGAGCGGGAGGCGGCCTTGCCCCTGATCACGCCGCCGTGGTCGGCGTACAGGAAGCGGACCAGCTCTACGCCCTCGGTGTCGGCCCGTTCGGCGACGCGGTGCGCCGCGGCGGCGTCGAACGGGTGGGGGCCGGTCATGACCTGCTGATCTCCCATGCCTCCTGCGTAACACGTCCTCGGGGGGAGGGGAAGCACCCGGGACGCTCGCCCGGAGGACGATCCGGGACGAGTGGGGGATTGGGGCAGGTGGTCATTCGGTGGTCACGTCACCGGCGGAGCAGGGCGCGCCGGTGAGGGAGGGAGACGGGGGGAGCGGGCGGGCGCACTCGCAGGTGATGGCGATCGTCACCGTGCCGGCGGTGCAGCGGCCGGAGGGAACGCACGCCTCGACCGGGACCGTCCAGGTGCCGGGCGTCCGGGAGGTGCCGCCGAGCAGGCCGTCGGCGTCGAGGGTGATCCCGGCGGGCAGCAGGGTGGGGTCGAGCACCTTGAAGCCGATCCTCTCGCCGGTCGGGTTGGCCAGCGTGACCCTTCCCCGCAGCGGCCGGTCGACGGGGCCGCCGAAGTGGCCGAGGGACGGGTGTGCCGAGAGGCCCGAGGAGTCTGCCCTGACAGGGCCTCCTGCGACGGCGCCCGCCGCGACGGGCCGCCCGGACTCGCCGCCGACCGATGTCTGGGCGGAGGCCTGAACGGGGGGCGGCGCCGGGGGCGGGTCCGGTGCCGGGGTCGCGAGGGCGACTCCCGGGGTCGCCTGCACGCCGCACACGACGGCTCCGGCGACGATGACCCCGATCCAGGGAGACCCCTGCTTGCCGCGCATGAACGATCCCCCGTACGAGAAACGGACTTTCCCCCAAGGGTGCCGGAGAGGTCATCAAGGAAGTGCCGTGATGTCTTCCGGGGTCATCCATGATCGGGTCAGGACGTTCGCCGTACGGGTGGCCTTCGTGTCATGTCACGCGGGTGTCTCTCACCACCCTGTTTCCGTACCACTCTGTACGGCGGGGCCGCGCGGCCTCGGAGGGCGGGGCGCGGATGTGACCTCGTGGACGGTTCGGGGGACGAGGGGGCCGTGGCGGCTTCCGGTGATCGTCGGGACACGTCTCCGTGATCAGCGGAGCCGGATACGTTTCCGGGATCGGCGGGGCCGACGGCATGGCGTTCGACGCGAGGTGCGCTCCCCTGTGGGGCAGCCGGGAGCGCGGGTGACGCGGTTCGGGGCGGGGAGCGAGCCCGCCTGACGATTAGGTGAGCACGCGGGTGAAGAACAGGGCCAACTGGTCCGCTCCTCTTATGATCCCGTCGAAGACTCCGTTGACCGCGCTCGCCGCCTCGGCGGGCTTGGTGAACAGATAGAAGACCACGAAAGCTACCGCGAGGTAGGTGACGATCTTCTTGACCTGCATGGGGGCCTCCTGGCAGTTCCAATCCCAGCCGTATATACCCGAATTTTATCGATCTTTGGCATCTGCGGCCCGGGTGGCTCCCGGATTTTGATGATCATACCCGTCCCGCGGTGGCGAGCCGCGGTCCAGTGACGAGTTTGGCATAGGTCACACTCGCCATCGTGCGGTCGCGAGAGGCTCCTGTCCAATCTTCAATGCCAGGTATACCGGTAGGGGTAGCCCGGTGTTGTGCGTACGCCGATCACGGGGGTGGTTTTTGCTGGTCATCGCCGATCCGGTGACCGGCTGGACGCGTCGTTCGTGCCCGGGGTTCCGGTATGACGATCGGTGTCGGCAAATGCGTGATCTCGCCGTCGGACGGGTTCGAGGGCGGCCGGGAGACGCGCCGTTCGAGGGTGTCGGGCGGGCCGGGGGCGGTCGGGGAGGCGCGCCGTTCGAGGGTGTCGGGCGGGCCGGGAAGGGGTGTCGTCCGGGGGCCGGGAAGGGCGTGCCGTTCGAGGGTGTTCGCCGGCTCTTCGGGGTGCTTCGCACCGGCGACCCCCTCACCGGCGCGCGCGTCTGCTCGATCTTGGGTGGCCGGCGCGGCGTTTGTGACGATAAAAGGGGGGAATTGGTCGATGTATCGTAACTATGAGTAATTATTCAGAAGCAAGGAGTGGTGACGATGACATCGTCCGTCGGATCAGGCCAGCCCGGTGACCGACCGCGGAACGTCGGCGCTCGCGGGGTGAGCACAGAGACAAAACCGGCATTTCAGACGACCGAGTTCATCGCCTACATCGTCATCCTGGTCGCGATCGTGATCACGGCCTTCGCGGTCGGCGGCGACTCGCGCGGCTACGGTGACCCCTTCGGGGCGGAGCACGCCATCAAGTACATCACCATCCTCACGGTCGGCTACATGATCGCCCGAGGCCTGGCGAAGGCCGGAAGCCGGGACCGGGGCGACGGCGTCCGCTAGCCTTCCCGGCTCCCCGCCCCCTCGCCCCCTCGGCCCCTTCCGCCGCCGGCCGGTGGCCGATCGACGGCCGGCGGAGGGTCGGCCGGCGGCCGGGCCGGTGCGGTCGCGCACCGCCGGCGTCCGGGCCGCGGGGTCCGGGACGTCGCCCGCGACCTCTTCCCGCTTCCGGGAAGCGGCCCACACCCGGGTGCCCGCCCGGACGTCCGCTCAGACCCTGAAGGGGCAGACGCCCAAGGGTCAGACGCCCAGGGGGCAGACGCTCAACGGTCAGATGCTCAAGGGCAGACGCTCAACGGTCAGACGCCCAAGGGTCAGACGCCCAGGGAGGCGTCCATCAGCTTCGCCACGGCCTCGTCGTCGCCGCTCACGTCGACCTTGGCGTGGGACTGGCGGCCGAAGCAGAACAGCAGCAGTTCCCCGGCCGTGCCCGTCACCTCGACCTGCGGCCCCTCCTTGGGCCCGCCGATGGCGACACCCCCGCCGACGCGGTGCAGGACCACCCGCACGGGAGAGCGGCGCAGGAAGATCCGGGCGCCGCGGTGGACCTGCTTCCAGAACCTCTCCTCCAGCTCGGCGGGCAGCTCCCGCGGCTCCCAGACCCGCTGCGCCCGCCGTACGTCCTCGTGGTGGACGAAGAGCTCCGTCGTGTTGACCGCCTCGTCCAGGCCGGGCAGACGGTAGGGCCCCAGGGGCCCGGAACGCACGAGCTCGACGAGGCCCGCGTACCCCTTCCTGGTCTTCGTGGACTCCTGCACCCTGGCGGTGTGCCCGGCCAGCGACTTGAGCATGATGCCTCCGGCGGCGTCGGGGCGGCTCTCGCGGACGACGAGGTGGGCGGCGAGGTCGAAGGTGGTCCAGCCCTCGCAGAGCGTGGGAGCGTCCGGGCCAAGCTGGGCGAACAGGTCGCTGAGCGCGGATCGTTCGGCGCGGGCGTAGTTCATTTCAGATCCTAACGAGCCGTTGTACGAGCAACCGGAGGTGTGAACGTGACACTAACCGAAGGTGGTTCGGGAATAACCGGATGATCCACAGTGATAGGGACTTAGGTAACAACGTTCCCCGTCGAAAGGACACCCCCCGCGTGGCGAGCAAGATGACCACCGCAGTCATGCGCAGGGGACTGGGGGTTCTGGGGGTGGCCGTCCGGGCGGAGAAGTCGATCTTCTCCGCCGCGGTGCTGTCCAGCGCCCTGTACGGCGTGATGACCGTCGCCGCGGCGTGGGCACTGGGCTGGGCCACCGACCACGTCGTGCTCCCGGCCTTCAGGGACGGGCGGATCACGACCGGCACCCTCACCCTCGGCGCGCTCCTCATCCTCGGGGTCTCCCTGCTCAAGGCGCTGGGCGTGGCCGGGCGACGATACTTCGCCGGGGTCATGCAGTATCGGATGCAGGCCCGCTCGCGCCGCGACGTCACCCGCCAGTATCTGAGGCTCCCCCTGTCCTGGCACCACAGGCACCCGACCGGGCAGCTGCTGTCGAACGCCGGGTCCGACGTGGAGGCCGCCTGGGCCCCGCTCGCCCCGCTGCCGATGGCCGTCGGCGTGGTCGTGATGCTGGTGACCGCCGCCGTCGCGATGGTGATCACCGACCCGGTCCTCGCTCTCGTCGGGTTCCTCGTCTTCCCCGCGATCGCCGTGCTCAACCTGGTCTACCAGCGCAAACTCAACCCGCTGGCCACCCGCGCCCAGCAGCTGCGCGCCGAGGTCAGCGAGATCGCCCACGAGAGCTTCGACGGCGCCCTGGTCGTCAAGACCCTCGGCCGCGAGGACGAGGAGACCGCGAGGTTCCAGGCCAAGGCCGAGGAGCTGCGCGACGCCAACATCGCCGTGGGCCGGGTCCGCGGCCTGTTCGATCCGATGCTGGAGGCGCTGCCCACCCTGGGCGTGCTCGCCGTGCTGCTGATCGGCGCGATGCGGCTGCAGAGCGGCGCGATCGGCTCGGGCGTGCTCGTCCAGGTCGCCTACCTGTTCACCCTGCTGGCCTTCCCGATCCGCGCGCTGGGCTGGGTGCTCGCCGAGCTGCCCCGGGCCGTGGTCGGCTACGACCGGATCCGGGCCGTGCTCGACGCCACCGGCTCCATGGAGCACGGCGCCGTCGAGCTGCCCGGCACCGACCCCGCCAGGCTGGAGGTCCGCGCCCTCGGTTACGCGTACGGCGACGGAGAGTTCCCCGTCCTGCGCGAGGTGAGCCTGGAGGTCGGGCCCGGCCGCACCGTCGCCCTGGTCGGCCCCACCGGGTCGGGCAAGTCGACGCTCGCCCAGGCCCTCGTCCGCCTGGTCGACCCGGCGGAGGGCGTCGTGCTGGTGGACGGCACGGACCTGCGCGACGTCGCCAGGAACGGGGTGAGCGACGCGGTGGCGCTGGTGCCGCAGCAGACGTTCCTGTTCGACGACACCGTACGCGGCAACGTCACCCTCGGCCGGCCGGTCGGGGACGAGGACGTCTGGGAGGCGCTGCGCCTGGCGCAGGCCGAGGGGTTCGTCAGCGCCCTGCCCTCGGGGCTGGACACCCGGGTCGGCGAGCGCGGCACCACCCTGTCGGGCGGCCAGCGCCAGCGGATCGCCCTGGCCCGCGCGCTGGTGCGCCGCCCGAGGCTGCTCGTCCTGGACGACGCCACCTCCAGCGTCGACCCGCAGGTCGAGGCGAGGATCCTGTACGGGCTGCGGGACGCGGCCCAGGTCTCCACCGTGGTCGTCATCGCCTACCGGATGGCCACCATCGCCCTGGCCGACGAGGTCGTCTACCTCGACCACGGCCGGGTCGTCGACCGGGGCGGCCACGCGGAGCTGATCGCCCGCTGTGAGGGCTACCGCAACCTGGTCACCGCCTACGAACGTCAGGGCGCCGAGCGCGAGGCGCTCGACGCCGAACGAGACGAAGCCGGACGAGAAGAAGAGGTCAGCGCGTGAGGAAGCACAACCCGCCGGGAGGGCGGTGCCGGTGAGCTCGTTCCAGGGGGTCGAACGCTCGGGCCTGGCCACCGTCAGGCACGGCCTGTCGCTCACACCGGAGTTCCGCAGGGGGCTGGCCGGGACGCTCGCGCTGGCCGTGGTGGCCACGGTCGGCAAGATCATCGTGCCGATCGCCGTCCAGCAGACCATCGACAGGGGGCTCGGGGGAGGGGCCCCGGACGTGGCCTACATCCGCACCGCCGTGCTGCTGTGCGCCGCCGCCGTGGTGCTCACCGCGCTGTGCGCGTACCTGATGAACGTCCGCCTCTACCGGGCCACCGAGTCCTCGCTCGCCACGCTCAGGGTGCGCGGCTTCCGGCACGTGCACGACCTCTCCGTGCTCACCCAGAACTCCGAGCGGCGCGGCGCCCTCGTCTCGCGGGTCACCGGCGACGTCGACCAGATCAGCGTGTTCATGCAGTGGGGCGGGCTGATGATCATCATCGCCCTGGGCCAGCTCCTGGTCGCCACCGTGCTGATGTTCGTCTACTCCTGGCAGCTCGCCCTGGTGGTGTGGCTGTGCTTCCTGCCGCTCATGGTCGTCCTGCCGCGCTTCCAGCGGTGGCTGTCCGGCGCCTACACGCGGGTTCGCGAGCGCACCGGCGACATGCTCTCGGCCGTCAGCGAGTCGGTCGTGGGCGCGGCGGTGATCAGGGCCCACGGCTCCGAGGCCCGTACGGCCGAGCGGCTCGACGTCGCGATCGACGCCAACATGGCGGCGCAGGCCCGCACCCAGCGGATCGTCGCGACCGTGTTCCCGCTGACCGAGATCGTCGCCGCCGTCACCCTGGCGGCCGTGGTGCTGGTCGGGGTACGGCTCGGGCTGGCCGAGGACATCACCGAGGGGCGCCTGGTCGCCTTCCTGTTCCTCATCACGCTGTTCGTCTCGCCGATGCAGATCGCCACCGAGGTGCTCAACGAGGCGCAGAACGCCGTCGCCGGGTGGCGGCGCATCCTGGGCGTGCTCGACACCCCCGCCGACGTCGCCGACCCGGGCCCGGAGGGCGTCGAGCTGCCGCGCGGCCCCATCTCGGTCTCCTTCCAGGACGTGGAGTTCTCCTATCCCGGAGGGGTCCCGGTGCTGCGCGAGGTCTCGGCGGACATCCCGCCGCGCTCGCGGATCGCCGTGGTGGGGGAGACCGGTTCCGGCAAGACGACCTTCGCCAAGCTGCTCACCCGCCTGATGGACCCGGTCTCGGGGCGGATCACGGTCGACGGCCACGACCTGCGCGACGTCCGGTTCTCCTCCCTGCGCAGCCGCATCGTGATGGTGCCGCAGGACGGCTTCCTGTTCGACGGCACCCTGGCGGAGAACATCGCCTTCGGCCGCCCCTCGGCGACCGAGGCGGAGATCCGGCTGGCCATGACCGAGCTGGGGCTCACCGACTGGCTGGAGGGGCTGCCCGCCGACCTGTCGACCAGGGTCGGCCAGCGCGGCGAGTCGCTGTCGGCGGGCGAGCGCCAGCTCGTCGCGCTCGCCCGCGCCTACCTGGCCGACCCCGACCTGCTGCTGCTGGACGAGGCCACCTCGGCGGTGGACCCGGCGACGGAGGTGCGGCTGGCCCGCGCCCTGGAGGGCGTGACCCGGGGCCGCACCGCCGTCTCCATCGCCCACCGGCTGTCCACCGCCGAGGCGGCGGACGAGGTGTTCGTCTTCGACAAGGGGCGGATCGTGCAGCGCGGCCCGCACGCCGAGCTGGTACGACGGCCCGGTGTCTACGCCGACCTGCACGCCTCCTGGGTCTCGGCCGCCCGCTCCTAGCGGCCCTGAGGGACGATCTTCTCGAAGGGGTGGGGGCCGACCGTCTCGGGGTCGGCCGCCAGGTCGTAGAGCGGGGTGTACCCGGTCGAGAGATACAGCCCGGCCGCCTCCGGCTGCCGGGGGCCGGTGGTCAGGTAGATCCTGCGATAGCCCTGCCGCGCGGCCTCGCGCTCCAGCTCCCGTACGACGACGACGCCCAGGCCGCGCCTGCGGTGGTCGGGGTGGGTCCAGATCCGCTTGAGCTCGGCGGTCTCCTCGTCGTGACGGAAGAACGCGCCCCCGGCGACGGTCCGCCCGTCCTCGACGAGGATGAGGAACGCGCCCCCGTGCTCCGGGGCGAACCGCTCGTCGGGGTAGCGGTTGATCTCCTCGTTGGGCCCGTACCGGCTGGTGTACTCGTGGTGCAGGTCCTCCAGGAGCGGTCTGACCGCGGGGTCGCGGACGGCCACGTGCCGCACCTCGAAGGGTTCGTCCGGGGCAGGTGGGGCGTTCCTCGTGTACGGGGCCGGTGCTGGGCGAAGGGGACGGCCGGTGCCCGGGGCGGCGGGCCTCGCGGAGCCGATCGTCACTTCGGCTGCCTCGGCAGGCCGGGCGGGTTGATCTTCGAGGTGGGCAGCGCCTCGTTGTCCAGGCCCCAGCGCTTGAGCACCTCGGCGTACTTGCCGTTCCCGATGAGCGTGTTGATCGCCTCGTTGACCGGCTGGACCAGGCCGTTGCCCTTCAGGGTCATGACCGCGATCAGGCCCTCGACCGACCCGCCGCCCGAGAGCGTGCCGACGATCCTGCTGTCGCCGCCCACCGCGACCTGGTAGGCGATGGGAGGGTTCGGGCCCAGGTAGGCCTGGATGCGACCGGACTTCAGCGCGAGCAGGACGTCGCCGTACTTCTGGTAGTACTGGATGTTCGCGGCCTTGAGCCCGGCCTTCTGGTTCTGCGCGTCCCACTCCAGCAGGATCTTCTCCTGGTTGGTGCCGGAGCCGACGGAGACGTTCAGACCGGCGATGTCGGCGGGCTTCTCGATCTTGGTGATCTGGCTGTCCTCGCCGACCTGCCAGGCGAGCTGGTCCACCCGGTAGGTGGCGAAGTCGTAGATGTCCTTGCGCTCCTCCGTCACCGTGACGTTGTTGAGCACCAGGTCGTACTTGCCTGACTTGACCGCGAGGAACAGGTTCTCCCAGGAGGTGTTGTCCTCCTTCAGGGGCAGGCCCAGCACGTCGGCGATCAGGTGGGCGAGGTCGGTCTCCACGCCGACCAGGGTGGTGTCGTCGTCGGCCAGGAACACCAGGGGCGGCGCGCCCTCGCCGTTGAACCCGGCGGTCAGCGCGCCCTTGGACCGGATCGCCTCGGGGACCTTGGCGGCGATCGCCTCCACCTTCTCGGCGCGGACGCGGTTCTGCTCGGGCGAGGTGTTGATCCTTGTCCCGCCGGTTCCGGACGGGGCCGCGGCCGGGGCGGCCGCGCCGGCCGCGTCGGCCGCGGCCCTGTCCGTCGTACCGGCCGGGGCGGCGGTGCCGCCGCAGGCGACGGCGAGGAGGAGAGGCAGGGCGGCGACGGCGGGGGTGAGCCTCGATATGAACGACATGTCGGTCCTTGCTCGGGTGAGTGGTGGGTCGTGCCGGGGGTTCGCGCGGGAGCTTCGCGAAAGGGCGTCGCGCGGGGGTTTCGTGAGAGGTCTTCGCGGGGGTCCTCGTGAGAGGGGTTCGCGCGGGGTCCTCGTGAGAGGTCTGTGCGAGGAGTCAGAGGACCTTGCTGAGGAAGAGGCGGGTGCGCTCGTGCCGGGGGGCGTCCAGCACCTCGGCGGGAGTGCCCCGCTCGACGATCCGGCCCTCGTCCATGAAGACCACGGTGTCGGCGACCTCGCGGGCGAAGCCGACCTCGTGGGTGACGACGATCATGGTGGTGCCGCTCCCGGCGAGGCCCTTGACCACGTCGAGCACCTCGCCGACGAGCTCCGGGTCCAGCGCGGACGTCGGCTCGTCGAAGAGGATGACCTTGGGCTCCAGGGCCAGGGCGCGGGCGATGGCCACCCGCTGCTGCTGCCCGCCGGAGAGCTCGCGGGGGTAGGAGTGCGCCTTGTCGGAGAGCCCGACCCGCTCCAGCAGCCGGGTCGCCAGCGCGTCCACCTCCGCCTTCGGCCTGCGCTGGGCCGACCGGGGCGCCTCGGTGACGTTCTGGTGCACGGTCAGGTGCGGGAAGAGGTTGAAGTTCTGGAAGACGAAGCCGATCTTGGTGCGCTGCCGGAGGATCTCGCGCTCGGGCAGCTCGTACAGCCTGTCGCCGGACCTGCGGTAGCCGACCAGCTCGCCGTCGACGCCGACCGAACCGCTGTCCACCTTCTCCAGGTGGTTGACGGTACGCAGGAGCGTGGACTTCCCCGATCCCGACGGGCCCAGGATCACCGTGACCTCGCCCGCGGCGACCCGCAGGTCCACTCCGCGCAGCACCTCCAGCGACCCGAAGCTCTTGTGCACGTCCCGCAGCTCGACCATCGTGGCGCTCATGCGCGCCCCCTGCCGTAGTAGCGCTCGATGTAGTGCTGGGCGAGGGACATCACGGAGGTCATGACGAGATACCAGATGGTCGCCACCAGCAGCAGGGCGATGACCCTGCCGTTGCGGTTGTAGATCACCTGGACCTGGTAGAAGAGCTCGGGCAGGGCCATGATGTAGACGACCGAGGTGCCCTTGACCAGGCCGATGATCTCGTTTCCGGCGGTCGGCACGATCGAGCGCATGGCCTGCGGCAGGATGATCCGGAACAGCTGCCTGGTCTTGGGGATGCCCAGCGCCGCGGCCGCCTCCCGCTGGCCGTGCTCCACCGAGAGCAGCCCGGCCCGGACGATCTCCGCGGCGTAGGCGGCCTGGTGCAGGGCCAGGCCCAGCGCGGCGGCGGTGACCGGGCCGATCAGGTCCATCGTCCCGATGTCGAAGAACGCCGGGCCGAACGGCACGCCGAAGGAGAGCCGCGGGTACAACAGGGCCAGGTTGTACCAGAACAGCAGCTGCAGGATCAGCGGCACCGATCGGAACAGGGCGATGTAGCCCCAGGCGACCGAGCTGAGCAGCGGGTTCCCCGACAGCCGCATGAGTGCCAGGACCGTGCCGAGCAGGAAGCCGAAGACGATTCCCAGCGCGGTCAGCTCCAGGGTGAACACGACCGACCGCAGCACCGAGGGCGCGAACAGGTACTCCCCGACGACCTCCCACTCCCAGGCCGGGTTGGTGACCAGCGCGCTGACCGCCATGGCCAGCAGCACCGCGACGCCCAGGGCCGCCACCCACCGCCCGGGGTGGCGGGTGGTGACCACCTTCGGCGGGGGCTCGCCGGCGGCCGCGTCTCCGGGGCCGTCCGGGAGGCCGCCCGCCGGGGGAGTGGCGGCCAGGATCACGCGGGGCCCGCCGGGTCCGCGGGGGGCGGGCGCGGGGCCGGGCCGGGTCCGGCCCCACGCGGACCCGCGCCCCCGGCCGTTCGTCACCGGGGGCGGTGCCTTCGCGAGGGTCGCGGGGAGATCGTGTGTGTCACCGCCGTCGGCGCCTGAGAATTCGACGGGCATGGTTGAGGCCTTTCTGGCTGGTCGTACCGGGTCGTACCGGGTGGAGGGGGGGTGCCGGGGCGCGTTCCGCCGGCGGAGTGCCGGAAGGTCGGAAGGGCGGCGGCGGCGCGGGTCAGCGGCGACAGGGGAGGGGGCGGGCGCGGCGGCAGGCGAGGTGCTCGCCCGCCGCCGGCTGGAACTCTGGGCGCACGGCATCACTTCAACACACGTTCACAATCCCGTCAAGACCTACTTGTTTAGTAGGTTTTTGGTCGAAGCGGATCGTCACCCGTGACGGCGGGATGGATCACCCGCGGAGAAAGGGGCGTCCGGGGAGGATTAGCCTGCTCAGGGGGAGGTAGAGGCAGGGCGGAGGCGGGTCTCACACCCGCCCGAGGGAAGGGACCGAATGTCAGAGTTGGTTGGCGGGGAGCCGTCGGACAGCCAGTTCCCCGTGGTGGACGTCCACGCGGCGATAGACCGCAGTGACCTGCTCGACGAGCTGACCGATCTGCGGGTCAACGACGATGACGACGACGACCCCGTTCTGGTCCGCAAGGACGGCAGCCCGGTCGACACCTGGCGGGAGAAGTATCCCTACGGCGAGCGGATGGATCGGGCGGAGTACGACCGGGTCAAGCGGCTGCTCCAGATCGAGCTGCTCAAGCTCCAGTACTGGATCAAGGACACCGGGGGACGCATGATCGTCCTCTTCGAGGGGCGCGACGCCGCGGGCAAGGGCGGCACGATCAAGCGCTTCATGGAGCACCTCAACCCCCGGGGCGCGAACGTGGTGGCGCTGGAGAAGCCGAGCGAGCGCGAGAGCACCCAGTGGTACTTCCAGCGCTACATCTCCCACCTGCCCGCCGCCGGGGAGATGGTCTTCTTCGACCGCTCCTGGTACAACCGCGCCGGGGTCGAGCGGGTGATGGGCTTCTGCACCCCCGAGGAGTACCTGGAGTTCCTGGAGCAGGCCCCCGAGTTCGAGCGGATGCTCGTCCGCGACGGCATCCACCTGGTGAAGTTCTGGTTCTCGGTCTCGCGGTCCGAGCAGCGCACCCGGTTCGTGATCCGCCAGGTCGACCCGGTACGGCAGTGGAAGCTGTCGCCGATGGACCTGGAGTCGCTCGACAAGTGGGAGGACTACACCGCCGCCAAGGAGGACATGTTCATCCACACCGACACGGAGGAGGCCCCGTGGACGGTGATCAAGAGCAATGACAAGAAGCGGGCCAGGATCGAGGCCATGCGCCACGTCCTGAGCCTGTTCGAGTACGACAACAAGGACCACGAGATCGTCGGCACCCCCGACCCCAGGATCGTCGTCCACGCCGCTGACGTGCTCGACGACGACCGCAGCCACTGAGCCGCCACTGAGCCGCCACTGAGCCGCCACTGAGCCGCCTGCCGGGGGAGCGAAGGCCGGTCGCGACCCCTCCCCCCGGTTGCGGCACAATTGCCGCATGTCCCTTGACCTCGCCATCGCGGCCCGGCTGAAGCGCACCGCCGACGGGCTGGTTCCCGCCGTCGTCCAGCAGTACGACACCGGCGAGGTGCTCATGCTCGCCTGGATGGACGACGAGGCGCTGCACCGCACGCTCACCACCGGCAGGGCCACCTACTGGTCGCGCAGCCGCGGGGCCTACTGGGTGAAGGGCGACACCTCCGGCCACGTCCAGCACGTCAAGTCCGCCGCGCTCGACTGCGACGGCGACACCATCCTGCTCAAGGTCGACCAGGTGGGCGCCGCCTGCCACACCGGCGACCGGACCTGCTTCGACGCCGACGAGCTGACGGTGACCCGGGCGTGACGGCCAGGCGGGAACTGTTCACCTGGCTGGCCGTGTGCGCGGCGGGCGCCGCGCTGGTGCTCCTCGCCGCCGGGCGCGACTGGTTCACCGTGACGTACGACACCCGCGAGGTGGCGGTCTCCGCGGCCGAACTGGCCCCCGCGCTCGGCCCCGCCGCCTGGGCGGCACTCGCCGCGGTGGTCGCCGTCCTGGCCACGGGGGGCGTGTGGCGCGGGCTCGTCGGAGCGGTGATGGCGCTCGGCGGGGTCGGGATGATCGCCGGTTCCTGGTGGGGGAGCGGCGCGAGCGCCGCGCTGCGGATCTCCGCCGAGCAGGCGCCGATGTCCGCGGGCACCGCCCCGCAGGTCGCGCAGGCCGTCGTCTGGCCGATCCTCGCCTCCGCCGGGGGGCTCCTGCTGCTGGCCGGAGGGGTGGCGGCGATCCTGCGCGGCGGGCGCTGGCCGGGCATGTCCGGCCGCTACGACCGTCAGGGAACGGAACCCGGCGGCGCCGCGAGCCGTCCCGCTCCCGCTCGGAGCGCCCCCAGCGAGCGGGCACTGTGGGACGCCCTCGACGAGGGCACCGACCCCACGGTCGACCCGGACCCCCGCGAGCGCTGACCCCCGCGAGCGCCAGGGAGGGACGCCGCGGGCGTGCGCTTTCGGCTACGACTTGCTCACAACGCGCTCACAAGCGTGGGCGGAGCCTCTCCTTTCCGGAGCATTTTCGCTAGGATTTCGCCCGCAACTCGGATAATTGGGGGTCATTCATGAGCTATGGCAATCACTCGGATGGCTATGGCCAGACCCCAGGGGCCGGCGGCTACGGCCCCTCGGGCGGCCACGATTCGTCCGGCGGTTACGGCGCCGGAGGGTACGGCGGTTACGGCCAGCCCGGTTACGACCAGTCCGGTTACGGCAAGCCCGCTGGCGGCTACGACCCCTACGGGGGGTACGGCGCGCCGCCGCCGCCCAGGGGCAACAACGGCATGGCCATCGCCTCGCTGATCATGGGCATCGCGGGACTGTTCATCTGCGGCCTCCCCTCGCTCGTGGGCGTGGTGCTCGGCCACATCTCGCTGGGACAGATCAAGCGGACGGGCGAGGAGGGCCGGGGCATGGCCATCGCGGGCCTGGTCCTGTCCTACTTCAGCGTCCTGTGCTGGGTGGGCGTGGCGTTGCTTTTCTGGCTGATCGGGGTCGGCGCCCTCATCGGCAGCGGCACGGGCTACTGACGCGGGCACCGGACGTCCGGTGCCGGTTCACGACCCGCCCCGATGCCGTCACCGGCCCGCGAGCGGCGCCGATCCCGCCTCATGACCTGCTCCGACTCCGTTGACCGGCCCGTGAGCGGCGCCGATCTCGCCTCGTGACCTGCTCCGACTCCGTTGACCGGCCCGTGAGCGATGCCGATCCCGCCTCGTGGCCGGGCTCCGATCCCGTCAAGGGCACGCGACCGGCTCCGGCCCCGTACAGGGGGCCGCGAACGCTGTCGGTTCCGCCAGGTTCCCGGGACCGTTTCCGGTTCCCGCGAGGTTCGCGCCCGACAGTCCTGACGGCCCCGGAAGCCCCGCAAGCCCCGAAAGCCTCGAAGGCCCGATGACCCGGGGGTGGCGTGGGCCGTGGGTAGGGTGGCCGGTGAAGGGCCGGACACCGGTGAGGGGTGCTGACGGGCCCTGATGGCAGCGGGGTGGCAGCATGGTGACGGCGTGGTGACGGGCAAGATCGAGGGTTCGCGCGGGTCGCGCGCGACGGCCGTGCTGGCGCCGCTGGGCACCGCGCTGGCGGCGGGCGCGGCGGTGGCGTTCGTGGGGGCGGTGGACCCCAACGAGCCCGGCCACTACCCGACCTGCCCGTTCCTCATGCTCACCGGCCTCTACTGCCCCGGCTGCGGTGGCCTGCGGACGGTGTACGCGCTCGTCCACGGCGATCCCGTGACGGCCCTGGGGCTCAACCCGTTCGTCGTACTCGCGATCCCGGTGCTGGTCGTGCTCTGGGGCCGGTGGGCGCTGCGCGCCTGGTCCACCGGCGGGTCCGCCGGGAAATCCGGCGGCGCGCCCGCCAGGAAATCCATACACCCGGCCTACGTGTGGTTATTGCTCGCTTTGATGGTCGTGTTTTGGATAGTGCGAAATCTTCCTTTTGGGGAATTCCTGGCCCCATAGTCACCGATAGGTCTCACCCCGTGGCCGGGCAACCCCGGCAGGGCCGATAGCATCGGCGGAACAAGGGCAGTTGATTCGGGAGGGGCCTAACTCGTGAGTGAGCGGAGCGAGCGAACTACGGACACGGCAGCGTCCGCGAACCTGGCCCCGGAACTTCGCGAGGAGGGCAAGTGAGCGTGCTCGAGGAGATCCTCGAAGGAGTCCGCGCCGATCTGGCCGAGCGGCAGGAGAGGGTGACGCTGGCCGAACTCAAGGAGCGGGCCGGGCGGGCACCCGCCCCCCGCGACGCGTACGCGGCGCTGGGCGGCGACCAGGTGGCGGTCATCGCCGAGGTCAAGCGCTCCAGCCCGTCCAAGGGCGCCCTGGCCGCGATCGCCGACCCCGCCGCGCTGGCGGGCGACTACGAGTCGGGCGGCGCGCACGTCATCAGCGTGCTCACCGAGCGGCGCCGCTTCGGCGGCAGCCTCGACGACCTGGCCGCCGTGCGCGCCGTCGTCGACATCCCGGTGCTGCGCAAGGACTTCATCGTCACCTCGTACCAGCTGTGGGAGGCCCGCGCCTACGGTGCCGACCTGGCGCTGCTGATCGTCGCGGCGCTCGACCAGAACGCGCTGGTCTCGCTGATCGAGCGGGCCGAGTCGATCGGGCTGACCCCGCTGGTCGAGGTGCACACCGAGGAGGAGCTCGACCGGGCGCTCGCCGCCGGAGCCAAGATCATCGGTATCAACGCACGGAACCTCAAGACCCTCGAGGTCGACCGCGAGGTGTTCGCCAAGCTGGCTCCGAAGATCCCCGACGGCGTCATCAAGATCGCCGAGTCGGGCGTGCGCGGCCCCCACGACCTGCTCGCCTACGCCAGGGCGGGCGCCGACGCCGTCCTGGTCGGCGAGAGCCTGGTGACCGGCAAGGACCCGCGGGCCGCCGTGGTCGACCTGGTCACCGCCGGTGCCCACCCAGCATCCCGACCCGAGGGGCAGTAAGCAGTGACAACGCACGAGGGAACCCTCATCACCACCGCCGACCTCGCGGGGAACGCCGCCCACGGCAACGACCCCGACATCCACGGCAAGTTCGGCGTCTTCGGCGGACGCTACGTGCCCGAGGCGCTCATCCCGGCGCTGGACGAGGTCGCCGCGGAGTACGACAGGGCGAAGAACGACGTGGCGTTCCTGCGGGAGTTCGACCACCTGCTGCGCACCTACGCCGGGCGGCCGACCACGCTGACCGAGGTCCCGCGCTTCGCCGAGCAGGCGGGCGGCGCCCGGATCATCCTCAAGCGCGAGGACCTGACCCACACCGGCGCCCACAAGATCAACAACGTGCTCGGCCAGGCCCTGCTGACCAAGCGCCTGGGCAAGACGCGGGTGATCGCCGAGACCGGCGCCGGCCAGCACGGCGTCGCCACCGCGACCGCCGCCGCCCTGATGGGCCTGGAGTGCGTGATCTACATGGGGGCCGTCGACTGCGAGCGCCAGGCGCTCAACGTCGCCCGCATGAAGCTGCTCGGCGCCACCGTCGTCCCGGTCACCAACGGCAGCCAGACCCTCAAGGACGCCATCAACGAGGCGTTCCGCGACTGGGTCGCCAACGTCGACCGTACGCACTACCTCTTCGGCACCATCGCCGGGCCGCACCCGTTCCCGGAGATCGTCCGCGACTTCGCCCGCATCATCGGCGTCGAGGCCCGCCGCCAGACGCTGGAGCTCACCGGCAGGCTGCCCGACGCGGTCACCGCCGCCGTCGGCGGCGGATCGAACGCCATCGGCATCTTCCACGCCTTCCTCGACGACAAGGACGTCCAGCTGCACGGCTACGAGGCGGGCGGCCGGGGCCTGGAGAGCGGCGAGCACGCCCTCACCCTCACCGAGGGCTCCATCGGCGTGCTGCACGGCTCGCGCACCTACGTGCTGCAGGACGACGAGGGCCAGACGGTCGAGTCGCACTCGATCTCGGCCGGGCTCGACTACCCCGGCGTCGGTCCCGAGCACGCCTGGCTCAAGGACAGCGGCCGCGCCACCTACCACGGCATCACCGACGCCGAGGCGATGGACGCCTTCTCGCTGCTCGCCCGCACCGAGGGCATCATCCCCGCGATCGAGTCCTCGCACGCGCTCGCCGGAGCCCTCAAGCTGGGCCGCGAGATGGGTCCCGAGGCGACGATCCTGGTCAACCTCTCGGGCCGGGGCGACAAGGACATGGGCACCGCGATGAAGTACTTCAACCTCTGAACCTCTGACGACCGACTTGCTTCCCCTCCGGCGGCCGGCGGGGACGAACCGCAACGGAAGTAAACGATGACGACTCTCCAGACGGTGTTCGCCAAGGCCAAGGCGGACGACCGCGCCGCCCTCATCGGCTACCTGCCCGCCGGGTTCCCCAGCAAGGAGGGTGCGATCGCCGTCGCCACCGCGATGGTGGAGGCGGGCTGCGACGTGATCGAGATCGGCCTGCCCTACTCGGACCCCCTGATGGACGGCCCGACGATCCAGGACGCCGTCCACCGGGCGCTGACCAACGGCACCCGCATCGCCGACGTGCTCCGCACGGTCGAGGGCGTGGCCGCCACCGGTGCCGCCACCCTGGTCATGACGTACTGGAACCCGATCGACCGCTACGGCGCCGACCGCTTCGCCCGGGACCTGGCGAACGCGGGCGGGGTGGGCACCATCACGCCCGACCTCACCCCCGAGGAGGCCGGTCCCTGGCGCGAGGCCAGCGCCTCGGCCGGGATCGACACGGTCTTCCTGGTCGCGCCCAGCTCCACCGAGGCCCGCATCAAGGCCGTCGTCGACAGCTGCACCGGCTTCGTCTACGCGGCGTCGCTGATGGGCGTCACCGGCGCCCGCGAATCGGTCGGCGAGGCCGCGCACGGCCTGGTCGAGCGCACCCGCCCGCACACCTCCCTGCCGGTGTGCGTCGGCCTGGGCGTCGGCACCGGGCGGCAGGCCGCCGAGGTCGCCGGCTACGCCGACGGCGTCATCGTGGGGTCGGCGTTCATCCGCCGCGTCCTGGACGCCCCCGACGAGAACTCCGGTCTGGCGGCCGTCCGCGAGCTGGGCGCCGAGCTGGCGGCGGGCGTCAGGCGCTGAGGACCCGCCCGGGCGCGCTCCCTCCCACGGAGGGGGCGTGCCCTGTTTCATGCCCGCCGGACAGGCTTATTCGACGCTTATCCAATCCGTGATGAGGTTTCCCTCGGATACCTTGCGTTCGCCGGAGACGTCCGCGCCCGGGGCCTGGAATAGGAGAATGGTGCTCGTGACCTCTGATAACCCCGCGCCCAATAGACCGCGTATCGTGATTTCGGCGCTACCCTGGGTAACGACCGTCTCGCGGCTGGTGCTGGCGGGCGTGCTGATTGTCGCGGGTTGGGGCAAGATCGGCACCCCGGTGCTCTCGGTTCAGGCGGTCGAGGCATATGAACTGCTCCCTGAATCGCTCGCCACGGCGGTCGGCTACGGCCTGCCGATCCTGGAGATCGTCGTGGGGGTGTTGCTGGTCGTCGGGCTGCTCACCCGGGCGGCGGGTGTCATCTCGGCACTGCTCATGCTGGCGTTCGTCATCGGGATCGCCTCGGCGTGGGCGCGCGGGCTGCGCATCGACTGCGGCTGCTTCGGCGGCGGCGGTCAGCTGGCGGCCGGGGTGGAGCCCGACTACCTGATCGACATCCTCCGTGACCTCGGTCTCTTCGGACTCGGCGTGCTCGTCGCCTGGTTCCCTCCGGGCCGCTTCGCGCTGGACTCCGCCCTGGGGCTCACCCCGGGACGGGAGCCCTACGACGACCCCGAGAGCGACGACGAGGAGGAGCACCAGGAAAAGGAGACGGACTGATGGGCAAGGCCGCGCGGGAGCAGTCGGCGCGTGATCGGATCAAGGCACAGCGTGAAGAGCAGTTGCTGAGGGAAAGGCGCAAGCGCATGGCGACCATCGGAACGGTCGCCGTCGTCGCGATCGCCGCAGTCGGGGCGGGGTGGTGGTTCGCCGCCCAGAGCAGCAGGTCCGAGGAGGTCGGCACCGCGCTCGCACCGGTCACCGTCGCCTCCGACGGGTCGGTGGTCATGGCCAAGGCGGGCGTGGAGAAGCCGGTCCTGGACGTCTTCGAGGACTTCCAGTGCCCCGCGTGCGAGGCGCTGGAGAGGACCAGCGGCGCCACGATCAAGAACCTGGCGGCCGAGGGCAAGGCCAAGGTGGTCTACCACCCGATCACGATCTTCTCGGAGCAGACCAACAAGGGGATCACCCGGGGCAACTCCGTGCGTGCCGGGGCGGCCTCCCGCTGCATCGCCGGGGGCGCCCCCTGGAGCGAGTTCCACGACAAGCTGTTCGAGGAGCAGCCGTCCGAGACCGCGGAGGGCTTCGCGATCCCCGACCTGATCGCCTGGGGCAAGGACGCCGGGGTGACCGACCCCGCCTTCGAGAAGTGCGTGACCGGCCAGGAGAAGGCGTCCGCGCACCTCGCCTACAGCGCCGAGGTCCTGAAGACCCAGAAGCTCACGGGCACCCCGACGCTGAAGCTCAACGGCACCGAGGTGGACACCGCGGTGGCTTTCAAACCGGCCGAGCTACGTCAGGCCGTTCTTGATGCCGCCAAGTAGCGCGCGACACGGTAACGTCACCTGACATGCCCCTCGCCTCGATTCCCAGCCCCTCCCAGGGGGTCTGGCACCTCTTCGGCGTGGTCCCCATCCGGGCCTACGCACTGTGCATCGTGCTTGGTGTCGTCGTCGCGGTCGCCATCGGCGAACGTCGCTGGCGCGCCCGCGGCGGTGTCCCTGGAACGATCGTGGACCTCGCCGTCTGGGCCGTGCCGTTCGGCCTGGTCGGTGGTCGCCTCTATCACGTCATCACCGACTGGCAGCTCTACTTCGGGCCGGACGCGCCCAACGAGCCGATCGAGGCGCTGTTCATCTGGAACGGCGGCCTGGGCATCTGGGGTGCCGTCGCGCTCGGTGGCGTGGGCGTCTGGCTGGGCTGTCGCGGGCGGGGCATCTCCCTGACCGCGGTGGCCGACACCGTCGCCCCCGGCATCGCGGTGGCCCAGGCCATCGGCCGCTGGGGCAACTACTTCAACCAGGAGCTGTTCGGCAGCCCCACCGACCTGCCGTGGGGTCTGGAGATCGACCCCGACCGGCCGGGCACGGTGCCGGGCGAGGACACCTACCACCCCGCGTTCCTGTACGAGTCGATCTGGGACCTGGGCCTGGCGCTGGTCCTGATCTGGCTCGGCCGCAAGTTCGTGATCCGCCACGGCCGCCTGTTCGCGCTCTATGTCGCCGGCTACACCGTGGGCCGCTTCTGGATCGAGGGTCTGCGGGTCGACACCGCCCACCACATCCTCGGCCTGCGGCTCAACCAGTGGACCTCGATCATCGTGTTCATCGGGGCGATGGCCTACTTCTGGTACGTCAGGAACAAGACCACCGAGGAGCGGGTCGTCCCGGTGACCGATCTCGACGGTCTCTCCGGCGGGGCCGCCGTTCCGGGTGACGACGAGAGCGCGGACCCGGCTTCGCCGAAGGCCCTGGTCACGTCGGACACGGCAGACGGGGCGGTGGATCCCGTCGATCCGGCTCATCCGCCGGACCAGGCCGACCGGACGGAGAACGACGGCGAGACGCGGACCGCCTCGGCGACGCTCGCGGCCGACGGCCCGGGCGAGACCGGGGAGGAGGGCACGGCCGGAGGCTCGGTCGACCCGGCTCACCCGTCGGACCAGGCCGAGCCGGTGGAAAGCGATCGGGACAGGGGCGAGCCGGACGCGGTTCCGGCCGCGACCCCGGGCAAGGTCACCCCGGAGAGCGCCGCCTCCGGCGGGACCGTACCGGACAAGTCAGATGAGTCGGATAAGGCCGTCGCGGAGAGTGCCGCCTCCGACAAGGCCGTCCCGGCCGGCGGTGCCGTCCCGGACGGGGCCGCTCCGGTGGCCGAGAAGGGCGAGCTTCGCGAGGGGCCCGCGACGAAGGGCGTTTCCGAAGGCGAGAAAGAACGACGTTGACGTTCTTCCCACGGTCGAGGCCCCGGGGCCCCGGACGCGCCGCCGGATCGTCCGGCGCACCGGCGCGCCCCCTCTCCGGGGCCGAGATCGGCGGCTCGCCCCCCTCTGACGCCGAGTCCCACGGCTCGTCTCCCGAAGGACCGAAGTGAGCTCGGACGCCTCCGGGGGGCGTGCCGAGATGCACCACCGGCACCGCGACGTCAACGGCGGCTGGCTGCGGCCGTCGGTGTTCGGCGCGATGGACGGCCTCGTCTCCAACTTCGCCCTGATCGCCGGTGTCGCCGGCGGTGCCGCCGGCACCAGGGTCATCCTGCTGGCGGGCATCGCCGGCCTGGCCGCGGGCGCGTTCTCCATGGCCGGCGGCGAGTACGTCTCGGTGGCCAGCCAGCGCGAACTCGCCCTGGCCGAGATCGACGTCGAGCGGCGCGAGCTCGAACGCCATCCCGAGGCCGAGCTGGAGGAGCTGGCCAAGCTCTACGAGGAACGGGGCGTCGACCCCGCGGTGGCGGCCGAGGTGGCCAGGCAGATCTCGATGGATCCCGACAGGGCCCTGGAGGTGCACACCGAGGCCGAGCTCGGCGTCACCCTGCGTGACCTGCCCTCGCCCAGGACCGCCGCGATCTCCTCGTTCCTGTCGTTCGGGGTGGGCGCGCTCCTGCCCCTCCTGCCGTACCTGCTCGGCGTCACCAGCCTGGTGGCCTCGGCGGTGATCTCCTGCCTGGCGCTGTTCGGCGCGGGCGCGCTGGTCTCCCGGGTCACCGCGCGCAGCTGGTGGTACAGCGGGCTGCGCCAGCTCCTCGTCGGCGCCGTCGCCGCCGGCCTGACCTTCGCCCTGGGCACCTTCCTGGGAGGAACCGCACTGTGACCCCGCCACCCCCGACCCCGGCCCCGCCTTCGCCGGCCTCCGGGCGCAAGCGTCGCCGTACCTCCGGCAAGACGCAGACCTGGAGCATCCCCCAGCTGGAGGAGTGGGGGCTGACAACGACCCAGCAGCGGCTGGTGGTGGTGTTCGGATCGCTGGCGGGCGTGCTGGTCGCCGCGGTCGCCCTCACCCTGGCGATCTCCGCGATCGGCAACGACTTCGTGCCCGAGCGGGCCACCGCCTCGGTCATCGGCACCGAACCCCGGCCGGACGTCTACCGGGGATGGCCCTCCTCCAAGGTGTTCGCGCCGATCGCGCAGAGCAAGGCCGACCCCAAGCCGCTGACGGTCAAAGACCTCTTCGCCAAGACCCTCAAGGAGGGCAGGATCACGCTGAGGCTGGCGGGCGCCCCCCGGCTGGAGACCGACTGCGTGGCGGCGGTCTGGGGGCAGGGGCTCGCCGACCTGCTCACCCAGGGAGGGTGCACCCAGGTGGCCAGGGGCCTGTACAGCAGTGCCGACGGCCGTTACGTCGCCCAGTACACCATGTTCAACCTCCGCGACACCGCCTCCGCCGACGCGCTGGCGAACACGCTGACTACCCTGCACCGGGGCGGCTGGGTCCGGCCGCTGCAGGCCTCCAGGGCCGCCTTCCCCGCCGGGGGGCACACCGAGGCCAGCGGGCACGCCATGGGGCACTACGCGGGCCTGGTCTGGATCGGGAAGACCGACGGGACGGAGCCGGGCCCGAGGGACGACTTCGTCTCGCTGTCCCTGACGGTCCGTGCCACGGAGAAGGCGATCTTCCGTCGCATCGTCGCCGCCTCCCCGCCACCCGCCCCGGCCAAGTAGTCCCCGTACGCCGCCCCGCCCCCGGGCGGGGCCACGGACGGTGAGCCTCCGGTTCCGGTCGGGAATCCCGGTTCTTCGAGGACCGGCGGGATGTCGAAGTAAGCTTTTTCCCCATGCGCAAGTGGATCATCATCATCGTCGTGCTGGCCGGGATCGCCGGCACGGGAGCCTTCCTGTGGCTGGGCGACGAGCCCGCCCCGCGCCCCGCCGTCCTGCGCGCGGAGCCCGGTACGGCCCACTACGCGCCCATCGCGACCCGTGCCCTCGATCCCCGGCCGCTGACCGTCGCGGAGATGTTCCCCGGCCCCACGGTGTCGGCGGGCACGACCAGGCTCGCGCTCAGGAACACCGAGGCCCTCGCCGACTGCGTCGAAGCGGCCTGGGGGAGCGCGGAGGAGGCGCTCGGCGGGTGCACGCAGGTGCTGCGCGCCCGCTACGAGACCGAGGACGGAGCGGTCTCCGGCCAGTTCCTGATCTTCAATCTCGGAGACTCCGCCGCCGCCGACAGGCTCGTGGCGGCGCTGCGGGGCGGCGGCTTCGTCCGGCCCGCCCCCGGCACGCCCGACGGCTTCGACGGCTCGCACGGCTGGGCCCAGGTCCGCGGCCTCGGGCACTACGTCACGGTGAGCTGGGTCGCCCCCGCCGTACCGGGGAGCAAAGTGGACCTCACCTACCCGCAGGTCGCGGTGGACGGTCTCGGCCTGGTCATCCAGCGTCGGCTGGTCCGCTGAGGGGCCTCATCCGGCGTCGGCTGGTCCGCTGGGGGAGCCTCATCCGGCGTCGGCCGGTGCGCCGAGGGAGCTCTCCACCGCGGCCCGCAGCTCCAGCAGCCGGTGGGCGGGCAGTTCGAGGACGGTGACGTCGCCCGCCCACGGGGCCACGGCGGCGACGACCGCCCTGGCCTGTTTCTTCGTCAGGTCGCCCCTGACCCTGATCAGGGCCTCGCGCCAGGTGTTGGCGAGCTTGCCGTGCGCGTTGTCCAGGACCCGGCGCAGGATCCTGGCAGCGTCACCGGTGTCACCGGTGTCACCGGCGTTCCCGGCCGGTGGCGCCACCCGTACGGCGCGCACGGACGCGCCCTCGGCGGTGAGCTCGTAGACGGGGGCGAGCAGGTCGGCGGGGAGGTCCTTCGGGGGCGCGGCCAGCGTGACCCGGACCTCGGCGGCGCGGGTGGCGAGCAGCAGCCGGGGAAGCGCGGCCTCCAGACCGGCGGGCACGGAGATCGCCACCCTGGCCGGGTCGCTGGCGTAGGGCTTGGCCAGCCAGGTCGTCAGGCGCGCCCTGGGGGCCCTGGGCAGCACGTCGCGGGGCCAGTCGCCCACCAGCACCTCCGGGACGAACCCGTCGCCGGGGTCCGCGGCCGGGGCGGCGGCGGAGGGGGGCGCCGACTCCACGGACTGCGGGCCCTGCGTGTAGATGGCGGTGCCGGACGCCTCGACGCGGGCGGTCGCGGCGGGCCAGGTCCTCGTCGTGGGACGCAGGACGTACAGGTCGGCGGCCGACCCGATGGCCTCGGCGCCGAAGTAGCGGTTGAAGTCGGGGTAGATCGCCTCGTTGACGAGGTTGAGCTGCGACAGGGCCTGCTGCACCTTGAGGGCGAGCGCGGGGGTGCGCTCACTGGCGCCGTACGCCAGCATGATCCGGCCCTGCTCGCGGTCGCGCAGCCCCTCCGCGCAGCGGGCGACGAACAGCCCGACGCCCTCGGGGGTGTAGGGGGGATCGGTGATCGCCAGGTCGGCCCACGACTGCGCGGAGGCGGGCAGCCCCAGGCGCAGGTCGGCCCAGCGGGTCCGTACGGGCAGGCCGAGCAGGTCGGCCTGCCCGGCGATGTAGGCGAGGATGCGCTCGTCGACGTCGACGACGGTCACCTCGACGCCCGGGTGCAGCATCGCGGTGGCCAGCGAGGTCAGGTCGTGGTCGCCCACGCACAGCAGCCGGGCACCCTCCAGCCAGAAGCGGGCGTCCAGCAGCAGCGCCCGCCTGACCACGGTCTCGCCGGTCGCGGCGACGTGGTCCAGGGTGTGGCGGCCCCGGGGCGCCTTGGCGATCAGCTCGTCCATGCGCGCGACCAGGTCCGCGTGGCCGGGGAGCAGGTGGGCCACGGGGTCCGCCGGGGCCGGGGGCCTCACCACCGCTCGGGCCGGTGTGGGGGCGGTCACCTGCGGGCCGGCCGGTGTGGGGGCGTCCTGCTCCTGCCCGGCAGGGTCCTGCCAGGAGGGAGCCGGGCGGACCGGATTCCGGCTGTCCGAATTCCGGCTGGCCGGATCTTGCCAAGCGCGGTCCCGCCTGGCAGGACCCTGCCGGGCCGGCTCCAGCCAGGCCGGAGGGGCCGGGAGCCTGAAGCGGTCGCCGGACCGCTCCAGCTCCCCGTCCACCTCGCGCAGCAGGGCCTCGATGGTCCGCCGCGAGGTCGCGGTCTCCCTGACCAGGTCGGCGAGCGTCCACCAGCGGCCGCCCCCCAGCGCCACCAGCGCGTTCCGCAGCCGCCTGCCGTCGACGCCCGCCCGCGCGACGAGCGCCTCCGCCCCGGTTTCTCCGGGAATCTCCGGTGCGCCGGGTCGTCCCGACACGCCCGGGATGTTGGGAGTGTTGCCGTCTGTCAGACCGGTGGGGCCACCCGGGCCGGCGGGGTCGCTCGGTTCCATTGGGCCACCTTAGAGCCCCGACCTGGAATGTTGCGCCACCGTTATGTGTTAAACGAACCGGGCGAATCGGCACTAATTCGGCGCGACCTCACCGGGTAGGTAGGTATCCGGCAGGGTACGGTAATCTCTACCCACCACGCAGCAGGGCCAACGTCGTCCCTTGCTTGTTCCAAAGAAGCAAGACGACGGGAGGGATTCAATGCCTGCTGCCCACCTCGGCTTTCCCGAGCCCCAGGGCCTGTACCACCCCTCACATGAGCACGACGCCTGCGGTGTCGCCATGGTCGCGGACGTTGCCGGTCGCCGTAGTCACGACATCGTCGCGAAGGCATTGACCGCGCTGTGCAATCTCGACCATCGGGGAGCCCAGGGAAGCGAACCGGACACCGGCGACGGGGCCGGGATCCTGACACAGATCCCCGATGCCTTCTTCCGCGTGGTGACGGACTTCACCCTGCCCGCGGCCGGCTCCTACGCCGCCGGGATGGCCTTCCTGCCCGCCGAGGCGCAGGCCCGCGAGACCGCGGTGCGGCTGATCGAGGAGATCGCCGCGGAGGAGGGCCTGACGGTCCTCGGCTGGCGCGACGTCCCGACCACCCCGGACCTGCCCGGCCCGAGCGCCCGCGCGGTGATGCCGTTCTTCGGCCAGCTGTTCGTGGCCTCCCCGGACGGTGAGAGCGGCCTGGAGCTAGACCGGCTGGCCTTCTGCCTGCGCAAGCGGGCCGAGCACGAGGCGAAGGTCTACTTCCCCTCGCTGAGCTCCCGGACCATCGTCTACAAGGGCATGCTCACCCCGCTGCAGGTCGAGCAGTTCTTCCCCGACCTGAGCGACGAGCGCTACGAGACCGCGATCTCGCTGGTCCACTCGCGTTTCTCCACCAACACCTTCCCCTCGTGGCCGCTGGCGCACCCGTACCGCTACGTCGCCCACAACGGTGAGATCAACACGGTCAAGGGCAACCGCAACTGGATGCGCGCCCGCGAGGCGATGCTGAAGACGGCGAACCTGCCGGGCGACCTGTCGCGGCTCTTCCCGATCTGCGACCCGGCCGGCTCCGACACCGCCTCCTTCGACGAGACCCTGGAGCTCATCCACCTCGCGGGACGCAGCCTGCCGCACGCGGTGCTGATGATGATCCCCGAGGCGTGGGAGAACCACACCGAGATGGACCCCGCGCGGCGGGCGTTCTACGAGTTCCACTCCACGATGATGGAGGCCTGGGACGGCCCGGCCTCGATCACCTTCTCCGACGGCACCCTCGTCGGCGCGGTGCTCGACCGCAACGGCCTGCGCCCCGGCCGGTTCTGGGTGACCACGGACGGCCTGGTCGTGCTGGCCTCCGAGGCGGGCGTGCTGGACATCGCCCCCGAGGACGTGGTCCGCAAGGGCCGCCTGCAGCCCGGCAAGATGTTCCTGATCGACACCGAGCTCGGCAAGATCATCGAAGACGACGAGATCAAGGCGGAGCTGGCGGCCGAGCTGCCGTACGCGGACTGGCTGCACGCCGGGCTGGTCCGCTTCGAGGAGCTGCCCGCCCGCTCGCACGAGGTCCCGTCGCACGAGGCGCTGATCAGGCGGCAGCAGACCTTCGGCTACACCGAGGAGGAGCTGCGGATCATCCTGGCGCCGATGGCGAGGGCGGGCATCGAGCCGATCGGCTCGATGGGCACCGACACCCCGGTCGCGGTGCTCAGCGAGAAGCCCCGGTTGCTGTTCGACTACTTCAGCCAGCTGTTCGCGCAGGTCACCAACCCGCCGCTGGACGCGATCCGCGAGGAGCTCGTCACCTCCCTGGCCAGCACCATCGGCCCCGAGGGCAACCTGCTCGACCCGGGCCCGGCCTCCTGCCGCCAGCTCGTGCTGCCCTACCCGGTGCTCGACAACGACGAGCTCGCGAAGATCATCCACATCAACGACGAGGGCGCGCTGCCGGGCTTCCACCCGCACGTGGTCTCCGGCCTGTACGAGGTCGCGGGCGGCGGAGAGGCGCTGCTGCGCCGCATCCAGGAGATCCGCGCCGAGGTCTCCTCGGTGATCGAGGGCGGGGCGCGGATCATCGTGCTGTCCGACCGCGGCTCCTCCGCCACCCTGGCGCCGATCCCCTCGCTGCTGCTCACCGGTGCCGTCCACCACCACCTGATCGCCGAGAAGACCCGTACCAAGATCGGCCTGGTCGTCGAGACCGGCGAGGCGCGCGAGGCGCACCACATGGCGCTCCTCGTCGGCTACGGCGCGGGCGCGGTCAACCCCTACCTCGCCATCGAGACCGTCGAGGACATGGTCGACTCCGGCGCCCTGAAGGCCGACCGGCACAAGGCCGTGCGCAACCTCATCAAGGCGTACGGCAAGGGCGTGCTGAAGGTCATGTCCAAGATGGGGGTCTCCACGGTCGCCTCCTACACCGGGGCGCAGATCTTCGAGGCGCTCGGCCTGAGCCAGGAGGTCGTGGACGTCTGCTTCACCGGGACCACGTCCCGCCTGGGCGGCGTCGGCTTCGACGTCCTGGCCGAGGAGGCGGCGCAGCGCCACCTGCGCGCCTACCCCCGGGCCGAGAACGCCCACCGCCGCCTGGAGGTCGGCGGCGAGTACCAGTGGCGCCGCGAGGGCGAGCCGCACCTGTTCAACCCCGAGACCGTCTTCAAGCTGCAGCACGCCACCCGCTCGCGCCGCTACGAGATCTTCAAGGAGTACACCGGCCTGGTGGACTCCCAGGCGGAGAAGCTGATGACGCTGCGCGGCATGTTCAAGCTGCGCGAGGGCGTGCGCGAGCCGGTGCCGATCGACGAGGTCGAGCCGGTCAGCGAGATCGTCAAGCGCTTCTCCACCGGCGCGATGTCGTACGGCTCCATCTCCATGGAGGCGCACGAGACGCTCGCCATCGCCATGAATCAGCTGGGCGGCAAGTCCAACACCGGCGAGGGCGGCGAGGACCCCGAGCGGCTGCACGACCCGGCCCGCCGCTCGGCGATCAAGCAGGTGGCCTCCGGCCGGTTCGGCGTGACCTCGGAGTACCTGGTCAACGCCGACGACGTGCAGATCAAGATGGCCCAGGGCGCCAAGCCCGGCGAGGGCGGCCAGCTGCCCGGCCACAAGGTCTACCCGTGGATCGCCAAGACCCGGCACTCCACCCCGGGCGTCGGCCTCATCTCGCCGCCGCCGCACCACGACATCTACTCGATCGAGGACCTCGCCCAGCTCATCCACGACCTGAAGAACGCGAACCCGGCCGCCCGGGTGCACGTCAAGCTCGTGGCCGAGGTCGGGGTCGGCACGGTCGCGGCGGGCGTGTCCAAGGCCCACGCGGACGTCGTGCTCATCTCCGGCCACGACGGCGGCACCGGCGCGTCCCCGCTGACCTCGCTCAAGCACGCGGGCTCCCCCTGGGAGCTCGGCCTGGCCGAGACCCAGCAGACGCTGCTGCTCAACGGCCTGCGCGACCGGATCGTCGTGCAGGTGGACGGCCAGCTCAAGACCGGCCGCGACGTGGTCATCGCCGCGCTGCTCGGCGCCGAGGAGTTCGGCTTCGCCACCGCGCCGCTGGTCGTCTCCGGCTGCGTGATGATGCGCGTCTGCCACCTGGACACCTGTCCGGTCGGCGTCGCCACCCAGAACCCCGAGCTGCGCAAGCGCTTCACCGGCAAGCCCGAGTTCGTGGTCAACTTCTTCGAGTTCGTCGCCGAGGAGATCCGCGAGTATCTCGCCGCGCTGGGCTTCCGCAGCATCGAGGAGGCCGTCGGCCACGCCGAGCTGCTGGACACCACCCCGGCCGAGAACCACTGGAAGGCCTCGGGGCTGGACCTGGCGCCGATCCTGCACCAGCCCGAGCTGCCCGCGGGCACCTCGCTGCGCCGTACGGTGGAGCAGGACCACGGGCTGGCCAAGGCGCTGGACAACACGCTGATCCAGCTCGCCGAGGGCGCGCTCAAGGGCGGCTCCCGGGTCACCCTCGACCTGCCCATCCGCAACGTCAACCGCACGGTCGGCACCATGCTCGGCCACGAGGTGACCAAGCGGTACGGCGGCGCCGGGCTGCCCGACAACACCATCGACGTGCGCTTCACCGGTTCGGCGGGCAACTCCTTCGGGGCCTTCCTGCCCAGGGGGATCACCCTGCGGCTGACCGGCGACGCCAACGACTACGTGGGCAAGGGCCTGTCCGGCGGCCGAGTCTCGGTCCAGCCGCACGACGCGGCCCCGCTCGACGGGCACATCATCGCCGGGAACGTCGGCCTGTACGGCGCGACCTCCGGTGAGGCCTTCATCCGCGGCGTCGTGGGGGAGCGGTTCTGCGTCCGCAACTCCGGGGCCACCGCGGTGGTCGAGGGCGTCGGCGACCACGGCTGCGAGTACATGACCGGCGGCAAGGTGGTCGTCCTCGGCCCGACCGGCCGCAACTTCGCGGCGGGCATGTCCGGCGGCGTCGCCTACCTGCTCGACCTCGACGCCGAACGGGTCAACCGGGAGATGGTCGAGATCGAGAAGCTGGACGAGGCCGAGTCCGAGGCGCTGCGCGAGCTCGTCGAGGCCCACCTGACCGAGACCGGCTCCACGGTGGCCAAGGCGCTCCTCGCCGACTGGGACCCGTCCCGGTTCGGCAAGATCATGCCGACGGACTACAAGCGGGTCCTGCGGGCCGCCGAGTCCGCCCGGCTGGAGGGCCGCGACATCGACGAGGCCGTCATGACCGCCGCGGTCCAGGGGTGAGGCCGATGTCCTTCTCCACGCCGAAGACCGCTCATTTCGCCCATGTTTCCTCGCTTCTCCCGGGTTCCCGGGCTTCTCACGGATTTCACGGATAAGGGAGGTACGACCGATGGCTGACCCCAAGGGTTTCCTCGCTCACGGACGCGAGCTGCCGGCGCGCCGCCCGGTGGACGTGCGCATCCGCGACTGGCGGGAGGTCTACGAGGACTTCCCCAAGCCCGCGCTGACCAAGCAGGCCGCACGGTGCATGGACTGCGGCATCCCGTTCTGTCACAACGGCTGCCCGCTGGGCAACCTGATCCCCGAGTGGAACGACCTGGTCTACCGGGACGACTGGCAGGAGGCCATCGAGCGCCTGCACGCCACCAACAACTTCCCGGAGTTCACCGGCCGCCTGTGCCCGGCTCCGTGCGAGGCGGCGTGCGTGCTCGGCATCAACTCCGACCCGGTCGCGATCAAGCGGGTCGAGGTCGAGATCATCGACCGCGCCTTCGACGAGGGCTGGGTCACCCCCCAGATCCCCGCGTCGAGGACCGGTAAGAAGGTCGCGGTCGTCGGCTCGGGGCCCGCGGGCCTGGCCGCCGCGCAGCAGCTCACCAGGGCCGGGCACGACGTGGTCGTGTTCGAGCGGGCCGACCGGATCGGCGGCCTGCTCCGCTACGGCATCCCCGAGTTCAAGATGGAGAAGCGGCACATCGACCGCCGTCTCGACCAGATGCGGGCCGAGGGCACCGAGTTCCGTACCGGCGTCAACGTCGGCGTGGACATCACGGCGGCGCAACTGCGCGAGGAGTTCGACGCGGTCGTCCTGGCCGGCGGCGCGACCCAGTGGCGGGACCTGCCCGTCGCCGGACGCGACCTCAAGGGCGTCTACCAGGCGATGGAGTTCCTGCCGCCCTCCAACAAGGTCCAGGAGGGCGACTTCCCGGTCTCGCCGATCAACGCCGAGGGCAAGCACGTCGTCGTGATCGGCGGCGGCGACACCGGCGCCGACTGCATCGGCACCGCGATCCGCCAGGGGGCCGCCTCGGTCACCCAGCTGGAGATCATGCCCCAGCCCCCGGCGGCCCGCCCCGGCAGCCAGCCGTGGCCCACGTTCCCCATCCTGTTCAAGATGGAGAGCGCCCACGAGGAGCTGGCCGACGGCGGCGGCGACCGGGTCTACGCGGTCTCCACCACCGAGTTCGTCGGCGACGCCGACGGCAACGTCCGGGCGCTGCGCCTGGTCGAGGTGGAGGGTCCCGGAGCCGGGTTCAAGCCGGTGCCCGGCTCCGAGCGGGAGATCCCGGCCGAGCTGGTCACGCTGTCGATGGGCTTCGTGGGACCGGAGAAGAAGGGCCTGCTGGAGGAGCTCGCCGAGGTCGCCGGAGGCGAGTTCTTCGACCCCAGGGGCAACGTCGCCAGGGACAAGGGCTACATGTCCTCGGTCGACGGCGTCTTCGTCGCCGGGGACATGGGCCGCGGCCAGTCGCTGATCGTGTGGGCGATCGCCGAGGGCCGCTCGGCCGCCTCGGCCGCCGACCGCTACCTCACGGGCCGGACGGCCCTGCCGGTGGCGATCCCGCCGACGGCGCGGCCACTGGTCTGAGCGTGCGAGGGGCCGGTCCGCCGGGCGGGCCGGTCCCTCGCGTGCTCTCGCGTGCTGGAGCGCATCGGTACTCCGGCATCCCACCCCGGCCGACCGGCGCCGGGCTCCTCCCGCCGGACTACCGCAACTCGTCGATCCGCTCCAGGGCGAACGAGCGGATCTCCTCCTCCTCGACGGTCGCCGCGTGCGCCAGGAGGTTCGTGTCCTGCGCGCCGGACAGGCGCGCGGCGGCCGCCGTGGCGAACAGCCGGGTCACCTGGTCGTCGCCCTCGAGCATGGCGACGATGCCACGCGGGTCGACCTCCTCGGTCTCCAGGCGGGCCAGCCACCCGGTCAGCTCCTTGAGCCGGCCGTCCGGCAGGCTCTCCGCGCCGGTCGCCAGCTGCTCGGGCGAGGCGTCGGCCAGGAACCCGAGGGCCTTCCACCGGACGGCGGAGTCGGGGTCCCGGGTCAGGGCCAGCGCCTGGGCGATGAGGGGCCCGTCGTGTTCGCCGCCGTTCGCGAGCACGACGTCGATCGCGAAGAACCGGACCTGGCGGAGGGGATGGGCGAGGAGCGCGGGGATCTCGCCCATCAGCGGAGCGGCGAGATCGCCCAGCTCCGACAGCAGCCAGGTGCCGGTCCGCACGGTCTTGTCGTCCCCGCCGTGGAGAAGCCTGCCGAGGTTCTCCACCGGATAGCCCGCGAAGAACTCGCTCAGCAGGTCGTTGGCCGCCGGGCCCACGACGTCGTCGTCGGCCGAACGCGTGCGGATGAGTTCCACAAGGTCGTCGCCCGCCTGCACCCGCATCACGCTCCCTTGCCTTTGAAGAGTTTGTCGTAGGCCGCCTGTTCCCGGCGGATTCTCTCCGCGTGCCCGGCCTCGTAGCCCAGCCGTTCCTCCTCGGCCCTTCGCCGCGCGAGGCTGGCCTCCAGATCCTTCTTGAGCTTTTCCTTCTCCGCGGCCGTCATGCCTCTCGTGCTCTGGGGGATGATGCCGCCGTGGAACTTGCCGCTTCCGTCCAGGCGGCCTACTCCCCGGCCTCCGCCCCGGCCCCCGCCCCGTCCTCGGCCTCCGCTGTCGGGTTTCTTGCGGCCGAACGCGACGGACGTGCCGCCGACGGGAGAGGGGGTGGACGGCTTCAGGGCCAGGGGCCGCATCGGGACCCCGCCGTGGGGGCCGGCCACCGCGAGGCGCGGGCCCATCGGGCCACGCGGCTTGAGATCGTCCAGGATGCCGCGCATCGGATCGGTGATTTTGCGCTGGAGCAACGGCGCCAGCACCTTGCCGGTGCCCTCGCTCCCCTCGCGCAGGATCTTCCCGACCGCCTGACGTCCCAGGAGGATCCGCGCGGTGGCGGCCGCCGCCCCGAGCACCCCGCCGGTCGCCAGCAGCCTGGCCACGTCGACCGTGGTGAACACCGCCTGCGTGGCCGCCGCGACCTTCACGCCGGACACCACCGAGGCGGTGCCCTCCAGCGCCGGGGGAATCCATCTCATCGCGGTGTTGGCCTGGGCGACGTGCCCGCTCTGGGCGCCGTTCCTCTCCCAGTAGGCGGCCAGGGCGGCGGCGGACCGGCCGTGGTGGACCTGCTGCGTGCCGCGGACCGCCGACTCGGATCCCGCGGACGCGAGGACCGTGGCGGCGTGGGCACGCCGTACGGTGCCGGCCTCCGCCCTGATCTGGTCCTCGTCGATGTTCGGCCAGGGGCCGAGCAGCGACATCATCCCGGCGGCGACCGGGGGGAGCATCACAGCCATTGCCGGCCGAGATTCTCCGCGCCTGCGGCGTTGGCCGTCTCGGCGTCACGGATGTTCCCCACCGTCTCGTGCAGACCGTCACCGACACCGTCGATGACCGCGTGGAGCCCTTCGAGCGCGGCCAGGGACGTCTCGCGGCATTCGGCGTAGGTGTTGGTGATCACGGAGAACAGGCCGCAGTCTCCCCAGGAGGACACGCCGTCACCGCGTGCGCGAAGGTCGGCGGGCGCCGCTCCGTACTCCTCACCATGGATCTTGATCCGCGCGGCGAACTGCTCCACCGCCCCAGAGACAATCTCAAGTCCCATCATGTCCGATTATCATATGGACATAGATCCGTTCCGCGCGCACACCTCGTGGACATGAGCCGCACATTTCGTCGCCAGGGCCGGGAGATGTGACGTTCAGACCATGTCACCCGTTGTTCATCCGAGTTCATCCGATCGCACCGCCGGAGGTCGACATGCCGTCACCGGCGCCCGAGGACGACACCGAGTACCTGGCCGGCTATCTCGCCAAAGGCCAGAGCGTCATGCGTGACCTCCTGGAGGCGCGTGCCGCGATCCGCCGGGTGGAGGGCCGGGCCCGGAGCGAGGACGGGCTGGTGGAGGCAGCCGCGGACGGCCAGGGCGGCCTGACCCGGCTGCGCATCGACCCCCGGGCGCTGCGGCTCGGGGAGGCGGCCCTCGGCCGGCAGGTCACGGAGGTGCTTCGCGCGGCGCAGGCGGACGCGGAGCGCAAGGCCCTGGAGATCGCCGAAAAGGTCTCGGGCAGCGCCGAGGCCATGCCAGAGCCGCTGGACGAGACCTTCGTCCGCGGGCGGGTGGAGCAGGCGGCCCGCGACCTTCTCTAGATCCGGAAGGCAAGTGTGTTCGAGCATCGGTACGACCCCGCCGACATCAAGGAGCGGGACCTCGACGAGGCCGGCCTGCAGGGTGAGCGGATGCTCGCCTGGCTGGAGACGGCCCAGGAGGAACTCGACCGGATCGTCGGGGCCGGCGAGGCGCCGTCGCGCCATGTCAAGGCGACGGTGGACGTGAACGGGCGGGTCCTTCAGATCGTCTACGGTCCCCGCGCGAAGCGCCTGCACAGTCACGAGCTGGCCGAGGAGACGCTGGCGGCGGTGCGCGAGGCGTGTGCGGACGCCCGGCGCCAGACCTATGACCTCATGCGCGAGGCGGTGCCGGGCTATGACCCGGAGGAGGCGAACGCCCGTCTCGAGGACATGCTGAGCGAATGGGGCTGACCGGTCGTCCCTGTGAGCTTCGTCCCCGTGAGCTTCGTTCCCCTGAGCTTCGTTCCCCTGGGCACAGCCGTGGCAGACGATCACGTCCTCATGCCCGATCGAGTGATCGTCGGCCTTGGACGGCCGCCGGCTGATATGTCATGGCCGTCTAGGTGTGTCATGGTTGATTCGTGCACATCCAGACTGGTTCCTGCATGTCAGGGCTGGTTCACGGGTGACATGGCCGACCCGGTCAGGCCGGGGCGGTCCGGTGGGAACGCGGCGGGTTCGAGCACGTCACGACCCTCCCGGGTGCGGCGCTGCCTGTCGTGTCCGGGAAACGTCTGGCGTGCCAGGTGTCTTAGCGGCGGCTTCAGGTAAAAATGCGCAGAGTGGGTGTTCAAATTGCTTTGTCGTACATATGCCTGAAAGATAATTCTTCTTGATCAGGCCAGGTGCGGAGGATCGATGAATCGCGGGATCAAAAGCCTGACGGGCACGGCGACGGTGCTCGCCCTGGCGGCGACCCTCACGGCGGGAGCCCTGGGCGGCGGGGCGACGACAGGTGCGGGCCAGACCCGCGAGTACCTGGTCTTCTACGCGGACGGAGCCCACGACCGGGCGGTCGACGCGATCGTCGCGAGCGGCGGTACCGCCCTGTCGACCGACACCAGGATCGGCTACGTCCTCGCCGACGGCCCCGGCCCCCGCTTCGTGGAGAGCCTGGCCGGAAGCGACGCCGTCGAGGGGGTCTCCTCCGACCGCAGGATCGGCTCCGCCGCCGCGATCGCCCCCGCGACCGCCTCCACGGTCAAGACATCCGCGGGCAGGACATCTGCGGGCAGGACATCCGCGCTCAAGACGTCCGCGGGCAGGACGCCCGGCGGCGAGACCGCCACCCAGGTCAGGACCCCGCTGGTCTTCCCCTCCGCCGACGCCCTCGGGCGGGCGGGCACCCCCAGCGCCCCCACGGCCTCCACGGGCACGCCCTCCACCGGCACGCCCGAGCCGCTGGCCGGACGGCAGTGGGACATGAAGATGATCGGCGCCACCGTGGAGGGCTCCTACGCCGCCGAGCCCGGTGACAAGCGGGTGCTGGTCGGCGTCATCGACACCGGCATCGACGGCAAGCACCCCGACATCGCCCCCAACTTCAACCGCGCCCTGAGCCGCAACTTCGTGACCGACCGGCCCAAGGACCCCAACGGCAAGACCCTCGACGGGCCCTGCGAGTTCAAGAGCTGCAAGGACCCGGTCGACTGGGACGACGACGGCCACGGCACCCACGTGGCCAGCACCATCGCCTCGCCGATCAACGGCGTGGGCATCGCCGGGGTCGCCCCCCAGGTGTCCCTGGTGAACCTGCGCGCCGGCCAGGACTCCGGCCTGTTCTTCCTCAAGCCCAGCATCGAGGCGCTCACCTACGCCGCCGACGCCGGGATCGACGTGGTCAACATGAGCTTCTACGTCGACCCCTGGCTGTTCAACTGCAAGGCCAACCCCGCCGACTCCAAGACCGAGCAGCTGGAGCAGCGCGGCATCATCACCGGCATGCAGCGCGCCCTCGACTACGCCCGCAAGCGCGGCGTCACGCTCATCAGCGCCATCGGCAACGGCGCCACCGACCTCGGCAGGCCCACCAAGGACGCGACCAGCCCCGACTACCCCAAGGACGCCGAGCGCACCCGCAAGGTCGACAACTCCTGCCTGAACGTCCCGGCCGAGTCCAAGGGCGTCATCTCGGTCACCTCGGTGGGCCAGAGCGGGCGCAAGGCCTACTACTCCGACTACGGCGTCGAGCAGGCCGACCTGGCGGCCCCCGGCGGGGACGAGTTCGACGGCGGCGGCACCTACGACCCCGCCAGGGGCATCCTGGCCGCCGCGCCGGAGAACGCGCTCAAGGCCAAGGGGCAGCTCTCCGCCGACGGCACGCCGAAGTCCGGGTCGATCGTCAGGGAGTGCGACGGCGGCACCTGCTCCTACTACCAGTACCTCGTCGGCACCTCCATGGCCGCTCCGCACGCCACCGGTGTCGCCGCCATCCTGATCAGCCGCTTCGGCAAGCCGGGCAAGGGCGGTCTCGCGATGCCCCCGGCGGACGTCCAGCGCCTGCTGTACTCCACCGCCACCGAGAAGTCCTGCCCCTCGCCGCGCGAGTACGCGTACAAGATCGATCTTGTGGTGGACGAGGTCCACAAGTGTGAGGGTTCCAAGACGCACAACGGCTTCTACGGCAACGGTGTCGTCAGCGCCGGGAACGCCGCCAAGGCCGCGTCCCTCAGTCCCTGACGGCCCTGCCCGTTCCTGAGGGACGTCGGCCCGGTGAGATTTGTGAGGTTGCTCTCCATGGCGGAGATCACCCTCGGACGGCCCCGCCGGTCCGGTCGTGGAGGAGAGCGTCCGCGACCGACCGGCCCGGGCCCGCTCCTCCCAAGGGGCCGGGCATCGTATGGCATATCCCCATATGGGGTGACATAAGGGGCGATTCGCAACCTCCCGTTCACCCGGGGTAGCTTTGTGTCACCGAATTTTTCATCGGCGCTATGACCAACGTCACGACCAAGTGGTCTGTACCAATTAGGGTGGGATCCGTGACTCGTCGCGCGAAAATCGTCTGCACTCTCGGCCCTGCCACCTCCTCTCCCGAACGCCTCCGCGAACTGATCGCGGCCGGGATGGACGTGGCCCGTTTCAACCTCAGCCACGGCAGCCACGAGCTGCACAAGGAGGTTTACGACAGGGTGAGGGAGGCCGCCGCCGAGCTAGGGCGTGGTGTGGGTCTGCTGGCCGACCTCCAGGGTCCCAAGATCCGGGTCGGCAAGTTCGGTGAGGGCCCCGTCCGCCTCGGCTTCGGTGACGTCTTCACGATCACCACTGAGGAGGTCCCCGGCGACCGTGACCAGGTCTCCACGTCCTACCTGGGCCTTCCCAAGGACGTCAACCCCGGTGACAACATCCTGGTCGACGACGGCCGCGTCCGGCTGGAGGTGACCCGGGTCGACGGCCAGCGGGTCACCACCCGCGTGATCATCGGCGGCATGATCTCCGACAACAAGGGCCTCAACCTTCCCGGCGTCAACGTCAGCGCCCCCGTCCTGACCGACAAGGACGAGACCGACCTGCGCTGGGCTCTGCGCACCGGCTTCGACCTGGTCGCCCTCTCCTTCGTCAGGCGTCCCTCCGACGCCGACGTGGTGCGCAACATCATGGAGCAGGAGGGCATCCGCCTCCCGCTGCTCGCCAAGATCGAGAAGCCGCAGGCCGTGGAGCGGCTCCCGGAGATCATCGAGGCCTTCGACGGCATCATGGTCGCCCGCGGCGACCTCGGGGTCGAGCTGCCGCTGGAGGAGGTGCCCATCGTGCAGAAGCGCGCCATCGAGCTCTGCCGCGAGAAGGCCCGCCCGGTCATCGTCGCCACCCAGATGCTGGAGTCGATGATCACTGCCCCGCGCCCCACCCGCGCCGAGGCCTCCGACGTCGCCTACGCCGTCATGGACGGCGCCGACGCGGTCATGCTCTCCGGCGAGACGTCGGTCGGCAACTACCCGATCGAGGTCGTCGAGACGATGAGCCGCATCGCCACGACCGCGGAGAAGAGCTCCCTGCAGGCCACGCACAGCCTCGACCGGCTGCCGGAGACCACCGGCGGCGCCATCGCCCGCGCCGCGGCCGAGGTCGGCGCCATCGTCGGCGCCAAGGCGCTGGTGGCGTTCACCATGTCCGGTGAGACGGCCCGCCGCCTGGCCCGCTACCGCTCGCCGATCCCGCTGCTTGCCTTCACCTCCGCCAGCCACGTCCGCAACCAGCTCGCGCTGACCTGGGGCGTGGAGACCTTCGAGGTGCCGTTCGTCCACCACACCGACGACATGGTCCGTCAGGTGGAGGCCTCGCTGCTCGCCAACTCCCGCCTGGAGAAGGGCGACAAGGTCGTCATCGTCGCCGGTTCGCCTCCCGGAACCGCGGGTTCCACCAACGCCCTGCGCGTGCACACCATCGGTGCGGCGGTCTCCAACCCCGGCTGATCCGCTCGATCGTGTACGGCCACCGCCACGGCGGTGGCCGTATGTGTTTCCGGTGCCTTTCGCATTGCTACCGATTCAAAAAAGCCGAAAAATACGCTCTTGTCGTGTCCGAATAGGTGTCAGAGGATCGGTGCATGGCGTGCCCGGACGGGGCTCGTCTCATAAACCGGACAAATCCAACGAAAGGCGCCGGATGATCCAGGGCAGTCGGCCGGTGGGAGCGGAACGGCAACGCGAGGAGGTCGAGGGGCGACCTCCTGGCCCACCGGGGCAGCGCGTGTCGGCCGCCGACACGGTCGCGGAGATGATCGAGGCCCGCCTGGGCCGGCCGGTCGACCCCGACGAGAACTTCTTCGAGGCCGGGCTCAACTCGATGGCACTGGTCGAGCTGCACGCGGACATCACGGGGGTGCTCGGCATCGACATCCCGGTCACCTCGATGTTCACCCGGCCGAACGTGCGGGCGCTCAGCCGCCTCGTCGAGGGCGCGCAGGAGCCCGTCAGGAGCGAGCCCGCGCGCCTGCGCCCCGTCGGGGGCAGCCGCAGGGACGTGCGCGCCCGCATCCGCCGGGACGGCGGGGCGCCTCGGTGACCGATACCGCGTCGATCGCCGTGATCGGCATGGGCCCGCGTGTCCCGCTCCCCCCTTCCGGTGCCGTCCCGGCGGAGATCGTCGAGGGCGCGCTGGAGAACGCCGGACACGACCTCACGCGCTCCCCGGGCGTGTCCGCCGAGTACGAGCCCGCCGAGGATGCCTGTTTGGCCCTCGCGCTCGGTGACCGCGACCTCGTGGTCACGGTCTCGGGACCGAGCCTCGACGCCCTCGCGGGACAGGGCACCACGATCGTGCTCAAGCGCCTGGACGACGCCCTCCTCGACGGTGACCTCGTGAGCGCCGTGATCGAGGCAGTGATCGAATTCCCGCCCGGCGCGCCTCCCGCCCGCGTCGTCTCCCCCAGGACCGTTCCCGCCCGCCCCCTCCCCGCCGGCACCGTTCCCACCCGCAGTGGGCGCGGTGGTCCGCGCGGAGGCGGCTCGGCCGCGCGCCTGCGGGAACCGCTGAGGCTGAGGAAGGGCTTCCCGCCGGTCCACCTGCCGGGGGACTCCCGGCCCCGCGTCGTCGCCTGGTCGGGACGTACGCCGGAGGAGGCCGACGCCGTACGGGAGAGCCTGGCGGGGTTCTTCGCCACCCTCGGCGCCGACCGGTTCGCCGACGCCGTGGCCGTCCTGCAGCTGGGCCGCCCCCAGCGTCCCGTACGGGGCGCGGTCGTGGCGGCCACCCCCGCCGAGGCGTCCGCGGCCCTCGCCGTGACTCCGGCCCCCTCACCCGAGGAAACGGAGCTCAGGTACGAGCCGCCTCTCAAGGACGCGGCCCGGGAGGTGAGGTTCGTCTTCCCCGCCGGAGGGGCCGGACGGCTGGGGGCCTCGCTGTACGGGGCCGAGCGGCTGTTCAGCGAGGCGATGGACGTCTGCCTGGAAGGTTTCGAACGGCACGGCGTCGATCTCCACGACGCCTGGCTCGCCGGGGAGCGTGACGACCACCCGGTGACGTTCGCGGTGACCTACTCCCTGGCGGCGACCCTGGCCGGCTGGGGCGTCACCCCTTCGGGTTGCGCGGGAGACGGTGTCGGCGAGCTCACCGCCGCCGCCTTCTCGGGAACGCTGGAACTGGACGAGGCGATCGCCCGCGTCGCCACCTCCGCCGCCGACGCCTCCGCCACGGTGTCTGAGCAGGTGCCCGAGCGGGCGGCAGGGCAGGTGCCCGAACCGGTGGCGGACGACGCGATGGCGGTGTCCGAGCCGGTGCCGGACGACCTGGCGGTGCCCGAACCGGTACCGGCCGACATCGTGGCGCCCGAGCCGCTGCCGGGGCATGAAACGTTCCACGAACCGGAGACTCCCCGCGAGGCGGGAACCGCCGGTGCGGGAGACACGCTGTTCCTTTTGATCGGGACGGCGCAGGCGCCCCCGGACGAGGGGACGATCGACTGCGGGGACGACCGCCGGGGCCTGCTCGCGGCGCTCGCCCGGCTGTGGACGCTCGGCTGCCCGGTGGACTGGGCCGCCCTCGACCCCGACCATCCCCTGCAGCGCCTGCCCGTCCCCGGAGGGCACCGCCCCGCCCCGGCGCCGCCCTCGCCGCGTCCCCCCGCACCGGCTCCCGTGTCGGCTTCCGCGTCGATTCCCGGGTCGGCTTCCGGTTCGGCTCCTGTGCCGGTTTCCGGGTCGGCTTCCGCGTCGCCGGTCCCGGAGGGCCTGCCCGAGCCCGCCGAGCCGCTCCGCAGGCCCGGGGCGGTCCCGTACTCGTTCTGGGTGCTGGAGCAGCTCGCCGGGTCGAGCGGGGTGTCCAACCTGGCGGTGGCGTTCAGGACCCGCGAGCCGCTGCGCAGGCTTCCGCTGCAGATCGCGGTGAACCGCCTGCTCAAGCGGCATCCGGCACTGCGCCTGCGGTTCCCCGTGGTGGACGGCGCGCCCGTGCGGCACCTCACCGCCCCGCAGGACGCGCAGATCAAGCTGACGAACGGGACGACCACCGAGGAGACGCTCGTCCCCGACCTCCAGGGGTTCCTGGACGAGCCCTTCGACCTGGGCCGAGACCTGCTCTTCCGGGCCGGGCACTTCGCGCTGCCCGACGGTGGCGGGAGCGTGGTCTGCCTGGTGGCCCACCACATCGTCATCGACGCCACCTCGATGCAGTTCCTCGTCGAGGAGCTGGGCGGCTTCTACGACGCGCAGACGAGCCAGGAGCCGCTCCCCGCCGCGCTCTCCGGCGTCGCGCCCATGCTGGAGCCGGGGGAGGCGTCCCGGGAGTCGCTGGACTACTGGCTCGAACGGCTCGGGGACGTCGACCCGGCCGCGATGGTGCTCCCCGGCAGCAGGCCGTCGCCCACCCGGCCCACCTTCGCCGGGCACACATGCTCCTGGGAGGTGGACGCGGACACGCGGCGGGCGCTCGACACGCTGCGGACCGGCCTGCGCACCACCGACAACATCGTGCTGGCCGCCGCGTTCATGCTCACCCTGCGCGCCCACGGCGCGGGTCCCGAGCTGGTGGCCGCGATGCCGGTCACCACCAGGACGGCCGCGATGCGCGGCCACGTCGGCTACGGCGTCAGCACCCTGCCGATGCGGGTGCGCGCCGACCCGGACGAGGGTTTCGCCGCCCTGGTCAGGCGGGTCGAGGACGTCTTCTTCGAGGGGGTCGAGCACGCGGACGCCTCGGTGGAGGCGGTGCTGGTCGAGCGCGGGCACGGCACCGGCGACTGGAGGGTGCCGCTGTTCCGGCACATGTTCAACTACCGGCCGTGGACCGACGACCAGGTCAGCATCCTGGGCTCCGTACCCGAGTACGTCGAGGACCTGTTCGACCGCAGCCGCCTGGACCTGCAGTGCATCGCGGTGCAGGAGCCCGGCAGGCTCACGCTCAGGGTCTGGCACAGCACGGAGGTCCACGACGAGGCCGAGATCGCCGCGTTCGTCGCGCGGATGACCGCGCTGCTGCGGCGGGCCGCCGAGGACGCGCACCGGCCGCAGCGGGAGCTGGACTCCCTCTCCACGGCCGACCGGGGGCTGCTCGACCGGCTCAACGACACCGCGCGGACCTGGGAGGGCCCGGCCACGCTGCTGGAGCGGATCGCCGGCCGTACCGGTGGCGGCACGGCGATCCGTGACGGCGACCGGGAGGTCACCCACGACGAGCTGCTCGCCTGGGCCGCCGCCGTCAGGGACACCCTCGTCTCGCACGGCACGGGCCCCGGCGACATCGTGGCGCTCGGGCTGAGCCGGTCGGCGGAGATGGTCGCCGCGGTGCTCGGCGTCTGGGCGGCCGGGGCCGCCTACCTGCCGCTGGACCCGCGCCAGCCCGAGCTGCGCCTGGCCTACCAGGTGGAGGACTGCGGGGCCCGCCTGGTCGTCGCCGAGTCCGAGGCTCCGTGGGCGGGGGAGGTCCCCGTGATCCCCATGCCGCAGGCCCCCCGGGCCGGTGGCGGCGCGTTGGATCCGGCCGGGGTCGCCGCGGCGGTCACCGGGGGGTCGATCGCCTACGTGATCTACACCTCGGGGTCCACCGGCAGGCCCAAGGGGGTGGCCGTCACCCACGGCAACCTGGCCAACCTCGTCCTCGACTTCGCCGACCGGCTCGGCGCGGGCGCGGGCGACGCGGTGCTGTGGTCCACCACGACCTCCTTCGACATCTCGGCCCTGGAGCTGATGCTCCCGCTCACCGTCGGCGGCACCCTGGTCGTCGCTTCCGACGACGACCAGCTCCAGCCGCGCAGGTTCCTGGAACTCATCGCGGCACGGGACGTGCGCGTCGTGCAGGCCACCCCGACGGCCTGGCGGCTCATCGCCCCCGAGGCGCGCGGCGAGCTGGCCGGGCGCATCGTGCTCTGCGGCGGGGAGCCCATGCCGGCCGCGCTCGCCACGGACCTGCTGGGCCTGGGCTGCCGGTTGTTCAACGTCTACGGGCCGACCGAGACGACCATCTGGTCCACCGCGGCCGAGATCCTCGGCCCCCCGGGCGACCCGGTGCCGATCGGGGTGCCGCTCGCCAACACCCGGATCTTCATCAGGGACGCCGACGGGCGCGAGGCCCCGCCGGGCGTACCCGGCGAGCTGTGCGTGGCGGGCGACGGGGTGAGCGCCGGGTACGTCAACCGGCCCGAGCTGACCGCCGAGCGGTTCGGTGAGCACCCCCGTCACGGGCGTTTCTACCGGACCGGGGACATGGCCAGGCTCAGGCACGACGCGGCCCTGGAACTGCTGGGCCGCGACGACCGCCAGATCAAGCTGCGCGGGCACCGCATCGAGCTGGGCGAGATCGAGGCGGTGCTGCACCACCACGACGCCGTCAAGGTCGCGGCCGTCATCGTCCACGACGACCGGCTGGTGGCGTTCGTGCAGCCCACGGACCTGCCCGACGGGGAGAGCGGCGCCGCGCTGCGCGAGGAGCTGTGGCGGTACGCGGGGACGCGGCTGCCGGACTACGCGGTCCCCTCGGGGATCGTGCTGGCCGACGAGTTCCCGACGACCGCCAACGGCAAGATCGACTATCGGGGGCTGACCGTACCCGAGGACGAGTCCTCGCCCGCCTCCCGCGCCCCGGCGAGCTCGGAACTCGCCGAGGGGGTGCTGCGGCTCTGGCGCGAGGCGTTGCGCCGCCCGGGGCTCGGCGAGCACGACAACTTCTTCCTGAACGGAGGCCACTCGGTGCTCGCCGTACGGCTGATCGCCCCGCTGGAGGAGCTCGCGGGCCGGGCGATCAACGTCCGCGCGGTCTTCGACCATCCCACCCCGGCCGAGCTGGCCGCGTTCATCCAGGAAGGGGCGGGCTCTTGACCTCCTCTCCGAGACCGGAGCCCACCCCCGACGTCCCCGCGCTGGAAGGACCCAGATGACCGCGCCGTGGTTCGTACCGGTGGGGGAGCGGCCGGGGGGCCGGATCCGCCTGTACACCTTCCCCAACGCGGGCAGCGGCCCCGCCTCGCTCACCGACCTGGCCGAGCGGTTCCCCGACGAGGTGGACGTGTGGGCGGTGAACCTCCCCGGCCGCCAGGCCAGGCTGGCCGAGCCGCCGGTCGAGGACCTCGACGCGCTCGTCGACGACCTGGCCCGCGACCTGCTGGCGACCGCCCGCGAGCCGTACGCGCTGTTCGGCTACTGCAGCGGCGCGCTGCTCGCCTACCTGGTCTGCCGCCGCCTGACCGAACTCGCCCCGGACGGGGCCGGACTTCCGGACGGCTCCGGGGGGCGGTGGCCGGAAAGACTGCTCGTGGGGTCCTTCGCCGCGCCGGACGTCACGCTCCTGCTGCGCAGGCTGCCGTCCCTGCCGTCGTGGCTGTTCTGGGACCAGCTGATCGAGCTGGGCGGCGTACCGGCGGAGGTGGCCGAGCGCGAGGTGCTTCGGCCGATCCTCGAACCGGCCCTGCGCGCCGACTTCGGGATGCTCGCCCGGTACCGGCACAGGCAGGGGCCGCCGCTGCCCGTGCCCATCACCGTCCTGTACGGCAGCCGCGACGGCTCCATGTCGCGCGGCGGGCTGCTCGGCTGGCGCAGGCAGAGCGTCGCACGGCCGTCGATGCGCGAGCTCGACGCATCGCACTGGCTGGCCGAGGAGACCCCCGACCTGCTCGCCACCGTCATCGCAGAGGAGATCGGATGCGTCTCGGTTACAGCATGAGCTACTGGGGCGGCGCCGGGCTCGGTCCCGCCGACCACCTCGCCCTGGTCCGCGAGGCCGAGAGGCTGGGCTACGAGTCGGTGTGGGCCGCCGAGACGTACGGCACCGACCCGGCGAGCCTGATGGCGTGGATCGCGGGCCGGACCGAGCGCATCGCGCTGGGCACCGGGGTGCTGCAGATGTCGGGCCGCAAGCCCGTGGTGGCGGCGATGACGGCCGCCACCATCGACCAGGTCTCCGGCGGACGGGCCCGGTTGGGCGTGGGCGTGTCGGGGCCGCAGGTGGTGGAGGGCTGGCACGGGGAGCGCTTCGACCGGCCGGTGGCCCGCGCCCGCGACTACCTGTCGGTGCTGCGGCTCGCCCTGGCCGGGCGCCCGGTGAGCTACTCGGGACAGACCATGACGCTGCCGCTCCCCGGCGGGCAGGGCAAGGAGCTGTCCCTGGGCGTCTCCCCGGTCCAGAAGCACCTTCCCGTCTATCTCGGCGCGATGGGCCCGGAGACGACCGCGCTCGCCGGGGAGCTGGCCGACGGCTGGCTCGCGATCCACTTCCCGCCCGAGCACCTGGCCGAGCGCACGGCCCACCTGCGCGCGGGCGCGGCACGGGCGGGCCGCAGCCTGGACGGCTTCGACGTCGCGCCGATGATCCTCACCCTCGTCGACGACGACGAGGAACTGGCCTACGACATGATGCGGCCCATGCTCGCCCTCTATCTGGGCGGCATGGGCTCGCGCCGTACCAACTTCTACAACCGCCTGGCCCGCTCCCTGGGCTTCGAGAAGGAGGCGGAGGCGATCCAGGAGGCGTTCCTGGGCGGGCGCCAGGGCGAGGCGATGTCGCTGCTGCCCGACGGCCTGGTCGACGCGATGACGATGTGCGGGCCGCCCGGCAAGCTCCGCGAACGCGTCGCCGCCTACCGCGAGGCGGGCGCGACCTCCCTGGTCGTCGGCCTGGTCACCCCGACCCTCAGGCTCCGGATGGAACAGCTGGAACTGGTGGCGGACCTGGTGAGCTGACCTGCCAAGACCCCGCCGCCGTCAACAGACCTGGGCGGCGGCGGGGATCCGGCGGACGAAGGCGCAGGCCGGTAAGAGGTCATGCGTCACGAGACCTGCCTGGCGGCTGGGGACACGCTCGGGGGCGGAGAGCCTTCATGTCGCGGAGGTAGGCCGGGCCACTCAGCGACAGGATGAGCACCTACAGATAGGTGTACGGCTGCGGCACCCGGTTGCCGGGATATCTCCTGACGATCGCGTAGCAGGCGGCCAGGACGCCCAGCAGGGCCAGGGGCCAGGCCTTGCTTTCACCGGGCGGTCGGGGGCCACGACGACCGCGGTCAGCAGTCCGTACAGCATTCAACAGACGGTGTTCCACCGCTGGAGGGTCCTTTCCCGGAACGGGGCGGTCACGGTGCCCAGGACGGGCATCGTTCGCCGATCACCGGCGCTCGGCCACCACGTCATGGCGTTCGACGTACTTCGGCGGCCTGGCCCTTGGGCATGTCGCTTCGGAGGCGAGATAGAGGTGGCGGGCGCGCCGGGGGCCTTTGGGATAGTGGTCCGCGTGGCTGAACTCGTCGAGCGCGTGGATGATCAGGATCGGGTCGTCGGGGTCGTGGAGCGGGGGCAGGCCGTTCGGCGGGGGTGGTTGCACCGGATCGCCACGACCGTCTGCAGGGACCCTCAGGGCCGCTTCCTGGTGTACCGGCGTCCAGGAGAGGCGCGGCGCTTCCCGGGACACTTCGATGTGATGTTCGGCGGGGCGGTGGAGGTGGGTGAGTCCTATCCTGCGGCGGCGGCCAGAGAGTTGACCGAGGAACTGGGCGTCAGCGTGCCCGTGCGACTCTTGTTCACGTTCCGGTGCCATGGCGCGATCAGCCCGTACTGGCTCGGGGTGCACGAAGCCGTGATCCCCGGCGAGGTCGCCCCCGATCCCGCGGAGATCGCCTGGCACGGCTGGCTGACAGGTGCCGAGCTGCGACGATCCGTTGAGAGGCGGCTGTTCGTCCCGGACGGTCAGGAAGCCTTCCGCCGGTATCTCGCCTTCGGGGGGTCCGGGTCGGCGGACGGCGCTCCCAGGGGGGCCTGAACCACGGTCTTGGCCCGCCCGTCACGCTCGGGACGACGCGCCGGTGTGCTCAGGGAGCACGGCGAGAAGAGCCGCGCGTGGCCGGGGGAGATCGGCGGTTAGGTGGATGTAACAGCCGGGCGCGGGCATCTGTGACGTCCACGTAACGCGTGTTTCTTATGTTTCCGTCGTTGGATCCGCCCGATGCGGCTTCGGTGTCCCCGCTGTCCGGCGGAGGGTGTCACGGGCCCCTGCTTCAGGGGAAGGGACCTATGACGGCGTCAGAAAAAGTGAAGACGGTCTGCTCGTACTGCGGTGTCGGCTGCGGGATCGTGCTGGAGGTGGACGGGCGGCGCCGGGTCGTCAAGGCGTCCGGCGACAAGAGCCACCCGGCCAACGCCGGTCGGCTGTGCACCAAGGGAGTCACCACCGCGGACATGCTCGCCGCCCCGGGGCGTCTCGAAGGCGGCCTGGTCAGGCCGGACCGGGGAGCCGAGTCCGTAGCGGCGAGCGTGGACGCGGCGATCAGTGAGACCGCCCGCAGGCTGCGGGGGATCCTGGACGAGCACGGGCCGGACGCGCTGTCGTTCTACGTGTCCGGCCAGATGACGCTGGAGGCGCAGTACCTGGTCAACAAGCTCGCCAAGGGCTTCGTCGGCACCAACCAGATCGAGTCCAACTCCCGGCTGTGCATGGCCAGCGCGGGCAGCGGCTACAAGCTGTCACTCGGGTCGGACGGCCCGCCCGGCTCCTACGAGGACTTCGACCGCGCCGACCTGTTCCTCGTGATCGGCTCGAACATGGCCGACTGCCACCCGATCCTGTTCCTGCGGATGATGGACCGGGTCAAGGCCGGGGCCAAACTCATCGTGGTCGATCCCCGCCGCACCGCGACCGCCGACAAGGCCGACCTGTTCCTTCAGGTCAGGCCGGGCACAGACCTCGCCCTGCTCAACGGGCTGCTGCACCTGCTGGTCGAGGGCGGCCACGTCGACCACGAGTTCGTCGAGCGGCACACCGACGGCTGGGAGGCGATGCCGGACTTCCTGCGGGACTACCCGCCCGAGACGGTCGCCGCGCTCACCGGCGTCCCCGAGGACGACCTGCGCCGGGCGGCCGGGTGGATCGGCGCGGCGGGGGAGTGGATGAGCTGCTGGACGATGGGGCTCAACCAGAGCACGCACGGCACCTGGAACACCAACGCGCTGTGCAACCTGCACCTGGCCACCGGCGCGATCTGCCGCCCCGGCAGCGGCCCGTTCTCCCTGACCGGCCAGCCCAACGCCATGGGCGGGCGCGAGATGGGCTACATGGGGCCCGGCCTGCCCGGACAGCGTTCGGTGCTGGTGGAGGAGGACCGCCTCTTCACCGAGGAGCTGTGGAACCTGCCGCCCGGCACCCTGCGCACCGAGGTGGGCCAGGGGACCGTCGAGATGTTCTCGCGGATGGCCGAGGGCGAGATCAAGGCGTGCTGGATCATCTGCACCAACCCGGTCGCCAGCGTCGCCAACCGCCGGACCGTCATCGCGGGCCTTGAGGCCGCCGAGTTCGTCGTCACCCAGGACGTCTTCGCCGCCACCGAGACCAACGCCTACGCCGACGTGGTCCTGCCCGGCGCCATGTGGGCCGAGACCGAGGGCGTGATGGTCAACTCCGAGCGGAACCTCACCCTGCTGCGGCAGGCCGTGGAACCGCCGGGACAGGCGCTGCCCGACTGGCTGATCATCGCCCGCGTCGCCTGCGAGATGGGCTTCGAGGACGCCTTCTCGTACGGCAGCGCGGAGGAGGTGTTCGAGGAGATCAAACGGGCGTGGAATCCCAAGACGGGCTACGACCTGCGGGGCGTCACCTACGAGCGGCTGCGCGAGACCCCCGTCCAGTGGCCGAGCGCGCCGGGAGGCGGTGACCGCAACCCCGTCCGCTACCTGAACGACGGCACCAGCCAGGCGACGCTCACCCGGCCCGACGGCAGCCGCCCGCGCCTCGCCTTCGCCACCGCTAGCGGCCGGGCCGCCTTCTTCCCCCGCCCGCACCTGCCTCCCGCCGAGCTGCCCGACGACGCCTACCCTTTCGTCCTCAACACCGGACGGCTGCAGCACCAGTGGCACACCCTGACCAAGACGGGAAGGGTCGCCAAGCTCAACAAGCTCAACCCCGGGCCCTTCGTCGAGATCCACCCCGGGGACGCGGCCGAGCACGGGATCGGCGAGGGCGACCTGGTGGAGATCGCCTCCCGGCGCGGCAGGGCCGTGCTGCCCGCCCGCCTGACCGACCGGGTCATGCCGGGCAACTGCTTCGCGCCGTTCCACTGGAACGACCTGTTCGGCGAGTACCTGAGCGTCAACGCGGTCACCAGCGACGCCGTCGACCCCGTCTCCTTCCAGCCCGAGTTCAAGGTCTGCGCGGTCTCGCTCACCAAGGTCGTCGTCTCCGAGGCGTCCCCCGTATCTCCGGCGTCCTCGGCGTCCTCGGCATTTTCGGCGCCTCCCGAGCACGCCGGTACGGCGGGGTTCCCCGTGGTTCCGGGAGACGTGGTCTCCGGGCACGCGGGGGCGGTGCCGGGGGCCGCCCCGCCCGCCCGGGTCGCCGCGCTGGCCGCGCTGGCCGGTCTGCTCGGGGTGGCCGACCTGACGCCGCCGGTGCTCGCCGACCACGAGCGCCGCTACATGGCCGGTTTCCTGTCCGCCCTGGACAGCTCGGCGTCCGTTCTCGACGGCTCGTCGCCCGCTCCGGACGGTACGGCGTCCGCTCTCAGCGGTACGGCTCTCAACGGCGCGGTCGTGCCGGTCCTGCCGGAGCACGCGCCCGTCGATCCCGCTCACGCGCTGTGGATCAACGGGGTGCTGGCCGGCATGTTCTCCCGGACCCTCGCGCCGCCGCCCCGGCGGGCGGCCGGCGATCCGGTGCCGCCGGCGCGCGACATCGTCGTCCTGTGGGCCTCCCAGACCGGGAACGCCGAGGAGTTCGCCGCCGCCAGCGTCGACCGGCTGACCGGCGCGGGACGGGCCACCCGGCTGGTCAGCATGGCCGACTGCGCCCCGGACAGCATTCCCCGTGGCGCGGACCTGCTCGTCATCTCCAGCACCTTCGGCGACGGCGAGGCGCCCGACAACGGCGTCGGGTTCTGGGAGGCCCTCATCGGGTCCGGCGCGCCCCGGCTCGACGGCGTGCGCTACGCAGTCCTCGCCTTCGGCGACTCCAGCTACGACGACTTCTGCGGCCACGGGCGACGGCTCGACCAGCGCCTGGAGGAGCTGGGCGCCCTGCGCCTGGCACCCCGCGTGGACTGCGAGCCCGACGACCACTCGCGGGCCCTGGGGTGGCTCGATCACCTGCTCACCACCCTCGCCGAGCCCCCTCCCTCGACGGCCCCGTCCTCCCCGCCTTCCTCACTTTCCTCGCCTTCTCCGGCGGGCCCGCCGCGCCCGGGCCCTGGCTCACCTTCCTCGCCTTCTCCAGCGAGCCCGCCGCGCCCGGCTCCTGAGCCGACGTCGTCCCGGGGCTCCGCGTCGGCGCCGAGCCCCGGGACGACGTCCTCGGACCCCGAGCCGGAGACCGGGTCCGGCAGGGCCGCGCCCTTCCACGCCCCCCTGGCCGGTAACCGGCTGCTCAGCCTGCCCGGGTCGGCCAAGGAGGTGCGGCAGTTCACCTTCGACACCGGTGGCGAGCTGGACTACCGGGCCGGTGACGCGCTCGGGGTGATGCCGGTCAACAGCGCCGGACTGGTCGCCGAATGGCTCGCCGTGACCGGTCTCGACCCCGCCGAGGACGTCGAGATCCCCGGCCTCGGCTCCTTCCCGTTCGGCGAGGCGTTGCGAGGCCACCTGGAGATCACGAAGATCACCTCCGGCCTGCTCAGGTTCGTCGCCGAACGTACCCGCGACCGCGACCTCACCCGGTTCCTGCGTTCGGGCAACGGGGGAGAGCTGGCCAAGTGGACCTGGGGCCGGCAGGCCGTCGACGTGGTCGGCGAGCTTCGCGTCCGGGCCACGGCCCAGGAGTGGGCCGACGTCCTCAAACGCCTGCGGCCACGCCTGTACTCCATCTCCTCCAGCCCGCTGGTCGACCCCCATCGGGTGCGCCTGACGGTCTCGGTCGTCCGCTTCGACAACCCGCGCGGCACGGCGCGCAAGGGAGTGTGCTCGTCCTTCCTCGCGGACAGCCCGGAGCGCGCCCGCGTGCCCGTCTTCGTCCAGCGCAACAGGCACTTCCGCCCTCCGGCCGATCCGGCCACCCCGATGATAATGATCGGCCCGGGTACGGGCGTCGCGCCCTTCCTCGGTTTCATGGACGAGCGCCGGGCCCTGGGCCACTCCGGCCGCAACTGGCTCTTCTTCGGCGAGCAGCGGCGTTCCACCGACTTCTACTACCGCGACGAGCTCAACGATTTCTACCAGGACGGGCTGCTGACCCGGCTGGACCTCGCCTTCTCCCGCGACCAGCGCGCCAAGGTCTACGTCCAGGACCGGATGCGCGAGCACGGCGTCAAGCTCTGGTCGTGGCTCCAGGACGGCGCCCACCTGTACGTCTGCGGCGACGCCAGCCGGATGGCCAAGGACGTCGACCGGACCCTGCGCGAGATCGCCACCGTCCACGGTGGTCTCGGCGACGACGAGGCCACCGTGTACGTCAAGCACCTGGCCACCAGCAGGCGATACGTCCGCGACGTGTACTGATCGTCGCCGTTCGTGCGGCCGGGCCGTGCGGGGTGGCCGTCAGAGGCCGGGGAACACCCGGCGGAGGTCGTCCAGGGTGACGCCGTCGCCGGTGACGGTCACCGACGGCGGGGTGTGCTCGGGGGCCAGCCTGCCGCTGAGGAGGCGCGACCAGGCCTCGCCGGGAAGTGACAGGGTGACGTCGGCCGGGTCCGGCACCTCGCTGAAGCCGACGGTCTCCCCGAGGGTGAGCCCCAGGACGCGCTCGGGGCCGGTCGTCTCGACCCGGAGGGTCGTGGCCAGGCGCGGGTCCAGCTCGTCCGGCCTGCCGAGGAAACCGATCAGGAAATCGAGCGGCCCGGCGTACAGGTCGGTCAGCACCCCGGCGGCGTCACGCCCGACGGTGGCCTTGGGGTCGAAGGCGACCCTGACGTCCCAGGAGTGCAGGGCGGCCTCGTTCAGGCGCATCCCGCCCACCAGCGCGACGCCGCCGGGCCGGGGGAGGAATCCCAGCTTGACCCGCAGCCGCTCACGGGCGTCGGCGTCGAGGCTCTCGAATGCCGCGACGATGTCGGCGTCGGCGGCGAGGAAGTCCTCGGCCTGCTCCTTGGGCTCCTTCGCGTTCCAGCGGTCCCATACCGAATGGTTGAAGTCCTGGCCGGGAGTTTCCCGGCCGTCCTGGGCCGCGCGCAGCGTCGCCAGGCCGATCTCGGCGCCGCTGCCGAGGTGGCTGAGCACCTGGGCGACGGTCCACTCCGAACAGCCGGAGGGGCGGGTCAGGCCGGCGGTGTCCAGCTCCCGGACGAAGGGCGCCAGCTCGTCGTGGGTGGTACGCAGGGCCGCGATGGTCCTGTCGGCGAGTGTGGTCATTGTTCTCCTACCGGATGGGAGCGGGATGGGGGCGACACGAGCCGTCGCGATCGAGCCGGACGGCCACGCGGGGCCTCCCTCGATCGTGCCCGCTGCCGCCCGGCCTACCATCTTCCTCCTCCGCGCCGGTGCCCGTCCCCGTCCCTGGCAGGGCCGGGGACGGGCACCGGTCGCGCGACCGCTCAGGTGCCGGGGATCTCCTTCACCTTCGGGATCGGGGAGAAGACCAGCAGCAGGATCGGCAGGATGGCCCCGGCGATCACCGCGAGCAGGATGGCCGGGCGCAGGCCGAGGGTCTCGCCGAGCAGGCCCGCGCCCAGGGCGCCGAGCGGGGCCGGGATCAGCCCGAGCGAGTAGATCGTGCCGATCACCCTGGCCTGCAGGTGCGGCGGGGTGATCGACTGCACCAGGGTCATGTTGCTGACGAAGAACACCTGGTTGCTCGCCCAGACGACGAACTGGGAGAGGCCGAGCATCCCGGCGGCCAGCCAGACCGGTCCCGACGAGAACGGGACCAGCAGCAGCGCGCAGTTGCCGATGATCGTGCTCCACAGCAGCGTCGGGCCGATCCCCATGCGGCGCATGGTCCGCACCGACAGGGTCGCGCCGAGGATGGCGCCGACGCCGCCGGTCGCCATCACGATGCCCACCCACTCCACCGGCAGGTTGGGCCCGCCCCGCAGCAGGAACAGCACGTAGATCGACTGCATGGCGCCCATGACGAAGAACGAGTACAGCCCGCTCGCGATGGCCAGCGGCCGGATCATCGGCTGGTCCATCACCCACCGGAAGCCCGCCCAGATCGCCCGGTGCACGCTCACGGCCGTCTCGTCGTCCGGGGCGGGCACCTCCTCGCGCTTGCGGATGAGGAGGATGGCGATCGCGGAGAACAGGTAGGAGAGCACGTCGATCATGATCAGCAGCGGCGCGGCGACCACCTTGATCAGCGCCGCCGCCGCACCGGGACCGGCGGTCTGCGCCAGCGACTCGCTCAGCTGCAGCTTGCCGTTGCCGTCACCCAGGTGCCGCAGCGGGACCAGCGACGGGAAGTAGGAGCGGTACGCGACCTGGAACAGCACCGACAGCAGGCTCAGGACGAACACGACCGCGTACAGCACCCCGAGGGTGAGGCTGTCCATCACGTACAGCAGCGGCACCAGGGCCAGCACCGCGGCCCGGCCCAGGTCCGACCAGATCAGCACGGGCCGCTTGCGCATCCGGTCGATGTAGACGCCGAACAGCAGGAAGCCCAGCATCGGCAGCCGGATCAGCGCCCCGAGGACGCCCATCTCCGTCGCGCTCGCGCCCAGCGTCACGACGGCGATCAGCGGGATCGCCACGTACGAGATCTGCGAGCCGAACTGGGAGAGGGTCTGGCCGGTCCACAGCCGCAGGAAGTCCTGGTTGCGCCACAGGCCGTCGTCGTCGCCGGCCCCCTCGGGCCGCTTCTCGCCCCCGGGGGCGCCGGGGTCCCCGGACTCCCCGGGCCCCCCGGGCCCCCCGGGTCCTCCGGGGCCCTCGGAGGTCTCGGGGCCCACGGGGGTTTTCGGGTTCCCGGCGACCGGGGCGTCCTGGGGGACGTCGAGGACCTCGGGGCCCGCGGCGGGCTCGCCGTTCCCGGGCGCTCCGGCCGTCGCGCCGTTCCCGGTGCTCCCGGTGCCCTGTGGCGGCCCCGCGCTCTTGGGGCTCTCAGTGTCCGGTGACGCCATGGTCGATCCAACTCCTCAGCTTGGCGGCCGCCTCGGCGACCAGGGGTTCGAACAGGATGACCACGCGCTCGCCGGGGATCGCCTCGATCGCGAGGTTCCCCTTGACCACGCCGTTCCAGCCCAGATCGGGCCGGTCACCGGCGGGGGCGAACAGCGCCACGTCACCGTCGTACGGTTCGTGCCGGTAGCGGCCGACCGCGTGGGCGTTGGCCCGGAACACCCGAAGGAAACGCCGGGCCTGCTCGACGTCGGCGGTGTCGGGCGCCAGCCGCTGCTCCCGCCCGGCGGCGGCGATGACCGCCATCAGCATCTCCTCGGGGTCGAGGCAGGCGAACTCCGCGGTGTCCACCTCCAGCGGTCCTCCCGCCAGCGCGTGGGTCATGAGCGAGGCGTCGTCCTCCAGCGAGCTGGTGATCACCGGCTCGTCCGCGTCGGAGTAGAACAGCACCAGCAGCGGGACCTCCTCGCCGAGGTCACGCAGCCGCCTGGCCATCTCCATCGCGATGTTCCCGCCGATGCAGAACCCGCCCAGGACGTACGGCCCGCTGGGACGGACGGCGCGCAGCCGGTCGACGTAGTCCTCGACCATGTCGGCCATCGTGGTGTGCGGGTCCTCGCCGGGCGCCAGGCCGCTGGCCGCGATCGCGTAGACGGGCTGGTCGGGGCCGAGCCTGCGGGCCATCGGGTGGTAGCGGAAGACCTGCCCGCCCAGGGCGTGCACCAGGACGATCGGGGTACGGTCGCCGTCCGCGTTGAGCGTCACCACCCGCTGCTCGCCCAGGTCCTCCGGGCGGCGCAGCACGTCCGCCAGGCCCGCCACGGTCGGCGAGGCCAGCACGGTCGCCACCGGCAGTTCCCTGCCGAACTCCTGCCTGATCCGCACGGCCAGCCGGAGCGCCAGCAGCGAGTGCCCGCCCAGGTCGAAGAAGTCGTCGAACACCCCGACCATGGGGACGTCGAACAGCTCCTCCCAGATCGCCGCGACCCGTCCCTCGACCGGGTCCCTCGGCGGCACCCGGAACTCGTCCGCGCCCGTCCGGCCGGGGGCGGGAAGGGCGGCGCGGTCGAGCTTGCCGTTGGGGGTGACAGGCAGGGCGTCCAGCGTCACCCACGCCGACGGGATCATGTGCTCGGGAACCCTGACGCGCAGTCGCGCCCGCCAGTCGATCGAGGCGTCGCCGACGGCACCGTCGGTGACGTCGCCGGTGGCACCAGCGGTTACGTCGCCGGTGGCACCGTCAGCGGCCCTGCCGGTGGCACCGCCGGTGACGACGTACCCGATCAGGCGCTCGCCGTCGGCGACGACCGCCGCGGCGCGGACCTCGGGCTGGTCGAGCAGGGCGGCCTCGATCTCGCCGAGCTCGACGCGCATGCCGCGGATCTTGATCTGAGTGTCGAGGCGGCCGAGATACTCGATCTCGCCGTCCGGCCGCCACCTGGCCTGGTCCCCGGTGGCGTACAGGCGCGAGCCGGGCGGGCCGTAGGGGTCGGGGACGAAGCGCTCGGCGGTGAGGGCCGGGCGGCCCAGGTAGCCCCGGGCCAGCTGGACCCCGCCGATGAACAGCTGCCCCCGGGTGCCCACCGGGGCCCGCTCGAACCGGTCGTCGAGCACCTCCAGCCGGGTGTTGTCACCCGGCCGGCCGATCGGGACCACCTGCTCGGCCGGGTCGCACCGGTGCGTCGAGACCTCCACGGCCGTCTCGGTCGGACCGTAGAGGTTGTGCAGCTCCACCTGCGGCAGCCGTTCGGCGAAGCGCCGCACCAGGTCGGCGGGGAGCGCCTCGCCCGAGCAGACGACCCTGCGCAGCTCACCCGTGGCGAGCTCGGGCGTGTCGAGGAAGGGGTCCAGCATGGAGGGGACGAAGTGGGCGGTGGTGATCCGTTCGGAGACGATCAGCCTGGCGAGGTAGGAGGGCTCGTAGTGGCCGCCGGGTTTGGCGACCACCAGCCCGGCCCCCGTGACCAGCGGCCAGAACAGCTCCCACACCGAGATGTCGAACGAGATCGGGGTCTTGTGCAGGACCCGGTCGGCCGGGGTGATGGCGTGGTCCGCCTGCATCCAGTGCAACCGGTTGACGATCGCGCGGTGCGACACCCCGACGCCCTTCGGCCGCCCGGTCGACCCCGACGTGAAGATCACATAGGCCAGCGCGTCCTCGTGGCCCGGACCGTCCGGCGCGCTCAGGGCGTCCGGCGGGCCCAGGCTGTCCGGCGGGCTCAGGCTGTCCGGACCGGCGGGTGCGGGCGGGCCGGACGGCAGCAGCACCGTGCGCTCGGCCCGCGGAGCCTGGTCGGCCAGGGCCGCGGACGTGAGCAGCACGCCGGCCCCGGCGTCGGAGAGCATGGTCCGCAGGCGCTCGGCCGGATGGCCGGGTTCGAGCGGCAGGTAGGCGCCTCCGGCGGCGAGGATGCCGAGCAGGGCGACGGGAAGGTCCGTGCTCCGTTCGAGGTAGACGCCGACCGGCTGGTCGCGCCCCACCCCCGCCGCGCGCAGCTCCACCGCGATCGCGACGGCCCGGGCGGCCAGCTCCCGGTAGGTGATCCACGTCCCCTCGAACCCGACCGCGGGCGCGTCGGGCGTCAGGGCGGCCCGGGCGAGGATCAGCCCGTGCAGGGTGCCGCCCGGATGGTCGCGGCCGGTGGCGTTCCACCGGGTGATCGCCTCGGTCTCCGCCTCGCCGAGGCCCGGCTCGCCGGTCAGGGCTGCGAGCACCCGGCCGGCGAGGGCCTCGATCTGGTCGCGGGGGAACTGGGTGCGGTCGTAGGAGATCGTGAGGGTCAGCCCGCCGCCGGGCACCCGGACGAAGGCCACCGTGCACGGCATGTCGGTCTGCTCGAAGAACTCCTGCCCGGTGATCGCCGCGCCCCCGCCGGGCAGCCCGCCGTACACGTGGAAGTCCCTGAAGTCGAACAACGTGTCCAGCAGCGGCGAGCGGCCCGCGGCCCGCTGGATCTCGAACAGCGGGTAGCTCCGGTGCGGGACGGCGGAGATCTCGGCGTCGAACACCCGCCGCACCAGGTCGGCGCGGCTCGCGGCGTCCAGGCGCACCCGGATCGGCAGCGAGTTGAGGAACAATCCGAGGACCTCGCCGCCGCCCTCGTTCTCCGGCCTGCTGTGGCTGAGGACGCCGGTCATCACCTCGCGCTCGCCGGTGACCAGGCCCAGCGCCCGCAGGTGCGCCGTCAGCAGGATCGTGCGCAGGGGAACCCGCAGCTCGCGGCTCTCCCGTTCGAGGGTGTCCACCGTCTCGCGCGGCACGGGCATGGCCAGCACCGTGACGTCACGCGGCCCGTCGACGGGGAACCCGGGCAGCCGGGGCAGCCGGCTCTCCGGGGCGTCGGTGACCCGCTCCCGCCAGAACTCCCTGGTCTCCGCCGAGGCCGTCGCCGACCGCTCGGCCGCCACCATGTCCCGGAACCGGGCCGGCGGCGGCGTGAGGGGAGCGGTCCCCGGAGGGGCGGCGTAGCGGTGCAGGATCTCGGTGACCAGCGTGGCGACGCTCCAGCCGTCGAGGAGCGCGTGGTGGAAGCTGAGGCTGAGGGCGAACTCGTCGCCGTCCAGGACGTGGACGTGGACCCGCAGCAGCGGCGGGGACGACCAGTCGAACCCGGTGTGCTTCTCCTTCTCCCGCCACGCCGCGAGCCGTTCCCGCGATCCCCTCCCGTCCGCGTTCTCCGCGTTCTCCGCGTTCTCCGTGTTCTCCCGCAGGTCGGCGACCTCCAGGGGTATGGTCACCGTGTCGTGGACGAGCTGGAGCGGCTCGCTGAACCCGGTCAGGTCGAACGAGGTGCGCAGCACCGGGTGCCGGGCCGCGACCTCGGCCAGCGCCCTGGTCAGCGCGGGGACGTCCGGCTCGCCGCGCAGGGTGATCGTCATCAGGTCGTGGAACGTGGGACTGTCCGGTTCGAGCTCGCTGTGGTAGAGCATGCCGCCCTGTAGCGCGGCCAGCGGATACGCGTCCTCGATCATCGGCCGTCTCTCCTTAGCTTGGCCAGGTCGGCCGGATTGAGCAGGCCGAACGCCTCGACCGCGGGTTCGGGCGCCTGTCGCGCCTCCGCCGGGGGCTCGTGGCCGGGTGGGCGCAGCACCCCGGCCAGTTCGGCCACGCTCTGGTGGGTGAACAGCTGCTGCAGGTCGAGCCCGTAGCCCAGGTCGCGCAGCCGGGCCACCACCGAGAGGCTGCGGATCGAGTCGCCCCCGACGCCGAAGAACCCGTCGTGACGGCCGACCTTGTCCAGGCCGAGCACGTCCTGCCACACCTGGGCGACGGCGCGCTCCGCGTCGGTGCGCGGCGGCTCCCAGGGGAGGTCGCCCCGGCCGGGCGGTGGCGGCAGGGCGGCCCGGTCGAGCTTGCCGTTGGGGGTGAGCGGGAGCGCGTCCAGCGTCACCCAGGCGGTGGGGATCATGTGCTCGGGCAGCTCACCCCTGAGCCACTCGCGGGGATCGGCGTCCACGGCGTCCACGGCGTCCGCAGTATCCGCGGCGTGTGCGGCGTCCGCGGCGCCCCGCGCCCCTTCGCGCCGTACCCCGTACCCGACCAGCCGGGCTCCGGCGCCGTCGTGCCACACGCCGACCGCCGCCGCGCTCAGGTCCGGGTGCCCGCCGAGTACGGCCTCGATCTCGCCGGGTTCGACGCGCATGCCGCGGATCTTGACCTGGGTGTCCAGGCGGCCGAGGTATTCGAGCTCGCCGTCCGGCCGCCACCGGGCACGGTCCCCGGTGGCGTACAGGCGCGAGCCGGGCGGGCCGTGGGGGTCGGGGACGAAGCGTTCGGCGGTGAGGGCCGGGCGGCCCAGGTAGCCCCGGGCCAGCTGGACCCCGCCGATGAACAGCTGTCCCGGCGTCCCGACCGGCACCGGGCGCAACGCCTCGTCCAGCACGTACAGGCGGGTGTTGGCCACCGGGCGGCCGATCGGCACGACCTTCTCGCCCGGCGTGTGACGGTGCCAGGAGACGTCGACCGCGGCCTCGGTCGGGCCGTAGAGGTTGTGCAGCTCCACCCCGGGCAACCGCCCGGTCAGCCGCTCCGCGGCCACGGCCGTCAGCTCCTCGCCACTGCAGATCACCCGGCGCAGCGAGCGGCACTCCTCGATCCGCTCCTCCGCCGTGAAGGCGGCGAGCATCGAGGGGACGAAGTGGACCGTGGTGATCTCCCGCTCGGTGACGAGGTCGCGCAGGTAGGCGGTGTCGCGGTGGCCGTCGGGCCGGGCGAGCACCAGGCGGGCCCCGGTGATCAGCGGCCAGAAGAACTCCCACACCGACACGTCGAACCCGGCGGGGGTCTTCTGGAGCACGGCGTCGCCCGCGTCCAGGCCGTAGGTCTCCTGCATCCAGCGCAGCCGGTTCACGATCGCCCGGTGCGGCACCCCGACGCCCTTGGGCCTCCCCGTGGACCCCGAGGTGAAGATCACGTAAGCGAGCGAGTCCGGCAGGTCCCGCGCGGCAGGACTCGCGTCCCCGGGTTCCGGCGAGGCGTCCAGGGCCGCGGTGAGCTCCACGGCCCCGGCGTCGGCGAGCATGGCCTCGACCCGGCGCTCGGGCAGCCCCGGATCGAGGGGGAGGTAGGCGCCGCCGGCCTTGAGCACGGCGAGCAGCCGCACGGGCAGGTCGAGCGAACGCTCCGCCCGTACGGCGAACACCCTGTCCGCGGCCGGGTGGACGCCGGCGCGCAGCCGCGCGGCCAGCAGGCCGGCGCGGTCGTTCAGCTCGGCGTAGGTCAGCGTCTCGCCCTCGAAGACCACGGCCGTGGCGTCGGGGGTCCGCGCGGCCTGGGCCTCGACGAGCCCGTGCAGCGTCTCCTCCGGCGGGTACGCGGTCCCGGTGGCGTTCCAGCCGTTCAGCACCTGGTCCCGCTCCCCGGGGGAGAGCAGTTCCAGGTCGCCCACGCGGGTCTCCGGAGCGGCGACGGCCGCGCGCAGGAACGTCTCGAAGGACGCGGCGAGCCGTTCGACGGTCTCGGGCAGGAACAGGTCGCGGTTGTAGACGAACCTCGCCGCGAGGCCGTCACCGGTCTCCGAGACGTACAGCTCCAGGTCGAAGCGGGTCGAGGTGGTGTCCGGCGCGAACGGCTCGGCCACCGGCCCTCCCGCCCGACCGGCCGCCGCCCCGGTCGCCGCCGGGGACCCGGCGTGTTCCCCGGCCGTGGGCGCGGACCGCCACGGCGGGACCGTGCCGCCCAGGTAGTTCTGCAGGGCGAAGAGCACCTGCACCACCGGCGGGCGGGTGGCGTCCCTGGCCAGGTCCAGCTCGGCGACCAGTTTCTCGAACGGCAGCTCCTGGTGGGCGTAGACCTCCAGGGCCGCGTCGCGGGTGCGGCCGAGCAGCTCGGTGAACGCGGGGTCGCCCTCCAGACGGGCCCGGAGCGGCAGCAGGTTCACGAACAACCCGACCACGTCCTCGAACTCCGCCAGGTCGCGACCGGCGACCGGCGAGCCCACCGCGAAGTCGTGCTGTCCCGACCAGCGGGAGAGCACGGCCTGGAACCCGGAGAGCAGCGCCATGTAGAGGGTCGCCCCGCGTTCCCGCGCCAGTTCGCCGAGCGCCCCTGTGAGCCCGGCGTCCAGTCGCAGGTCGTGCCACGCGCCCCGGTGCCCCTGCCTGGCCGGCCTGGGCAGGTCGAGGGGAAGGTCGAGCGGGGGCAGCGCGGCCAGCTCCTCCCGCCAGAACTCCAGGTGCCGTTCCAGACGCGGCCCGGCCAGGCGCTCACGCTGCCACAGCGCGTAGTCGCCGTACCCGGCACGCGGCTCCGGCCGAACGGCCTGACCGGCATGACCGGCCTGAGCGTTGTGAGTGTCGTGGCCGGCGAGCAGTTCGTTCAGCAGGAGCTCCGCCGACCAGCCGTCGGCCACGATGTGGTGGACGGCGACCAGCAGCACGTGGTCCGCGGGGGCGAGCCTGACCAGGGTCACCCGGAGCAGCGGGCCGTCGCCGAGGTCGAAGGGGCGTGCCGCGTCGGCACTGACGATCCGCCGCGCCTCCACCTCCGCGTGCGCCGCCTCCGCGCGGGGAGTCTCCGTGTACGTCGCCTCCGGGCGGGGAGTCTCCGTGTGCGTCGCCTCCGTGTGCGTCGCTCCCGCGTACGTGGCCTTCGCGTGTGTCGCTCCGGCCCTCTCCACCTCCTCCGTCTCCGCGCGCGTGTCGACGACGCGGATCGCGATCCGTGCCTCCGGGGTCCCGGCCCGGACGACCCGTACCTCGGGCCGCCCGTCGGGGGAGGCCGGGAAACGCATCCGCAGGCTCTCGTGCCGCGTCACGGCGGCGTCCAGCCGCGCGTCCAGCGCCGCGAGGTCCAGCGGGCCGCGCAGCCGTGCCGCCGCGGGCAGCACGTAGGCGCCGGTCCCCGGGCTGAACTGCTCCATGAACCAGAGCCGTTCCTGCGCGAACGACAGCGGCGGCGCCGTGCCCTCCGGGCGCCGCACCGGCCCGGTCCCCGCCTCGGGGCCCGCGCCGGGACCGGTCTCGGCCAGCGTGTCCAGCGCCTGCGCCAGCCTTCGTACGGAGGGGTGACTGAAGGCCAGCTTCAGCGGCACGTCCAGCCCGGTCGCCGCCGAGAGCCTGGCGATCGTCCTGGTCGCCAGCAGCGAGTGGCCGCCGAGCTGGAAGAAGTCGTCGAGCGCCCCCACCCGCTCCACTCCCAGCACCTCGGCCCACACCGAGCACACCAGCTCCTGCGTGGGGGTCTCCGGGGGCAGGTACCCCTCACCCGAGCGGTGCTCGGGGGCGGGCAGCGCGCCCTGGTCGACCTTCCCGCTCGGGGTGAGCGGGATGCGCCCGACCTCCACCACGGCACTCGGCACCAGGTGCGGCGGCAGCTCCGCCGCGAGGTACTCCCGCAGCTCCCCGGTGTCGGCGACCTGCTCGCCGGCGGCCGGTTCGTGCCGTACGACATAGGCGACCAGGCGGCGGTCGCCGGGGGTGTCCTCCCTGACCGTCACGGTCGCCCGGCCCACCCACGGGTGGGCCAGCAGGCGGGCCTCGATCTCACCGGGTTCCACGCGGTAGCCCCGGATCTTCACCTGGCGGTCGAGGCGGCCCAGGATCTCCAGGCGCCCGTCGGGCCGGAACCTGGCCCGGTCGCCGGTGCGGTACAGGCGCGAACCGGCCGGACCGTACGGGTCGGGCACGAAGCGTTCCGCCGTCAGGGCGGGCGACCCCAGGTAACCGCGGGAGAGCCCGTCACCGCCGACGCACAGCTCGCCGGGCGCCCCGGCGGGCACCCGCGCGCCGTGCTCGTCCAGCACGTGCACGCGGGTGGCGGACAGCGGGTGGCCCACGGTCGGACGCCTGGACGCCTCGGCCGGGTCGAGCTCCCCGGCGGTGGCGATGATCGTCGTCTCGGTCGGCCCGTAGCTGTTGACCAGGGTGACGCGCTCGCCGTGGGCCTCGTACCAGGTGGCGAGCGCCGGTCCGGGCAGCGGGTCGGCGCCCAGGATCAGCAGGCGCAGCGCGGGCGGCCAGGAGGTCCGGGCGGCGACCAGCTCCTGCCAGTAGGAGGTGGGCAGGTCCATCACCGTGAGCGACGCGCCCCGCGGGGTCCGCAGGAAGTCGGGCAGCGGCTCGTCGGGGGCGAGCACCAGCTCGGCCCCCGAGGTGAGCGCCGGGTAGATCTCCTCGGCGTGCGTGTCGAAGCCCACGGAGGCGAACTGCAGCACCCGGTCCTGCGGCCGGATGCCGTACTCGGCGCGCATCCAGGCCACCCGGGCGTCCAGCGCCCGCCGCTCGACCTGCACGCCCTTGGGAGTGCCGGTCGAACCGGAGGTGTAGATCACGTACGCCAGGTTCCCCGGCCCGCCCGGCCTCGCCGTCACCTGGCTGTCAGCGCTGTCGGAGGCGTCCGCGACGCCGTCGAGCGAGATCGTCGGCAGGTCGCACTCCGGCAGGCCGTCCTGGGACAGCAGCAGCGCGGCCCCGCTGTCGCGCAGCATCCAGCGCAGGCGTTCGGCCGGGTAGGCGGGGTCGAGCGGGAGGTAGGCGCCTCCCGCCATGGCCGTCGCCAGCAGTGCCACGACCAATTCGGGACCGCGCCGGGCGCACACCGCGACCACGGTCTCGGGGCCGGCCCCCTCGGAGGACAGCCGCGCCGCCAGCCGCGCGGCGCGCTCGCGCAGCTCGGCGTAGCTCAGCCGCCGGTCGCCCTGGCTGACCGCCACCGCGTCCGGCGCCAGCCGCACCCGCTCCTCGAACAGCTCGACGACCCCGGCGGGGGAGTCGAGAGGCGCGGGAAGGGAGGTGGACAGGGACGCGGTGACGGCGGGCAGGCGGTCCTCGGGCAGCAGCATCGCGGCCCGCAGCCGCGACAGCGGGATGTCGGGGTCGTCGGCCACGGCCTCCAGGACGCGCTCGTACCTGCGCAGCATCCTGGCTATCGTGTCCGGTTCGAACAGGTCGGCGTTGTAGGACAGCAGCGCGTACAGCGAGTCCGAGCGAGGTGTCACGTCGAGCATCAGGTCGAACTTGGCCTGCCGCGCGCCCGGATCGAACACGTCGGTCTCGATGCCGGACATGACCAGCTCGGAAGCCTCCTTGTCCTGCATCACGAACATCGCCTGGAACAGCGGCGTGGTGCTCAGGTCGCGTTCGACGCGCAGCTCGTTGAGCAGCCGCTCGAACGGGATGTCCTGGTGTGCGAAGGCGTCGAGCACCGTCGCCCTGACACGGCCGAGCAGCTCCCTGAAGCCCGGATCGCCCGACAGGTCGCCGCGCAGCGCGAGCGTGTTGGGGAAGAACCCGACGATCTGCTCCAGCTCGGGACGCTCCCGCCCGGCGATCACCGAGCCCACGCACACGTCGTCCTGCCCGGAGTGGGCGCCGAGCAGCGTCTGGAAGGCGGCCAGCAGCACCATGAACTGGGTGCACCGCTCGTCCCTGGCCAGCCGGTCCAGCCGGGCGGTGAGCTCCCGCCCGATCCGCCGCCCCGCGTAGTCGCCGTTGGACGACTTCACCGCCGGCCTGGGCCGGTCGGCGGGGACGTCCAGCACGGGCACCCCGGCCAGCTGCCCGCTCCAGTAGTCGAGCTGGCCGCGCACCCGATCCTCGTCCAGCAGCCCGCGCTGCCAGGCCGCGTAGTCGGCGTACTCCAGCACCGGCGCGGGAAGGTCCGGCTCGCGTCCCTCCAGGTGCGCGCCGTAGCAGGCGGCGAGCTCGCCCAGCAGGATCTTCAGCGACCAGCCGTCGGCCACGATGTGGTGCAGCACCACGCACAGCACGTGGTCGGTCCCCGACATCGTGATCAGGTGGACCCGCAGCAGCGGCCCGGCCGCCAGGTCGAACGGCCGGTTGGTGAGGTCGGCGACCAGCTCGGTCGCGCGGGTCTCCCGCTCGGTGACGGGCAGCCCGGTGAGGTCGATCAGGTCGGGCTCGACCGGAATGGGCGGCCCGATCTCCTGCACCGGGCTGCCCTCGTGCGAGGTGAAGCGGGCGCGCAGGGTCTCGTGCCGCTCCACCAGCCGGTCGAGCGCGTACCCGAGCGCCTCGATGGAGACGGGCCCGCGCAGCCGCTGCACCATGAACATGTTGTACGAGGCGTCGGACGGGTCCAGCTGCTGCAGGAACCACAGGCGCTCCTGGCCGAACGACAGCGGGGCCGGCCCGCCGCCGTCCGCGCGCCGGGGGATGCCCGACGGCCGCCGCGGCGGCGGTTGCCGCCGCAGCCTCTCCTCCAGCGCGGCCCGCTGTTCGGGGCTGAGCCGCGCCAGTTTCGCCCTCAGGTCACTCATCCGCACTCCTCAGCGCCGCGAGCAGCGCCGCCGGTGCCTCTTTCGCCCTCAGGTCACTCATCCGCACTCCTCAGCGCCGCGAGCAACGCCGCCGGTGCCTCTTTCGCCCTCAGGTCACTCATCCGCGGGGTCCTCCAGAGCGGCGAGCAACGCCGCCAGCTCCTCGTCGTCGTCCCCCAGCTGCAGTTCCAGCACGGCGAGGGCGTGCTCGGCCACCGTGGCGATCTCGAAGCACCGCCGCAGCGGCATCTCCACGCCGTACGTCTCCCGGTAGCGGGTGACCAGCAGCACCGCCAGCAGCGAGTGGCCGCCGAGCTGGAAGAAGTCGTCCTCCACGCCGATGCGCTCCCGGCCGAGCAGCTCGCTCCACAGGGCGCACAGCTCGGTCTCCAGCGGGGTGCGCGGCTCGGTGTACGGCGTGCCGAGGTCGCCCCGGCCCGAACCGGTCGGCGCGGGCAGCGCGCCCCGGTCGAGCTTGCCGCTCGGTCCGAGAGGGACGGTGTCGATCCCGACGAACGCCTGCGGGATGAGCGCGGCGGGCAGCTTCTTGGCGAGCGTCCTGCGCAGCTCCCCGGTGAGCGCCGAGGCGTCCCCGGACCAGTCGACGTAGCCGACCAGCCCGCGCCCGCCAGGGGCGTCGTCGCGCAGCGCCACGACCGCCTGCCGCACCTTGGGGTGCTCGGCGATCACGGCCTCGATCTCGCCGAGCTCGACCCGCCAGCCGTGCACCTTCACCTGGTCGTCGAGCCGTCCCAGGAACTCGATGTCCCCGTCGGCGCGGACCCTGGCCAGGTCGCCGGTCGCGTACAGCCGCGAGCCGGGCGGCCCGTACGGGTCGGGCACGAACCGCTCGGCCGTCAGGCCGGGCCGGCCCGCGTAGCCGCGCGCCACCTGGACCCCGCCGATGTGCAGGTGCCCGGGCACGCCGACCGGCAGCGGCCGGAGCAGCTCGTCCAGGACGTGCAGGCGGTTGCCCGGCATCGGCGGGCCGATGGGCAGCGTGTGCAGCGCGTTCAGCGCCTCCGGCGTCTCGCCCGGCTCGACCCGCCAGGCGGTCACGTCGACCGCGGCCTCGGTCGGCCCGTAGAGGTTGTGCAGCTCCACCCCGGGCAGCCGCTCGCGGAAGCGGGCGGCCAGGCGCGGCGGCAGCTCCTCGCCGCTGCAGATCACCCGCTTGAGCGAGTGGCACGACTCGATGCCGGTCTCCTCCAGGAACAGGGCCAGCATCGAGGGGACGAAGTGCGCGGTGCTCACCGAGTGCGCCTTGATCAGGTCGCGCTGGTGGTTGGGGTCGCGGTGCCCGCCCGGCCGGACCGGCACCAGGGACGCCCCGGTGACCAGCGGCCAGAAGAACTCCCACACCGACACGTCGAAGCTCGTCGGGGTCTTCTGCAGCACCGCCTCGGCCGGCGTCAGGCCGAACCGCTCCTGCATCCAGGCGAGCCGGTTGACGATGGCCCCGTGGGTGTTGACGACACCCTTGGGACGCCCCGTCGACCCCGAGGTGTAGATCACGTACGCGGCGTCGTCCGGGCCGGTCACCGGAAGCGGCGCTCCTGGGGGCTGCGGTCCCCAGGTGTCGGGCGCGTCCAGCAGCACCGGCTTGACGGCGCCCTCGGGGAGCAGGTCGCGCAGGTGGCGCTGGGTCAGCATCACCCGGGCCCCGCTGTCGGCCAGCATGAACGCCAGCCGCGACGGCGGGTACTCCGGGTCGAGGGGGACGTACGCCCCGCCCGCCTTGAGCACCGCGAGCAGGCCGACGACCAGCTCGGCCGACCGCTCGGCGCACACCGCCACCGGGCTGCCCCGCCTGACCCCGATCCCGCGCAGCCAGCCGGCCAGGGCCGTGGCGCGCTCGTCCAGCTCCGCGTACGTCAGCGTCGCGGCACCGGTGACCACGGCCGGAGCGTCCGGCGTCCTGGCCACCTGAGCCTCGATCAGCGAGGTCAGCGAGGTCAGCGAGGTCAGCGAGGTCAGCGTCGCACCGTCACCGGCCAGGACCTCCAGCGCACGCGCGGGGTCCTCGCCGGCGCCGAGCGCGAGGACGCGGTCGCGCTCCTCGGGGGCCAGCAGCGGCAGCCGGGAGATCGGCGTCCCCGGGGCGGCGACCGCGGCCTCGACCAGCGTCTCCAGGCAGGCGCCGAACCGCTCGATCGTGGGCCGGTCGAACAGGTCGGTGCTGTACTCCAGGCGGGTGTGCAGCCGCCCGCCGCGCATGTTGAGGTCCAGCTGCAGGTCCACCTTGGCGGTCCCGTTGGCGATCTGGCCCTCGTTGGTGTCGTGGGCCAGGTTGAACATCACCTGGTAGATCGGCGGCACGCTCAGGTCCCTGGCCGGCTGCAGCGCCTCCACCAGCCGCTCGAACGGCAGCTCCTGGTGGTCCAGGGCCTCGGCGACCGTGGTGCGCACCCGCCCGGCCGCCTCGGCGAACGTCGGGTCGCCGGTCAGGTCGGCGCGCAGCGCCACGGCGTTGACGAACATGCCGATGACGGGTTCGGTCTCCGGCAGCAGCCGCCCCGCGATGGGGGTGCCCACCACCACGTCGTACTGCCCCGACCAGCGGGCCAGCACGGTCGCGAACGCGGTGAGCATGACCGTGAACAGCGTCGAGTTCAGGTCCTTGGCCATGCGCTCGATCCCGGCCGACACCTCCGGGGAGAACGCGCCCAGCTGCGCCTCGCCCCGGTAGGACCGGCTGCGCGGGCGCGGCCGGTCGGCGGGCAGGGCGAGGTCGGACGGGATCCCGGCCAGCCGCTCCCGCCAGTGCGCCAGCTCCTCCTCGACGAACGCCCCGGTCAGCCGGTTGCGCTGCCAGACGGCGAAGTCGGCGAACTGGATGGGCAGCTCCGCCAGCTTGGGCTCGCGCCCCTCGCCGATGGCGTCGTAGCACTCCTCCAGCTCGTTGACGAAGACGTGGCTGGAGACGCCGTCGAACACGGTGTGGTCGAACACGCAGATCAGCCGCAGGTCGTCGTCGGCCATCCGCACCTGCCGCAGCCGCCACAGCGGCGCCTGGTCCAGCACGAACGGCGTGACCGAGTCGGACTTGGCCAGCCGGGCGAGCTCGGCCTCCCGCTCGCCGCCGGGCAGGTGGGTGAGGTCGGTCTCGGTGAGCCGCACCGGGGGGACGGCGCCGTTGACGATCTGCACCACCTGGCCGTCCCTGAACTCGAAGACGGTGCGCAGCACCTCGTGGCGGCGTACCACCTGGGTGACGGCGGCCTCCAGCCGGCGCGGGTCGACCGGCTGGCGGGCGCTCATCGGCATGAGCATGCCGATGTTGTAGACGGCGAGTTCAGGTTCGAAGCGGGCGAGGAACCACATGCGCTCCTGCCCGGAGGAGGACGGGAAGACGTCCACCGTCTGGTCGGTCCGGTCGGTCATCCCGCGTCTCCCGCTTTCATCGCCTCGCGCAGGCTGCGCGGACGCATGTCGGTCCAGACCTGCTCGATGTGGGCCAGGCACTCGTCCTTGGTGCCGGTGAAGCCCGCGTCGTGCCAGCCGTCCGGGTTGTCACGGCCCGAGGGCCAGATGGAGTACTGCTCCTCGTCGTTGAGGACGACCTTGGTGTCGGGAAGGGACTCGCTCACTGCTGCTCACTCCTGCGGGGGAGACGGGGAATCATGGTCTGGCTCGCGGCCGGGGCGGCCTCCGCCGCGGGCGCGGCGGCGCGCGCCTGCTCGATCAGCGCGGTGACCCCGGCCACCGTGGGCTCCTCGAAGAGGCTGCGCATCGGCAGCCGCACGCCCAGCTCCTTGCGGATCAGGGCGATGAGCTGCACGGCGATCAGCGAGTTGCCGCCGAGCTCGAAGAAGTCGTCGTCGACGCCGATGCGCTCGCCGCCGAGCACCTCGCTCCACAGCCGGGCGATGGCCGTCTCGACGTCGCCGCGCGGCGCCACGTAGTCGTCGGACGCCGCGCCGCCGGGACGGGGCCGGTCCGAGACGGCGGCCGGGTCCAGCTCCGTCTCGACCGTCTCCTGGGTGACCGACCCGACACCGGCCAGGTAGGCGGCCACCGGGGTCGCGGCGATCACCACCTGCGCGCCGAGGGGGGTGGCCAGCAGCCGGTGGAACGCCTCGGCGCCCTCGGCGGGGCGGATGCCGACCGCGTCGGGGCCCCCGGCGGTCGTCGCGACCTGGCCGCCCTGGTCGGGGACGGCGACCGTGCCCGCCTTCTGGGCTCCGGCGTCGGCCGTCACCCCGGCCACCACGGCGTCGGTGTTGATGCGGCGCAGCACGTAGTCGGAGATCTCGGTGACGATCACGCCGTCCGCGTCGATGAGCGTCACGTCGACCGCCAGCACCTCGTCGGTGCCGCTGTCGCGGAAGCGCATGTGGCTCCAGAACCTGCCGGGCAGCCGGTCCTTGACGGTGATGCGGCCGTAGCCGAGCGGCAGGTAGTGGCCGACGACGTCGATCCAGGTGAAGGAGGTGGCGCTGTCCAGCAGCGCCGGGTGCAGGCCCCAGCCGTCGAGGTCCTCCGACAGCTCCTCGGGCAGCTCGAACAGGCCCAGGGCCTCGTTCTGGCCGATGTACCACTTGCTCATGTGGCCCCAGTGGGGGCCGAGCGTCAGCAGCCCGGACAGCGGCACGCCGCCCTGCTCCTCCGACGCCGGGGTGCAGCGCTCGATGATCGCCGCCACGTCGGCCCGCCCGGCCGGACCGGGGTCGACCTTGGCCGCGGTGCCGCGTGCGTGGGTGCGCTGCTCGCCGCCGATGACGCTGCGCACCTGGAAGTCCGCGCCGTCCGCCTCGGTGCTGAACGTCACCCGTACCTCGGCGGAGGCGCCGTCGGCCACCGAGAGCGGCTCGACGAACACCACGTCGCGCAGCTCGACGACGCCGGGGCCGGTCAGGACCGCCTCGCTGGCGCAGCGCGCCAGCTCCAGGTGGCCGGTGCCCGGCAGCACCGGCACCCCGGAGATGCGGTGCCCGTCGAGCGCCCAGTGGGTGTCGGGGGAGAGGCTGCCCCCGGCCCAGCCGAGCTCCTCGCCGTCGGCCTCGTGCCAGGCGGAGATCACCGGGTGGTCGACGGCCCTGATCCGGTCGCCGCGCTGCAGCGCCACGAACCCGGCGGGCGCGGCGACCTCGGCCGCCATGCCGACCTCCAGCCACTTGCCCCAGTTGGCGGAGACGACCGTGGCCGCGCCCCATCCGTGATCGCCCCTGGCGTGCGCGTCGAGGAAGTTGTTGGCCGCGCAGTAGTCGACCTGGCCGAAGCCGCCCGCGACCGCGGTGATCGACGAGCAGAGCACGACGGCCTCCAGGTCGAGGTCGGCGAAGGCCTCGCGCAGCGCGAGCGTGCCGACCACCTTGGGCGCCAGCACCTCCTCGGCGGCGGCCCGCTCCTTGATCTCGGCCATGCCGCCGCCGGGCAGTCCCGCGGCGTGCACGATCACGTCCACCCGGCCGAACCCGGCGACCGTCTCCTCCCGCACCCGGCGCATGTCGGCGGGGGAGGTGACGTCGGCGGCGAGCACCAGGACCTCGGCCCCGGCCTCCTCCATCCTGCGGATCGCGGCGATCGCCCGGCCCGCGCGCCCGGCCTCGTGCGCGTCCCACTCCGCCCGGTCCGGCAGCCCGGTCCTGGACAGCAGGACCAGCCGCACCCTGGCCCGCGCGGCCAGGTCCTCGGCGAGGGAGATGCCGATGCCGCCCAGGCCACCGGTGATCACGTAGACCTGCCCGTCGCGGGGACCGGCCTGCCCGCCGACCGCCTCGGCCGTTTCCACAGACGAAGCGGGCACCTCCAGCTGCTCGTAGTGCTGCAGCCAGCGGCGGCCGCCCCTGACGCTCACGGTGGGCAGCAGCCCCGCCTCGTCCGGCTCGGGCCTCCTGCCCAGCTCCGCGGCGGCGTGCCTGACCCAGTCGCGTCCGTCGACGTCGACGTGGCGCACCCGCAGCCACGGCGTCTCCAGCGGCACCACCCGGGGGAAGCCGGCGAGGGTCGCGTGCTCAGGGCGGAGCAGGTCGCCGCCGGTGACGTCCTGGGCCCCCGAGGTGAGCAGCGTCAGCTCCACCCCGTCGGCGGGCTGCGCCGCGGTCAGCGCCTGCACCAGGGCCAGCACGCTGAAGAAGCCGCGGTCCTGGGCCTTCCAGGTGCCCTCGGTCCCGTGGGCGGGCTCGCCGCCGACGGTCCACGCGTGCACCACCCGCTCCGGCACCGAGCCCACGGCCGACAGCAGCGCGTCGTAGTCGGCGCGCTCGGCGGGGCGGACGGTGTAGACGCCTTCGGGGTTCTCCGCGGAGAACCCGTCGCCGGGCCGAACCTCGACCACCTCGGCGCCCGTCGCGCGCAGCGCGTCCACCAGCCCGGCCGAGCCGTCGTCGGCGAACACCAGGGCCCGGGTGACCGGGGCCAGCGGCGCCGGTCCCGGCGGGACCTGCCGCCACACCGGCACGCTGAACCAGCGGTCCAGCGGCAGGTCGTCCTCGACCGGCGCGGGGTTGGCCACGCCGCCGGTGAACGCGCCCTGCGGGTCGGGGTCGATCCAGGCGCGCTGGCGCTCCCACGGGTAGGTCGGCAGCGAGATCCGGTGCCCCTCCTCGCCGAACGCCTCCAGCGCGACGCCGTGCACCCACAGGGTGCCGTACGCGGCCGACAGCACGGCAGTGTCTCCGGTGCCGCCACCGGCGTCCTTGGGGCCGGGCAGGGAGGGCAGCGGCGCGACCGCGCCCGGCGGGGTCTGCGCCCTGGCCAGCCCGGCCAGCTGCTTGCCGGGGCCGCACTCGATCATGATCCAGTCGCCCTCGGCGAGCAGGGTCGCCACGCAGTCGCCGAACAGCACCGGCTCGCGCATGTGCCGGGCCCAGTAAGACGGGTCCGTCGCCTCGTCCGCGGTGATCCAGGTGCCGGTCACGTTCGACAGGAACGGCAGGCTCGGCGCCGACCGCTCGACACCGGCGACCAGCGCGCGGAACTCGCCCAGGATCGGGTCCATCATCGAGGAGTGGAAGGCGTGCGAGGTGCGCAGCTCCATCCTGCCGATGCCCTCCTCCTCCAGCAGGGCCGACAGCTCGGCGATCGGGGCCGGGGGACCGGCCACCACGCACGTGCCGGGGCCGTTGACGGTCGCCACCGACACGCCGTCGGGCAGCAGCGGGCCGATCTCGTCCGGCGCGAGCTGCACCGCGAGCATCGCCCCGGCGGGCATGCCCTGCACCAGGCGGCCCCTCGCGGCCACCAGCCGCAGCGCGTCCGGCAGGCTGAAGACCCCGGCCACGGTCGCCGCGACGTACTCGCCGATGCTGTGGCCGATCATCCCGGCGGGCTCGGCGCCCAGCGAGCGCCACAGCGTGGCCAGGGCGTACTCCACGGTGAACAGGGCGGGCTGGGTCAGCGCCGTCTGCCGCAGCCGCTCGCCGGCCTCCTCGCCGGTGGCGAAGATCAACTCGCGCAGGTCCTCGCCCAGCACCGGCCGCAGGATCTCGGCGCACTCGTCGACCGCGTCCCTGAAGACCTTCTCGGTGCGGTACAGCTCGGCGCCCATGCCCGCGTACTGCGAGCCCTGCCCGGAGAACAGGAACGCCGGGCGCGGGGTGCGCCGGGAGGTGGCGCCGGGGATCGTGCGCTTGGGGTCGCGGAGCGCGGCGACCGCGTCGGCGACGTCGGAGGCCACCACCGCGCTCCTGCGCGACAGCTCCCTGCGCCCCACCCGCAGGGTGTGGGCGACGTCGGCCAGGTCGGCGTCGGGGTGGGCCTCCAGGTGCGCGGCCAGGCGCTCGGCGGCGGCGGCCAGCGCGGTGTCGGTCCTGCCCGAAAGCCGCAGCAGGTGCGCCGGGCGGGGCTCGCGCTCCAGGCGGGACGGCGCCGGGGCCTCCTCCAGCACGATGTGCGCGTTGGTGCCGCCGATGCCGAACGAGCTGACGCCCGCCCGCCGGGGGAAGCCGTTGCGCTCCCACTTGGTCGGCGCCCCCGTCACGTAGAACGGGCTCCGCGTGAAGTCGATCTTCGGGTTGGGGCTCTCGTAGTGCAGCGTGGGCGGGATCAGCCCGTTCTCCAGGGCCAGCACCGCCTTGATGATGCTGGCGATGCCCGCCGACTGGCCCAGGTGGCCGATGTTGCTCTTGACCGAGCCGATGCCGCACCACTGGGTGTCCTCGGTGTCCTGGAGGAACACGCTGCTCAGCGCCGCGACCTCGATCGGGTCGCCCAGCGCGGTGCCCGTGCCGTGCGCCTCGACGTAGGTGATGGTGCGCGGGTCGACCCCGCCCACCCCGAGCGCCTGGGCGATCACCGCGGCCTGGCCGTCCATGCTGGGCGCGGAGAACCCGACCTTGCTGGCGCCGTCGTTGTTGATCGCGTTGCCCAGGATGACCGCCCGGACGTTGTCGCCGTCCTCGATCGCCTCCGACAGCCGCTTCAGCACGATCACGCCACCGCCGCTGCCCCAGATCGTCCCGGCCGCCTTGGCGTCGAAGGCCCGGCAGTGGCCGTCGGGGGAGACGATGCCGTCCTCGTCGTACACGTACCCCTGACCCTGCGGCAGGTCGAGCATCGCGCTGCCCGCCAGGGCCATGTCGCACTCGCCGTTGCGCAGGGCCTCGGCGGCGACGTGGATCGCGACCAGCGAGGTCGAGCACGCGGTGTGCAGGGTGTAGCTCGGGCCGCGCAGGTCCAGCTTGTACGACGACAGCGTGGCGCAGTAGTCGACGTGGTTGCCGACCATGACGGCGAGCCAGCCCGCGTTCGCGTGGGCCTGCGCGTTGCTCCTGATGTTGATCCACTGGTAGAAGTCCCCGCCGGAACCGGCGTAGACGCCGATCTCGCCCGGGTACCTGAACGGGTCGTACCCCGCGTCCTCCAGGGCCGTGTGCGACAGTTCGAGGAAGAGCCGGTGCTGCGGGTCCCGGATCTCCGCCTCCCTGATCGACATGCCGAAGAACGCGGCGTCGAACTCCTGGTGGTCGTCGAGCATCATCGCGGCCGGGACGAAGTCCGGGTCGTCGAGGATGTGGTCGGGCACGCCGAGCGCCCGCTGTTCCTCACGGGTGAAGTGCGTCAGCGACTCGACTCCGTCGGCGAGGTTGCGCCAGAACTGTCTGGCGTCCCCGGCACCGGGCACTCGGCACGAGAGGCCGATGATCGCGATCGGTTCGACGGTGGGCTCCTCGGCCATGCGGGGGTCCCTTTCTTCCATGCGGGGCGCGGTCGGCGCCGGTGCGGGGGGGTGTACGGGGGTCGGCTCGGGTTCCGGTGCGGGGGGTCGTGTGGGTGGCGACTCGATCGCCGGCTCGGCTGTCGGGTGGTTCACCGGCCGGGTTCGCGCTCCGGAAGGTCGTGCGGTCGCCGGTTCGGTCACGGGTGCGGCTTCAGGCGTGAGGGGGCGGGCGGGGATCGGTCCGGCCGCGAGGGCCGGAGGAGGGGCGGGCATCGATTCGGATGTGAGTTCGGGTTCGGGGTCCGGTCCGGATTCGGCTGCGGGGCCGGGTCCGTTCTCGGGTTCGGGGTCCGGTCCGGATTCGGCTGCGGGGCCGGGTCCGGAGTCGGGTTCGGGGTCCGGTCCGGATCCGGCTGCGAGGTCGGATCCGGTCCCGGGTGCGGGTTCGGATGTGGGGCCGAGTCTGGGCTCGGATCCGGGTGCGGGTGAGTGTGCGGTTGTCAGCTCGGCTTCCTTGAGCGGTCCTTGAGGCGGTCCCGCCGCACGGCGAGCCGCCGTGCGGCGCGGTCGAGGCCGGGAGTGGGGCCTCCACCGTCGAGATGCGCGGCGAGCGCGCGGATGGTCGGATGGCGGAACAGGTCCACGATCGGGATCTCCCGGCCGAGGGCCGAGCCCAGGCGGGCCTGGACGGCGGCGATCGCCAGCGAGTGGCCGCCGATCTCGAAGAAGTTGTCGGCCGCGCCCACCCGCGGCACGCCGAGCACGGCCCGCCACACCTCGGCCACGGCCCGCTCGGTCGGGCCGGACACCTCGCCGCCCGCCTCGCCTCCCGGCCGGGACACGGGCGGGCGCAGCGCGGCGCGGTCGACCTTGCCGTTGGGGGTGAGCGGCAGCGTGGGCACCACGATCACCTCGGCGGGGACCGCGTGCTCGGGCAGCACCGCGCGCAGGTGGTCGAGCAGCCGCGGCGCGGCCAGCCCGGGCCTGCGGGGCACCGCGTAGGCGTGCAGCACCGTCTCGCGCCGCTCGTCCCGGTCGGCCACCGCGGCGGCGGCGCGGACCTCGGGGTGGGCGGACAGCGCCGCCTCCACCTCGCCGAGCTCCACCCGGAAACCGCGGATCTTCACCTGGTCGTCGCGCCGCCCGGCGATCGTCACCGTCCCGTCGGGGTTGAGGCGGCCGAGGTCGCCGGTGGCGAAGGCGTCCCCGGTGAAGCGGAGCCGGGTGAGATCGGGGTCGAGATAGCCGGTCGCCAGGTTGGCGCTGCGCACGACCACCTCGCCCAGCTCGCCCACCCCGGCCCGGCCGCCGTGCTCGCCGACCACGACCAGCTCGCTGCCCTCGATGCCGCGCCCCGCCGGGACGGGCTCGGCGCTCTCGCGCACCCAGCCGGGGATCTCGTGCCAGGCGTGGGCCTGCGGGGTCTCGGTGGTGCCGTAGAAGGCCACCAGGCGGGCGGACGGGACCAGGCGGCGCAGCCGCGCGGCGTCGGCGTGGGTGAGCCGGTCGCCGCCGGTCGCGACCAGCCGGACCCCGGGCAGCACCGCGCCGGTCCCGCAGAGCATCCTGGCCAGCTGCGGGGTGAGGTGCAGTACGGTGACGCGGTGCTCGCGCAGCCACGCGACCAGCCGGACGGGGTCGCGGAGCAGGTCCCGCTCCGGCACGCACAGCCGGGCGCCGGTGGCGAGCGGCACGAACACGTCGCGCAGCGCGGGGTCGTGCGCCAGGCCCGACAGCAGGGCGAACCGGTCGGCCGCGGTAACCGCGAAGGTCTTCGCGTACCAGTCGACGAAGTGCGCGAGCGGCCCCTCGCCGGTCACCACCGGCTTGGGGGCGCCGGTGGTCCCCGAGGTGAGCGACAGGTAGCCGCGCTCCGGATGCGGCTCCCACGGCGTCGCGCCGTCCTCCGGTGTCCCGTCCCCGTTTTCGAGCCGCGGAGTCTCGGGCGACGCAGTTCCGGACGGCGCGATCTCCGGGAGCGCGATCTCCGGAAGGCCCGCCAGGGAGGGGGCGTCCGGGCAGCGCAGCGCCGCCACGGCCCCGGCGGCGGCGGCCTGCCCGGCCAGCACCGGAGCCGGGTGCGCCGGGTCGAGAACCACCCAGCGGGCCCCGCTGGCCAGCACTCCCAGCAGCAGCCCGGGAAGCTCGGGGACCCGCGCGCCGAGCACCGCGACCGCCTGGCCGGGCGCGACCCCGGCCGCGCGCAGCGCCGAGGTCGTGCGCCGGCGCAGCGCGGTGAGCTCCGCGTACCCGAGGACCCGCCCCGCGCCCTCCACCACGACGTCGCGGTGCAGGGTGTCCAGCGGCCCGGGACCGTCCCAGACCGGCAGCGCGGCGGGTGCCTCCCGCGGGGCCAGCCGGGCCTCGCGCGCGGCCCCGCCCGGCTCGGCGAGCAGGTCGCCCAGCAGGTGCGTGTACCCGGCCAGCAGGGCGTCCATCCTGGCGGCGGAGAACAGGTCGGGGTTGTAGACGAGCTGCAGGGCGTATCCGTCGCCGCGCTCGCTGACGTACATCGTCAGGTCGAACAGCGCGCCCGGCAGCCCGGCGGGCAGCGGCTCGGTCACGCAGCCCGGCAGGTCCAGCTTGGGCTCGGCGAAGTTGTACATGTTGAACAGCACCTGCGTCACCGGGTTGCGCCCCAGGTCGCGCGGGACGCGCAGCGCCTCCACGACGCGCTCCAGCGGCACGTCGCCGTGCGAGACGACCTCGGCGAGCTCGTCGCGGCAGCGGGCCACGTGCTCCTCGAACGAGGCCTCGGGGTCCTGGCGCAGCCGCAGCGGCAGCATCCGCACGCACATGCCGATCAGCGACTCGAACGCGACGTGCCCCCGGTCGGCGTACGGGGTGCCGACGAGCAGGTCCCGCTGCCCGGAGAGCCTGGAGAGCACCTGCGCGAACGCGGCCAGCAACACCGGGTACGGGGTGACCCCCAGCCGGACCGCCAGCTTCCTGACACGCTCTCCGATCTCGGCGTCAATCTCGGCTGTTCGGAGCGCTCCAAAAAAAGTTTGCACAGGTGGGCGGGGGGTGTCCCTGGGCAGGTCGAGCACCATCGGGGCGTCCCTCAGGTGCTCGCGCCACCAGTCGAGCCCGTCGCCGTCCGAGCGTTCCCTCGACCAGCGCGCGTAGTCGGCGAACGACGCGCCCGCCGGACCCGGCGGGTCGCCGCGGTAGGCGGCGCTCAGGTCCCGGTAGAAGACGTCCTGGGACCAGCCGTCGAAGACGATGTGGTGCACCGTCACCGCGAGCACGTGGTCGTCCTCGGCCATCCGGATCAACCTGGCCCGGACCAGGGAGTCGTGCGCCAGGTCGAACCGCGTCCGCGCCTCGCTCTCCAGCGCCTCCGCCAGCGCGGCCTCGGGGTGGGGGAGCGCCGAGAGGTCGTCCAGCGGGAGCGGCACCTCGCCGGGCGGGACGGCCGTCACGTGGGGCACGCCGTCGCGGGAGGTGATCCGCCAGCGCAGCGTCTCGTGCCGGGCCACCACGGACTCCAGGGCGCCTCGCAGCGCGCGGTGGTCCAGCGGGCCGCGCACGCGCTCGGCCATCGCGATGTTGTGCGCGGGGGTGTCGGGGGCGAGCCGTTCCACGAACCACATGCGCCGTTGCGCGGGCGACAGCGACGGGGGCTCACCGGACAGGGGGCTTTCCGGGGGCGAGGCGTCCCGCAGGGGGGCGTTCCCGACACCGGAGGAGAGGGCGCCGTAGGTACGGGCCGCGTAGACGTCCTCGACCGAGATGTCCCGGCCGAGCTCCGCCCTGATGGCCGACACCAGGCGCATCGCCCGCAGCGAGTGCCCGCCGCGCTCGAAGAAGTCGTCGTCGGGGCCGGGGGCGGGGGCGTCGAGCACCCGTGCCCAGATCCCCGCCAGTCCTGAGGCGCCGGAGGTCTCCCCGTTCGCGTCACCGGAAGTCCCGGAGATGTCCTCGGAGAGACCGCGCAGGGCGGCGAGGTCGACCTTGCCGGAGGCGTTGAGCGGGAGGAAGGGGACGCGCACCACGCGGGTGGGCAGCATGTAGACCGGCAGCCTCCCGGCGCAGTGCACCCGCAGGGCGGCCAGCCCGGGCGCGTCCATCGGCGCGACGTAGGCGACCAGCTCGCCGGGGGCGTCGACCACGGCCTGCGCCACCTCGGGGTGGGCCCGCACCACCGACTCGACCTCGCCGATCTCGACCCGCTGGCCCTGGATCTTCACCTGCCGGTCCAGCCGCCCCATGAAGGCGATCCGGCCGTCCTCCTGCCAGGCGACGTGGTCGCCGGTGCGGTAGAGGCGCGCCCCGGGCACGGCGTCGAACGGGTCGGGCACGAACTTCTCGGCCGTCATGCCGGGCAGGCCCAGATAGCCGCGGCTGACCTGCGGCCCGCCGATGTACAGCTCGCCGGGGACGTCGACGGGACACTCGCGCATGTCCTCGTCCAGGACGTGCGCCCGGCAGCCGCTCAGCGGGTACCCGATCGGCAGCGACCGCTCCCAGCTCCCCGAAAGCTCGGTGCCGACCACGCAGACGGTCGTCTCCGTGGGGCCGTACCAGTTGTGGAAGCGGGTGTGCGCCGACCAGCGGGCCACCTGCTCGGGGCCCGGCGGCTCGCCGGCCGTGACCAGGTCGCGCAGGTGCGGCAGCCGGGCCGGGTCGACCAGCGGCAGCAGGGCGGGCGGGATGAAGCCCCAGGTGACGTCGTGCGCCTCCAGGAACCGCTGCAGGCGGGCCGGGTCGGTCCTGTCGTCGTCCGGCACCAGCTGCACGCAGCCGCCCACGGTGAGCGGCGCGAGCATGTCGAGCACCGAGACGTCGAACCCGAGCGCGGAGAACGCGATCGACCGGCACGTGCCGTCCAGGCCGAAGTGGGCCGCCGCGGCCGAGGCGAACGCGACCGCGGACGCGTGGCTCACGACGACGCCCTTGGGCCGCCCGGTCGACCCGGACGTGTACAGGACGTAGGCGGCGTTCCCCGGCAGCGCCGGGCCACCGTCGGCAATCTCGTCGGCAATCTCGCCGGGAATGCCGGGAGTCCCGCCGGGAATGCCGGGAATCCCACCGGGGATGCCGGGAATCCCGCCGGCGCGCTCCGCCGCGATTTCGGTCAGGATTTCCGCCGGGGTTCCGGCGGTGATTTCACCGGCGGTTCCGGAGGTGTTTTCGGACACGGATCCGGGCGTGGAGTTCGTTTCCGGCTCGACCAGGGGACGCCCGCATCCGTCCAGCAGCATGCGGCCGTGGGCGTCGGCCACGACGACCGCGACACCCGCGTCGTCGAGCACCTCGTCAAGTCGCCGGCGCGGGTGCGCCGGGTCGAGGGGGACGTACGCGCCGCCCGCCATCATGATGCCGAGGACGGCGACGGTCATCAGCGGTGTGCGCCTGGCACAGAGCCCGACCCGGTCCTCGGGACCGACCCCGAGGGCGCGTAACCGCAGCGCAAGCGCGGTGGCGGCGCCCATCAGCTCGCGGTAGGTGAGGCCGGTCTCCCACTGGCGGATCGCCGGTGCGGAGGGCGTCCTCGCCGCCTGGGCGGCGACGAGGCCGCACAACAGCGCGTCCGGGGCGATGTGGGATGGTCCGGTCGTCCAGGCGGCGGGAGCGGGAGCCGTCAACGGCGCCGGTTGAGTGGACGACGGACCGTGCAACGAGGCGGACGACGAGTCCCCCCGCATCGCTTCGAGCATTCACCCCCCATAGCCCTAAACAGGGTTTTTGCCCTGTCAAGTATTCACAAGCGATAAGCCAGACTATTCCTATTATTTGCGCCATCGGCAGTCAAGGATTGAAACTTAAACGTGTGTCGGAATGCCGGTTTCGGCCGCACGGGAAGATCATCGGGCGTTCTCACGCTCCGACATCACCGCAGTTCACGGCGATTCCGTGAACGGAAGGTGACCGGCCACTTCCGTGTGTCGTGAAGCGTCTCACTCCGTGGACACCGAATGTGGCCGGAAGCTACCAAGAGCAAGTGTCCAAAATGCCGATTTCGGTCCTAGTTCACCGGACTGTCATTTCGGTCGTACTCCTCGGCGATCCGCTCGGCCTCCTCGTCGGTGAGCCGGTCGATCTCCGTGGCCAGGCACTCCTCCACCACCAGCGCCAGCCCGCGGACCGAGCGCGTGGTGAACAGGGCGTTGAGCGGCAGGTCGATGCCCACCGCCGAGCAGATCCTCGCGACGACCTTGGTACCGAGCAGCGAGTGCCCGCCGACGTCGAAGAAGTCGTCGTCGATCCCGATGCCGTTCCTGCCCAGCACCTCGCACCAGATCTCGTGCACGAGCTCCTCACTCGCGGTGACCGGCCCGGCGGGCGCCGCCGGTGTCCCCTCCGCGACGGGGGAGGGCAGCGAGGCGCGGTCGAGCTTGCCGTTGGGCAGCCGGGGGAAGTCCCGCACCGGCACGAAGAGGCTCGGCACCATCGTGGCGGGCAGCCGCGAGGCCAGGAACGCCCGAAGCTCCCCGGCGCCCACACCCGCACCGGCCCCCGCACCGGCCCCCGCACCCGCGCCTGCACCCGCATCAGCGCCCGTATCCGCACCGGCGCCCGTGTCCACGTACGCGACCAGTGCCCGGCCGCCGGGAGCGTCGTCCCTGACCGCGGCGACCGCCCGCCGCACGCCCGGGTGCGCCGCCAGCGCGGCCTCCACCTCGCCCAGCTCGATCCGCACCCCCCGCACCTTCACCTGGTCGTCCGCGCGCCCGAGGAACTCCAGGGTCCCGTCGGGCAGCCGCCGCACCAGGTCGCCCGTCCGGTAGAGGCGGCCGCCCTGGCCGAACGGGTCGGGGACGAACCGCTCGGCGGTCAGCCCCGGCCGTCCCCGGTAGCCGCGGGCGACCCCGTCGCCGCCCAGGAACAGCTCCCCGGAGACCCCGACGGGCACCGGCTCCATCGCCTCGTCCAGCACGTACGCGGTGGTGCCCGCGACCGGCATGCCGATCGACATCGACTCCGCGCCCTCCGGCACCCGGTGCGCCAGCGACCAGATCGTCGTCTCCGTCGGCCCGTAGAGGTTCCACAGCTCGCCGGCGACCCGCCGGATCCGCCCGGCCAGCGGCACCGGCAGCGGCTCCCCGCCGCTGAACACGCGCGGCAGCCCGGCGGGCAGCCGCTCCAGGATCTCCTCCAGCACCGACGGCGGCGCCTGCACGGTCGTCACCCCCGCCCGCGTCACCAGCTCGCCCAGCCCGCCGTTGCCGTACGGGGGAGCCAGCACCACCGCGCCGCCCGCCGTCAGCGGGCCGAAGATCTCCAGCGCCGCGATGTCGAACGACAGCGAGGTGAGCAGCAGCATCCGCTCCCGCTCGGTGAACCCCAGCCCGGTGACCAGGTTCACCACCCCGCGATGCGGCACCACCACCCCCTTGGGCACCCCCGTCGACCCCGAGGTGTAGATCACGTAGGCGGGCGAGTCGGGGGAGAGCGGGCCGGGGACGAATTCGGACGCCCCGTTCATCGGCAGCGCGTCCAGCAGGATCGCCGGGGGATGGGACGGCGGCAGCCGCTCCACCATCGTCGCGCGGGTCAGCAGCAGCGGGCTGCCCGAGTCGGCCAGCATGAACCCCAGCCGGTCCGCCGGGTAGTCCGGGTCCAGCGGCACGTAGCAGCCGCCCGTCTTCAGCACCGCCAGCAGCGCCACGATCAGCTCCGCGCTCCTCGGCAGGCACACCGCGACCGGCGTCTCGGCCCCCACCCCGCGCTCGCGCAGCCGCCGGGCCAGCGCGCCCGCCCGCTCCTCCAGCTGCCGGTAGGTGAGGGTCCCGTCGACGGAGACGACCGCGTCGGCGTCCGGCGTCCGCTCCGCCCGCTCGGCGATCAGCTCGTGCAGGCAGCGCTCGGGGTAGGCGGCCTCGGGGCCGTGCCAGGAGGTGAGCAGCCGGGCCCGCTCGGGGCCGTCCGTCAGCGGCAGCCGGGAGATCGGCGATCCCGGGTCGTCGACGGCCGCGCCGAGCAGCGTCAGGAACGCCGAGACCAGGCGCCGGATCGTGTCCTCGTCGAACAGGTCCGTGCTGTACTCGACCCAGCCCTCCATCCTGCCGTCCGGATTGTGCAGCTCCATGGTGAGGTCGGCCTTGGAGGTGCCGTTCCCGTACCGGCCGCGCCCGTCCACCGCGACCTGGTTGAACCCCACCTGGAACAGCGGCGTCCTGCCGGGGTCGCGGGGCGGGTCCACCACCTCCACGAGCTTCGCGAACGGCACGTTCTGGTGGTCGAACGCCTCCAGCACGGTCGTGCGGACCCGGTCCAGCGCCTCGCCGAACGCGGGGTCGCCGCCCAGGTCGGTACGGAGCGGCAGGGTGTTGACGAACATGCCGATCAGCGCGTCCAGCTCCGGCAGCTCCCGCCCGGCGACGGGGGAGCCCACCACGACGTCGGTCCGCCCGCTCCAGCGCGCAAGCAGCACCGAGAACGCCGTCAGCAGCACCGTGAACGGCGTGGTGCCCCGAGCCCTGGCCAGCGCGCCCACCCGCTCGGTCAGCTCCTCGGGCACCGCGAAGTCCAGCGTCGAGCCCAGGTAGCTCATCGTGGCCGGGCGCGGCCGGTCGGAGGGCAGCTCCAGCGGCACGCTCCCGCGCAGCCGCTCCCGCCAGTAGGCCAGGTCGCCGTCCAGCTCGCCGCCGCCCAGCCGGTCGCGCTGCCAGACCGCGTAGTCGGCGTACTGGATCGCGAGCTCCGGCAGCGCGGGCTCGCGGCCCTCGCGCAGCGCCAGGTAGACCTCGGTCAGCTCCCGCCACAGCACGCCGGCCGACCAGGCGTCGAAGACCGTGTGGTGCAGGACCAGCAGCAGCCGGCACTCCCCGCCGCCCAGCGTCACCAGCCGCACCCGCCACAGCGGGGCACGCTCCAGCCGGAACGGCGCGCGCGCCTCCTCCACGGAGACCCGCTCGAGCTCCCGGGCCGCCTCCTCGGGCGGCAGCCCGGACAGGTCGGTCCTGGCCACCGAGACAGGCACCCGCTCCGCGATCGTCTGCACGACCCGCTCGTCGCGCAGCTCGAACGCCGTCCGCATCGACTCGTGCCTGCCCGCGAGCACCTCCAGCGCCCGCTCCAGCAGGTCGGGGTCCACCGGCCGCAGGTCGGCCGCCTCCGAGCGGACGGCGGTGTTGTACACCGCCAGGTCGGGCAGGAGCTCGTGCAGGAACCAGATCCGCTCCTGGGCGAACGAGGCGGGGAAGACGTCCACTTACACTTTCTCCTTCAGACACTCGCGGAGCTGTTCCGCGATGACGGGCAGGGCGGCGGTCTCACCCAGGGTGGCCAGCCAGTGCCACTGCTCCAGGGCGTGACAGAGCCGGTAGAAGGCCAGGCGCTCCGGCCAGTCGTCCGGCAGGTCTCCGTATCCCTCCAGCAGGTGCCGCCGCCGCTCCGCGTCACCCCTGACCGCGAAGTAGTCGGTCCGCGCCAGGTCCATCAGCGGGTCGCCGCCCAGCGCGTTCTCCATGTCGATGACCCCGGTCATCCGCAGCGGGCCTCCCGGGCCGTCCTGCTCGGCGACCATGACGTTGCGCTCGTGGAAGTCGTTGTGGCACAGCACGGGGGCGTCGCAGCGCGCCACCAGGTGGCGGTGACGCGCGACGTACGCGGAGAGCTCCGCGTGCAGCCCCTCGTCCCCGCCGAACTCGGTGAACTGCGCCAGCCTCAGGTCCAGCTGCCCGCCCACGTACGCCTCGTTGGAGCTCTCCTGCGGCCCGTCGATCGGGCCGAACCTCTCCACCCGCACCCCGTGCACCGCCCGCAGCGTCCGGCCCATCTCCCGGTACAGGCCCGCGACCTCGCCGGCCGCCAGCCCGGCGGAGACCTCCGACAGCGGCCGGCCCGGCACCTTCGTCATCACCGCGTACGCGTGCGGCAGGTCGCGCCGCGAGGTGTCCCAGTGCACCATCTCGGGGCAGGAGGCGCCGCTGCCGCGCAGCAGCTCGTAGACGCGCGCCTCCTTGTGCAGCCGCGCCGCCAGCACGTCGGGGTAGATCTTCACGATGAGCTCGCGGTCGGCGCACCTGACCTCGTACACCGCGCTGATCTCACCGCCGGTCCGCAGCACCACCTCCCGCACCTCCGCGTCCGGGTACGGGGTGCGCAGCACCGCCTTCGCGCGCTCCGGCGGCAGCGGCATCGTGATCGCCTTGGCGAACGCCGGGGCGGTCCAGGCCACGCTCACCCGGTTGCCCGCCCGCTCCCGCAGGATCTGGGCCCCGACCAGGTCGTCCGCCTGGGCGTCCGGCATCTCGTCGTCGAACCGCGACAGCACCCGTGTGCGCATCGAGATCAGCACGTGCACCGCGATGCCCAGGCCCAGCACGATGTACATGAGCGCCACGCCCCGGCCGGGGCCGACGCCGATCACCGAGCCCACCGTCGACGCCAGCGCGCCGCCGGGCACCATCAGTGGGTTGAGCAGCTGCTCGCCCAGCGGCGCCACCACCGCCATGCCGATCGGCAGGGTCGACCACGACACCATCTGGTTGAGCGACTGCACGCGGCCGTGGAAGCGCTGCGGCACCTTCGTGTGGATGATCGTCAGGAAGGTGCCGTTCACGATCGACAGGCAGCCCCACAGGCCGAACGCGCCGATGCCCACCACCCACGCGGTGGGCTGCGACCCGGTGATCACCGCGAACACCGACAGACCCAGCGTCGCCAGCATCACCCCGCGCATCCGCCGGCGCCTCGGCCCGCCCCACAGCGCGATCACCATGCCGCCCACCGCCCCGCCCAGACCGCCGACGAAGGAGATCTGCCCGGCGACGGTCAGCGTGGAGAACGACAGCACCAGCGGGGTTATCGACAGCAGCAGCGCCGAGAGCATCACGTTGAGCGTCGCGAAGTAGATCATCGCCGCCCGCAGGTGGCGGTTGCCGACCGACATCCGCAACCCCTGCGCGATCTCCTTCGACAGGGGCTCCCTGGGCGAGTGCGCCATCGTGTCCGGGAAGCGGATCAGCAGCAGCGCGCCCAGCACCAGCACGAAGCTCGCCACGTCGACCGCGAGGATGCCGCCCAGGCCGATGGTGGAGAGCAGCGCGACGGCCACCAGCGGCGCCACGAACTGCGCCGTGCCGATCACCATCTGCACCACCCCGGCCGCGTGCCCCATGTACTCCTTGGGGACGAGCTGGGGGAGCGCGGTGGTGAAGCCCACCCGCTGGAAGATCAGCGCGATCGACAGGCACGCGGTCAGCGGGTAGACGTGCCAGATCTCCAGCGCGCCCGTCCAGAACAGGGCGCCCAGGACGAGCTGCGTGCCGCCCGCCATGCAGTTGCCGAGGATCATCATCGAGCGGCGGCTCGACCGGTCCACGATCGCCCCGGCCAGCGGCGCGATCACCACTCCCGGCATGATCGACAGTGCCACGAACAGGGCGAAGTCCACCAGCGAGCCGGTGGTCAGGTAGATCCACACCGGGATCGCGAAGTCCGTGATCGCGGTGCCCACCATCGACACCAGCTGGAAGGCCGCCACCACCAGGAACCGCCGCAGGCTGGGCGGCGGCGCCTTCGTCCCGGCCTTCGCCCTACCGGACCCCGCGCCCCTGCCGGACCCCGCGCTCTTCCCGGGACCCGCGCCTCTACCGGACCCCGCGCCCTTCCCGGACCCCGCGCCCTTCCCGGGACTCGCGTCCTTCCCGGACCCCGCGCCCTTCCCGGGACCCGCGTCCTTCCCGGGACGCGCCGCCTCCTCCGCGAGGTCCGGGGCGGGGGAGTCGACGGAGACCTCCTCGACCCACCAGCCCGCCCCCGGGCCCCGCGAGGGCCGGTCGAGCGTGTCCGCCGCGCCGTACCCCATCGCGATGTGCGTGTTGGTGAGGATCTCCGACAGCTCGGCGGCCCGATATTTCAGGAAGTAGTGGCCCGCCTCGTCCAGGATCACCAGCGCCGTCGTGTCGCTCAGGAAGTGCCACTCGCGGTAGCGCTCCTGGTAGTAGTCGGTCGTCGGGTCCTGCTCGCCCACCACCGAGATGACCGGCGCCCGCAGCCGCTCCACGCGCTCGGCCAGCACCCGCGTGAAGATCTCCTCCGCGATCAGGGTGTCGCGCCGCTGGTTGCGCACCATGAACCGGACCTGCTCGTCGTCCAGCCCCGAGATGTCGGTGCCCATCGACTTCATCCGGTTCTCGTACACCCGGTCGCCGCGCAACCGGTCGTAGCGCGTCAGCCGCGCCAGCGGCCCGGCGATCCGGCCCCGGGGCCTGGCGAACGGGAAGATCGCCCCGATGTACACCGCCTCCAGCGCGCGGCCCCGCTCCTCCAGCCGCCGCGCCACCTCCACCACCAGCGCGCCGCCGATGCCGCAGTGCCCGTACAGGGCCAGGGGGCCCTCGACGTTCTCCAGGATCTCGGTCACGCACAGGTCCGCGACCTCGTCGATCGGCCGGGTCTCCTCGTCCGGCAACCCGGGGTCGTGCCCGGGGAAGGCCAGCGCGTGCAGCGAGCACCCGTCGGGCAGCGCGTCGGCCAGCGGCTGGAAGATCAGCGGGCTGCCCCCGCCGTACGGTATGCACACGTACGTCATCAGCGCGGGCCCCGGCCTGGTCAGCTCGTACAGCAGGCTCCGCGGACCCGCCGGACCCGCGGGCCGCTCCACCAGGGCCGCCAGCTCGCGCACCGTGGGGTGCTTGAACAGGTCCATCACCCCGACCGCGCGTCCCCCGACCACCGGCAGCGCCTTGCGCATCCGCGCCACCGCCTGGATCGCGACCAGCGAGTGGCCGCCCAGCTCGAAGAAGTCGCCGTCGGCGCCGACCGACTCCACCTGCAGCAGCTCCCGCCAGATGTCGGCGATCGCCCGCTCCACCGGCGTCCGCGGCTCGGCGCCCGGCCCCGCCGCCTCGGCGCCGCGCCGCTCCGGCGCGGGCAGCGCCTCGCGGTCCAGCTTGCCGTTCGGGCTCAGCGGCAGCGCCTCCAGCACCACGAACGCCGACGGCACCATGTGGTCGGGCAGCGTCACCTTCGACGCCCGCCGCAGCTCCGCCGCGTCGAGCCCCACCTCGTCCGCGCCCGTGGGGACCACGTACGCGACCAGGCGTTTGTCGCCCGGCGCGCCGTCCTCCCGTACCGTCACCACCGCCTCGCGCACCCCCGCGAGCCCGCGCAGCACCGCCTCGATCTCGCCCGGTTCGATCCGCTGCCCGCGGATCTTCACCTGGTGGTCGATGCGTCCCAGGAACTCGATCGCGCCGTCGCGGCGCAGCCGCACCAGGTCGCCCGTCCGGTACAGGCGCGCCCCCGCCGCCCCGAACGGGTCGGGCACGAACCGCTCCGCCGTCAGGCCGGGCCGGGCGTGGTAGCCCGTCGCCACCTGCGCCCCGCCGATGTGCAGCTCGCCGGGCACCCCGAAGGGCACCGGCCGCAGGTGGCGGTCCAGCACGTACAGCGAGGTGTTCTCCACCGGGTGCCCGATCGGCACCGTCGCGTCACCCGGGCGGCACCGCCACAGGCTCACGTCGATCGCGGCCTCCGTCGGCCCGTACAGGTTGTACAGCCCCGTCCCCGGCAGCCGCCCGAAGAACCGCTCGGCCACGTGCGCGGTCAGCTCCTCGCCGCTGCACACCACCCGGCGCAGCGACCCGCACGCCTCGACGCCCTCCTCCTCCAGGAACGCCGCCAGCATCGACGGGACGAAGTGCGCCGTCGTCACCCCCCGCTCCACGATCAGGTCCCGCAGGTAGGCCGCGTCCCGGTGCCCGCCGGGCCGGGCCAGCACCAGCCGCGCACCCGTCACCAGCGGCCAGAAGAACTCCCACACCGACACGTCGAAACCCGCCGGGGTCTTCTGCACCACCACGTCGTCGCCGGTCAGCCCGTAGGCGCCCTGCATCCAGCCCAGCCGGTTGCGGATGCCCCCGTGCGTGTTGGGCACCCCCTTGGGCCGCCCCGTCGACCCCGAGGTGTAGATCATGTACGCCGCGTCCGCCGATGTCGCCGACGGCTCCGGGGGAGTGTCCGGCCCGTCCAGCGGATCGTCCAGCACGACCGTCACCACCCGGTCGCCCGCAGACGCGTCCCGCGAGTCCTCGGGAAGCACGCCGAGCACCGCCCGCTGGGCCAGCAGCACCGGCACCGCCGCGTCGGCCAGCATGAACGCCAGCCGCTCCGGCGGATAGTCCGGATCCAGCGGCACGTACGCGCCCCCGGCCTTCACCACCCCCAGCAACGCCACCACCAGCTCGACCGACCGCTCCGCGCACACCGCGACCAGGGCGCCCGGCCCCACCCCCAGCCCCCGCAACCGGTGCGCCAGCCGGTTGGCCCGCGCCTCCAGCTCCGCGTACGTCAGGCGCTCGTCCTCGAACTCCACCGCCACCGCGCCGGGCGTCCTGGCCACCTGCGCCTCGAACATCCCGCCCAGCGTCGCCCCGTCCGCGTACGGCTCCTCCGGCCCCGCCGCGCACGCCAGCACCCGCCGCCGCTCCTCGGCGGGAAGGACGTCCAGCTCCGAGATCCGCGCCGACGGAGCCGCCACCACCGCCTCCAGCAGCGTCTCCAGCTGCGCGGCCATCCCCTCGACCGTGTCCGCGCCGAACAGGTCGCGGTTGTAGACGAACAGCCCGCCCATCCCGTCCGGCTGCTCGGTCAGGAACAGCTCCAGGTCGAAACGCGTCGCCCTGGCCTCGAACACGAACGGCTCCACCGACAGGCCGGGCCAGCGCGTCCCCTCCCTGCGCCCGTAGCTCTGCAGCGCGAAGACCGCCTGGAACACCGGGGACCTGCTCACGTCCCGCTCGATGCCCAGCTCGCCGACCAGCTGCTCGAACGGCAGCTCCTGGTGCGCGTACGCCTCCGTCGTGGTCCGCCTGACCCTCTCCAGCAGCTCCAGGAAGCCCGGGTCGCCCGACAGGTCCGCGCGCATCGCCAGCACGTTCACGAACATGCCGATCACGCTCTCCAGCTCCCGCCGGGGACGCCCGCCCACCGGTGAGCCGACCGCGAAGTCGTCCTGGCGCGCGTACCGGCCCAGCAGCACCTGGTACGCCGCCAGCAGCACCATGTACAGGGTCGTGCCGGACTCACGCGCCAGCCGCGCCAGCCCCTCCGTCAGCTCGCGGTCCAGGTTGAAGATGTGCGAGGCCCCCGCGAACGTCTGCTCGCCCCGCCGCCGCCCGTCCACGGGCAGCTCCAGCGGGACCACCCCGGCCAGCTGGGAGCGCCAGTACGACAGGCCGGCCTCGGAGACGGGCCGATCCCGCTGCCACAGCGCGTAGTCGCCGTACTGCAACGGCGGCTCGGCAAGCTCCGTCCCCGCGTAACAGGCCCCCAACTCCTCGGCGAGGATCTCGGTGGACCAGCCGTCACCGCAGATGTGGTGCAGCGCCACCAGCAGCACGTGATCCCCGGCGCCCCCTCCCGCGTCCCCGGTGGCTGTGGTGTCCTCTTCGCCCACCCGCACCAGCAGCGCCCGCAGCAGCGGCCCCCGCGCCAGGTCGAACGGCAGCGCCGCCGCGTCGCTCACCAGCCGTACCGCCGAGCGCTCGCCGTCCGCCTCCGCCCTCTCCAGCGGAACCTCGACCCGCTCCTGCACCACCGCCGTCGGGCGGCCGTCCTCGTCGGCGGGAAAACGCGTCCGCAGGCTCTCGTGCCTGGCCACCACCGCGCCGATCGCCCGCTCCAGCGCCGCGACGTCCAGCGGCCCCGTCAGCCGCAACGTCATCGGGATCGTGTACGCGGCGGTGCCGGGGGCGAACTGGTCCATGAACCACAGCCGCTCCTGCCCGAACGACAGCGGCGCCCCCTGCCCCGCCGGCCGCCGGGGGATCGTGAACACCGGATCCGGGGCGCGACGGCGCAACCGTTTCTCCAGCAGTGCTCGCTTGGCGTCGGAAAGCTGTGTGCTGCTTAGGGACTGGCCAGGCGAGGACGTCACACGTGTCTCACTTTCGGCAGGGGGATGAGACGCGCTCCGCGGCCGGGAAACGCGCCAGGTCTCTCCTGGACCGCTTACCTTTCCTCAGGATTAATGACATTCATACATATCTGTCTGACCGAGTCGAGATCAACAACACAACCCAATTGCCCAGGAAACGACTTCGGTCACGCTCCCCGCCCTCACCCGCGAAGGTCGCCCTCCTCGTACTCCCACGTCCGCAACACCAGCGACCGCCCCTTCTCCTCCGAGGGGACGGGCGGCGCGTCCGTCAGGTGGTACCCCGCCGCGCGGGCCACCGCCACGCTCGCCGCGTTGTCGGCCTCGATCTCCAGCAGCAGCCGGGACACCCCCACCGTCTTGCGGGCGAACTCCGTCATCACCCGCACCGCCCCCGACGCCAGCCCCCGGCCCCGGTAGGCGGCTCCCAGCCCGTAACCGATCTCCGCGACGTCCAGGCCCAGCCCGCTCAGCATCAGCAGCACCTCGCCCGCGGGCTCACCCCCGTCCACGGTGATGGCCAGCTGCATCCGCTCCCCGGCCGCCCGCCGCCGCCTGGCCCGCTCCAGGTAGGCCCGCGCCGCCTCCGGGTCGAACGGCGAGGCCAGCGGCGTCCAGTAGGCCACCTCGGGGTCGTCGAACAACTCCACCATGGCCGGCAGGTCGTCGTCCTCCCACTCGCGCAGCACCACCCCGTGCCCGCCCAGCCTCACCCGCTCGGGAAGGCACACCCGCCCGGCACCGAGATCGTCCAGCCCCGTCCGGCCGTCCCCCGAAGTTTCCACGCCGACACCTCCCGTTTCGCCACTTCACGCCACTTGCGAGCAACCTACTCCGCTCGTGGGGCCACCATCCGCGCCTTGGTGTTCGAAGTCACCGGTGCGCCGTTCACGCACCGCTCCGAGGGGAGGCCGCGACGGCCGGTTCACGGTGCCGGGCGGCGGAAGGAGAGGAGCGCCGGGCGCCGCAAGGAGAGGAGCGCGGCCGGCGGTTTCCGCGGAAGGCCACCGGCGGTTTTCGAGCCGCCGCACACGGCGTCCGGAAACTCGTGGGACGACCGGCGCCGGCAGGTCCCGGGAAACACGGGAGCCGACCGGCCCCGGGCCGATCGGCTCATCACGATGGTGCCCCGAGTGGGATTCGAACCCACACTGAATGGATTTTGAGTCCATCGACTCTGCCGGTTGGTCTATCGGGGCTTTTTTTGTTCTATGTCCGGATTTTGCGCGCCACCTAAGAGCTTACCTAGAAGTAGATCACTCTCGGGCACCGGCGTGGTCCCAATCTAGCGGACGTCGGTACTCTCTTGCTCGTGAGTACGCAGCGGCGAGTGGTGATCGCGGAAGACGAGGCACTGATCCGCCTCGACCTCAAGGAGATGCTGGAGGAGGAGGGGTATGCGGTCGTCGCGGAGGCCGGAGACGGGGAGTCGGCGGTCAAGCTGGCGATGGAGCAGCGGCCGGATCTGGTGATCCTGGACGTGAAGATGCCCATCCTGGACGGCATCTCGGCGGCCGAGCAGATCGTGTCGCAGCGGATCGCGCCGTGTCTCATCCTCACGGCCTTCTCGCAGCGCGATCTGGTCGAGCGGGCGAGGGACGCCGGCGCGATGGCGTACCTGGTGAAGCCGTTCACGAAGTCGGACCTGGTCCCGGCGATCGAGATGGCGGTCAGCAGGCACCAGGAGATCGCCGCGCTGGAGCGCGAGGTCGGCACGCTCTCGGAGCGGCTGGAGACGCGCAAGCTGGTGGAGCGGGCCAAGGGCCTGCTGATGGAGCGTCACGGGTGGAGCGAGCCGCAGGCGTTCCGCTGGATCCAGAAGGCCTCGATGGACCGACGGCTGAGCATGCGGCAGGTGGCGCAGATCGTGGTGGCTGACGGCGCGGAGCCCGAGGTGGAGGCCCCGGAGGCCTGACAGGAGAATTTCGGCCATTTTCGGACGCTGTGCCCGCCAGGCGCCCGTAGAGCGCCTCCCAGGGGGTGCGGAGCGGGCCTCCGGGCGGCCGGAGTGATCGCCCTGGAGACCGCGAGGTCGCCAGTGACCACGGCTTTTGCATCTGATAGCCGAAAAGGATCGGTGTTATAACGAAGCGGCAACGGTGGGCCGTCCTGTATCGACCCGTGACATCCGCTAGTTGTACTAACCGACACAACCCCTGGCCACCCGCCAGGGAGGGCATCTGTGAACTCGGTCCCGACGAGGGGCCGGGCGAAAGGAAGGCAACCTTGCGGCCTAAGACTGCACGCCTCGGTGGAGTGCTTGCCGCCGGTGTGGCGCTCACCCTCGGTCTCGCTGCCTGCAGCAGCGGTGGTACGGAGGCCACGCCGGCTGCTGAGGGTAGCTCCGGTGCTGCCGCCCCCAGCACTGTCAAGATCGGCTTCATGGGTGACCTGACCGGTGCCAACGCCGGCATCGTCATTCCCCCCCGGAACGGTGCGAAGCTCGTCATCGACGAGTACAACAAGACCAACCCGGCCGTGAAGATCGAGCTTGTCGAGTACGACAGCCAGGCGGACCCGTCCAAGGCGGTCGCCCTGGCCCAGCAGGCCATCAAGACCGACAAGATCGTCGGCCTGATCGGTCCCGCGTTCTCCGGTGAGTCCGCCCAGGTGGCGCCGGTGCTGGAGGAGGCGAAGCTGCCGAGCATCTCGGCGTCCGCCACCAACGCCGCGCTGGCGACGAACGGCTGGAAGTTCTGGCACCGCGTGCTGCCGAGCGACAGCATCCAGGGCCCCGGCATCGGTGACTTCATCGCGACCGGTGTCGGCGCGAAGAAGGTCTTCGTCATCGACGACAAGTCCGAGTACGGCAAGCCGCTGTCCGACGCGGTCAAGGCCGCGCTCGAGGCCAAGGGCGTCAAGCCGGAGACCGACTCGCTCGACCCGGCCGAGAGCGACTTCTCCTCCGTGGTCAACAAGGTCGCGGCGTCCAAGCCCGAGGCGATCTTCTTCGGCGGTTACTACGCCGCGGGCGGCAACCTGCTCAAGCAGCTCCGCGACAAGGGCGTGACCGCGAAGTTCCTGTCCGGCGACGGTTCGCTGGACAAGGGCCTGATCGACGGCGCCGGTGCCGACAACGCCGAGGGCGCCCTGGTCGGCTGCCCCTGCTACATCGCCACCCCGGACGTCACCGACGCCAAGGTGAAGGCCTTCGCCGACGCCTACAAGGCCGCCTACAGCGCCGACCCGGCCATCTACGCGGCCGAGGGCTACGACGCCGCGACGGTCTTCGTCGACGCCATCAAGGCGGGCAACGTCACCCCCGACAAGATCAACGAGTTCATCGCCACGGTGGACCTCGCGGGCGTCTCGAAGCAGGTCAAGTTCGAGGCCAACGGTGAGGTCTCCGCGAAGGACATCTACATCTACCAGGTCAAGGATGGTGCGATCGGCCTGCTGGGCAAGGCCACCGAGGCCAAGCTGGGTTAGTCCGGCGCTGAAGGACATTAGGTAGTCGACGCGCGGGGAGCGGGAACGCCGCGAATGCGTTCCCGCTCCTCTCGTACTTCCAGAGAGTCCACGAGGTTCTGCTGGAGGCGGTGTGCTACCCGGACGTGCAGGCGACCCCCGCTAGAAGTGGTAATCCCTAGTGCTCAATGACTTCATCAATCAGTTCTGGCCGGCAACGATCGACGGCCTGGCCTTCGGCTCGATCTACGCCCTGATCGCGCTCGGTTACACGATGGTGTACGGCGTGCTGCGGCTGATCAACTTCGCGCATTCCGAAGTTTTCATGATCGGCACCTTCGGTGCGATGTTCGTACCGTTCGTGCTCGGCATCAACTCACCCCTCACCGGCATCGCGCTGGTCGGCCTCATCCTGGCGATGATCCTGGCCGGCATGCTCGCCTCGGCGGGCACCGCGGTGGCCCTGGAGCGAATCGCATACCGGCCGCTGCGCCAGCGTGGCGCGTCCCGGCTGGCGGCGCTGATCTCGGCGATCGGCGCCTCGATCTTCCTGCAGGAGCTGTTCGCGCTCCTGGTGATCCCGAACGTCTTCAACCGTCCGGAGCAGGGCAGGATCCAGATGGGTCTGCCCCGCATCATGGAGCGGACCGAGCTCTTCTCGATCTTCGGCCACGTGGTCCGGGTCGACCAGGTCTTCGTCATCGTCGCCGCGGTCGGCATGATGGTCGCGCTGGACGCCCTGGTGAACCGGACGAAGATCGGCCGTGGTATCCGCGCCACCTCGCAGAACCCCGAGGCCGCGGTCCTGATGGGCGTCGACATCAACCGGATCGTCCGGATGACCTTCCTCATCGGCGGCAGCATGGCCGGCGTGGCGGGCGCGCTCTACCTGATCTCGTACGAGAACACGAACTTCCTCATCGGATTCCTCTTCGGTATCAAGGCGTTCACCGCGGCGGTCCTGGGTGGCATCGGTAACCTGCGCGGCGCCCTGGTCGGCGGAATCACGCTCGGACTGGTGGAGAACTACGGAGCCATCTTCTTCGGCTCCGACTGGAAGCACGTGATCTCCTTCACCATCCTCGTCTTGGTCCTGATGTTCCGCCCCACCGGCATCCTCGGTGAATCACTCCAGCAGGCGCGCGCATGAACCAGAAGAATCCCCTGGCAGGCATCCGCACCGGCCTTGGCCGCTTCGGTGACGCCATGCACGATCGCTGGCAGGACACTCCCGGCTGGCAGCGCTGGATCCTTTACGTAGCCCTGATCATCGGGGCGCTGCTGCTGCCGTCGGAGAGCCTCGCCCCCATCATGTCGCCCTACACCGACTGGGCGAGCATCCTGTTCTTCCCGATCGGGACCTACGTGGTCCTGGCGATCGGCCTGAACGTGGTGGTCGGCCAGGCGGGCCTGCTCGACCTGGGCTTCGTCGCGTTCTACGCGGTCGGCGGCTACGCGATGGCGCTGATCGGCACCCGGCTGGGCTGGAACTTCTGGCTCATCCTGCTGGTCGGCATCGGGATCTGCGCCCTGTCGGGCATCACGCTGGGCGCTCCGACGCTGCGGTTGCGCGGTGACTATCTGGCGATCGTCACGCTGGGCTTCGGTGAGATCATCCGCATCACCGCCCGCAACACCGACGAGATCGGCGGCCCCAACGGCATCCGCGGCATCCCGCACCCGCCGAGCTACGAGGACCTGCACCTGTTCGGGATCAGCATCCCCAACGTGTTCGGGGTCGATCCGTTCAAGTACGGCGTGCTGGACCCGCGACCCTATTACTACCTGCTGGTCGCGCTGGCCGTCATCGTGATCATCCTGGTGAAGCGCTGGGAGAAGAGCCGGGTCGGGCGTGCCTGGGCGGCGATCCGCGAGGACGAGGACGCGGCCGAGGTCATGGGCGTGCCGACGTTCCGCTTCAAGATGCTCGCCTTCGCCATCGGCGCCTCCATCGGTGGCGCGATGGGCGTGCTGTGGGCGGCGAAGGCCATCTCGATCAACCCGAACGACTTCCAGTTCCTGCTGTCGGCGACGATCCTGGCCGCGGTGGTCATGGGCGGCGCGGGCAACCTGCCGGGTGTCATGCTGGGCGCCTTCGTGGTGGCCTGGCTGCCCGAGCGGTTCCGCGGCCTGCAGGAGTACCGCATGCTGATCTTCGGTGCGGTGCTCGTGGCACTGATGATCTTCCGTCCGGAGGGTCTGCTGCCATCGCGCCAACGCAAGGCGGAGCTGAAAGAGGGGTCAGGCGGGATGGGTACGCTCGGAGCCGAGGTTCCCGGGCCCGAGTCGCAGGGTGAGGAGGTGGCCTCCAAGTGAGCGCCGAAGTGAATCCGGCCGACGCGAGTCCGGCGGGGACGAGCCCGAAGGCCGTGCAGACGGAGCGCGCGGGCCGCGCCATGCTGGAGCTGAAGAGCCTCGTCATGCGGTTCGGCGGTGTCACGGCACTGCGTGACGTCAACCTGACCATCAACGAGGGAGAGATCTTCGCTCTCATCGGCCCGAACGGCGCCGGAAAGACCACGGTCTTCAACGTGGTCACCGGCGTCTACCAGCCGACCGAGGGCGAGGTCCGCTTCCTGGACGAGAAGATCAGCGGCGTCAAGCGCTTCAAGATCACGAAGCGGGGCGTCGCCCGCACGTTCCAGAACATCCGGCTGTTCCACAACATGACGGCCATCGAGAACGTCATGGTGGGCGCGGACGCGCACCACAGGTCGGGCATGGTCAGCGTGGCGCTGGGGCTTCCCTGGCACCGCCGGGCCGAGAAGGACGGGCGAAAGCTCGCGATGGAGCTCCTCGACTTCGTCGGCGTCTCGCACCGTGCTCACGAGCACGCCAAGAACCTGCCCTACGGTGACCAGCGCCGTCTGGAGATCGCCCGCGCGCTCGCGACCAACCCGAAGCTGCTGCTGCTGGACGAGCCCGCCGCCGGTATGAACCCGGCGGAGAAGGTCGCTCTGCAGCAGCTGATCCGGGACATCCGCGACGCGGGCCGGACGATTCTGATCATCGAGCACGACATGAGCCTCATCATGGGCATCAGTGACCGCATCGCGGTGCTGGACTTCGGCCAGAAGATCGCCGATGGCCTGCCGGACGAGGTGCGGACCGACCCCCGGGTCGTCGAGGCGTATTTGGGAGCTCCCGCCGATGCTTCTTGAGGTCAAGGACATCCGTGTCCACTACGGCAAGATCGAGGCGCTCAAGGGCATCTCGGTCGAGGTGAACGAGGGCGAGATCGTCACGCTCATCGGGGCGAACGGGGCGGGCAAGACCACGACCCTGAAGACGATCTCGGGCCTGCGCGGCCTGTCGTCGGGGAGCATCATCTTCGACGGCAAGGACATCAGCAAGATGCCCGGCCACAAGCGGGTCCTCGCGGGCCTGGGGCAGGCGCCCGAGGGCCGGGGCGTGTTCCCCGGCATGACGGTGCACGACAACCTGCTCATGGGCGCGTACACCCGCTCGGGTGACTTCAGCGCCGACCTGGCCGAGGTCTACGAGCTGTTCCCCCGCCTGGCCGAGCGCAGGACCCAGATGGGCGGCACGATGTCCGGCGGCGAGCAGCAGATGCTCGCCATCGGCCGCGCGCTGATGGCCAAGCCCAAGGTGCTGCTGCTGGACGAGCCGTCGATGGGCCTGGCGCCGCTGCTGGTGCAGCAGATCTTCGAGATCATCGAGGAGATCAACCGCCGGGGCACCACGGTGCTGCTGGTGGAGCAGAACGCCCAGCAGGCGCTGAAGCTGGCCCACCGCGCCTACGTCCTGGAGACCGGGAAGGTGGTCAAGAGCGCGCCCGCGGACGAGCTGCTCAACGACCCCGCCGTGCAGGCCGCCTACCTGGGCGGCGGCGCGGAGATCGACCTGGAGGCGGAGGCGGCGCACGCCAAACCCGCTCCGGCGGCACCCGCTTCCGCTCCTGCTCCGGCTCCGGCTCCGCAGGAGAAGCGGGACACCACGGAAGAGCTGCCCTGACGACCCCGTGCGTCCACGGTCCTCGCGGACCCGATGGCAGGTGACGGGCCCGTCGCGCGAGCGCGGCGGGCCCGTCCACGCGGGTGGCGGCGAAGGCTTCCGATACGGGAGTCTCCCGCCGGGACGACGCCCGGCAGCGACCCCGGGCGGCACCCGGGTACGGCGCCGGGAGGGTCGGGGACGGCTCTACGCCAGCGGCACCTGAACGCCGTCGGTGCCGCCGGTCACGCCGAGGGGCGGGTCGCCGAACAGCCGGATCGCCGACACCTTCGCCTCCTTGGGGATGTCGTACCAGAGGTCCAGCTCGACCCTGACCCCGGCGCCGAGCGGGAGCTCGTCGGGCTGCCGCTTGATGGCCTGCGCGAACTTGTCGACCGTGTAGGCGCTGCCGTCGGAGGCGACGAGCTTTTGCCGTTTGGCATCGAACCGGGCGTTGGTGCGGCCGGGGTTCTCCACCAGGATCCGCACGACCACGTACTGCCCCTTGGCCTGCCACTCGGCGTGGCTGCCGAAGAAGCCGCTCAGGCCCTTCTGCAGGCCGATCACCTGGAACCGGGTGTCGCCGTCGGTGACCGGCGCGGCCTTCACCGGGCTCTCGCTCGGCCGTACCGGGCGCGGCGGGAGCTCGTAGGTCGGGGTGGGCGCGGTCGGGGGAGAGGCGGAAGGCGCCGGGTCCGCTCCGGCACAGCCGGACAGCACGACGGCGGCGGCGACGGCGACGGCGGCGCCGGTGAGCAGGATCAGCGGATCACGCACACCCGGCAACGTAACCGAGGTAGATCCTGAAGTTCAACGGCTCCCCCCGATGGGGGTCGTCGATCAGGCAAGTTCCGGTGCCCGCATCCACGTGGCGGCAGGGTATTGAACAGAAAACTCCGGACGCGGTTGTTGTCCGAATTGTGTCGTACTGGTGATCTGCATGATTATGCAGGTGATGAAGCATGACCTGCACTGAGGTATCCATACAAGAAGCGACATTGACCGTAAGGAGGCCTTCGTGGGCCTGAGTTTTGTTTCCCGTCGTGCGATGGCGGTGGGCGCCATGGTCGTCGCCGGTGCGCTCGGCCTTTCGGCCTGCGGTGGTGGCGACTCCACCTCCGCCAGCCCGAGCGATGGTTCCTCGGCAAGCGCCCCCGCGGCCGCGGGCGGCCCCAAGCTCGTCACTCCCGGCAAGCTGACCACCTGCACGAACCTGCCCTACGAGCCCTTCCAGTTCAAGGAGGGCGACAAGGTCGTCGGCTTCGACGTCGACATCGTCGACCTGGCCGCGAAGAAGCTCGGCCTGACGCAGGAGATCGTCGACATCGACTTCGCCGTCATCAAGAGCGGTGCGGCGATGGCCACCAACAAGTGTGACGTCGCCGCCGCCGGCATGACGATCACCGAGGAGCGCAAGGCCAACATCGACTTCTCCGAGCCCTACTTCGACGCCACGCAGGCCCTGCTGGCCAAGAAGGGCGCCGGCGTCAAGACCCTCGACGAGGTGAAGGCGAAGGGCCTCAAGCTCGGCGCCCAGGCCTCCACCACGGGCCTCGACTACGTCAAGGAGAAGGGTCTCGACCCGAAGGAGTTCGCCGACTCCCCCAAGGAACTGCTGGGCCTGCAGTCCGGCCAGGTCGACGTGATCGTCCAGGACCTCCCGGTCGTCCTGACCTGGCTGAAGAAGCCGGAGATCGCCGACAAGTTCGAGCTGGTCGCCAGCCTCGACACCGGCGAGCAGTACGGCGTCGGCCTCAAGAAGGGCGCCGACCCGATCCTGCTCAAGGCGATCAACGAGGCGATCTCCACCGCCAAGTCCGACGGCACCTACGAGCAGATCTTCGTCAAGTGGTTCGGTAAGAAGCCCGGCGAGCTCGGCTAACCGATGACCGACCACCCAAAGACGGCCGAGCCCACTCCTGGCGGGGGCGCCCCCGCCAGGAGTGGGCTCAGTCCCCGCAAGAGGCAGCAGATCAGCAGGGGCGTCCAGTACTTCGTGCTGGCGGCCGTGGTCGTCTTCCTCGCCCTGCGCATCGAGTGGGGCAAGCTCGGGGAGAACTTCACCAGGCCCGACATCGCCGAGAAGACGCTTCCCGACCTGTTCACGGTCGCGTTGAAGAACACGATCATCTACTCGGTCGGCGGTTTCGTCTTCGCCTTCCTGCTCGGCCTGCTGTTCGCGCTGATGCGGCTGTCGTCGGTGCGGCCCTACCGGTGGATCGCGGTCGCCTACATCGAGATCTTCCGTGGGCTGCCCGCCCTGCTGGTCTTCCTGCTCATCCTGTTCCTGCCGCTGGCCATCACCGGCTTCGAGGTGCCCGGCGGCACGTACGGGCAGGGCATCCTGGGCCTGACGATCGTCGGCTCGGCCTACATGGCCGAGACGCTCCGTGCCGGGCTCCAGGCTGTCCCCAAGGGGCAGATGGAGGCGGCGCGCTCGCTGGGCATGTCCTACTCGCGGGCCATGGTCAGCATCGTCATCCCGCAGGCCGTGCGCATCGTCATCCCGCCGACGACCAACCAGTTCGTGTCCCTTCTCAAGGACTCCTCGCTGGTGCTGTTCCTGGGCGTCTCGGGCGACTACGTGGAACTCACGAAGTTCGGCAACGACACGGCCTCGACCTATGCCAACGCCACGCCCATCCTGGTCGTAGGTGTGACGTATCTACTGGTCACCATCCCGCTGGGGTACCTCGCGTCCCGGCTGGAGAGGCGACAGGCGAGGGGACGGTGACAGTGACTCCGACGGCTTCAGAGCCCCCGGCGGCCCCGGCGGCCCACGCGGTCGAGATCCGTGACCTGCACAAGTACTTCGGGAAGAACGAGGTCCTGCGGGGCATCGACTTCGCCGTCGACCCCGGCCAGGTGGTCTGCGTCATCGGCCCCTCGGGGTCGGGCAAGTCCACCCTGCTGCGCTGCGTGAACCTGCTGGAGCAGCCCACGTCGGGCAAGGTCGTCGTCAACGGCGTGGAGCTGACCGACCGCGACGTCGACATCGACGCGGCCCGCCGCGGCGTCGGGATGGTCTTCCAGCAGTTCAACCTGTTCCCGCACATGACCGTCCTGCAGAACGTGATGATCTCGCAGCGCCGGGTGCTGAAGCGGGGCAAGGCCGAGGCCGAGCGGATCGCCAGGGAGAACCTGGACAAGGTCGGCATCGGAGAGAAGTGCGACGCCTTCCCCGCCCAGCTCTCCGGCGGGCAGCAGCAGCGCGTGGCCATCGCCAGGGCACTGGCCATGAGCCCGGCGCTGATGCTCTTCGACGAGCCCACCTCGGCGCTCGACCCCGAGCTCGTCGGGGACGTGCTCACGGTCATGCGCAAGCTCGCCGAGGAGGGGATGACCATGCTCGTGGTCACCCACGAGATGGCGTTCGCCCGCGACGTGGCCGACCGGGTCGTGTTCATGGACGGCGGCGTGATCGTGGAGGACGGCGCCCCGGAGCAGGTGATCAGCGCCCCGCAGCACGAGCGCACGAAGACCTTCCTGCGCCGCGTGCTCGACCCGACGCACACCGACATCTGATCTGCCTCCACCGAGTCTCACACGGCCCGCGCCACCCGGCGCGGGCCGTACGTGTGTGACGAGGCGGGAGCGAGGGACGGGGCGCCGGAGGACCGGCGGGGACGGATCCCGGCGCGGTCGTGAGCGTGTCGTGAGAGTCCGCGCGAGGCCGCGAGAGCCCGCGTGCGGCAGACGGGAGCGGATCCCCGGCGCGGGCGCAGGCGTGTCGCGAAAGAGCCGGAGCCGGGCCGCCGGGAAAGGGAAGGGGAAAGGGGAAGGACCGGAGCGGGAGACGGGCCGGCGGAGACGGGGAAGGGCCGGAACGGATTCCGGCCCGCGGAGCCCACGGGCACGAGCCGAACGCGGCGAGCCCGGGGGAGACCTTTGGCGCCATACGGAGCTTCCCCGACCCCGCACGTTTTCTACTCGGCCTCCCCACGGGCATCGCCGTCACCCACCGTAGCGGACTCCTCACGCGGAGAGGGCAAAAAGGCGGTCCGAATATGATCGAGGACGAGATGTGATCAGACGATCGGCGGACGTGATCGGGCCCGATCGGGTGTGGGAGGGCCCTGTCAGGCGTCGCGCAGCATGCACGTGAGACGTGAGGTGCAGACCCGGCGGCCCTGCTCGTCGGTGATCTCGATGTCGTAGGTGGCCAGCGTACGGCCGCCGTGGATCCGGGTGGCCACCCCGGTGACCAGCCCGGACGTGGCCGAGCGGTGGTGGGTGGCGCTGATCTCGATGCCCATGGCGATCCGCCCGGGGCCCGCGTGGATCGCCGCGCCCGTCGAGCCCAGCGTCTCCGCCAGCACGCACGACGCGCCGCCGTGCAGCAGGCCGTACGGCTGGATGTTGCCCTCGACCGGCATCGTTCCGACCACGCGCTCCGGGGTGGCCTCGGTGATCACGATGCCCATCCGGTCCACCAGCGTGTTCCTGTGCGATGCGCCGAGCGCCTCTTCGATGCGCCGGGCGGCTTCGTCGCGGTCTGTCACGGTCAAGGGGGCGTCTCCTGTCGTACGAGGTCAGGTTTTCTGTCGCACCAGGAGACTAGGCTTTCGGTGTGCCGAAGAGCGAAGCGACCCCCACTCGTCCGTGTCTCCTGCTGCTGGATGGGCATTCACTGGCCTATCGGGCGTTCTATGCCCTGCCGGAGGAGAATTTCTCCACCACCACGGGCCAGACGACCAACGCGGTCTACGGTTTCACCTCGATGCTGGTCAACGTGCTCCGCGACGAGCGGCCGACCCACGTGGCGGTCTGCTTCGACCGTTCGGAGCCCACGTTCCGCCACGAGGAGTACGCCGAGTACAAGGCGAACCGGAGCGCGAGCCCCGACAGTTTCCGCAGCCAGATGAGCCTGATCCACGAGGTGCTCGACGCCTTGCGCGTGCCGCACCTGTCGCTGGCCGGATACGAGGCCGACGACCTGATAGCCACCCTCGCCACCCGCGCCGCCGAGCAGGACATGAACGTGCTGGTCGTCACCGGCGACCGCGACGCGCTGCAGCTCGTCGACGAGCGGGTCACCGTGCTGATGACCCGCGTCGGCATCAGCAACATGACCCGCTTCACCCCCGAGGCGGTGCTGGAGAAGTACGAGCTCACCCCGGCCCAGTATCCCGACTTCGCGGCCATCCGCGGCGACTCCAGCGACAACCTGAAGAACATCCCCGGCGTGGGCGAGAAGACCGCCGCCAAGTGGATCCGCGAGTTCGGCTCGCTGGAGGAGCTGGTCAACCGGGTCGACGAGGTCAAGGGCAAGGTCGGCGACAAGCTCCGCGACCACCTCGACCAGGTGCTGATGAACCGGCGGCTCACCCAGCTGATCCGCGACGTGCCGCTGGAGCACGACGTCACCGCCCTGGAGATCGGCGCGGCCGACCGCGAGGAGATCAACAAGATCCTCGACACGCTGGAGTTCCGCGGCGAGATCCGCGACCGGCTGTTCAAGACGATCGGCTCGGCCGAGGCGGAGGCGGAGGAGGGCTTCGAGGTCGAGGCCGTCACCCTGGGCCCCGACGAGGTGGGCCCGTGGCTGCGCGCGCTGCCCGAGGGCCGCGCGGGCCTGGCCTTCAAGGGCGCGTACGGCAGCGGCACCGGCCGCGTCGACAGCGTCGCCATCGCGGCGGCCGGAGCGGGGGCCGGCGCGGCCGCCGGCGCGAAGAGCGGCCCCGGCGCGGCGTTCATCGACCCGACCACGCTCACCGAGGCCGACGAGGCGGCCCTGCGCGAGTGGCTGGCCGACGCCTCGAAGCCCAAGGCCGTGCACGACGCCAAGGGCCCGATGCTGGCGCTGTGGGCGCAGGGCATGGAGCTGCGCGGGCTCACCTGCGACACCGCCCTCGCCGCCTACCTGGCGATGCCGGGGCAGCGCTCGTTCCCGCTCGAGGACCTCGTGCGGGTCTACCTCCGGCGCGAGCTGCGCAGCGAGGCCGACAACGGCGGCCAGGCCAGCCTCTTCGACGCCGAGGACGACGACGGCGCCCGCGATCTGGCTTTGCGGGCGCTGGCGGTCGGCGAGCTCGCCGACGCGCTGGAGGCGTTCTTGGAGCCGCTGGGGGGCACCCACCTCATGCGTGACGTGGAGTTGCCGCTCGTCACCGTGCTGGCCGAGCTGGAGCGGGCCGGCATCGCCGCCGACCGGGAGCACCTCGGCGCCCTGGAGGCCGAGTTCGGCGCCGCGGTGAAGCAGGCCGTCGAGGCGGCGCACGCCTCCGTGGGCGGCGAGCAGTTCAACCTGGGCTCGCCCAAGCAGCTCCAGGAGATCCTGTTCGTCAAGCTCAACCTGCCCAAGACGAAGAAGACCAAGACGGGCTACACCACCGACGCCTCCGCGCTTGCCTGGCTCGCCGCCCAGACCGAGCACGAGCTGCCGACGATCATGCTGCGCCACCGCGACCAGGCCAAGCTCAAGGTCACGGTCGAGGGCCTGATCAAGGAGATCGCCGACGACGGCCGCATCCACACCACGTTCAACCAGATCGTGGCGGTCACCGGGCGGCTCAGCTCGGAGAAGCCCAACCTGCAGAACATCCCGATCCGCACCGCCGAGGGCCGCCGCATCCGGCAGGGGTTCGTGGTCGGCAAGGGCTTCGAGACCCTGCTCACCGCCGACTACAGCCAGATCGAGCTGCGCGTCATGGCCCACCTGTCCGGGGACGAGGCGCTCATCGCCTCCTTCGAGTCCGGGCACGACTTCCACATGGCCACCGCGGCCCGGGTCTTCGACGTCGAGCCGCAGAAGGTCACCGGGGAGATGCGGGCCAAGATCAAGGCGATGAACTACGGCCTCGCCTACGGCCTGTCCGACTTCGGGCTGTCGGAGCAGCTCAACATCCCGGTCTCCGAGGCGCGGGCCCTCAAGGAGGAGTACTTCGAGGAGTTCGGCGGCGTCCGCGACTTCCTCAACGCGATCGTCGCCCAGGCCAGGAACGACGGCTACACCGAGACCATCCTCGGCCGCCGCCGCTACCTGCCCGACCTCAACAGCGACAACCGCCAGCGCCGCGAGATCGCCGAGCGGATGGCGCTCAACGCGCCCATCCAGGGATCGGCGGCCGACATCATCAAGGTCGCCATGCTCAACGTGCAGAGCGCGCTGAAGGAGGCGTCGCTGGGGTCCCGGATGCTGCTGCAGGTCCACGACGAGCTCGTGTTCGAGGTGGCCCCCGGCGAGCTGGAGACCCTGCGGGAGCTGGTCACCGACCGCATGAACGCCGCGTACTCCCTGCGCGTCCCGCTCGCCGTCTCGGTGGGCGTCGGCCGCACCTGGGAGGACGCCGGGCACTGACGGCCGCTTCCGGGAGGCGCCGAACGGAGCGCCTCCCGGACCCTCCGGCGGGGGCTGAGACCGGTCGCGGGATGCCGGACCTCACTGATTGGCCGGGCCTGTCCGAGTCTGTTCTAGGCTGGTGATCCAAGCCGAGAAGCTCGACGGGCACGGGAGTTCTGTGCGGAGTCCAATCCCCCTGACGAAGATCATTTTACTGGCCAACGTGCTGGTCGTCGTGGTGGCGGTGGTGGTGCTCCTGGTGCTCCCGCCGGCCTCCGCGCCCCCCGGCGCGACCCGGCCGGGCACGGTGACGAGCGGCCCGTCGTCGTCCGCGTCACCCCCGCCCAAGCTGCCCTCCGCCGAGCTGCCGCCCCCGATCACCGCCTCGGCGGAGTTCGCCCGGCAGGTGAGGGCCAACGAGGCCGGAGCGGTCCCGATCCTGATGTACCACCGGATCACCCGCAAGAGGCTGGCCTCCATCGACCGCACCCCCGCCCAGGTGCGCAAGGAGCTGGAGCGGCTCGCCAGGGGCGGCTACGTGCCGGTCACCGCGCGGGAGTTCGCCACCGGGAGGATGGACATCCCGGCGGGCAGGTACCCGGTCGTGCTGACCTTCGACGACGGCCATCCCAGCCACTTCGCCCTCGACGCGAACGGCGTCCCGGCCAAGAACACCGCGGTCGGCATCATCTACCAGGTGGCGGCGAAGTATCCCGGCTTCCGGCCCGTCGCCACCTTCTGGGTGAATCGAGACCCGTTCGGCCTGCGCGAGCGTGAGGACCAGGAGCGGGCCGTGCGGTGGCTGGCCTCGCGGGGCTTCGAAGTGGCCAACCACACCTGGAGCCACCCCCACCTGCCGAACCTGTCCAGGAAGAAGGTCGTCGAGCAGGTGGCCAGGGTCGAGCGGCTGCTGAAGAGGCTCGGTGTCCCCCCCTCGCAGACGATGGCGCTGCCGTTCGGCGCGATGCCCCGCAAAAGATCTACCGTTCAGAAGGGGAAATGGGACGGAGTGTCCTACCGGTTCAAGGGCGTCTTCCTCGCCGGTGCCGAACCGTCGGTCTCGCCGTTCGTCAAGGACTACGACTGGCGCGCGATCCAGCGGATCCAGAGCAACGGCAGGAAGGGGGAGTGCCGCAAGTGGTGTTCCGAGTACTGGCTCGGGTGGCTGGACAAGCATCCCCGCGAGCGCTACACGGCCGACGGGGACCCCGATCGGATCTCCATCCCCAGCAGGCTTCGAGGTAATATCAGGGCGGACCGGAGGCAGAAGATCAACGCTTATTGAGCGAGATCGTTATCCTTTCGGCACGCGGGCGCGTAGAGTCACTGGATTGACCATACCCGTCTGGTCTCATATGCTGATCGCTGCGCTGTGGGCTCGCGCGCGTCTCGGACGGAGTGGGCTCGCGCTCGATCACACCGATGAATTCTTCGGCTGACGGTAAGAGGCCTGCCGCGCGTTCGCCACATCGACATCTGTCCGCGTTCGGAGCAACTCCACACATGACGAGCAGCACTGAGGCCACCTCGAGCACCCCGCAGGTAGCGGTCAACGACATCGGCTCCGAGGAAGAGTTCCTCGCAGCGATCGACCTGACCATCAAGTACTTCAACGACGGCGACATCGTCGAGGGCACCGTCGTCAAGGTCGATCGAGACGAAGTTTTGCTCGACATCGGCTACAAGACCGAGGGTGTCATCCCCTCGCGCGAGCTCTCGATCAAGCACGATGTCGACCCGGCGGATGTCGTCGAGGTTGGCGAGCACGTCGAGGCCCTCGTCCTCCAGAAGGAGGACAAGGAAGGCCGCCTGATCCTGTCCAAGAAGCGCGCTCAGTACGAGCGGGCCTGGGGCACGATCGAGAAGATCAAGGACGAGGACGGCATCGTCACCGGCACGGTCATCGAGGTCGTCAAGGGTGGACTCATCCTCGACATCGGCCTGCGTGGCTTCCTGCCGGCGTCCCTGGTCGAGATGCGGCGCGTCCGCGACCTCCAGCCGTACGTGGGCCGCGAGCTCGAAGCGAAGATCATCGAGCTCGACAAGAACCGCAACAACGTGGTTCTGTCCCGCCGCGCCTGGCTCGAGCAGACCCAGTCCGAGGTTCGCCAGACGTTCCTCAACACCCTGCAGAAGGGTCAGGTCCGCAAGGGCGTCGTCTCCTCGATCGTCAACTTCGGTGCGTTCGTCGACCTCGGCGGCGTCGACGGTCTGGTCCACGTCTCCGAGCTCTCCTGGAAGCACATCGACCACCCCTCCGAGGTCGTCGAGGTCGGCCAGGAGGTCACCGTCGAGGTGCTCGACGTCGACATGGAGCGCGAGCGCGTCTCCCTGTCGCTCAAGGCGACGCAGGAAGACCCCTGGCAGCAGTTCGCCCGCACCCACCAGATCGGTCAGGTCGTCCCGGGTCGCGTCACCAAGCTGGTGCCGTTCGGTGCGTTCGTCCGCGTCGAGGAGGGCATCGAGGGCCTGGTCCACATCTCCGAGCTGGCCGAGCGCCACGTCGAGATCCCCGAGCAGGTCGTTCAGGTCGGCGACGAGATCTTCGTGAAGATCATCGACATCGACCTCGAGCGCCGCCGGATCTCGCTGTCGCTCAAGCAGGCGAACGAGGGTGCGATCGGCGCCGACGTCGAGTTCGACCCCACGCTGTACGGCATGGCGGCGACCTACGACGACTCGGGCAACTACATCTACCCCGAGGGTTTCGACTCCGAGACCGGCGAGTGGCTCGAAGGCTTCGACAAGCAGCGCGAGGAGTGGGAGCGGCAGTACGCCGAGGCCCAGACCCGCTTCGAGGCTCACAAGAAGCAGGTCGAGGAGGCCCGCAAGGCCGAGGCCGAGGCGGGCGAGGCTGCCCCCACGTCCTACTCCGGCGAGACCCCGTCCTCGGGTTCCACCGGCGCCTCCAGCAGCAGCAGCGGCTCCTCCGCTCCGGCGGCGGGCGCCCTGGCCTCCGACGAGGCTCTCGCGGCTCTGCGCGAGAAGCTCGCGGGCGGCCAGAACTGACCTCGCTGTCATGACAACGCGGTAGAAGATCGACGGAAGGGCCCCGCCTCGGCGGGGCCCTTTCCGCTTTCCCGGCCGGGGTTCTCTTGTGGTGTGGCTTCGCGTTCCCGGCAGGGGCCTCCCGTCGCGTGCTCTTGAGTTTCCCGGCCTCTTCCGCCATGCGGCTTCGCGCCCGCTCAAGGAATGTCGCCCCCGTCCCCACCGAGGCCGGGCCGCCTCTTCCCGGCCCTTCCCGCGCCTTCGGCGCCTGCGGGGGCGTCCGGTGGCGGCCGTCCAGCCTCGCCCGGTGTCTCGCCCGGCCGCTAGGGTGACGGCGTGATCGTGATCGAGGTGGCGGAGCCCGAGGACGCGGGCGAGATCCTGACCGTGCAGCGCGCCGCCTACGTGGGCGAGGCCCAGCTCTACGGCGACCCGTTCATCCCGCCGCTCGTGGAGTCGGCCGCCCAGGTCCGCAAGGCCGTCGAGACGGCCATCGTGCTCGTCGCCCGCGACGGGGCGAGGATCGTGGGGTCGGTCCGCGGCCGGATGTCCGGCACGACCTGCCTGGTCGGCCGCCTGGTGGTCGCCCCCGACCGGCAGGGCGCGGGCATCGGCGGATCCCTGCTGGCCGCCCTGCACGACGAGGCCGCCACGGCCCTCGCCTTCGACCTGTTCACCGGCCACCTGTCGGAGGGCAACCTGCGCCTCTACCGTCGCCACGGCTACCGCGAGACCCGCAGGGAGCCGATGAGCGACCACCTGACGCTGGTGCACATGCGCAGGGAGCTGTGAGGGCCTCAGGAGCGTTCCCGTACGTCGGGTGATGTCCGGTGGCGTCCCAGGGCCGGAGGGCGGCAGGCGTGACCTCCGGCGCCGAGATGGGCGATTCCTGCCTGCTCGCCGGGTGCCTCGGGTCGTCAGCCGGTAGGCAGCGTGAGGGGCGCTTCCGGCCCCCGCGGGAGGGACGACCACCTCGTACGACGGGACGAACAGCGACCTCAGGTGCTCCCGTCCCCGCCACCGAATGTGAAAACCCCGTCGCCGGCCGCGCCGGAGCGCGGCCCGCACGGCGTATGCTGCGGATCATGTTGAAGGTGGGGCTTACCGGTGGCATCGGGTCGGGCAAGAGCGAGGTCTCCCGGCGGCTGGGCGCCCGGGGTGCCGTGGTCATCGACGCCGACAAGATCGCCAGGGAGGTGGTCGAGCCGGGAACCCCCGGGCTGGCCCGCGTGACCGGCGTCTTCGGCACGGGTGTCCTGCGCGAGGACGGCTCGCTCGACCGGGAGAAACTCGGCTCGATCGTCTTCGCCGACTCCGAGAAGCTCGCCTCCCTCAACGCCATCGTCCACCCGCTCGTCGGCGCCAGGGTCGGCGAGCTGCAGGAGCAGGCGGCCCCCGGCAGCATCGTGATCTACGACGTGCCGCTGCTGGCGGAGAACAAACTCGCCCCCATGTACGAGGTGGTGATCGTCGTCGACGCCGCCGACGAGGTGCGCGTCGCCCGGCTGATCGAGCTGCGCGGCATGAGCGAGCAGGACGCCAGGGCCAGGCTCGCCGCCCAGGCGACCCGCGAGGAGCGGCTGGAGATCGCCGACATCGTCGTCCCGAACGAGGGGACTCTGGAGGAATTGGAGGCCCGGATGGACGGCATCTGGGCCGATCTCACGTCCCGCGTCACCGTCTGAGCGGGAGAGTTCGTCCGGGGGACCTTGGCGGTTACTGAGCGGGAGAGTCCGTCCGGGGATTTCGGCGCTCACTGAGCGGAAGGGCCCCTCTGGGACCTCGGCGCTCAGTAAGCGGGAGAGTCCGTCCGGGGATCCCGGTGCCTACTGAGATCCCGATGCCTGCTGAGGGGGAGGGCCCGTCCGGGGATCCCGGCGCTCGCCCGAGCCGCACGCTTCATGAGATCTCGGTGACCCACGCCGGAGCCTGGGCGCCATAACCCCGCCCCGGCCCTGTTCGCGCAGGTGAGGCGTGCGAACATGTCCGATGTGCTGCGGCGATTGAGTGTTCTGGATCGGATCCGCTTCGGACTACTCGGCCTCGGCCTCCTGTTCGTCGCGACCGGTCTGCTCCCCCTCCAGGAGGCCTGGAGCGAGATGGAGCGGATCGCGCCGATCCTGCTGTTCCTCGCCGCGGTGATCGTCCTGGCGGACCTCGTCAAGGAGGCTCAGCTCTTCGACGTGATCGCGACCCGGCTGGCGGTGGTGGGACGGGGGAACCACGTCGCGCTGTTCCTGCTGTGCACGGCCTTCGCCTCGCTGGTCACCGTCTTCCTGAACCTGGACACCACGGTGGTACTGCTGACGCCCGTCATGCTCGCCCTCGCGGCCAGGACCGGGATCGCCGCGCTGCCGCTGGCCATGACGACCCTCTGGCTGGCCAACACCGCCGCCCTGCTCCTGCCGGTGTCGAACCTGACGAACCTGCTGGCCATGGAACGGCTCGGCATGTCCGCCCGCGAGTTCGCCGGGCGGCTCTGGTTGCCGCAGATCGTCTCCATCGCGGTCACCATGGTCTTCCTGTGGCTGTTCTTCTGGCGCCGTGGCCGTCGCGGAGCGGCCCGCTACGAACCGCCGATCCCGGGGCCGGTCGCCGACCCGGTGCTGTTCAGGATCGCGATCTCGGCGTGTGTCCTCTTTGTCACCGCGATCCTGCTGGAGCTGCCGATCCAGTTCGCCGCCCTGGGCGGAGCGGCCCTGATGATCGCCGCCTTCGCCTGGCGTGACCGCAAGAAGCTCACCCTCGAGCTGTTCCCCTGGCAGCTGCTCGTCTTCGTCGTCGGCCTCTTCCTGGTGGTGCCCACCCTGAGCCGGTACGGCCTGGCCTCGGTGATGAGCTCCCTCGTCGGGACCTCCGGGGGCGCGGGGGGCGACGGGGCCTACCGCGTGGCGGCGGTCGGCGCGGTGCTGTCCAACCTGATCAACAACCTGCCCGCCTACACGGTGGTGGAGCACGCCATCCCCCCGGGCAGCCGGGACCTGCTGCTCGCCCTGCTCATCGGCACCAACGCAGGCTCGGTGATCACTCCGTGGGCCTCCCTCGCCACCCTGCTGTGGTTCGAGTGGTGCCGCCGTCGGGGAGTGCGGGTGCCGATGCTCACGTTCGTCCTGACCGGGACCGTGCTGGTCGTGGTGGGGGTGACGGCCACGGTGGCGGCGTTGCTGCTCACGGCCTGAACGGGACGCAGACCTGTGTGGGCGCCCTGCAAAAAGCCCTTGGAGCTATCTTCCTCGACCTTCGTCAATCCGTGATCACCCTGGTGATCGTGTTGTGAAAGCCGACACCCCATGTATCCGCTGGGCGATCTCCCCGGCTTCTGGGACTCCCATGGGAGAGAGGATGTCGAAGGCCATTTTCCACTGAGTGGTGGCCTTTTCGGTCCTGCCGAGTGCGTGTAGCGCATGGGCGAGGTGGTCGCGGGCCAGACCCTGCCGGTACCGGTCTTTAATGGTGATGGCTATATCCAGAGCGGCATGCTGATTCTCCAGCGCCGACTGTCTTTCCCCAGTTTCCAGGAGGACTGTTCCGAGATTCATTAAGATGTCGCACTCAGCATACTGGTCTCCTACCTCCTTTATTTGGATAAGGGCCTGTCTGTGCTGTTTGATGGCCTCGGCATAATTTCCCTGCCGTCTGCGTATTCTGCCTATATTGCTCATGGCATTTGCTTCAAATCGGCGATTTCCCACCTCTCTGTTCAGTCGGATCGACTGGTGTTGAAATTCCAGGGCTGTCTCTAGATCGTTCAGGGTTTCGTGAACTTCGCCCAGAATTACCAGTGTATAAGCCTCGTCATTTTGATTTTTTGTCTTGCGGTCAAAGGCCAGGCAGCGTTCGATACAGCGAAGCGCATCCAGCGACCGGCCCAACCTGAGATGGGCGATCCCCAGAGTGAACATCGCCGTCACTTCGCCCTGCTCATCGTCGAGTCGCTGAAACAAATCGATCGCCATCAGGCAGTTCTTCATCGCCTGCCGGAAGTCTCCGGTCCAGAGCAGGCTGTATCCGATCCGGCTCAGTGTATAGCCCTCCCCCTTCCGGTCCCCTGTCGTCCGGCTGAGTTCCAGGGCCTGCCGTTGATACTCAAGACATTTGTCTATTTTCCCGGAGAACATGTTCGCCGCGCCCAGGGCGTTCAGTATCCGTCCCTCACCGTGCTGGTCGCCGACCTCGCGGACAGCCGACAGGGCGGTCTGGTAAGTCGTCAACCAGTCATCGGTTCTGTCTCTGAGATAGAAAAAGTAATCCAGCGTGTATGCGATCTGCCACGCGTAACCAGGCCATCCATGCCCCGCTGCGTGGTTGACAGCGGAAATCAGTGCCGGATATTCGATGTCCAACCATGCGGTTGCGGAATCATAATCGTCAAAGACTGGAATGCCGTGCGAAGGGGGTTCCGAGATGAGCTTGATCTCGCTGTGGTCGGCGTGCACCTGCTTCATGGCGGATCTGGCCGTGTGCAGATACCAGTCGAACAGCCGGATCAGCGCGCTGTGCCGAGTCGCCTCGGTGTCTTCGGACTCGCCCTGTTCGCGGGCGAACAGGCTCACCAGGTCATGCATGATGAAACGCCCGTCGGTGCCGCACTGGACGAGGTGCGCGCCGACGAGCGTGTTGAGAGCCGCGTTCACGGCTCCGACGGACGAGCCGGCCAGGGCGACGACCTCGTCGACGCCGATGTCCGGGCCGGGATGAAGCCCCAGCAACCTGAAGGTCCGCTGTGCATGCTCGGGCAGGCCCCTGTAGGACATCGTGAAAGCGGCCCGGACACCTACATGCGGGTCCTCCTCGATGTCCAGGGCCGTCAGCCGGTTCTCCCGGAGAAGCCTGGCCGTGAAGTCGGCGATGGGCAGCGTGGGCTGGCCTACCAGATGCGCTGCGGCCAGCCGCAGCGCGAGCGGAAGATATCCGCAGAGGTGAGCGAGTTCGAGTACGGCGTCGGCTTGGTCGCTGATCCGTTCCTTCCCCAGGACGGCGATGAGCAGTGCCTTCGCCTCATCGGGTGAGAGCAGGTCGAGGGTGAGCGTGTCGACATCGTGCGTCGCGGTGAGTCCCCGCAGAGAGTCCCGGCTAGTGATCACCACCTTGCACAGCGACGAGCCGGGCAGCAACGGACGTATCTGTTCCGGCTTGGCCGCGTTGTCGAGCACCACGAGCATTCGTCTGTCCGCCAGAAGTGATCGATACATCGACGCCCGCTCGTCGACCTCGTGGGGAATCTGGTCCGTGGCGACCCCGAGTCCTTTCAAGAGCTGGTGCAGCGCCTGAGTACCGGTGACTGGCTGCCCTTGGGAGTAGCCGTGAAGGTTCACGTACAGCTGCCCGTCGGGAAACCGGTCCGCCACACGGTGTCCCCACCGCGTTGCGAGCGCGGTCTTCCCGATCCCGGGAGTGCCGGTGATAGCGGTGATCACCACGGCTGACGCACCGTTCCGACCCACGGAGAGCAGGAGGTCCAGACGTCGCAGACTCTCCTCACGACCGGTGAAGCGAGCGATGTCGGCCGGCAGCTGCCTGGGCACGACCGTCGTGGGCGATGCGACTGGGGAGGAAGATGCCGGAGAGGAGGGGACGGGTTCTGTCGAAGTGGTTTCAGAGTTTGGTCCACCCGCCAGGATCGACCGGTGCAACCGGGTGAGCTCCTCACCCGGGTCCAGTCCGAGTTCCTCGCGGAAGTGCCGCCTGGCGATGCCGAATTCCTCCAGCGCCTCCGCCGTACGGCCAATTTGATGAAACGCTCGCATCAACTGACCTCGGAAGCCCTCATGTAGAGGGTGCTCCGCTACTAGCAGGCGCAGTTCGCCGATCAACTCCGCGTGCCGTTTCAGAGTGAGATCCGCCTCGATGCGTTTGAAGACGGCGGCGATGCGTAATTCTTCGAGCGCTCCTCCCTCCGCTGCCTGAAATTCGGGTTGGGTGCCGTCGAGTGCGGGGCCGCGCCAGAGCGCCAGTGCCGTACTGAAGTGATCAGAGGCTTTCGCGGCTTCGCCTTCGATCATGGCGGAGCGTCCCGCCGCCGTCTCGGTGAGGAAGACATCGAGGTCGGAGTCGCCCGGCAGCAGCCGCAGGGAGTAGCCGGTAGGCGTGCCCACCAGGGCGTTCGCGTCGTCGAGCAGGCGCCGTACGGACCACAGGTGATTGTGGAGCAGTCGCCGGCCGGTCGCCGGAATGGCTCCTCCCCACAGGGCCGTCAGTAATCGGTCGTGGGGGACGATCCGATTCGCCTGCAGCACGAGAAGAGCGAGCAATGTTCGTTGTTTGGGCCCTACGACATTGACCGAACGCTTGTCGCGCCATACGTCGACCGGACCAAGGACGCGAAGCTGCGTTTCGACTCTCCGTACGGTCATCGCTGAGTGAAGTGGTGCGTGTGCGCCCCGCACATATTTCCTGTCCTGGACTGCTTCATACGTGACTCATCCCCTGTTCAATGCGCGGAATCCGACCGTATAGCAAGATCAAGACATTCTATAGGACAAGATCAACAGCACCGGCCGGGATGCTTACCGCGATCATCTTCGGCCGGGCCCTCCCATTTCCTTGTCCGGCCGGTCAATCTCCCTTTCACGATGGAGGCACCGGTGGGGTTTCCCTTACCGAACCGTCCCTTCGCGCCGCCCCGGCGGCGCAGACCGAACAGACGGGTCACGACCACGGTCGTGACCGTCTCGGCCCTGGCGGCCTCACTCCTGGTGTCGGGCGGCGTCCTGCCCGCACAGGCCGCCGATCCCGAACCCGCACCCTCGGCGCCGCTCCAGACGCCGTTTCCCCGCCCGAAGGACCCCGACGCTCCGCTGCGCGCGGCGGTCGAGGAGGCCAGGAAACAGAACAAACCGGTCGAGGCGATCGGAGCTTTCACCGAGACCTCGCGCACCTGGGCCTTCCCGGACGGCAGCCTGAAGACGGAGTCGTACTCGGGCCCCGCGCAGGTCAGGCAGGACAACGGCCTGTGGGCGTGGATCGACACCACGTTGGTGGAGAAGGAAGGCGTCCTCAAGCCCAAGGTGGCCAAGGCCGACCTCGCCTTCTCCCTCGGCGGGGACGACACCCCGTTCGCCACGATGAAGCGTGACGCCGACCAGAGCCTCAGCCTCTCCTGGGACGGGAAACTGCCCCGCCCGGTGGTGAAGGGCAACGTCGCCACCTACCCCGATGCCGCCGGACCTGCCGCCGACCTGGTCGTCACCGCCCTGCCCACCGGCTTCCGGCACGACGTGGTGCTACGCGAGCGTCCCAAGGAGGCGCTGGAGATTCGCATCCCGGTGGAGTCTCCGGAGCTGACCCTCGCCATGTCCAAGCGGGGTGGTCTGGAGCTCACCGACGGCAAGGACAAGGTCGTCGCCCAGGCACCGAAACCGGTGATGTGGGACAGCACCGGCGCTGGCGCCCAGGGCCCCAATGCCGCCGCACCGCGCAACGCCCCGATCGCCACCTCCGTCGTCGAGGACGCGGGCAAGCGGACGCTGGTCCTCAAGCCGGACGCCGGCTGGCTGGCCGACCCCGCCACCGTCTACCCCGTCGTGGTGGACCCCACCTCCACGTTGACCGTCAAGACAGACACGCTGCTCTCCAGCGGTGCGGACTGCGTCACCAACGACCAGCCGGGCGCAACGCTGCTGAAGATCGGCGCTGCCTATTCCAGTTGCAACGGGGTGAGCGCGGTCAACTACTTCCGCTCTTACCTGACGTTCGACGTCGCCGGCCTGGCCAACAAGCCCATCATCTCCTCCACCATGCAGCTGTGGCGCACCGAGTCACCCGGCTGCCACCAGCGTGGCGACGGCAAGGTTTACGCCACCCGGGTCAACACCACCTGGACAGTGGGCAGGATGACCTGGTCCAACAAGCCTGCCAGTCTCGGCTATGTGGCCACCCCCTGCCCGACCACGAACGTCCTCACGCCCGGCGTGATGACCTGGCCGATCACCAACTGGGTCAAGGACTGGGCCGCGGGCCAGCCCAACTACGGCATCGGGCTCGAAGGTCCCACCGAAAATGTCGATCGCTACAGCGGCTACTCGGCGGTTTACCATTCCGCGGAGACCACCGGCACCGGCGCCACCCCGCCCAAGCTGATCACTCAGTACATCCTGCCGCCGGAGATTCCCACGGTCACCGCCGAGTCGGTCGACTCGATGGACGGCGACCACGCGATCGTGCGCAAGAGCTCGGCCAAGGTCGGCTACAAGTCCACCTCCGTCGACGGAAGGAACATCGACTACTACGTCTCCGTGGTCGAGTCCACCGCGCCGCTTCCTTCCTGGACGACCGGCGGAGGAGAGGTCGGGAAGTGGAGCTTCACCGACGGCACCGGAGGCATCGACTCCAGCGGTAAGGGCAACATCCTGACCTTCGTCGACGGCCGCTACTCGTGGATCGACGGCAAGGACGGCAAGGCGCTCCTTCTCAACGGCACTGCCGGGAATCCCTCCCAAGCCTCGACCGCGGGTCCGGTGCTGCGGACGGACAAGAGCTTCTCCGCGGCGGGTTGGGTCAGGCTGGACGTCGGGACCAGCACGATCCCGCTGATCAGCCAGAACGGAACCGTCAACAGCGCCTTCAGCGTCGGCTACGACTCCACCGCCCGCAAGTGGAACATGCAGATGTACCACGACAACACCGCCACCAGTCCGGTGACGGAGATCAAGTCCTCCACGACGGCGTCGACCGGTACCTGGACCCACCTGGCCGGCGTCTACGACGCCGTCGCCAAGAAGATCCGCCTGTACGTCAACGGCGTCCAGTCCGCGGAGGCCGAATACACCGTCACCCCGTGGCAGGCCACCCGATCCTTCGAGCTCGGCAACGGCAGGCGTGGCGGCATCGGCTACTCCTCAGTCAAGGCAGCCTACGACGAGATCCGCGCATACGACCGTGCCCTGAGCCCCACCGAGATCCAGTGGATGCTCAACCTCACCCCGCCCACCAACGCCAACGTGCCCTCCGGCCAGAGCGCGTCCATCACCTACGACGTCAGCAACGTCGACAGCTTCAAGTTCTCCGTCAGGGCCTGCATCAACGGGGCAACTCCCATCACCTGCAGCGAGAGCCCGTACTACCGCATCACCACCGACGCGCCGTACGTCCCCACGGACGCCGAGACCGGCATGGCCGACCCGACCAGGCCGATCCTGTCGGGCATGGTCAACCGCCCCTCGGGCGGACCGGTCACCGCCAAGTACTTCCTGTACGACAACGCCGGCACGCCGATCGGATCGAGCCCCCTGGGCGCGAGGTCGGTCAACGGTGGTGAGCGCGCGTCGTTCCAGGTGCCGGAGAACACCGTCCAGGCCGGTCGCACTTACAAGTGGCAGATGCAGGCCTGCGTCGTCGGCGGCGGCACGTCACCCGACCCGGGCCCCAACCCGACCCCGACTCCCACTCCTACGGTCACTCCCACTCCGACGATCACCCCGACCCCGACCCCGACCCCCACTCCGACGGGAGACACGACCCCTCCCACAGTCGTGAAAACCGTCCCGGCCAGCGGCGCGACGGGGGTCGAATCCTACGCCGACGTGGTGGTGACGTTCAGCGAGCGGGTGACGGGCGCCCAGATCGAGGTCATCGGCTACAACCCCGACTTCTCCATGCCGGTATCCGGCACGCCGGTGATGGACGCCACCGGCAAAATACTGACCTTCGAGCCTTACATCCTGCAGGAAGAGATGCGGTATGTAGCCAAGGTGACCGGCGCCAAGGACCTCGCCGGCAACACCATGGCCCCTTACCAGTGGACGTTCTACACCCCCGGCGGCCAGGCCCCCGCGGCCTCGAAGTCGAACGCTGCTCCTCCGGCCAGGGGAGGCGCGGCGTCAACCGCCCAGGACGAAGGCGTGGAGGAGATCTGCACGGCCAAGACCGCCTTCGTCACCTTCACCACCCCGGGCACCCCGACGGACCCACCCGCCGAAACCGTCAACCACCTGACCCTGCTCAAGGACAACTTCGTCATCAAGACGGCGAAGGTCGACCCGACGGCCTGTGACGGTTCGCCGTGTACGGTGACCGACTCGACCGTCATGAGGATCGGTGGCAGTGGTGTCGACAAGACCGCTGCGGTGATTGGGTTCAGGCTCGACGAACTTCCCGACGGCGCAGGTGTGTCGGAGGGCATCCTCAAGCTCGGCACTCCGACCTGCCCGGCCGGAACCTGCCCGGCAGACACAGTCATCACCGCAACCCCGTTGAAGAGCCCGGTCACCGGTGAGAGCAAGGGCTCAGATCTAGCGAGCGACATAGATACCGGCACCATGCCCTACTCCCTGCCGTTGAGCGGGCTACAGGCAGACATCGCCGGCAGCGAATACCAGTGGTTGATGCTCACCTCCAACAACGACGAACTCATAGCCTTTGGCGATGCGGTGGCGGTTGAGCAACCTTCGCTGATGCTCACCTATCTCCCGGCGGGACCGCCTAGCAAGGTGCTCAACCTGGTGACTCAAGCAGGGGATGCTAGCGCGATCGCCAGTTGGGGATTGCCCGAGATCACGGGCAGCGTAGCCTTACTCGATGATTACGACGTCGAGGTAACGGATGCAGGCGGAGGTGTTGTAAAAACACTCAAGGTTTCCGATCCTATGGCAACAATTGCTGGGCTGACCAACGGTGTTAGCTATACGGTAAAAGTGCGTTCGCGTACCGTATTTGGGGTCAGTGACTGGGAATCCAAACAAGTAACACCGAAGCCTCTCCCTCCCGTGACACCACCTCCCGGATCCACGCGTCCGTGTGATACCTGGGAATTCAAGGGGGCGGTAGAAAATTGGTTTAAGGCTCAAGATGCTGTTCTCGAAGGCCGAGCCGCAAATGTCTGGGACGATCCGAGCGGTGCACCGTCCAGCTCTCTCAGTGCGAAGCTCTCTCTGATCAATTCGTCGTTGGTCGCGGAGAAGGAGGCACTGGACGCCAAGGGAACCAGTCGCACTAATTCAACGGTTTCACTGCGTGATGTGGTCGTCCAGGAAACATCTAGTGGCATGGTACGGGTGACCGCCGGTGTTGAACGTACGTGGGATCTGATCGACCAGGGCGCTGCTGACGCCAGATCAGTACATGCTGAATCCAAGGACTCGTACTACATCACCGCCGTTGCCTTCCATCGATGTGGGGAAGTGACTTACGAAGAGGTTCTTGTCGAGGTCGAGGAAGACCCGACCGACTTCTCTGACGATCCAGACTCCCCAAGCGCAGGCGGTAGTCCAGCGGGTTCTACTCCGGAAAATAAGTGCACCTACGATCCTAAGAATGCAACTACTTATCCGGTTATGGTTCACGCTCGGCAGAGGGTCAAGCTGACAAAAGCATGGGAGCTCAATGCGGAGATGTGCTCTCAATGGCGTGTCCCGTGGGGCTCTGCGACGACGACCGATCACTGGAAAACATCTAAACATATCAACTACATGCATGCTTATCCGCTGAATGGCGATATGCGTTCGCATGAGAGTAAGTATAGGCAGAGAAATACCGAGCTGAAGAGCAAGGTAACCGTGTGTTTCTACAACACGAAGTGGAAGATAGAACCTGCCGGAAGTGTGTCGCTAGAGGTAGGGGCCAGCGGTGGGGGTGGTGGGAGCCTGGGGAGCGCATTCAGTGCTGAGCGCGGCCTGGAATGCATCCCTTACGAAGAGGAACTGACAGGACCGAAGTATCCGGAGGATGGCGATACGATCCGTAAGCCTCGCATCTATAATAAGATGCCATATGTGGAGGGGCATTGCAATCAAGACCTCCTTCACTGGTGTCTCATAAATTCTTATGAGCATAGAATGCTCGGTGAATTTAAATTCTGGTATCGCGTAAATGGCGAGACGAAATCCGTCTCAGATCGCGTCGCTCTAAGGGATAGGTGGCGTAAGTACGACGGGCAATACGATGGCGATCACTGATGAGTGAAGTCGCTCTTCGATTGCTTTGATAAGTTGGTTTCAGGAGAACCGGCAGGTTTTTGAGTGGCTGTGGTGGACGGTCCGTTGGAGTGTTCACCACAGCCACTTTCTATATGGAGGGTAAATAAAGTGAAGTGGGATTTGAACTCGTATAAACCCGTGGGATGCATGGTTGCTTTGGCTCTGCTTGTTGGGCAATGCGTCATTGGCGATTCGGGTAAATATTCTTCCGTGACCGCATTGGAACGACTTAGATTCGTAGCAGGAAACGCTTTCTCTGTCGCTAACCCGGGTTATCGAATTCTTTTTGGGAAAGAATTTGAGATCCGACGGGAAGGGAGTCATGGAGTGCTCCCTGTCGAAATATCTCCGCAGTGGTCCGATGTAGGCGACGACGGCGTCTGGCCAATGGGCCCCTTTGAGCTCCGACAGAATATTTTCACTGGGAAAATCGAGTCACCAGCGTTGCCGGCATCGCGAGCCAGTCGTGTGACGGAAACAATGAGACGCTCCGATGAGACGATCAAAGAAGCTCGAAAGCGGGCTGCGAAACTTCTCTCCGAACTTAGGGGCGGCGTAGACTTGGGAGCACTCGTAGAGTTCCAAGAACCTGTACTGTCTAGTATTTCGTCTGACGAAGATATTGGAATGCGCAGAGTGATTCTATCCTTCGATGGCACCAGGCGGCCCATCTACTGGGAGCTGGGCACGTGCGAGTCTAAGGGATTGCCGTCATCATGCGAGGAATTGTCTGCGGTAGGACAGTTTCAGCAATGGGTGAGTTTGCTGCGCCCTGGCGACGAAAACTTACTTCGCAACTTCGACCTTAATCTGCGCGACCTGCAACTTGCTGCTAGAGAAGCGAAAGTATTCGCAGCAATCGAAATTGGTATATCCGCTAAACAGCTGAAAAGCTTTTTTGGGGATTCCAACGTGCGGATGGTTTACGTTACATCTGCGAGCTTGAGATGTGCGCCGGGTGACAGTATCGAATGCCGTTACCGCCCATTCCCAAAATGAAGGTCGTGAGTTCTTTCCAAGGTTACAGTTAATTGCTTACTGTAACGATCCGGGAAATCCTGTTAGCGCAGGCTTTCTCGATGTTGCCCGCTACGGTCCAGAGGAAAATTTTCTCCGTGCGGCGATGTCGAAAATTCGCTCGACGACCTCGGCCGCTGTCTCTCACACTCGCCATGCGGCGCCGTCTGGGATTCGTCCCTTCTCTACCGGATGTCAGCAGCCACATGGTCGTCCTGGCCTGCGAAACCTCCCGCTGGATGCTGGTAATCAGGGCAGATCAGCCAAAGCGGCCCAACTTCACGGCGGTAAGGAAGGTGTGCCACTCGCCTGGGGTGAAGACAAGGGCCGGCGCCGTGCAGTTCTTGCTGTCGCGGACGGCGACGACCCCCGGGAGGTTTCCGGCGACCTCGACGCAGTTTCCACCGCTCTCGCCGCTGAGGGAGCTCTTCTTCCAGGCGGCCCCGGAGAGGTCAGGGCCGGTCAGGTCTGCTGCTTCCATTGGTCCCTCGCTTCTTTGATCATCTCTAGCGACTGTCCGGGACGATGCGCCTCTGCTCGGATCCTGTCATATCTGTCCCAGACGACGCCCACCAGTTTGTGTTCCGCCGACACTTCACCTTCCCCGGCAGACTCCACGGAGACGGCGGTCGGCGCGTCAGCCAGCTGGGCGAGCACGAATCCGGACATCAGGCCGGTCGTGCAGGAGGTGTCGTGCGGGACGATTTGTATCGTCACGTTCTGACGGCCGGCGATGGTCATGAGATGGTCGAGCTGCTCGCACATGACCTCGGGGCCTCCGATGGGGCGGCGGAGCACCCACTCGTCGAGAAGGGTCCACAGGACGGGTGGGTTGTCCTTCTTGAGAATCAGTTGCCTGCGCATGCGGGCGCCGACCTGGTCTTCGACCTCCTCCTCCGAACCCGCCAAGCCGCCACGGACAACGGCTCGCGCGTAGTTCTCCGTCTGGAGCAGACCGGAGACCAGCAGGGGATCCCAACTTCGCAGCACGCGGGCCCGGGGCTCGATCTCGTCGGACCATCTGAGGAACCAGGCCGGCCCGGTGGGGGCGGTGATGTTGCGGCAGAGGTGGGTGAAGAGGTCGTCCGTCTTGAAGAACCTGTCGAAGTCGGCCGCCAGCTTGGTGCCGGGCCTCCGGTTGCCGGTCTCGATGTGCCCGATGAACGACGACGAGACGCCCAGATGATCACCCAGTCGGGCCTGCGACAGGCCCGCCTCCCTGCGAGCCCGTCCCAGCTCGCGGCCGAAGCGCTGAGCCGGTGTCAGGCGTGGGTCGAGATCATTTCCCATGTTCGCCTCCCAATCGTCGCGATGACGTCGGCCGTCGAATGAACGACAAACGCCTACAGCTCGTGTGGCTTTTCGTCGTCAATTCGTCGGCCGATCTGTTCTGCAACGGCAGCATAACTGTGTGCACTCTATAGGCCAAGACTTTATCCGGGCGATGCGAGGGAACCAAAAGGACAATTCGCCCGGATAATGGAGTCATTGGGGCAGGCGAATTTTCGACGTCTGCACCCTCACGGAAATGGCGGTGATCCGATGGGTGCTGAAACAGTTCCCGGGCTCGGCCTGCTGGGCCGGGTGCATCTGCCCGGGGTGGCCGAGTCGGTTTCCTCGGCCCGGCGATACGTGCGAACGGTGTTGGAAGACTCGGGCCGGCTTGATACGTACGACGCCGAGCTTCTGGTCAGCGAGCTGCTCTCCAATGCGGTCAGGCATTCGGAGTCGGGACGCGCCGGAGGTCGGGTGACGGTCGTGGTGGCGAACCTTGGTGACGTCATCCGGGTGGCGGTGATCGACGAGGGGTCCTCCACCTGCGTACCTGTGCTCCCGGCCGAGCCTGACGAGGACGCCGAGGGTGGCCGTGGGCTCTGGCTGGTCAGCGAGGTGGCCCTGTCGTGGGGCTGGTACGAAGGTGCGGCGGGACGCGTCGTCTGGTTCCAGTTGGGACGGCGATGACCGGCACACCGGACGACGCGAAACCCGGGACGATAGCCATCCTCGTCGCCCGGTACGGCAGGCATTGGCTCATCTCAGAGGCTGCGGGAGGTGGCTATTACGCCGTACGCCGCCACAGTCTGTCCGAGGAGGTTCTCGACGGAAGGCATCTGTCCAACGTGATGTGCGCGGGCACCCTGGGGGAAATGGCGCGTCGCCTGGCGGCCGAGAGGGAACGCGAGAATCGGCCATTGAAATAACAGCGTATGGGTTCGAGGGGGCCGCTGATTCGATCGTAAGGTGCGGTCGTGTTTCCTGGCGCGCATGTGCGTGGCGAGCGCATAAATTGTCGCCGTCACTCGTTCAACTCTCCGATACGGCACCCGCCTCCCTGCTGACCCGGCGATTTAATTTGTTGTGCCGTGCCGGTACTCAGCTCTGCCGGCCCGGCCCGGCGATCCTGACCCTGCGGATGAGCCGAGGATCGACGCATTGGGTCTTGCGGAGGAAGCGAAAGTAGCCGCTCGCCCGAAGCGGTGGGCGGCCGGTTTCGGCGATGGTGTTGCCATGCCGGATCCCGATGTCCCCACACAGCCCGCACGACACGTCCCGGTGCAGCCCGCACGGCACGCACCGGTCGCGCCGAAGCAGCGGATCGCCGCCCTCGACGCGCTCCGCGGCTTCGCGCTGTGCGGGATCATCTTCATCAACATCCCGCAGACCATGGAGATGTTCGCCTTCGCGGGTCAGTTGCCCACGCCGCTGCGCCTGTTCTTCTACGGCCGCTTCTATCCCATCTTCTATCTGCTGTTCGGCGTGGGATTCGGGATCTTCCTGCGGTCCGCGATGAGGCGTTCGGAGCGGCCTCGGCTGCTTCTGGTCCGGCGGTTCGTCGCACTGGCTGTGCTGGGTGGCGTTCTGCACCTGTTGCAGCCGGGTGAGGTGCTCCTGCCGTTCGCCATTACGGGGCTGCTCATCCTGCTGCCGCTCAGCTATCTGCCTGGGCGTGCCCTGTTCGTGGCCGGAGTGCTGTTGACCGTCGCGGGGGTGCTGGCCGGTGTCGGCGGTCTGGGGCTGTTGCCCGGCCTGTTCGCACTGGGATTCGCGCTCGCCGAGTTGCGGGTGCCGGAGAGGCTGGAGGAGAGTCGCGGTCATTTTATCGGCTTGGGGGTCGCGGCGCTGGTCATCGCCCTGCTGACCTACGGGCTGATCGTGCTGGGGCCGCCCGACATCGCGCAGATCAGGCTCGGCATGGTCCTCTCGCTCGCCACCGCCGCCTGCTACACGGCCGGGTTCCTGCTCCTGCTACGGACTCGGATCGGTGCCGCGCTCTCGTGGGTGCTGGCCCCGATGGGGCGTATGGCGCTCACCAACTACTTCAGCGCCGCCCTGCTGTTCGTCCCGATCGGAACGGCCATCGGGTTGCGTGACTCGTCCTCATGGGATCTGGCGGTGCTCCTGGGCGTCTGCATTCTGGTCTTCCAGGCGGGCGTGAGCATCCTGTGGCTACGGGTGTTCGGCTACGGTCCACTGGAGTGGGCGTGGCGGTGCGTCACATACTGGCAGTGGCTGCCGATCGGCGGTCCCCGTACCCGCGCCCACACCCGTACCCGCACTCGTGCCGACACGGGCACGAGTACCGGTAGCAGCACAGGCATCAGCGCAGGCACCGGTACAGGTACAGGTACCGACGCAGGCATCGGTGCCGGTACCGGTGCCGATGCCGGTGTCAGCGAGGGTGCCGACGAGGGTGATGGTGCCGGCCGGAGAGGAAGAGGGCGCGCAGGGGCATGAGGTGGTGGATCGGGGCGACGGCGCGGCTCGGAATCCGCACACCCCAGGGTCGCGACACCTTGGTCGCCGTAGTCCTGGCGGCGCTCAGCCTGACGCGGCTGCTGCTCGTCTTCGTGTCCGGGGAGGTACGGGCCGCGCTGGCCGTGCTGCCCGCATGGGCGGTCGGCTGCGGTTACCTGCTGGCCACCGCCGACCTGGCCACGATCGCCGTACGCCGCAGGTGGCCCGGTGCCGCGCTGGTCGTCGCGACGGTGATCCCGCTGGTCGGGGCCGCGCTGCCCACCCGGCCGCCGCTGCTGGGAGTGGGCGTGGTGGTGTGCGCTTACACGGTCGCTAGCCTGCTTCCGCCGCCCAGAGCCACCCTGATCGTCGCCGTTGCCTGCGTCGCCCACCTGCTGGGCGGTCTGGCGATCACCGCGGCCGGTGGGGACGTCGGTGGGCTGCTGACGTTCTGGGGCGTCTCTCACATGGACGGTCCGGCCATGGCGGCCGCGGTGGTGGCCGCCTACTCGGCACCCGCCATGGTGGGCTTCCACGTACAGGCGCGAAGGGCGGGCGCGGCCAGGACAGCGGCCCGCATCGAGCACGAGCGGGAGGAGCGGGCCAGGGCCGCCGTACTGGAGGAGCGCGCCAGGATCGCGAGGGAGCTGCACGACATCGCCGCCCACGACCTGTCCGCGATCGTCGTCCAGGCGGGTGCCGCCGACCGGCAGCTCGACCGCGACCCCGAGGCGGCCCGCGAGACCCTGCGCGCGATCCGGGCGCAGGGCCGCGAGACCCTCACCGCGTTGCGCGCCCTGGTCGGGCTCATGCGCGAGAACGGCACCGACCCCGACACCGGCGACGGACGGGTTCCGACACTCGCCCGGATGGAGGAGATCGTGCGTCGCTCCCGCGAGAGCGGCATGACGGTCGAGACGCACGTCCGAGGTGAGCCGCGCCCGCTGCCGGTCACCGCCGACCTCGCGGCCTCCCGCCTCCTGCAGGAGGCGCTGACCAACGCCCGGCGGCACGCATCCGGTGCCGCGGTGACCGTGGTGACCGTGTTCGAGGACCGGGCCGTGCGGGTGACCGTACGCAACGCCGCGCCACCACGTCCGCCCGAGGGTAAGAATCCTGCCGGGCCCGCCCTCGGTGGAGGTGCCAACGGTGGTTACGGTCTGCTCGGCATGCGCGAGCGGGTCCGGCACGCGGGCGGTAGCCTCGTCGTCGGGCCGCACTCCGAGGGCGGCTGGCAGGTCGCCGCCGACTTCCCCGTGGACGCGTGGACCCATGGCCCCGTGGAGGAGCGTTGACGATCAGGGTCGTGATCGCCGATGACCAGGCTGTCGTCAGGGCGGGATTTCGCACGATCCTGGAGTCCGAGCCCGACATCGAGATCGTCGGTGAGGCCGCCGACGGTGAGGCCGCGGTGCGGGTCGCCACCCGGGTCAGGCCCGACCTGGTCCTGATGGACGTGCGGATGCCGGTCCTGGACGGCATCGCCGCCACCGCTCGGCTCGCCGGGCTCGCCGTCGAGCACCCGATAACGGTGCTGGTCGTGACGACGTTCGATCTCGACGAGTACGTCTTCGACGCGCTGCGCAACGGAGCTCAGGGCTTCCTGCTCAAGGACATCGAGCCCGACCAGCTCGTCGAGGCCGTCCGGGTGGTCGCCTCCGGCCAGGGCCTCGTCGCGCCGTCGGTCACCCGCCGCCTCATCGCCGAGTTCGCCCGCGCCTCCGGCAGGGTCCGCCGGCCCGCCCCGCTGCCCGAGCTGACCGGACGAGAGCACGACACGCTCGTGCTCCTCGCCCGGGGGATGTCCAACCTGGAGATCGCGCGCACCCTGGCGGTGAGCGTCTCCACCGTCAAGACCCACGTGGCCGGCCTGCTGGCCAAGACCGGCTGCCGCGACCGCGTCCAGGCGGTCATCTACGCCTACGAGCACGGCGTCGTCGAGCCGGGCGGGTAAGCCCGGTTCGGTGCGGGACAGGCTTGACGACGAGCGGGAACAGCCGTGGGCAGGGGAAGGTCCGGGAGCGGGTTACGAGACCTTGGCGGAGGGAGCGTTCCAGGTTTTGCAGGACTTGGGGTCGGAGGTGGAGTAGCCCCGCTTGGTCCAGTAGGCGACGTTGGCGCCCTTGCCGAAGTAACGATCCTTGCCCTTGGGGGCGTCGGCATCGACCCTGGCGAGATCCAGCAGGCGCCGGGCGTCCTTGGCGGGGTAGCCGAGGGCGTGCCACACGCCCTTCGCGGTGATCCCGCCCAGGCAGTTCGCCTGCAGGCTGTAGCGGCGGAGCTGCTCCTGGATCTCCTTGTCGTCGTCGGCGTGCAGGGCGTTGTAGCCCTCCCTGATGTCGGCCGCGTGCTGCACGTACTCGCCGTAGGCGGAGCTCAGCTCCGCGAGGATCGGAAGGTCATCGGATGCCTTGATCCAGTCAGGACGGATGTGTACGGAGATGTAGATCCCATAGCAGTTGACGGCCTCCGACCTCGCGGGGCTCATCTTGGCCCCGAAACAGGCGCGCCTGGCGTCCTTCTCCAGAACGGTCCCCGTCATCTCCAGGCTGGGCTGCACGGACGACAGATCGGCCTCCTTCAGGTACGGGAGCCAGGCGTTGTTCATACAGGTGAAGAGCGCTTTGACGTACTTCTTGACGGAGGCGAGGCTCTTACCCTTGGCGGGTCTGTCGGCGCACCCCGCGGCGGGGAGCCTGCCGGCGGAGTAGAGGGAGTTGCCGGTCAGGAGCGGGGCGTCCTCGACCGGATATGTGAGGGCGGTGGCCGTACCGGGGAAGAGCAGGACGGAGGCGGCGGCCGTCGCGATGATCACGCGGATTTTCATGCTCTTGGACATTAGGGCATATGTCTATTGTTCGCCCGGCCGTTCGATTCGTTTTTCCGAGGGGCGGAGGGGCATGATCGGGTATGGAGACGACACCGGAACTGCTCGCTTATTACGGGCAGGACAGGGAAGACGGCAGGCTTCGCGCGGGCCGTGGGCGGCTGGAACTGTGGCGGACGCAGGATGTGCTGCGCCGGGCGCTGCCTCCGGCTCCGGCCGACGTGCTGGATGTGGGTGGCGGCACCGGGGTGCACGCGGAGTGGCTCGCCGCCGACGGATACCGGGTCGAGCTGATCGATCCCATGCCGCTGCACGTGGAGCGGGCGGCGAGGTTGGGCGGGGTCACCGCGAGGCAGGGGGACGCCAGGGAGTTGCCGGTGCCCGACGAGAGCGTGGACGTGGCGTTGCTCCTGGGCCCGCTCTACCACCTCGCCGACCGGGCCGACCGGGTCCGCGCCCTGGCCGAGGCGGTACGGGTGGTGCGGCCCGGCGGCCTGGTGGCCGCCGCGACCATCAGCCGCTACGCGGCCATGCACGACATGATCTATCAGGGCTCGTACCTGCTGGAGGAATACCGGGAGATAGCGCGCTCGGCCGCGCTGGACGGGGTCATATCCCACGTGCGGTCGGGGTTCACCGGCTACTGCCATGATCCTGACGACGTCCCGGCCGAGTTCGCCGATGCGGGCCTTCCCGATGTCGCCCGCTACGGCCTGCAGGGGCCGTTCTGGCTGTACGGCGACATCGACGACTGGCTCGACGACCCCGGTCGCCGCGCTCTCATGCTCGACGCCCAGCGTCGCCTGGAGTCGGTCCCCTCCCTGTTGGGCGTCAGCGGTCACATGCTCACCCTCGCCCGCAAGGTGTGTTGATCCCGGCGACGGGGATCGTGCGTCTTCCGTGTCGCCGGCCACCGGCCGGATCGGCGAGCCGGCGGTTCGCTCCGTGGCCGACGCCGTCGGTTTCGTCAGATGTCGTCGGGCAGGAGCCGAAAGCACTCGTGGCCGGTGAGCGGGCGGATCGCACGGAAGTGTTCACGATCCAGGGTGAAGACGGCGTCGGTCCGGAACTCGGCCGCCAGAGCCGCGTTCATCGCGTCGGTCAGGCCGATGTTCATCGTCCGGTAGCGGGTCATGAGCGCGCCGGCGGTGCGCAGGTGCGGTGACACCTCGGGTACCTCGTACCGTTTCACGTCGATTCTTCCCAGCATCCTGCTCCCGGCCGGCGGACGAAGGCATGACGTCACACCGGCAGTGCGGGAAGCGGAGGGACGAGGTCGAGGCCGAGGTGGCGGCCCGTGGCGGCCAAGGCCGTGTGGACATCGTCGAAGACCCGCTGAGTGACGGATTCCCCGAGGTCCTCGTAGGAACGGCCGAAGTCGATCCAGGCCTCGGCCGTGGTGCGGCCACGAGAGATCCGTTCCGCGTACGCGCCCGGCGTGAGCTGTCCGAAGACGGTGAGCTCCTGCAGGCCGGCGGGACGCCACCACGCGAGCCAGGCCGGGTCGTCGTTGACGGCCAGGACGAGGCGTTCCGCCACGTCCGCGTAGGCGGTGTCGTCCGGCAGGCTTCGGCCGTCGATACTCCAGTACGCCCGCAGCCACTGCTTCCCCAGGCGGGAGAAGTCCGGGACGAGCGGGACGGGCGGGTCCTGCGGCTCACCGTGGAGAGCCTTGCGGTAGGGCTCCAGGTGCTCCATGAACGCCTGCCAGTCCTCGGCTCGGACCTCGCTGAGCCAGTTGTCCCGCGAACGGGTGGCCAGGGCGAACGCGGCGACGGCCAGCCGACGCAGGTCGTCGGAGACGGTGAGGGGAGTGCGGTCCAGCCAGTGATGGGCGGCCTCGTCCGGAGCGATGCCGGAGATCCGGGCGGCGACCAGGCACGCGAGAGCCAACGCCTCATCCACGGCTCCCTCCTCGGCGTACTCCTCGTTCTCGCGCACGAACGCGTCGAGCGACTCGGCCATCGTCGTGGCGGCGTCGTCCTTTCCCGCCAGGTCCGTGATGGCGTCAAAGGCCTCGTCGCTGTCGAAGGGGCCTTCGAAGAAGGGAGGGGTGTCGTCCACGTCACAGGTCCTTTCCCGAGATTCGGTGATCAAGTAGGTGCTGATCATCTTCTAGCCGCGGTCTGACATTTCTGGGCGAATCGCCTGGGGTAGGAGGACGCGCTTGCTGTCATGATTACGTCGCCGTGTGCTTCACCTCGCTCACCCTGAGGTTCTGAGCCTTTGCGAATGGCTCGGTCGTCAAAACCAGAAGATGGAGTTGACTTGTCGATTCAGATCGTCCCGCTGGCCGATCCTCACCCGGGCGCGTCCAGCCGCCGCCTGGTGTGGCTGGCCTCCGGCGGTGACGGAGCCCCGGTGGGGTCGGCGTTCCTGCGCCTGTTCGAGCGGGAGGGCCAGGACCACCTGGCCGAGCTGGAGCTGAACGTGCACCCGGCCGAGCGGCGCGCGGGCGTCGGCTCCGAGCTGCTGGCGCGGGCGGTGGCGGGTGCCGAGTCGGAAGGGCGGCGCTGCGTGCTGGCCCAGGCCGACGCCGGTACGCCGGGCGACCTGTTCCTGGCGGCCAGGGGGTTCAGGAAGGTGCTCACCCTGACGTACGCGAGGCTCGCGCTGGCCGATGTCGCCGTGGACACCGTGGACACCGTGGACACCGTGGACGCCGCCGTGGTCGGCCCGCCCGCCGGATACCGGCTGCGTTCCTGGGACGGGACGGTGCCGGACGAGCTGGCCGGCACCTTCACCGCCTCCCGCCGGGCGATGGACGACATGCCGATGGACGACACCGACTACGGGGTCGTGGTCTGGGACGTCGAACGGGTCAGGGCGGCCGCCAAGGCCATCGCGGACCGTGGCGAGTCGCTCCACACGGTCGTCGCCGTCGACGAGTCCGACGGCTCGATCGCCGGGTTCACCGAGCTGGTCGTCCCCGGTGACGGCAAGGGCGACGGCCAGCACTACGGCACGGGGGTCCTGCCGGAACACCGCGGCCACGGCCTGGCCAGGTGGATGAAGGCCGAGGCCATCCGGCAGGCCCGCGAACGCTACCCGGACCTGGGTGGCCTGCTCGCGGACACGGCCGACAGCAACACCCACATGCGGGCCGTCAACGACTCGCTCGGCTACCGGCCCACCCACAGGACGTTCCAGTACCAGCTGGACCTGTGAAAGCCCCGGGGGCGCCGGTGGCAGCGGCCGCCGAGCGTCTCACCGCCGCCACCGGCGACGGCTCCGTCCGAGGCGGCAGGACGCCGGCCGGCTGACCGGCCGGGCGTCCCGCCGCCCGGGGGCGGCTCATCGGACGACGCGGAACCGGATGCTCGTCGCGTGCGGCACGTGGGTCAGGGCGATGCGTTCCAGCCTGACGTTGGTCCCGCCCGGGTGGTCGAACAGCCGGACGCCGTCGCCGAGCATGACGGGCGCGATGAACACGAGGATCTCGTCGAGCACACCCGCCTCTAGGCACTGCCGGGCGACGTGGGCGCCGAGGATGTTGACGTACTTGTCACCCGCGGCGGCCTTGGCCGCGGCGACGCCGCTGTCGAGGTCGCCGACGAAGGTGATGCCCGGCATCGGCGTGTCCGGGATCTGGTGGATGAGCACGAACTGCGGCCCGGTCCACCCGCCGCCGAACGGCTTGCCCTCCTTGTCGGTGTCCCGGTGGGGGTCGTCGCCGCGGAAGGTTCGGTTGCCGACGAGAAGCGCGCCGATCTCGTCGACGAGCTCGTCCACCGCCGGATCGGGGCCGAGGAGCCCGGTCAGCCAGGACATGTCCCCGCCCGGACCCGCGATGAAGCCGTCCAGCGACATGGTGACCGAATACAGCATCTTGCCCATGAGGTGCCTCCGTCAGGATCAGTTCTGGTTGACCCGTTCTGAGACGGCGGATCGCGCGAAAACTCATCGGCCTTCAGGAGAGTCTTCAGGAGAACCTTCGGGGGACAACGTCATGGGCAGGGCGAACACCGGGAACAGGCTCAGATCGTGGAAGGCGGTCATCTCCGCGATCCGGTCGTCCTCGATCCGCAGCACGCCGATCCCGAAGGCGCGGTAGGCGGGCTCGCCGGGGCGCCGTACGTAGGTCGCCACGGCCGGCTGCCGGTTGGCGCGGGTGGGCAGCATCCGGAACCGCCCGACATGGTCGGGCGAGCCGGTGTCCCAGCTCTCCGCCAGCGCCGCCACGACCGCGTCGCGGCCCCGGAACCACATGGGCCACGGAGGCATCTCCGCCCGTACGTCCTCGGCCAGCAGGTCGGCGACCGCGGCGAGATCGGCGCGTTCCATCGCGTCCATGTAGCGCCGCAGCACCGCACGCTCCCGCTCGGTGGGCTCCGTCGGCGGCGCCCAGTCGAGGCGGTGTTCGGGCAGGTGCTCCCTCAGCGTCGTCCGGGCCCGCTGCAACGCGCTGTTCACCGACGCCACGCTGCCCTCCAGCAGCGCCGCGACCTGCTTGGCGGGCCAGCCGAGCACGTCGCGCAGGATCAGCGCCGCCCGCTGCCGGGCGGGCAGGTGCTGGAGCGCGGCCAGGAACGCCAGCTCGATCGTCTCCCTGGTGACGGCCACGGAGTCCGGCTCGGTCTCGCTCGGCGCGACCGGCTCCCACAGCCCGTCGGGGAACGGCTGCAGCCAGGCGATGTCACTGGGAGGTGGCAGCGCGGCACTCGGATCCCACGGTCCCGACAGGTGGCGGGGGAGCACCCGGCGCGCCCGGCCGTCGAGGACGTCGAGGCAGGCGTTCGTCGCGATCCGGTACAGCCAGGCCCGGAACGTCGAGCGCCCCTCGAAACCGCCGAGGTTCCGCCACGCGCGCAGGAACGTCTCCTGCGTCAGGTCCTCCGCCTCGTCGAACGAGCCCAGCATCCGGTAGCAGTGCACCCGCAGCTCACCGCGGTGACGCTCGACGAGCGCGGCGAACGCGGACTCGTCGCCCGCCCGCGCGGCGGCCACCGTCACGTCGCCGTCATCCGCGCCCACTCACAGCCCCCGCCCGTACCGCGGCCACCGGCCGCTCTTTGCCGGGAACCCTACGGCAGACAGGAAGGAGTCGCGGCCCGGCGGGTCGGCCGATCCGGCGTCCGGCCTTCGCGAGCACACGCGCGGGGCACGATCCGGTACGCGGGCGGTGGCCCCGACCCGTCCCCGGTGCTTCTCACGCGCCCTACGAACAGCGAAAGCCCTACGAACGGCGAAAGCCGTACGAACGGCGAGACGGGTGTGCCCCGGCGACCAGGGCACACCCGTCACTCGCGAGGAGGACTCACGAGGAGGCGAGGAAGGCTAGAACCAGCCGCGCTTCTGGGCCATCGACTGCAGGCCGCCGCGCAGCGACTGCTCCACCTGGCCCGGGTGGTCGTTGTAGTGGACGGTGAAGCGGCTGAAGGTGTCGTGGCTGGAGCCGAAGCTGCCACGCTTGTCGGCCTCCAGGATGATGTCCATGGACTGGGGGCCGGCGATGAAGGTGAGCTCCAGCTCGTTGAAGTGGCGACGGTAGTCGTGGCCCGCGTAGTACTCGATCTCCTGGAAGAACGGCATGCGCGAGCCGTGCAGGGTGCCCCGCTCCAGGTCGGCCTTCTTGAAGCGGAAGCCGAGGTTGTCCAGCGCGCCGAGGACGTGGTCCTGGGCGGGCAGCGGGTTGACGAACAGCGGGTCGAGGTCGCCCTTGTCGAGCGCGCCCGCCAGGGCGAGCTCGGTGGAGACGCCGAGCTGCATGCCGCGCAGCGGGTGGCCGCCGATGGCACTGATCGGGGTCTCCCAGGGGACCTGGATCTCGAAGGGGGCCGACTGCGGGGCGCCCGCGGCGAGGTGGAAGGAGCCGGTGATCTGCTGGCGCAGGAAGCTGTACGTCGACTTGTACTCGTTGTCGCCGCTCTCGACCTCGACGACGGCGGTGAAGTCGATGAAGATGCCCTCGACCTTGTAGTCGGAGCCGCCGCCGCGGAAGTTGACCTGCCCGCGCAGGACCTCGCCGGGCCGCACCTGCGAGTTCTGCAGCACGGTGTCGACCTCGACACCGGCGCCGAACGCGGCCATCAACTTACGGAACACCATCTAGGACTCCCAGGGGTTGGAGATTGTTCTCATCAGGGGTTCTGGTTCTGCGGCCTGACCTGGCCGTTGCCGCCGTCGCCGCCGCCGTCGTTCAGCCGGGGCAGGATCTGGGCCAGGAGCAGGGTGGACAGGGCGGAGGGGTCGCCGGAGGCGCCGGAGGTGCGGACGACGACGGGGCGCGGGGCGCTCTCGGCGAGCCTGGCGCCCACGTCGAGCCTGCGGCGGGCCAGCTCGTACTGGAGCACCGCGCGGTTGTCGCGGTAGGAGTCGGCCAGCCTGCGCAGCCCCTTCGCCTCGTTCTCGGCGGAGGTGAGCTCGGCCCGGCCCTTCGCCTCGATCTCCCAGCGCACCCGCTGCGCCTCGGTCTCGTGCTCCTCCAGCATGCGGGCGACGTCCTTACGGGCGGTGTTGGCGGCGGCTCTCACCTCGACGATACGCGCGTCCCGCGTCTTTTTGGAACGTTCGATCTCCATCAGCAGGGTGTCGATCCTGCGCTTGCGGGTGAGCTCCCACTCGCGCTCGAAGGCCGACAGCTCCTTGGCGACCTTCTCGCGGGTGGCCAGATGCTGCTGGTACTGGTCGGGCAGCTGCACGTCGGGGATGTTGGCGCCGGTGATGCGCACGCCGTACCGGCCGAGCTGGCGGGTGAGGAGCTCCTGCATGTCGCCGACGTCGGACCCGCGCAGGTCGTAGGCGCGCTCGGTGTTCACCAGGCGGCTGCGCTGGCGGATGGCGTCCTGTACGGCGCTGCTGAGCACCAGGTCGAAGTTACCGGCGCCGATCGTACGGACGAAGGCCACCGGGTCGACGATGCGGAACTTCAGGAAGAACTCGATGGACTTGAGCGGGACGTTCTCCGCCGTCGGGCAGGCCACGATCGGCGCGGAGTAGGGGATCTCGGTGGAGGTGTCGACCACCGCGTCGACCCGGTCCCAGGGCAGCCACAGGTAGTGGCGTCCGGGGGACAGCGTGCCGACGATGGCGCCCCACCGGCTGCGCACGCCCGTGGTGCCCTCCTCGATCTCGATGATCGCCCGGCGCCAGAGCCACACCAGCGCCGCGACCAGGGAGAACAGTGCTCCGACGGCGGCGAGGAAGGAGATCGCCCCGTCGGCGAACACCGCCGTGCCGGCCAGGTAGAGGGCGAGGAAGAGCAACGCCACCCAGGCGAAGCCGCGGCGGTCCTTGGGGATCACCACGGGGACGAGCTGGCCCGACTCGCCGCCGCGCAGCAGCTGGCGGATCTCCGACCAGGTGGCCAGGGATTCCTTGATCTTGGAGAACTCTCTGCCGCTCATCGGACCTCTTCCTGGGCGACCTGTCCCACGACGGGGGCGGGGGTGTCTGCGGGCGGGTTGAGCAGGGAGCCGATCTCCGCCCCGCGCTCCTCGACGCGGCCGCCGATCTCGTTCATCCGGGCCCTGATCGCGGCCATGTCCGCCTGGGAGAACAGCTGGGCCTCGGGGTTGCCGACCAGCTGCCTGGCCAGCGCGAGCAGGTCGATGTCGACGGCGTCGCCGACCTGCACCAGGCGCGGCAGGTGCGAGGCGACGGACTCCAGCTTGTCGAGCAGGTCCTGCTGGAAGCGGTAGTCGAGGATCTCCGGCGCCTCGGCGGCGCTCAGCGAGCGGATGTCGAGCGCCTGGGCCTCCAGCAGCGCCGCGTTGGCCTTGGCGACGGCCTCGGCCTCCACCAGCCGCTGGCCGCCCTGGGCCTTGGCCTGGTGGGAGGCGCGCTCCAGCGCGGTGTCGATCCTGGCCTGGTGCCCGGCGATCTCGGCGTGGATGGCCGACAGCTGCTCCTGCAGCCCGGCCAGCTCCTTGATCAGGTCGCCCTCGTTCTGCTCCTTGCGCAGCTGGAGCTCGTACTCGTAGGTGTACGCCTCCTTGGCGACCCTGATCATCTCGGGGGCGGCCAGGTCCATCCGGTACTCCTGGCTGGAGGGCTCGGCGTGCGTGATGTTGACGTCGGTGAGCCGCACGGCGGGCAGGAACTGCTGGTTGAGGTTGTCCAGCATGCCCATGGTGCTCTCGCCGACCAGGTCGTAGATCTCCTCGGCGCGCTGGGCGTAGATGAGGGAGCGGGTGACCTCGCTGATGGCGTTCTGCAGCTTGGCCTGGAAGCCGCCCACCGAGCCGAGCACGAAGATGAACTCGGCCGGGTCCTCGATCCGGAACTGCAGGAACAGGTCCACGCTGGCCTTGACGCCCTGCTGGGTGGGGGCCTCACGGATGGGGGCGTTGAAGGGGTACTCGCGGGTGGTGTTGACGATGTAGCTGACCCGCTTCCACGGGTTGAACAGCGTCACCCGGCCCGGCTCGGCGATCTGCACGAGCTTGCCGAACTTCGTGATCAGGGCCTTGCAGCCCTCGGGCACCATGACCACGCTCCTGCGCCACCACAGGAACGCCGCGGCCAGCACCAGCACGGCCCAGTAGTGCGGGCCGAACAGCACCCGGGCCCCCTCGGGCAGCCCGGTGGCGACGAGCCCGACCAGGCCGAGCCCGGCCAGCACGACCAGCGGGACGACCACCCTGGCGGTGGTGCCCTTGGGGATGACCACGGGGGAGATGACGTGGACCGGCTCGCCGTTCGGGCCCTTGCCGCTGAAGCTCCGGTTGACGATCTCCCCGGCCTCGTTGAGCGCGGCGCTGCGGGCCTCGATGACCGTGCCCAGGGACGAGCCCTGGTCGCGGGCGGCCACGAAGTCGGAGGGGTTGAGCGCGAAGCCCTTCTCACCGGCGGAGCCGCCGGTGTTCCCGGTGCTCCCCTGGCCCACGAACTGCTCGGCCACCTGGCCCGCGTACTGTCCCGCTGCCTGGCCGGCGTACTGGCCCACGGCCTGGCCGACCATCTGGCGCACGTCGCCGCCCTGTCCTATGGCCTGGGCTGCGGCCCTCGCGTACTGCGCGGCTTCTCTTGGCCGGGACATCACACCTCCGGGTCAGTGATAGATCGGAAGCCCGATATATCACGCTTTGTGATCATTGGCACGCGAGACAGTCAAGGGGATCCCGCTTGCGGATCGCTTGCCACGCGGTTGACGGCGGTCCGCCTGTACGCGGACCTGTGTGGTTGACGGCGGTCCGCCCGTACACGGACCGTGTGGTTGACGGCGGCCCGCGGGTGCGCGGACCTATGAAGAAGGATTGTCGGTCACGCCACCTACAGTGGGACAGGTGAGGCCGGTAACAGATTTGCAGCGCAAGGTGGCACCCTTCGAGGTCGTCACCGACATGACCCCATCGGGCGACCAGCCCGCCGCGATCGCCGAGCTCGAACGGCGCGTCAAGGCCGGTGACCGGGACAACGTCCTGCTGGGCGCCACGGGCACGGGCAAGACCGCCACGGTCGCCTGGCTGATCGAGCGACTCCAGCGGCCGACCCTGGTCATCCAGCCCAACAAGACGCTCGCCGCGCAGTTCGCCAACGAGCTGCGCGAGATGCTGCCCAACAACGCGGTCGAATACTTCGTCTCCTACTACGACTACTACCAGCCCGAGGCGTACGTCCCGCAGAGCGACACCTACATCGAGAAGGACTCCTCGATCAACGAGGAGGTCGAGCGGCTGCGCCACTCGGCGACCAACTCGCTGCTGACCCGCCGCGACACGATCGTGGTGGCCTCCGTGTCGTGCATCTACGGCCTGGGCACCCCGCAGGAGTACGTCGACCGCATGGTCAGGCTCAAGGTCGGCCAGGAGATCGACCGCGACACCCTGCTGCGCCGCCTGGTCGACATGCAGTACACCCGCAACGACATGGCCTTCACCCGGGGCACCTTCCGGGTGCGCGGCGACACCGTCGAGATCATCCCCAAGTACGAAGAGCTCGCGGTCCGGATCGAGATGTTCGGCGACGAGATCGAGAAGCTCGCGACCATGCACCCGCTCACCGGCGAGGTGATCACCGAGGACGAGGAGCTCTACATCTTCCCCGCCTCCCACTACGTCGCGGGCGCCGAGCGGATGGAGAGCGCCATCCGGGGCATCGAGGCCGAGCTGGCCGAGACCCTGGAGACCATGGAGCGCCAGGGCAAGCTCCTGGAGGCCCAGCGGCTGCGCATGCGCACCACCTACGACCTGGAGATGATGCGCCAGATCGGCACCTGCTCCGGCATCGAGAACTACTCGCGCCACATGGACGGCCGCACCCCGGGCAGCGCGCCCAACACCCTGCTCGACTACTTCCCCGAAGATTTCATGCTGGTCCTGGACGAGTCCCACCAGACCGTCCCGCAGATCGGCGCGATGTACGAGGGAGACGCCTCCCGCAAGCGCACACTCGTCGACCACGGCTTCCGCCTGCCGTCCGCGATGGACAACCGCCCGCTGAAGTGGGAGGAGTTCCTGGAGCGGATCGGCCAGACGGTTTACCTGTCGGCCACCCCCGGCTCCTACGAGCTGGGCCGCTCCAAGGGCGACGTGGTCGAGCAGGTCATCCGGCCGACCGGCCTGATCGACCCCGAGGTGATCGTCAAGCCGACCAAGTCGCAGATCGACGACCTGGTCCACGAGATCCGCACCCGCACCGAGAAGGACGAGCGGGTCCTGGTCACCACGCTGACCAAGAAGATGTCCGAGGACCTCACCGACTACCTGCTGGAGCTCGGCATCCGGGTCCGCTACCTGCACAGCGAGGTCGACACCCTGCGCCGCATCGAGCTGCTGCGCGAGCTGCGGATGGGCGAGTTCGACGTGCTGGTCGGCATCAACCTGCTCCGCGAGGGCCTCGACCTGCCCGAGGTGTCGCTGGTGGCCATCCTCGACGCCGACAAGGAGGGCTTCCTGCGTTCGGAGACCTCCCTGATCCAGACCATCGGCCGCGCGGCCAGAAACGTCTCCGGCCAGGTGCACATGTACGCCGACCGGGTCACCCCCTCCATGGAGCGGGCGATCGACGAGACCAACCGCCGCCGGGCCAAGCAGATCGCCTACAACGAGGCCAACGGCATCGACCCGCAGCCGCTCCGCAAGAAGATCGCCGACATCCTCGACTCGCTCAACCGCGAGGACGCCGACACCGCCCAGCTCCTCGGCGGCAGCGGCCGCCAGCAGTCGCGCGGCAAGGCACCGGTCCCCGGCTTCGCGATCAAGCAGGCGGGCCAGCACGCCAAGACGATCGCCGGAGAGATGCCCAGGGCCCAGCTGGAGGCGCTGATGGAGTCGCTCACCGAGCAGATGCACCAGGCCGCCGCCGACCTCCAGTTCGAGGTCGCCGCCCGGCTCCGCGACGAGATCAAGGAGCTCAAGCGGGAGGTGCGCGACATGCGCGAGGCCGGGGTCTCCTGACCCGGTCGCCCTCCGGGTGATCCGGCGCGCCGAGGAGACGGCCGGTCGCCGAAGACCACGGGAGGGCCGGGGCCATGCGGGGAGGTGAGGCATCGGGGAGGCGCGGCCGGGCTGGAGGAAAACGGCTCGTCCATCACGTGGGCGGCCGGATACGGTCGCCGTATGCGACGGTGTGCCGACTGCGGCTGCTGGGAGTACGGCGGGGCACCCGGCTGTGCCCGGTGCGCGGCACTGGTCGACCGGATCGTCGAGGACGGCTGGCGAAGGTTCCTGCGAGAGCGGTTCGGCACGGCCGGGCCGCCCGTCGAGCGTGGCGGGGCCGGGGTGTCCGCCGGGCTTGGCGAGGCCGGGCCGCCCGCCGGGTCCGGTGAGGTGAAGCCGTTCGCGGGGTCCGGTGCGGCTGGACCGGCCGCCGGGTCCGGCGAGGGCGGGCTGTCCGCCGAGGAGGAGTCGGCGATCGCCGAGATGGTCGCCGACGAGCCCGACCGGCACGACTGGCGGGTCGTCGACGGCGCCCTCGACCGGCTGGCCTGCCCCGGCTGCGGCGCCCGGCTGGGCAGGGGCTCTCGGGGCTGCCCGCCCTGCGACCTCGCCGACGGCTTCCGTTACTCGGCCGTCGAGACCGACCGCCCGGACGTCCCGCCCGGCAACGAGCACGCGATCAGGGTCGGCGTCTCGGTGATCCGCGCCGGGCACCGGCAGTCGCCACGGGCCCTGCTCGGCTGGCGCCTCGGCCTTCCCGCCCTGCTCGACGGCTTCCTGCCCACCACCGCCCAGGCCCAGGCCATGCGCGCCCGCATCAACGCCGGAGCCACCTACGACGACCTCGCGGGAATGTGGAACTCACCGGACGTCTCCGGGGCGGGAACCCGTGGGCTCGACCGCGCGGGAGATGTCAAGGACCGATGAACGTGCCGAGGTCGAGATCGATGTCGACCTCGAAGCCGACGTCCGCCTTCAACCGTCCCCGATGGATTCCCGTCGGGACGTACGCCTTGACGGCGGGTTCCAGCTCGAAGGTGTAGACGACGGGCCTGTCGTCCTCCTGCTCCACGCGCCAGAGGTGCCTGATTCCGGCGTCGGAGTATTTGATGGGCTTGGTGGTGCGGTCTCGCTCCAGTGACTCGGGGGAGACCACCTCGACCACCAGGTGCACGTCCTCGGGCTTGAACGAGGTCGTCTTCAGGCTCGTCAGCGCGGAGGCCGCCACCACCATGATGTCGGGCTCGGGCCGCTGTCTCATGCCCAGGGTCACGGTCATCTCCCGGACGACAGCAAGATTGTCGGGAGGTGTGAGCCTGCTTTCGAGAAGCCTGAGCATGAGCATGTGGAAAGCGGTCTGCGGAGACATCATGATGAGCGACCCGTCGATCAGTTCGACATGCCGGGGCGCGCCGGGGGGAAGATGATCGAGCATGTCGGCGGTCCACCCGCCGGTCGGCCCCGGGTAGAACCACTCGGGGAAAACGGCTGTCATCAGAGAACCTCCTTCGGCGACACCCGGAACATTACCTGACGGAGTCATCCTGACACTCACCGTGCACGGCTCGCGGGCCGTTCGGGATGCGGTGACCACAGCGGTGACCACAAAGGGCCGTCTGCGGGCTCCACCGGTAACCGGTCACGGCGGTGGCCGCCGTGAGCGGCCGGTCAGCGGGAGTCGTCGGGGTGGGTGCGGTTGATCATCGTGCGGTTGTAGAGCTCGTCGATCTGGTCCAGGGGGTCGGGGGCGCGGCGGCGGGCCTCGATCTCCAGGTCGGTGCGGCCCTGGATCTCGTCGATACTTCCCGCCGAGTGCGCCATCTGGTCGTTGCGCAGGTCGGCCCTGATCCTGGCGCAGGACGTGGTCAGCTTGGCGTGGTGCTCGCGCAGGCGGCCCAGCGCCGTGTGGTCGATGTAGGGCGAGACCCGGCGTTCCTGGGCGTAGTGGGCGAGCTGGGCGTCGAGCTGCTCGGCATGCACCGAGATCTCCGCCACGAGGTGGGGCAGGTCGCCCAGGCCCCAGCCGTCGCGCAGCGCGTGGTCGACGGCCTGGCGGGTCAGGGAGACCTCGCGCCGCAGGTCGAGGCGCATCCGCTCGGTCTCCGCGGCGTCGCCGGTGCCCATCGCCGCCACGTGGGTCGCGACCCTGGTGGAGACGGCCCTGGCCTTCTTCGTGGCCTTCTTGCCGACCTTGACCAGAAGGTAGATCCCGACTCCTCCCACGAGAAGGAAGAACAGCAGGATCACCAGCAGGACGATGAGGAAATCGCCGATCGGAGCCACCTCCCGGCAGGGGCTGGACAGGGTGTTTCGAGCATAGCCCGCGCCGCGCCCCCCGCGCGGGGGGCGAACCCCGCGGAGCCGGCCGGAGCGGGCGGGGGTGCCACCCGCCCGGCTGGGGGAGTGGCACCGGTCGTGGCGGGCGCCGCGGCGCGGACCACCGCACCGTGGCCCGGGAAACAGGGCGCGGCGTGCTTCGTGGCGCGGGTGCGCGGGGGCGGTCTCATCGCAGGCTCGGGACGGCCGGCCGGCGCCGTCGCCGTATCCTGCGGGTCGCCCACCAGGCGAACAGCGCCAGCCCCGCCACCACCACGACGACCAGGACCGGCATGAAGATCGCCACCAGGCTGATGCCCAGGGCCCCGGCGTCCTCGACCGTGCTGACCACGGGCGCTCCCACCCCGGCCGTGGTGGCGTTGACCACGGGCCTGGTGGTCGCCTTCATGGTGTGCACGGCCAGGGCGATCGCGATTCCCAGCACCCAGCTGAGCCAGGGGTTGTGGGTCATCCAGGTCGAGCCGTCCAGCCGGGCGGCGGCCTCGGTGGCGCTGAAGACCACGCCGCCGGAGGCCGGGCGGACGACGGTCTGGATCATGTCGTTGACGCTGTCGACCACCGGGACCTTGTCGAGCACGAACTCCGCCAGGAGCAGCACGCCGATGATCCCGAGCACCCAGCCGTTGGACAGCCAGGCGAACTCCTGCGGCAGCCGTACATGATCGGTGAAGTTGGCGAGCAGGCCGACCACCAGCAGCGGGATGTAGGCGTTGAGCCCGGCCGCGGTGGAGAGTCCAAGGCCCGTCAGTGCCGCGAGCATCGCACCTCCGTAGTGTCTCTCTCCTCCTTCAACGGTTCCCGGCCGTCGATCGATCCCGATCGGTGCCCTCTCGCGATATCACTCCGGTCTCGGTGCTCACGGCGTCCGCGGCCTCCCCGGTCCCCACGACCTCCATGTGGGGCGGCAGCCACCCCTGGCCCGGTACGTAGTGGCGCACCACCTTGGCGGGGATGCCCGCGATCACGCTGTGGTCGGGGAACTCCCCGCGTACCACCGCCCCGCCCGCCACCACGCACTGCCTGCCGATCCGGGTGCCCGGCAGGATGATCGCGCCGGTGCCCAGCCACGAGCCCGACCCGATGGACACCGGGTTGTTGCGCGGCCACTGGCGGCCGATCGGCGCCTCGGGGTCGTCGTAGACGTGGTTCTGGTCGGTGACGTAGACGTACGGGCCGGTGAAGACGTCGTCGCCGATGTCGATCGACTGGTGGCCCACGATGTGGCTGCCCCTGCCGATGGAGCAGCCCCTGCCGATCCGCACGATCGAGTCCGGGCCCAGGTCCACCCCGGGGCCCATGCCCGTGGAGATGGAGACCCGCTCGCCGATCAGGGTGTGGTCGCCGATCTCGATCCAGGCCTCGCCGAAGACGGCTCCGAGCGGGAACGACAGGCAGGCGCCCTCGCCGAGGCGCCGGAAGCGGTACCCGGCGGGGTTGGCGGGGGTGACGGCGCCGGCCTTGCGGACCGCTTCCCAGAGCCGGTGGACGAGGCTGCCCAGGGCACGCCGTACCACACCATGAAGTGACATAACGGATCAAATTACCGCTTGGTTGGGTTTGGGGAGAATGCGGGTGGGGGGTTGTTCGGGCACTTCGCCTGCACCGTTTGTTATTCTGAGAGCCCGTGGACCTGTAGGCCATTCATCAGGGTGCGCCGACGATCTGTAACGACCACGGGAGCCTTCTTGCGCAGCGCCGCACACACCAAGCATCTGTTCGTCACCGGCGGCGTCGCCTCCAGTCTTGGGAAGGGACTGACGGCCTCCAGCCTCGGGCGCCTTCTCAAGCTGCGCGGCCTGCGGGTCACCATGCAGAAACTCGACCCCTACCTCAACGTCGACCCCGGCACGATGAACCCGTTCCAGCACGGTGAGGTGTTCGTCACCGACGACGGCGCCGAGACCGACCTCGACGTCGGCCACTACGAGCGCTTCCTCGACACCGAGCTGCACGGCTCGGCGAACGTGACCACCGGCCAGGTCTACTCCAACGTCATCGCCAAGGAGCGCCGCGGCGAGTATCTCGGTGACACCGTGCAGGTCATCCCGCACATCACCAACGAGATCAAGGACCGCATCCGGTCGATGGCCGGCCCCGACGTGGACGTGGTCATCACCGAGGTCGGCGGCACCGTGGGCGACATCGAGTCGCTGCCCTTCCTGGAGGCCGTCCGCCAGGTCCGCCACGAGGTCGGCCGCGACAACGTGTTCTTCCTGCACGTCTCGCTGCTGCCGTACATCGGGCCGAGCGGCGAGCTGAAGACCAAGCCGACCCAGCACTCGGTCGCCGCGCTGCGCAGCATCGGCATCCAGCCCGACGCGATCGTGTGCCGCTCCGACCGGCCGATCACCAACTCGCTCAAGCGCAAGATCAGCCTGATGTGCGACGTGGACGAGGACGCGGTCGTCTCCGCCATCGACGCCGCCAGCATCTACGACATCCCCAAGGTCCTGCACTCCGAGGGCCTGGACGCCTACGTGGTGCGCCGCCTGGGCCTGCCGTTCAGGGACGTCGACTGGAAGGAGTGGGAGCAGCTCCTGCGCCGGGTGCACCGCCCGGCCAACGAGGTCACGATCGCGCTCGTCGGCAAGTACATCGACCTGCCCGACGCCTACCTGTCGGTCACCGAGGCGCTGCGCGCGGGCGGCTTCGCCAACGACGCCCGCGTCAACATCCGCTGGGTCAAGAGCGACGACTGCGAGACCCCCGAGGGCGCGGCCCGCGAGCTCGACGGCGTCGACGGGGTCCTGGTGCCCGGCGGCTTCGGCGTACGCGGCATCGAGGGCAAGGTCGGCGCGATCCGGCACGTCAGGGAGAACAAGATCCCGCTGCTCGGCATCTGCCTGGGCATGCAGTGCATGGTCATCGACGCCGCCCGCAACCTCGCCGACATCGAGGACGCCGGAAGCACCGAGTTCGACGCCGAGACCACCCACCCGGTCATCTCCACCATGGCCGACCAGGAGGACGTCGTCTCCGGCGAGCGCGACATGGGCGGCACCATGAGGCTGGGCCTCTACCCGGCCAGGCTCGGCGAGGGCACGCTCGCCCGCCAGCTGTACGGCATGGCGAAGGTGGACGAGCGCCACCGCCACCGCTACGAGGTCAACAACGCCTACCGCGAGCAGCTGGAGAAGGTCGGCATGGTCTTCTCCGGCCTCTCGCCCGACGGCCGCCTGGTGGAGTACGCCGAGCTGCCCGCCGACGTCCACCCCTTCTTCATCGGCACCCAGGCGCACCCGGAGTTCCGTTCTCGGCCGACCCGGGCGCACCCGCTGTTCAAGGGCCTGATCGGCGCCGCCCTGACGTACGCCGACATCCGCGGCACCGCCGCCAAGGCGGGGCGGGGAAAGTGAGCGGCGCGGGAGAAGGCCAGGACCCTGTGGAGGCCGTGGAGGTCACTGAGGTCACGGAGGTCGTGGACGTTCCGGAGGAGTGGAAGGTCGTCTCCTCCACCGAGCACTTCCGCGCCCGCGTCATCACCGGGGTCACCGACGCGGTCGTCATGCCGGACGCCGAGGTCGTCAACCGCGACTACGTGACCCATCCGGGCTCCGTGGCCGTCGTCGCCCTCGACGACAGCGAGCGGGTCCTGCTGATCCGCCAGTACCGCCACCCGGTACGGCGGCTGCTGTGGGAGCTGCCCGCCGGACTGCGCGACGTCGAGGGCGAGCCCCTGCAGGCCGGCGCGGCCCGCGAGCTCGCCGAGGAGGCGGGCTACCGGGCGGGCACCTGGCACACCCTGGTCGACGCCTTCACCTCGCCCGGGATGAGCGACGAGCGCACCCGCATCTTCCTCGCCAGGGACGTCAGTCCCATCCCCGAGGGGGAGCTGGACTTCGTCCACCGGCACGAGGAGGCCGACATGCCGGTGGTCTGGATTCCCCTGTCCGACGCGGTTCGGCGTGCCATGGCGGGAATGATCCACAATTCCCAAGCCGTGGCCGGTATTCTCGCCGCATACGCCGCTTCGGCGGACGGATTCGCCTCACTGCGGCCCGCCGACGCACCGGAGGCATGACAGGAGGACACCCTGAGCGAGACGGAGGCCGTCCTCTCCAGCTACCTCGCCCATCTGGCCGTGGAGCGGGGCCTGGCCGCCAACACCCTGGCCTCCTACCGCCGTGACCTCCTGCGGTACGTGGAGCATCTCAAGCAGCGCGGGCGCGTCACCTTCGGCGAGGTCGCCGAGGGTGACGTCACCGCCTTCGTGGCGGCGCTCAGGGAGGGCGGCGGGGGACACCAGGCCCTCGTCGCCGCCTCGGCGGCGCGGGCCGTCTCCGCGGTGCGCGGCCTGCACCGCTTCGCGCTGAGCCAGGGCGTCTGCCGTCACGACCCGGCCCACGAGGTACGCGCGCCGCGCCAGCTCAGGCGGCTTCCCAAGGCGATCAGCGTCCGCGACGTGGAGCGCCTGATCGCCGCCTCGGGCCCCGACGGGGCCCCGCTCACGCTGCGTAACCGGGCCCTGCTCGAACTGCTCTACGGCACCGGGGCGCGCATCTCCGAGGCGGTGGGGCTCACCGTCGACGACGTCGACCTGGGGGCCGACGCCCAGCGGGTGTGCCTGCGGGGCAAGGGCGGACGCACCCGGCTGGTGCCCCTGGGCGGCTTCGCGGGGGAGGCGCTGCGCGCCTACCTCACCTGCGCGCGCCCCCGCATCGCCTCGCACGGCCGGGGCACCTCGGGGCTCTTCCTCAACGCCAGGGGCGGGCGGCTCACCCGCCAGGGCGCCTGGGAGGTCCTTCAGGCCGCCGCCGAGCGCGGCGGGCTCGAAGGAGTGTCGCCACACATGTTGCGACATTCGTTCGCAACACACCTCCTTGACGGGGGTGTGGACGTTAGGGTGGTTCAGGAACTACTCGGCCACGCCTCGGTGACCACCACCCAGGTGTACACACAGGTCACGGTCGACAAGCTCCGCGAGGTCTATGCCGCCGCGCATCCGCGCACGCGGGATTGACCTTGCTTATGTCCGGGCGTGCCGCCTTGCCGCATACGTGTTGACGCCATAGTGTCCGTCCGGACGGTCCGGTTAGAGGCCGTCAGGGAGGTTCGACTGGTGACTGTGACCACCGACGGTTCTATCCGGGGAACGACCCCGGCAAACCCCGAGAATCCCTGGGGCGACACCAAGACCGCCGGGACCCCTCGCAGCGGGGGAGTCCTCGGCCCGACCGGGCGTCCCCGGCCGGTCTTCCCCGACCCGCCCCCCCGTACGGTGCACGGGCCGGCGAGGGTCGTCGCCATGGTCAACCAGAAGGGCGGCGTCGGCAAGACGACGACCACGATCAACCTGGGCGCCGCGCTCGCGGAGGCCGGGCTCAAGGTGCTGCTGGTCGACTTCGACCCGCAGGGCGCCCTCTCGGTCGGCCTCGGGATCAACCCCCTCCAGCTCGACCTGACGGTCTACAACCTCCTCATGGAGCGGCAGATCACCGCCAGGGACGTGCTGCTGGAGACCGGCGTCGAGGGCATGGACCTGCTGCCCAGCAACATCGACCTGTCGGCCGCGGAGGTCCAGCTCGTCACGGAGGTCGCCCGCGAGCAGGTGCTCGGCCGGGTCATCAAGCCCCTCCTGCCCGAGTACGACGTGTGCCTGATCGACTGCCAGCCCTCCCTGGGACTGCTCACGATCAACGCGCTGGCCTGCGCGCACGGCGTCATGGTGCCGCTGGAGTGCGAGTTCTTCGCGCTGCGCGGTGTCGCGCTGCTCATGGACACCATCATCAAGGTCCAGGAGCGCATCAACGACGAGCTGGTCATCGAGGGCCTGCTCGCCACCATGTACGACGCGCGCACCCTGCACGGCCGCGAGGTGCTGGCCCGGGTCGTCGAGGCGTTCGACGAGAAGGTCTACCACACGGTGATCAACCGGACGGTCCGCTTCCCCGACGCCACCGTGGCCGGTGAGCCCATCACCAGCTTCGACTCGTCGTCGCTCGGCGCCAGCGCGTACCGCGAGCTCGCCAGGGAAGTCCTGGCCAGGTGGGCCGCGCTGGAGCGGTGATCCCGCCCCCGGGTGCGGGACAATGGCGGGATGACCGAGCAGCCGAAGACCGACGATGACACCTTCAAGGTGCATCTGGAGGTCTTCGAGGGCCCTTTCGACCTCCTGCTCGGTCTGATCTCCAAGCACAAGCTGGACATCACCGAGGTCTCGCTCAGCCAGGTGACCGACGAGTTCATCTCCTACATCCGGGCCAGGGGCCCGGAGTGGGACCTGGACCAGACGAGCCACTTCCTGCTCGTCGCGGCGACCCTGCTCGACCTCAAGGCCGCCAGGCTGCTGCCCTCGGGCGAGGTCGACGACGAGGAGGACCTGGCCCTCCTGGAGGCCCGTGACCTGCTGTTCGCCCGCCTCCTGCAGTACCGGGCCTACAAGGAGGTCGTCAAGGTCTTCTCCGGCCGGATGGCCGAGGAGGCGCTGCGCTTCCCCCGTACGGTGCCGATGGAGGCCGAGTTCGCGAGCCTGCTGCCCGAGCTGATCCTCGGCATCGGCCCCGACCGCCTCGCGGAGATCGCCCAGCGGGCCTTCGCCCCCAAGACGCCCCCGTCGGTCTCGACGGCCCACATCTACCAACCGCTCGCCAATGTCCGCGAGCAGGCGGTTATCCTTGTCGAGCGGTTGCGGCGGATGCGCCGGGCGACTTTCCGGGCCCTCACCTCCGACTGCGCCGGCACCTTCGAGGTCGTGGCGCGTTTCCTGGCCGTCCTGGAGCTCTACCGGGAGGCGGCCGTGTCCTTCGAGCAGGTGGAGCCTCTCGGAGAGCTGCACGTGACCTGGACCGGCAGCGACGACGGCGACGTCGCCGTGGCCGACGACTACGACGAGACCCCGGACAGCCCGGAGAGAGAGCCCGCCGATGACTGACCTGGCACCCGAGCCCGGTCCGCGTACCGAGATCGGTCCGCGTACCTGGGCCGGACCGAGTGCCGAGCCGGACTCGCGTACCGCTCCCGGCCCGCATGCCGAGCCGGAGGCGCGTACCGAGCCCGGTCCGAGTGCCGAGCCTGGTCCGAGTGCCGAGCCGGAGGCGCCTGGCGAGACCGGAGCGCGTGCCGAGCCGGACCTGCGCGCCGGGCTGGAGGCCGTCCTGCTGGTGGTCGACGAGCCCGTCGCCGAGGTGACGCTCGCCCAGGTTCTGGACCGGCCCGTGCACGAGATCGGGCGGGCGATCCGCGAGCTTTCTGCGGAATACACCGCCGACGGACGGGGTTTTGACCTGAGAGAGGTCGCGGGCGGCTGGCGTTTCTACACGCGGGCCGAGTGCGCGCCACTCGTGGAGCGGTTCGTCCGCGACGGCCAGCAGACGCGCCTGACCCAGGCCGCGCTGGAAACCCTGGCCGTGGTCGCCTACCGGCAGCCGGTGAGCCGGGCCCGTGTGGCGGCCATCCGCGGTGTCAACAGCGACGGCGTCATGCGCACGCTGATGACGAGGGGGCTGGTCGAGGAGGCCGGCACCGAACCGGAGAGCCAAGCCGTGCTCTACCGGACGAGTTCGTATTTTCTCGAGCGGATGGGCCTGCGGGAGCTCGACGAGCTGCCCGAGCTGGCGCCCTTCCTGCCCGACGACATGGAATCCCTAGAGGAGCAGAAGTAGTGAACAACAGGCGCAGTACCCCGTCCGGTGATGGACGCGGTCAAGGCCGTGGCGGAGCCCCGCGCGGTGGCAATCCCCGTGGGGGCTCGCAGTCCGGCGGATTCCGCGGCGGCTCCTCCCGGGGCGGGTCCTCCTCCGGCGGGTCTCGCGGTGGCTCCCAGGGCGGCTACCGCTCCGACGGCCCGCGTCGCGACGACCGCGGTGGTTTCCGGGCGGAGCGGGACGGTTCGCGGAGTCAGTACGGGGGCGGCAGGCCTTCGGGCGGCTCGCAGGGCGGCTATCGTTCCGACGGTCCGCGTCGTGATGACCGTGACGGTTTCCGTTCCGACGGTCCGCGTCGCGACGATCGTGGCGGCTCGTCCTCCGGTGGTTCGCGGGGTGGTTTCCGTTCTGACGGTCCGCGTCGTGATGATCGCGGTGGTTTCCGGGCGGAGCGGGATGGTTCGCGGAGTCAGTACGGGGGCGGCAGGCCTTCGGGCGGCTCGCAGGGCGGTTTCCGTTCCGACGGTCCGCGTCGTGATGACCGTGACGGTTTCCGTTCCGACGGTCCGCGTCGCGACGATCGTGGCGGCTCGTCCTCCGGTGGTTCGCGGGGTGGTTTCCGTTCTGACGGTCCGCGTCGTGATGATCGCGGTGGTTTCCGGGCGGAGCGGGATGGTTCGCGGAGTCAGTACGGGGGCGGCAGGCCTTCGGGCGGCTCGCAGGGCGGTTTCCGTTCCGACGGTCCGCGTCGTGATGACCGTGACGGTTTCCGTTCCGACGGCCCGCGTCGCGATGACCGTGGCGGCTTCCGCTCTGACGGCCCGCGTCGCGACGATCGCGGCGGCTTCCGCGCCGACCGTGACGGCTCGCGTGGCAGGCCCGGCTCCGACCGTGGCAGGCCCGGCTCCGACCGCGGTCGCGGCGACGCGCCCGCCGGTGGTTCCCGTGGCCGCTTCGGCAGGACCGGGCGCCGGGACGACGTCCAGACCATCGGCGGCGGCCGCGCCGACGCGTACGGCGAGCGCCGGACCCCCGCTGACCGATCCGGCAACCGGGCCCCCGCGGCGAAGGCGCCGCTCAGGCCGGGCACGATCGCGAACGACCGGTTCAAGACCGCTCGCCAGCCCAAGCGCGACTCCGACTTCTACGACCGCGACTACGTCGACGAGCGCGACACCACCGAGGTTCCCGACGGCATCCGGCTGCAGAAGGTCCTCGCCCAGGCGGGCGTCGCCAGCCGCCGGGCCTGCGAGGACATGATCGGCGAGGGCCGGGTGACGGTCGACGGCCAGGTGGTCCGCCGCTTCGGCGCCCGGGTCGACCCCGCCAGGCAGGTCATCCACGTCGACGGCAAGCGCCTGCCGACCATGCCCGACCTGGTCTACCTCGCGATCAACAAGCCGATCGGCGTCGTCAGCACCATGTCCGACCCGGACGGCCGCCCCTCGCTGGCCGACTTCGTGGCCGACCGCACCGAGCGGCTGTTCCACGTGGGCCGCCTCGACACCGAGACCGAGGGCCTGATCCTGCTCACCAACGACGGCGAGCTGGCCAACAGGCTCACCCACCCGAGCTACGGCGTCCAGAAGAAGTACTGGGCGAAGGTTCCCGGCCGGATCGAGCGCGACCTCGGCCGCCGCCTGAAGAAGGGCGTCGAGCTGGAGGACGGTCTCGCCAAGGCCGACTCCTTCGCCCTGGTCCAGGAGCACGGCCAGCAGGCCCTGATCGAGATCGTGCTGCACGAGGGGCGCAAGCACATCGTGCGCCGCATGCTGGAGGAGGTCGGGCACCCGGTCATCGACCTGGCCCGCATCGAGTTCGGTCCGGTCAAGCTCGGCCGCCTCAAGCCGGGCACCGTACGCGCGCTGACCCTTACGGAAGTCGGGGAGCTCTACGCCGCCGTCGGGTTGTAGCCTTCCCTGAAACACGTGTTAGGACGCGCCGGATCGTCCTCGGACGATCCGGCGCGGAGGGACTGGAGGAACGACGATGGTGCGGGCGATCCGCGGTGCGACCCAGGTCGAGTCCAACGACCGGGACGCCATCCTGTCCGGGGTCACCGAACTGGTCACGGAGGTGATGGGGCGCAACAGGCTCACCACCGACGACGTGATCAGCGTGATCTTCACGGCCACGCCCGATCTCACCGCGGAGTTCCCCGCCCTGGCCGCCCGGAAGCTCGGCTTCCACGACGTTCCGCTGATCTGCGCCTCCGAGATCGACGTCCCCGGCGCGCTGCCCCGCGTGGTGCGGCTGATGGCCCACGTCGAGGTCGACCGGCCCCGCCAGGACATCCAGCACGTCTACCTGCGTGGCGCGGTCGCCCTTCGCGTGGACATCGCCCAGTGAGCCCCGAAGGCCCCACGGGCCCCGTGAGCCACTTATGCGGCACCACCTCGGAGGGGCGCGCGTGAGCGGCCTCGAGAGCGTCCTGGTCGTCGGCACGGGACTGATCGGCACCTCGATCGCGCTGGCCCTGCGCGAGCAGGGCGTGGCCGTCCACCTGGCCGACCGCGACGCGGGATCCCTGCGGCTGGCTCGGGAGCTGGGCGCCGGCGTCGAGTGGGCCGAGGGCGTGGTCGTGGACGTCGCGGTCATCGCGGTTCCGCCGCAGGTGGTCGCCGGGCGGCTCGCCGCCCTCCAGAAGGCCGGTGCGGCCCGTTTCTACACCGACGTGGCCAGTGTCAAGGCGCTCCCGCTCCGGGAGGCCGCGAGCCTCGGCTGCGACCTGACGACCTACGTCGCGGGGCACCCGCTCGCCGGACGCGAGCGCTCCGGGCCCGCCGCGGCGCGGGCCGACCTGTTCCTCGGGCGCCCGTGGGCGTTGTGCCCGACCCCGGAGACCTCACCGGACGCCCTGGAGGCCCTGTACGGGCTCGTCAAGCTCTGCGGCGGCGAGGCGGTCAGGATCGGTGCCGAGGAGCACGACAGGGCCGTGGCGGTCGTCTCGCACGCCCCCCACGTGACCGCCTCCGCGGTGGCCGCCCGCCTCGCGGAGGCCCCGGCCACCGCGCTGGGCCTGGCCGGGCCGGGGGTGCGCGACGTCACCCGCATCGCGGCGAGCGACCCGAGGCTCTGGACCGGGATCCTGTCGGGCAACGCGCTTCCGGTGGCCGAGGTGCTGGAGGCGGTGGCGGCCGACCTGGCCGCCGCGGCGGCCTCGCTTCGCACCTCGGCGGCCTCCGCCGATTCCGGCGAGGCCATGGACCGCGTCACCGAGCTGCTGCACCGGGGCGTCGCCGGTACGGGCAGGATCCCCGGCAAGCACGGTGGTCCCGCGCGCACCTACGCGGCCGTCCAGGTCATCGTCGGCGACCGGCCCGGCGAGCTGGCCCGGCTGTTCCAGGCGGCCAAGGAGGCGGGCGTCAACATCGAGGACGTCCGGCTGGAGCACGCCCCCGGCCTGCCACTGGGCGCCGCCGAGCTCTGGGTGCGCCCGGAGGCGGTGGCGGCGCTGTCCGAGGCCCTGCGGGAGAACGGCTGGCACCTGCCCTGACCCCTTCCGCCTGATCTCCGGTCGTCTCCTCGCGGGGCCCGGTGCCGCGACGCCGGGTTCGTGGGGCCGCCAGGCCTCGTACGCCCGGCGGGGTCGTGGCAGGGCGCCCGCCTTCTCGCTCGATGCGTGGTTCCTTCCCGGCTCCCGGTAGCCTCGTACGGACAACTGAAGCGGGCTGCAAGGGAGAGGCGTCGTGACCGGACTGGTCGTCGCCATGGACGGTCCTTCGGGATCGGGTAAGTCGAGCGCGTCACGAGGGGTGGCGCGAGCCTTGGGGCTGCGTTACCTCGATACCGGCGCGATGTACCGGGCGATCACCTGGTGGATGCTCCAGAAGGGCGTCGATCTCGCCGATCCCGAGGCGATCGCCGCCAGGGCGCTCGACCCGGTCCTCACGCTGGGCACCGACCCGGACCTCGCGGTGGTGGCGGTCGACGGCGTCGACGCCGTCGCGCCGATCCGCACCGCCGAGGTCACCGCGGCCGTCTCGGCGGTCAGCGCGGTGCCCGAGGTACGCCATCGCCTGGTGGCCGAGCAGCGAGAGATCATCGGTTCGGGCGGCATCGTCGTCGAGGGCCGTGACATCGGCACGGTGGTGGCGCCCGGCGCCGCGGTCAAGATCTACCTGACCGCGAGCGCGGACGCCAGGGCGCTGCGCCGCACGGCGGAGCTCACCGGCACCACGGTGGCGGCGCAGCGGGCCGCGATGGCCCGCCGCGACACCCTCGACTCGACCAGGAAGGCGGACCCGCTGGCCAAGGCGGCCGACGCCGTCGAGCTCGACACCACGGAGCTGAACCTCGAAGAGGTCATCGGCGAAATACTGCGTGTGATTAAGGAAAAGGCGTGACCGGGGTATACGAAGACGACAACGGCTGGATCGACGCGGAGCTCGCCGATTCAGGGACCGACGACAGCTCGCAGCGGGATGTGGGGCCCGACACCGCCCCGCAGCCGGTAGTGGCCGTGGTGGGCCGCCCCAACGTGGGCAAGTCCACCCTGGTCAACCGGATCATCGGCCGCCGGGAGGCGGTCGTGGAGGACGTGCCGGGGGTGACCCGCGACCGGGTCACCTACGACGCCACCTGGCGGGGGCGCCGGTTCACGGTGGTCGACACCGGAGGCTGGGACCCCGACGCGACCGGCATGGCGCTGAAGATCGCCGAGCAGGCCCAGGTCGCGGCCGAGCTGGCCGACGTGATCCTGTTCGTGGTCGACGCCGTCGTGGGCGTGACCGACGCGGACGAGATCGTCGGCCACGTGCTGCGCGGGTCCGGCAAGCCGGTCATCCTCGCCGCCAACAAGGTCGACAACCAGCAGATGGAGCTGGAGGCCGCCGGGCTGTGGGCCCTCGGCCTGGGCGAGCCGCAGCCGGTCTCGGCCCTGCACGGCCGCTCCAGCGGCGACCTGCTGGACGTGATCCTCGAGAAGCTGCCGGAGACGCCCGAGCAGCGCTTCGGCCCCGAGCGCGGCCCGCGCAGGGTCGCCCTGGTCGGCAAGCCCAACGTGGGCAAGTCCTCGCTGCTGAACAAGCTGGCCGGCTCCGAGCGCGTGCTGGTCGACCCGATGGCGGGCACCACCCGCGACCCGGTGGACGAGCTGGTCGAGCTCGGCGGCAAGACCTGGCGCTTCGTCGACACCGCGGGGATCAGGCGGCGTGACCGCGAGCTCAAGGGCGCCGACTTCTACGCGAGCATGCGCACCCGGGGGGCGCTGGAGCGCTCGGAGATCGCGGTGGTCCTCATCGACGCCAGCGACGTGCTGACCGAGCAGGACCTGCGGATCATCTCCCTGGTGATCGAGTCCGGCCGGTGCATGGTCGTGGCGTTCAACAAGTGGGACCTGCTCGACGAGGACCGCCGTTACTACCTGGAGAAGGAGATCGACCGCCAGCTCGTCCGCGTGCCGTGGGCGCTGCGGATCAACATCTCCGCGAAGAACGGCTGGCACGTCGACCGGATCGTCCCGGCGATCGAGAAGGCGCTCGACTCCTGGTCGACCCGGGTGCCCACCGCCCGGCTCAACGCCTTCCTGACCGACCTGGTCGCGGCCACCCCGCCGCCGGTCCGCAGCGGCAAGCAGCCCAAGATCCTCTTCGCCACGCAGGCGTCGACGGAGCCGCCGAAGTTCGTGCTGTTCACCTCGGGCTTCCTGGAGGAGACCTACCGCCGCTTCATCGAGCGCCGGATCCGCGAGGAGTTCGGTTTCGCCGGGTCGCCCATCGAGGTCACCATGAAGATCCGCGAGAAGCGCCAGGGACAGAAGAAGAAGTAGGAGCCCGCCCGGCGGAGGCCTCGTCCCGGGCGGGGGTTCCTTCCCGGACGGGAGTCGTGTTCGGGCGAGGGTTCCGAACGGCCCGGCCCGTGCCGGGCCGTTCGCGTGTCGCCGCGGGGACCGGCTCTGTCAGGGTTCGATCAGGCCCGCCCGGATGGCGTACCGGGTGAGGTCGAGCCGGTCGCGCATGCCGAGTTTCTGCAGGATGTTGGCGCGATGCCGGTCGACGGTCTTCGCGCTGATGAACAGGATCTCGGCGATCCGCTTGGCGGAGTTGCCCTCGGCGATCAGCTTGACGATCTCCTCCTCGCGCGGGGTCAGGATGCTCTCCGGCATGCTCTGTCCCAGCTTGTCGCGCTGCAGGTAGTGCCGGATCAGGGCGGTGACGGCACCCGGATACAGGAACGGCTCGCCGCGCATCGCCGCTCTGCACGCCTCCAGCAGGTCGCGGTCGGCCACGGACTTCAGCACGTAGCCGGAGGCTCCGGCCTTGAGCGCCTCGAAGAAGTACTGCTCGTTGTCGTACATCGACAGGATCAGCAGCCGGATGCCGGGTGCGCGCCGGGAGATCTCGCGGGCCGCCTGCAGGCCGGTCATGCGGGGCATCGCGATGTCCAGGATCGCCAGGTCGACCGCCTCGGGAGTGGCCGCCTCCACCGCCTCGGCACCGTTGGCGGCCTCGGCCACCACCGTGAGATCGGGTTCGGCGTCCAGGATCAGCCGTAACCCGCGACGGACCAGGGCGTGGTCGTCGGCCAGCAGGATCCTGGTGGGACTCACGGGGTTCACGGGGCTCACAGGGCTCACAGGGTTCACGGGGCCGTCGGGATTCACAGGGCTCTCCGCTCTGTGTCGGGCGGTACGGTGAGGCGGACGTCGGTGCCGCCGCCGGGCGGAGAGGTCACGGTCAGGCGGGCGCCGATCAGCAGGGCGCGCTCCCGCATCCCGCGGATCCCGGCACCCTCCTGGCGTACGCCACCGCGGCCGTCGTCGGTGATGCGCAACTCCAGGCCGCCGGGCCCGGAGGTCAGCGAGAGCTCGACGCGAGAGGCCCCGGCGTGCCTGGCCGCGTTGGTCAGGCCCTCCTGGGCGATGCGGTAGAGGACCAGCTCGACCTCCTCGCTCAGCGAGGGCAGGTCGGCCTCGACCCTGCGGGTCACGGGAACGCCGCTGCCCTGGGAGAAGTCACTGCTCAGCGCGCTGAGGGCGCTGTGCAGGCCTAGGTCCTCCAGCACGCCGGGCCGCAGGCGGCGGGCGACCTGCCCCACCTCGTCCAGGCTCGCGCGGACGCTCTCCTGCACCCCGTGCAGTTCCTCGCGCAGGTCGTGGGGCGCGCGGTCGGCGGCGTGCTTGAGGCTCAGCAGGACCACGGTGAGGCTCTGGCCGATCTCGTCGTGCAGCTCGCGGGCGATGCGGCGCCGCTCGCCCTCCTGGGCCGCGAGGGCGTGGGCGCTGCTGGCGCTGCGTTCGGCCTCCAGCCGGTCCAGCATCGCGTTGAAGGTGTCGATGAGATGGGCCAGGTCGCGGTTGCCGCCGCTGGGCAGCCGGTCGTGGGGGTGCAGCAGGTCCACGCGCTGCATCAGGGTGGTGAGCGCGTCGAGCGGGGCCAGGCTGGTGCGCAGGAGGATGGCGTTGGCCGCCAGCATCAGCGCCAGGCCGATCGTCAGCACCGGGATCTCGGCCAGCAGCACCGGCGAGGACACGGTGGCGGGGGAGAGGGCGAGCAGCAGCGTACCGACCGCGAAGACCAGCCCGTTGATCGCGAACAGCCGCCTGAACAGGATCCGCCCCGGACTGCGCGTTCCTGCTCCCCGATCGGTGCGTTCGCTCATCTGACCAGCTTCCCCGCTGCGGGAGGGGCCTGTCCATGCGGGGTGTCTCCCATTCCCGCGCGCCGCTCCTACATGTTCCACCCCTGCTCAGATGGGTGTCGGCCCCGATGGCGGCGGAGCGGCGACACCGGTGGGATGGAGGAGCGACGAACACCGGCGGAGGGGAGAGGGCGATGGGTACGAGCGATGTCGGCATTCTCTGGCTGGACGCCGTCACTCGTGACGGCGTCACGATCACGGTCAACGCGGCCGCCAGGGCCTTCGTCGTCGACCCCGTGGCCTGTGCCGCCTACGCCGCCTGTCCGGGCTCGCCGGGCGACGCCAAACTGGCCGCCACCGAGGCGGAGATCCGGCGCTACGTCGGGGAACGCGACCTGTCCCGGCTGGCCGAACGGGTCCACCTCCCCCGCCGGGCGGGCGGCGGGAACCGCCACTGGGGCGTCGAGGTGGCGCTGGTGGCGATCACTCGTGTCGAGGTGCGGCGCCGGGAGGACCTCATCCGCTGGGCGGAACGGCTCGCGTCGTGACGGCGACCCCCAGCGTCGTGACGGCGGCTCCGGGGTGTTGGCGGAGGTCAAGTGGCCGAGGCTGTGTTCTTCACGCCAGGGTCAGGCCCCGTCCACCCTCCCGGAACCGCGTGGCAGCAGCAGGGCGACCAGCGCGCCCACCCCGCACAGGACGGCGGTGATCAGGAAGATCTCGCTGTACTCGGTGTGCAGCGCCTCCTTCACCCGGTTCTGGTACTCGGCGAGCCGCCCGGCGTACACGACGGGGTCCACGCCGAAGGGCAGCGGCGTGTCCAGGTCGGCGGTGAGCGACTGGAAGCGGTGGAAGCCCCACGCCGACAGCCCGGCGACGCCGAGCAGCATGCCCATCATCCGGGCCACGACCACCGCCGCCGAGGCCACGCCGTGCTGGGCGGCGGGCACGGCCCGCAGCACCGCCGAGGAGACCGGGGCGATCACCAGGCCGAGCCCGAGGCCGGCGACGATCAGGTCGGCGTCCATGCGGTACCCGGCCGAGGCCAGGTCCAGGGGCCACTGGCCGATGCGGACGTATCCGGCCGCGGCCACCGCGAGCCCGATCACCGTCACCGCGCGCTCGCCGTAGCGGCGGGCCATGAGACCGCCCAGCAGCGCGGCCACGGAGAGCGCGACGAGGAAGCGCGACAGCACCAGGGCGCCGTCCAGGCTGTCGAGGCCCAGCAGCGTCTGCGCCGCCAGCTGCACGTCGACCAGGGTCACCAGCAGCGCGGCGCCGGCCAGGAAGCTCACCCCGAGCGTGGCGAGGAACGGGCCGCGCGACACCCCCCTCATGTCGATCAGCCGGGTCTCCGAGCGCCACTCCCACGCGACGAACGCGACACCGGACACGACACCGGCGACGATCATGGGCACGCCCCACGAGGGCAGGACCGACTCGCCGGGGTCGGGGTTGTAGAGACCGGCCACGAGCAGGCCGAGCGCGAGCGCCAGCAGCAGCCCGCCGACCACGTCGACGCGCCCGCCCGCCCCCGCCCCGAGGGCCCGGTCGCGGCCGGGCGGCGGCACCGACCGCTGCACGGCGATCGCCGCCAGGGCCACCAGCGGGACGTTCAGCCAGAAGATCGACCGCCAGCCGCCGAGCTGCACGCCGCCGATCTGCAGGGTGGCCGGGACCAGGGCGGCGAGGGCCGCGCCGTACAGGGGGCCGAGCACGCTGCCGAGCTCCTGGGCCGACCCCACCGCGCCGAGCGCCACCGGGCGCTCGTCCTCGTCCCACAGGTCCCCGATCAGGGCCATGGTGATGGGCAGCAGCGCGCCGCCCGCCACCCCCTGCAGGGCCCGCCCCGCGACCAGCCAGGGCACCGTCTCGCCCAGCGCGGTGACGACCGAGCCCACGGCGAAGCCCGCCAGGCACAGGTGGATGAGCGGGCGCCTGCCGTACCGGTCGGAGAGCTGGCCGAGCAGCGGCATGGCCGCGATGTAGCCGAGCAGGAAACCGGTGACGATCGGGGTGGCCCGCTCCAGGTGGTTGAGGGGAACGGAGACGTCCCTGGCGATGTCGACGAGGACGGTGACCACGACGTACGCGTCCAGGGCCGCCAGCAGCACCGCGGTGCCGCCGACGCCGAGGGCGGTCCTTCGCCGGGCCGCGCGGGTGCCCTCCGGGGCGGTGCGGTTCGTCGTCACCTCGTCACTCCGCCGGAGCGGTGACCTGGACCGGCACGTCGTAGTCGCTGAAGGCCACGATCACCTTGCCGCCGGTCAGGGGCAGGTCCGCCTTGAGCAGCCGGTCGGTGGCCTTGTCGATCCAGAGCACGGCGTCGACGCTCTGCGTGAGACCGGGCACCATCGTGGCGAGCACCTGCTGGGAGAGCGTCGCCGAGACCCGGTAGGTGTCGACGCCGTCGAGCTTCTCCGCTGCCTGGGTCTTGGCGTCCAGCGCGTTGGCCAGCAGCTGTACGACGCCCTTGTCCGGGTCGAGGATGGCGGACGGGTCGTAGATCGCCGCCAGCTGGCTGCGCGACATCCGCTGGAAGCCGCCGGTCACGCCCTTGAAGTGGACGGTCTCTCCGATCAGCACGAAATTGATCTCCTGGAGGCTGCCCATCACGTCGATCTGGAGGGTGCCGTCCGCGTCGCCGGTCCCGCTGAGACGGCCGGAGGCCTTCTTGACCGGTACGGGCGGGGTGCCCTCGGTTTCCATCGAGAAGGCGGCCGACTTCACGGCGCGCATCGCCTCCGCGGACTTCTTGACCAGGTCGGCTCCGTTGGGGAGGGCCGGGGTGCCGTCGGGGGCACCACCGCCGCTGCACGCGGTGACCAGGGAGAACGCGGCGATCACCGCGATGATGAGGATCCGGCGAGCAGACATGGGCGGATCGTAACGACACTCCGGTCTACTAAGGAGTAACGACCGGTATCGGTTTCGCGTCGGCGGGGCCCCGCGGGTTCGACCGGCCGGTCTCGGGCCGGCGGACGCCTCCGCGGATTCGGCCGGCCGGTCTCGCGTCGGCGGGCACCTCCGCGGGCCTCGCCGGCGACCCGCGTGCCGGCGGACGTCCCCGTGAGCCGCCTCCGCGAGCCGCCCCCGGCCGGTCTCGCGTCAGCGGATGCCTTTGAGGTGGTCCACCACCGGCGCGTACGCCGCCTCCAGCTCGATCAGCTGGTCGTCGGTGAGCAGGTCGATGAAATGTCGGCGCACCCCGGCCACGTGGTGGGGCGCGACCTTCTGGATGGTCGCCCAGCCGTGTTCGGTGAGGACGGCGAAGGTGCCGCGCCGGTCGTCGGAGCAGGTCTCCCTGGCGACCAGGCCGGCGGCCTCCATGCGGGAGATCTGGTGGGACAGGCGGCTGCGGGACTGGATCGTGGCGTCCGCCAGATCGCTCATCCGCATGCGGTGACCGGGGGTCTCCGACAGGTTCACCAGGATCTCGTAGTCGTTGACCGAGAGCCCGAAGGGTTGGAGCTCGCGGTCGAGACGGTGGTCGAGGAGCTTGTGCACGGCAAGGTGGGCGCGCCACGCTCGTTGCTCGATCGAGGACAGCCAGCGAGGCTCCTGGTCGTTCACCGGTCGCTCACCACTCTCGTTCACCGCGTGTGTGGCCGCGATCCCGGCGGATCCGTCCCCCGGCCGACCGCTTCGCTCGCCGGGTGGGGCTTGCTTCAGGGTCATAGATCAGAACTTACATCAGAAGGTGCCGATTGCTCGTGGCGGGCGATGTGACGAATTGACAGAGCCAGGATCACGATCCGTCTCGATGATCATGCGGGGCGGGACGCGCTACCGGTGGGAAGCAAGGGATGGAACGCCCGTAAAGTAACTCCATGCCGGATAACGAGACGGATGTCGACAAGGCCGGATCGGAGAGCCTCGCCACGGTGGTCGTGGCGGGTCTGGCCAACCTCGCGATCGCCGTGGCCAAGCTGGTCGCCGGACTGATCAGCGGCTCGTCGGCGATGCTGTCCGAGGCCGCCCACTCCGCCGCGGACACCGTCACCGAGGCCCTGCTGTTCGTCGCGGTGCGCAGGGGCGGGCACCCCGCCGACGCGCGGCACCCGTTCGGCTACGGCAAGGCGGGGTTCTTCTGGGCGCTGCTCGCGGCCTTCGCCACCCTCGTCGGCGGCGCCGGGTTCTCCGTCACCCACGGCGTGCACGAGATCCTCACCGGTGAGAGGCTCACCGACCTGACGATCTCGTACGTGGTCCTCGCGGTCTCGTTCGTGATCGAGGGGATCTCGTTCCTCAAGGCGCTCTCGCAGGTGCGGGGGGAGGCCCGCCGCTTCGAGGTGAGCCCGCGGCGCTACGTCGCGAAGACCTCCGACACGGCGCTGAAGGCCGTATTGTTCGAGGACGCGGCCGCCCTGGCCGGGCTGCTGATCGCCGCGGCCGGGCTGCTGGCCTCCCAGCTGACCGGCTCGTCCCTGTGGGACGGGGCCGCCTCCGTGGTGATCGGCCTGCTGCTCCTGTGGGTCGCGATCCACCTCATCCGCGCCAACGCCTCCCTGCTGATCGGCCAGGCCGCGCCCGAGGGGCTGACGGAGCGCATCCGCGAGGAGATCGCCGCCCTGCCCGAGGTCGAGAGCGTGGTGGAGCTCCTGACCATGGTGCTGGGCCCCGGCGAGACGCTGGTCGCCGCCCGCGTCGACTTCGTGGACGACACCACGGGGGCGGGGCTGGAACAGGCCTCCGACCGGGTGGAACGCGTGCTCAAGGAACGCTTCCCCTCGGTGACGCAGGTCTTCCTCGACCCCACCCCCGGACGCTCGTCCCGCCAGGCCTGAGCCGCGGGCGCGCACGCCCCGCGGTCAGGCACGCCGGCCGGTGACCCGGCCGAGCCCGAGCCGTCCCGTGGTCAGGACCGACGGCCGGTCACCCCGCCAGGTCTGAACCCTCCATGCCCTCCATCCACCTCTCCACCTCGTCGGGCCGGCGGGGCAGCCCGGCCGACATGAGGCGGGCGCCGTCGGCGGTGACGACGAGGTCGTCCTCGATGCGCACGCCGATGCCGCGCAGCTCCGGCGGCAGCGTCAGGTCGTCCGGCTGCAGGTAGAGGCCGGGCTCGACGGTCAGCACCTGTCCTTCCTCCAGCACGCCGTCCAGGTAGGCCTCCGAGCGGGCCCTGGCGCAGTCGTGCACGTCCATGCCGAGCATGTGGCCGCTGCTGCACAGCGTGTAGCGGCGGTACAGGCCGCTGCCGGGCTCCATCGCCTCGTCGGCGCCGATCTTCAGCACGCCCCAGTCGTGCAGTCCCTCCGCGATGACGCGCATGGCCGCGCGGTGGAAGTCGCGGAAGCGCGCGCCGGGGCGCAGGGTGGCGATCGCCGCCTCCTGGGCCTCGTACACCAGCTCGTAGACCTGGCGCTGGACCGGGCTGAAGCGCCCGGACACCGGCAGGGTCCTGGTGATGTCGGCGGTGTAGAGATGGTCGGTCTCCACGCCCGCGTCCAGGAGCAGCAGCTCGTCGCCGTTCAGCCGCCCGTCGTTGCGGATCCAGTGCAGCACGCACGCGTTCGCGCCGGAGGCCACGATGCTGTCGTAGCCGACCGCGTTGCCCTCCAGGCGGGCGCGGAGGCCGAAGACCCCCTCCAGGTAGCGCTCGCCGCGCCGGTGCCCCAGGGCGGCGGGCAGGGCCCGCGCCACGTCCTCGAACCCGCGCGTGGTCGCGTCGACCGAGAACTGCAGCTCGGCGACCTCCCACTCGTCCTTGATCAGCCGCATCTCGGAGAGGAACGTCTCCAGCTCCTCGTCACCGTCGCCGGGCGAGACCCGCCCGTCCACGGACGCGTCCACCCCGCGCAGCACCCGGGCGGGCCCGGTGAGCGCGTCGCCCAGCCTGTCGATCGGCGCGCAGGCGATCTGGTGGATCGCCTCCGCCTCGGCCAGGTCGGGGCGGCGGCCCACCCAGAACTCGCCGTAGCGGCGGTCGCGGTAGAACTCCTGCCCGGCCTGGCCCGGTGCCGACCTCGGCGAGCGGGGGCGCAGGAACAGCGTGGCCTCCCCCGAGGGCTCGACGACCAGCACGTCGCCGGGCTCCTGGTCGCCGGTGAGGTAGGCGAACGCGGTGTGCGCCCGGAACCGGTAGTCGCTGTCGTTGCTGCGCGCCTTGAGCGTGCCGGACGGGATCACCAGCCGCTCGCCGGGGAAGCGGGCGGCGAGCGCGGCGCGGCGCTTGGCGGTGTAGGCGGCCTGCGGCAGCGGCGCGAGGTCGTCGCGGTGCGTGTCGGCCCAGCCGGTGGTCATGAACGCGACGAGGGCGTCGGAGACCGGCAGGTCGTGGCTGCCGGTGTTGAGCTTTTGGGTCATTTTGTCCCCGGGCGCGAAGGTTTCTGGTCACCCCCACGCTAGTCCGGAGCGGTGCGGCCCGCACCCCCGGCAGGTACGGAGCCGCACCGCGCACACGGGTCAGCCCACCGGGACCTGGTACTCCTTGGCCAGGTCGGACGTGGCGGCCTCCTTGAAGACGACGGCGCCGCCCAGGGCGGCCTTGTCGGGCTTGGCCACGTACGACAGCAGCGAGGCGGGCTTGTCGAAGGTGGTGAAGTCCATGACCGTGCCGAACTCCGCGCCCCAGGACGACTGGCCGCGGTGCGCGGCGACCACGGCGCCCCGGGTCAGGTCCTTGCCCTCGCAGGCCTTCTTGAGCGCGTCGACGACGATCGCCGCCGCCGAGTAGCCCGAGGGGACGCCGCTGTCGATGGCGGTGTCCGGGTACTTCGCCGCGTAGTCGGCGGCGAGCTTCTTCATGGCGGGCATGTCGGCGCTGATCGGCGTGCCCGCGGTCATGTAGTAGAAGTCCTTCAGCAGCGCGGGCCCGGCCGGGGTGGGCAGCAGCTGCGGGGAGTAGGCGGAGTTGCTGCCGACGAACGGCACGTCCATGCCCTTGGCGAGCGAGACGCCGACGAGCGAGGCGGTCTGCCTGGGGCCGACGGAGACCAGGATGGCCTTGACGCCCTCCGCCTTGAACGCGGCGACCTGGGCGCTCATGTCCTGGTCGGTGGCCTTGATCTTCTGCTCCACGAGCGTGAGGCCGAGCTTCTCGGACGCGTACTTGGAGCCGTTCAGCGCGCTCTCGCCGTAGTCGCCCTCGAAGTACAGGTGACCGATCTTGTCCCCGGACTTGATGCCCTTCTCCTTGGCCAGGAAGTCCACCCCGTTGATCATGTCGATGTCGTAGGTCGTCCCGGTGACCTGGATGGACTTGCTGCCGAGCAGCCCGGTCGCCCAGGCCTGCGGGATGGTGAGCATCTGGTCGGTCTCGATGCGCTGCTTGAGCGCGTTGACCATGGGCGAGCCGACGAAGTGGGCGATCGCCACCGTCTTCGGGGCGATCTCGGTATAGGCCGCGATCGCCTTCTGCGCGTCGTAGCCGTGGTCGCGCACCAGCGCCTCCAGCTGCCGCCCGCACACGCCCCCGGCCGCGTTGGTCTGCTCGAAGTACAGCTGCTGCGCCTGGGTCAGGCTCTTGCCGAACGAGGCGTACGGGCCGGTGAGGTCGGTCATCAGACCGATCGTGATCTTGTCGGCGGTGACGCCGGGGCCCGTCTTCACGCCGTCCCCCCCGACGGCGGAGGGGGCGGCCGCGCCGCTGCCCCCGGTGGCCTTCTCGCTGGCGCACGCGGTGACGGCCAGGGCGAGGGCGGCGAGTACCGCGATGCGTCGGACCGGGGTTCTTGGGATTCCCATGTCATCAGTTCCTTGTGTCGGGGGAGGGGGACAGCGGGGTCTTTGTCACTGCGGAAGCCGCGGAGGCCTGGCGAGCGGAGGCGGGGGTGAGGCGGCGGTCGACGGCCAGGCGCAGGCGCCCGGCGAGGCCGAGCAGCCCGCCGGGCAGGAAGAGGACGACCACGACGACGGCGGCGCCGTACAGGATGCGGGCCGCCTCGGCGGGCGACACCCCGCCCGAGCCCGGCTCGGCCACCAGCGGCAGGGCGTCGCTGTAGCGGCTGAGCAGCTGGGGGAGCATCGAGATGAAGATCGCGCCGATCACCGCGCCCGCGACGGAGCCGAGCCCGCCGATGATGATCATCGCGAGGTAGTCGAGGGAGAGCAGCAGGCCGAAGTAGTCGGGCACGGTGCGCTGGAAGACCAGCGCGATCAGGACCCCGGCCAGGCCGCCGTACATCGACGACAGCACGAACACCCCGGCGCGGTAGCGGGCCACCGGCACCCCGAGCACCCCGGCCGCGATCTCGTGGTCGCGGATGGTGTTCATGGCCCGCCCGGGACGGCCGCGCAGCACCCCGCGGGCGAACAGCGCCGCGCCGGTCAGCAGGATCAGCCCGAGGAACCAGAGCCGTTCCAGCGCCCCGAACGGCACCTGCGCCACCACCAGCTCGGGGGTGTCGGCGAAGGTGAACCCGAACAGCTCCATCGGCGGCACCACGCGCCCGTTGTAGCCGCCCGTCACGGGTTCGGCGTTGAACAGCACGTGCTGGCCGACGAAGATCAGCGCGAGGGTGGCGATGCCGAGGTAGGCGCCCTTCAGGCGTCCCGCGATGGGGCTGAACAACCCGCCCGCGACGCCCGCCGTGAGCACCGCGAGCAGCGCCGCGACGGGCGTGGGCAGGCCCAGGCCGCCGAGGGCGTGCGCGCCGCCCTCCGGCTCGGAGCCGAAGTAGACGTAGGCGTACGCGCCGACCGCGAGGAAGAACGCGTGGCCCATGGACAGCTGGCCGGTGGCGCCGGTCAGCAGGTTGATGCCGATCGCGCCGATCGCCGCCGACATCGCGAAGAGCCCGGCCTGCAGCCAGAAGCCCTCCAGGTAGAACGGCACGGCGATCGCCGCCGCGACCAGCGCGACGCAGGAGAGGATGACCTTCTTAGACACGTGCCAGCTCCCTCGTCCCGAACAGCCCCGCGGGGCGGATGAGCAGGACAATGATCATCACGAGGAACGGCGCGACGTCGCCGATGCCCCGGCCGAGGAAGGCCAGGTCGTTCTGGTAGCCGCTCATCATGGCCTCGGTGATGCCGATGATCAGCCCCCCGGCCAGCGCCCCCGTGGTGGAGTCGAGGCCGCCGAGGATCGCCGCGGGGAACGCCTTCATCGCCGCGAACGTGGTGCTGCGGTCCAGCCCCGGGGTGGGGAAGACGCACAGGAAGAGCGCGGCGACGGCGGCGAGCGCCCCGGCGACCGCCCAGGCCCCCATCGACACCCGCCCGCGCCGCACGCCCATCAGCGCCGCGGTCTCCGCGTCCTCCGCGGTGGCGCGCATGGCGATGCCCCAGTTCGTGTACTTGAACGCCAGCAGGAACGCGGTGATCAGGGCCGCCGCGACGGCGAACGCGACCACCCGGGTCTGGGCGACGCTGACGGCTCCCAGGTGCAGCACCCGGTCGTGCCACGGATCGCCCAGGGCGAGCACGTCGGTGCCGATCTGCCTGGTCAGCTCGGTCGTCAGCACGATGTCGACGCCGATCGTCACGATCGCCAGCACGCTGTGCGAGGCGACGTTCGCCCTGCGGATGATCAGGAACTCGATGAGGGCGCCCACCACGGCCGCCCCGGCGACGCCCATCAGCAGGGCGGTCCAGAAGCCGACCGAGGGATGCATCTTGGCCACGATGAAGCCGCCGACCAGCAGCAGCGAGGCGTGCGCGAAGTTCACCACCTCGGTCGCCTTGAAGATGATGACGAACCCCAGGGCGATCAGCGCGTACACGGCCCCGACGGAGATCCCGTTCACCAGGAGTTCGAGAAAAGTGATCACGAAGCGACCTCCTCGTCCTTGCCCACGGCCTTCCCGGCCTTCCCGGCCTTCCCGGCGTTTCCGTCTTTCGCGCTGTCGGCGAGCGCGTCCTCGACCAGGGTGTCCGTGGCCGGGGTGCTCTCCGCCGCCGCGCCCAGGTAGGCGCGGACCACCTCGGGGTCGTTCTGCACCTCGCCGGGGGGCCCGTCCGCGATGCGCCTGCCGAAGTCGAGGACCGTCACCGCGTCGGCGAGCCGCATGACGATCCCCATGTCGTGCTCGACCAGCAGGATCGAGATGCCGAGGCTCTCCCGCACCGCGACGATCAGCTCGGCCATGTCGCGGCGCTCGCCGCCGTTCATGCCGGCGACCGGCTCGTCCAGCAGCAGCAGCCGGGGCTCCATGCACAGGGCCCGCGCCAGCTCCACGCGCTTCTGCACGCCGTACGGCAGCAGCCCGACGGGCGTGGCCAGCCGTTCGGAGAGCCCGACGAACGCCGCGATCTCGGTCACCCGCTCGTCGTGCGCGGCCGCCTCGCGCCGGGCCGACGGCAGCCGCAGCCCGGCCGAGACGAACCCGGCGCGGGTCAGCCGGTGGCGGCCGAGCATCAGGTTGTCCCGCACCGACAGGCGCGGCGACAGGGCGATGTTCTGGAAGGTGCGCGCCACGCCCAGGGCGGCGATGCGGTGCGGGGCCAGGGAGGTCAGCTCCGCGTCGCCGAACCGCACGCTGCCCGAGGTGGCCCGGTAGACGCCCGACAGGACGTTGAAGCAGGTCGACTTGCCCGCCCCGTTGGGCCCGATCACCGCGTGGACGCTGCCGGGCTCGACGCTGAAGCCGACGGCGTCCAGCGCGGTGAGCCCGGCGAAGCGCACGGTGACGTCACGCACATCGAGCCGGGGAACGGAAGTACTCGTACCGTCCGGTTGGTATGTATCACTCACGCGGACCACCTCGCCAGCGCCGGACGGGCGGTCCCCGCGCTCTCCGAAGAGCCCGGGACGGCCGGGACCGGGTCCTCGATGCCCAGGTAGCGGCGGCGCACCTCGTCGCTCGCGGCGAGCTCGGCGGCCGGTCCCGACAGCACCACCTCGCCGACCTCCAGCACGTAGGCGTGCGAGGCCAGGGACAGGGCCATGGCGGCGTTCTGCTCCACCAGGAGCACCGTGGTCCCCCCGGCGTTGATCTCGCGGATGGTGTCGGCGATTTTCGCGGCCATCATCGGCGCGAGACCCAGGGTGGGCTCGTCCAGCAGCAGCATCCTCGGCCTGGCCATCAGCGCGCGGCCGATGGCGAGCATCTGCTGCTCGCCCCCGGACAGCAGGCCCGCGCGCTGCCCGGCGCGTTCGGCGAGCACGGGGAAGAGCGCGAGCACGCCCTCCCTCGCCTCGGCCGCCGTCCGGCGGTCGGGCGCGCCGAGGGCTCCGGCCCTCAGGTTCTCCTCCACCGTCATCCGCGCGAAGACCCTGCGCCCCTCGGGCACCTGGACGACGCCCCTGGCCACCACGGCCGAGGTGGCGACGCCGGACAGCCGCGTACCGCCGAAACCGACCTCGCCGGCGGTGATCCCGCCCCGGTGGAACCTGAGGGTGCCCGACACGGCGCGCAGCAGGGTCGACTTTCCCGCGCCGTTGCCGCCGAGCACCGCGACGACCGAACCGCGCGGGACGTCCAGCGAGACACCCCGCAGGGCCAGGACCGGGCCGTAACTCACCGCCAGATCCCTGACGACCAGCCCGGAATCTCCGGGCGGGCGAGGGTCGTGCACGTCCATGTGTGCCTCCTGACAGCCGATGAACGCACCCAACCGAGGCGCTTCACCGGCGTCCAGAGGGCCGGGTGAAGTCGGGGCGGGCGCCCATGCGGGACGGGTGCCGGTTGTGCGCGCGCACAACCCCGGATCACGAAACAGAACAGAACCTTGTTCGGCTAGGTTCCTTGCTGTCACGATCCCCAGATGGGGACCCGGCCGGTTACGGACGACGAAGTACGCAGGATCATGCGCCTGGCCGCCCGCAGGCTGCTGCGGAGGCTTCCGGAGCTCACCGACGAGCTCGTCGCGAAGATCCGTGACACCGACGAGGCGTACCGGCGAATGGTCCCCACCGACGACCACTGGCAGAGCGTCTACGAGGCGATGCGGGACGGTATCGGCGCCATCCTGCTGCCCCGCTCCGAACGGTGTGACCTGCCGCAGGCGGAGAAGACCGCCCGGCGCAGGGCCGAGCAGGGGCTGCCCATGGACTCCCTGCTGCGCAGCTACCGGCTCTCCGCCCAGGTGATGTGGGACGGTCTCATCGACGTGGTCGCGGAAGAGGAATCAGACAGCCTGCCGGTCCTGCTCCGCAGTGCCACGAAGGTGTGGCACGCCATCGACAGGCAGGCGATCGCCGCCGCCGAGGCCTACCGAAGACGGGAGGCCGAGATGTTCGGCCGCACAGCCGAGAGGGTCCAGGCCCTGCTCGACGCGCTCCTGGAGGACCGGGTCGACGCCGCCCTCGTCCGCAGCGCCGCCGCCGGGCTCGACCTGCCCGAACTGGGCCGGTACGCCGTCGTCATCACCCGGCTGCCCGGCCGCCACGACCACGGCGACGACGCCCCCCGGCCGACCGCCCTGGGCGTGATGCGCCTGCTGTGGCGGATGCGCCCCGACTACGAGGTGTCGGTCGTGCTGCTGCACGACGCGAACATGGACGACCTGGCCGAGGAGCTCCGCCCGCACGTCACCGGATGCGCGGGGATCAGCCCGGTCGTCGAGGGACTGGCGGAACTGGGCCGTGCCAGGCGGCTCGCCGAGCTGGCCCTGCGGACCTGCGTGGGCGAGGGCCCGGAGATCGCCAGGCTGGAGGACAGGCTGCCCGCCGCGCTGGTGGTCAGCCAGCCCGAGCTCGCCGGTCACCTCAGCGGCGCTGTGCTGCGGCCCATCCTCGCCCTCGACCAGGCCGACCGGGAGGTGCTCCTGGGCACCCTGGAGGCGTGGCTGCGGTGCGAGGGCTCGGCCATGCGCGCCGCGGGGCAGCTGTACTGCCACCGCAACACGGTCTTCAACCGCATCCGCCGCATCGAGCAGCTCACCGGCCGCTCGCTCGCGCGCCCGCTCGACATCGTGGAACTGACCCTGGCCCTTGACGCGGTACGGCTGCTGCCCGTTACCTGACAGTCACACCCTTTGCCTTTTCCGGTGCTTAGCGTGTGGCACAAAGGGGCAGAGGAGTGGGATACCCGCGCCAGGCTGAACCGAGGTGGTGTCAATGCTGATCGGTACGATTCTGCAAGGCAAGGGAGCGGAGGTGGCGACCGTCCGCCCGGACGCGACGGTCACCGAGCTTCTGGCCGTTCTGGCCGAGAAGAACATCGGTGCCGTGGTGGTGTCCGAGGACGGCACGTCCATCTCGGGCATCGTCTCCGAGCGTGACGTCGTGCGGCGGCTGCACGACCGCGGGGCCGGCGTGCTGGACGCCCCGGTGTCGTCGATCATGACGACCGAGGTCCGCACCTGCCCGCCGGACGCCGACGTCGACGACCTCCGCCAGACCATGACCACGCACCGCATCCGGCACGTGCCGGTCGTGAGCTCCGGCCGGCTGGTCGGGATCGTGAGCATCGGCGACGTGGTCAAGAGTTCCATCGAGGCGCTGGAGACCGAGAAGGCCCACCTGGTCGACTATCTCCACCGCTGAGCCCGGACGGGTTCGAGATCGTGAGCCCGGACGGGGCCGAGGTCACGCACAGGGCCCGAGGTCGTGAGCACGGATGGGCCCGGCGCGGCGCGCCGGGCCCATCGCGTCGTCACTACTGCACGGTTATCCGGTCCACCTCGATCGTCAGGCCCTTGACCTGCGGTGTCGACGTGCCCGTGGTCACCGTGCCGACCCCGGGGCTGACGCCCTTGATCTTCATCGTGTAGCTCAGGCTGCCTCCCGGGGCGCCGGGCGTGCTGGACACGCGCAGGTCCTCGGTCGGCGGGCCGGTGATCTGACCGCCCGCGGTGCCGTCGGCGTTCTCGGCGCCCACGGTGAGGCCGTAGCCCGCCGGGGGATCGCCGGGCAGGTTGTCAGGGTCGTAGGTGTAGGTGATGTCCTCGGTCCCGTTCAGGCCGATCCACTGCTGGAAGACCTTCGTGGAGTTCGTGCCGTAGACGTTGACCCGCCACTCGACGACGAGCCAGTCACTCACGCCGTCGGTCAGCGTGCCGACGTAGACGCCCGGCGCGCCGGTGCCGTCCAGGTCGGTCCAGTAGGGGGCGAGCACGTTGTTCGGGGTCGCGGGGTCGGGCAGGGTCTGCGGCTGGTAGGAGACGTCGGCCGAGCCCGAGCTTCCCCCGGCGATCGTGTAGCCGTTGGAGACGATGCCGATCCTGTTGTAGGTGTTTCCCGCGTACTGGAACGGGGGCACGGTGAAGTTGAGCGCCTGCTCGTCGCCGATCGGCGTCGGCGCGATGCCGAAGGCGTCGAGCGGCAGGTACGGCGCGGGGCCGGTGCCCGGGGCGATGCCCGGCCTGTCCGGCTGCCTGGCCGCGAGCGTGGTCTTCGTCGTCGCGATCTGGGAGCCGACCTTGGTGGCGCCGGTCACCGAGTTCAGGCGCAGCCTGCCGTCGAGCGTGCTGACCGCCGTGACCTCGGCGTTCTCCAGGGTGTCGTTCTGCACGGTGACCGTGCAGGTGGACTCGCCGGTGTTGCGCGGGATGGTGGCCGGTGCGCAGGTCTGGTCCACCGGGATGGCGCCCTCCTTGCGGACGAACGCGACCGGCAGGTGCAGGTTGCGCGAGCCGCCCACCTGCTTGAGGTTCACCTGGCCGAAGTACTGGCCCTCGGGCAGGTCGGGCGCGGTGATGACCACGCTGAGCTTGACGCTCTTGCCCGCCTTCACGCTGAACAGCGGCGGCAGCACCGTGATGTTCGCGCCGCTCACGGTCGTGCCCGTGGCGGTGAAGGTGAGCGTCTTGTTCGTGACGTTGGTGAACGTCCGCTTGGCGGTGATGAGTCCCGGCATGATCGGGGCGTTCACCGACGGCAGGTTCAGGTCGATGCGGTTGAGCGGGTCGTCGGCCGAGGCGGTGAAGTTCTCGCCGGTCTCGTCCAGGGTCAGGCCGGGGTCGCCGGCCTTGGTCAGGTCGACGCGCCCGCCGCCGGTGTCGAACGGGTCGGCCGGGGTGACGCGGTCCTGCTTGGTGACCGAGGTCTTGGCCGTCGTCTCCAGCGCGGACTTCACCTGGCCCGGGGTCCAGGTCGGGTTCAGCGCGAACAGCAGGGCCGCGGAGCCCGCGACGTGCGGCGACGACATCGAGGTGCCCGAGATGACCTGGTACAGGTTGCCCTGGGGACCACCGGCCGGACCCTCCAGCAACGGCGTCTGACCGGCCAGGATGTGCAGGCCGGGGGCGGTGACGTCCGGCTTGAGGAAGTCGCCGCCGGGGCCGCGCGAGGAGAACGTGGTGATCGCGTCGCCCTGCCAGGTGGCCTTGGTGCCCTGGGTGAACGAGGCCGTCGCGCCCGGGTTGGCCGTCAGGAACGCCAGCAGGGCGTCCCCTTCGGGCTTGTCGATGTGGACGGAGGGGAGCCAGTGGTTGTCCGTCATCACGTCGAGCGGGGTGGCGTTGTACAGGATCATCCCGGCCGCGCCGCCCTGCCGGACGTTGAAGCCCTTCAGGACCCGGTCGGGACCGCGCTGACAGACGACGATCTTCCCGGTGAACAGGCCGGCGGGAGCCGGCGTGGTGCAGAGCGGGTTGGAGTACGGCGGCGCCGAGGCCTGCACCACCGGCAGCGCGGAGGCGACGCCCGGGGTGATGGAGGCGCCCTTCAGCGTGGCCGTCGCGCCGCCGGAACCGGACAGCGTGATCGTCGACTGGAAGGTCCTGGTCTGCGTGGAGGCCGCCACCGTGGTCACCCACGGGCTGACGTGGTTGACGGTCGCCGCGCCGGGGCCGGCGTTGCCCGCCGAGGCCGAGACGAGCACGCCCGCCGAGTACGCGTCGAGGAAGGCCAGCTCAACCGGGTCGCTGTAGGGGGAGGTGCCGCCGGAGATCGAGAAGTTGATCACCCGGACGCCGTCGAGGATGGCCCGGCCCACCGCCTGGGCGGAGTCGGAGGGGTAGCAGCCGGCCTGGCCGCAGACCTTGTAGACCGACACGTGCGCCGCCGGGGCGATGCCGTGGATCGGTCCCCGGCTGATGCCGAGCGGGTTCGTGTCGGCCACCGGGCCGCCCGCCGAGGTCGTGGCTGTGTGGGTGCCGTGGCCGTTGGAGTCGCGGGCGCTGTCGGGGAAGGTCTCGCCGCCGACGTTCGCGTTGTAGGTGTCCAGGAACGGGGCGCCGCCGATGATCTTCCGGTTGCAGACGAACGGGTCGGCGGCCGGGGTCAGCGGGTTGTCGCCGAAGTCGCAGACGCGCGGCGTGCCGTCCTTGGTCGCGGGCGCGGCGGGCAGCGTGCCGGGGTCGGCGAACTGGGGGTGCTCGGGCCAGGCGCCGGAGTCCAGGATGCCGACGATGACGCCCTTGCCCGACGAGGAGCTGCCGCCCAGCTTGTTGTAGATCGCAGGCGCCCCGATGAACGCGGGGCTGGAGTCGGTCAGCAGCTGCTCGGGCTTGTCCTCCTGGACGGCGGCCACACCGGGGAGCTTCAGCAGCGCGGCGGCCTTGTTGGCGGGAACGCGCAGCGCGATGCCGCCGTAGACGGTCCGCAGCTTCTGTCCCGCCCTGGCGCCTGGCACGTTCCTGGCCAGCTCGGCGAGGAAGGTGTTCTCGACGTCCTCGATGTGCTGCTGGTACTTCTTCGCGTCGCCGCTCTTGAGGTCGAGGGCCTTTCCTGTCTTCGCCGGGCTCGTCGCGGGAAGCCCGTCGAGGCCGCCCTGGTAGGCGGCGAAGGAGTCGTAGTCGAGCTTGACCATCACGTTGACCGTGGCGCCCGAGGTCGACTTCAACAGCCCCTCGTCACTCCGGGCGAGCTTGCCGGTGGGGGACTTCGCGCCCTGGACCGGCTCACCCCCGGTCAGGGGAGTCGCCGTCCACTTGGTGGACGGCGTGGGGGTGGGGGTGGGATCCGCGCTCGCCGGCGGCGCCATCGCCGCGACGAGCCCGACGCCGGCGGCGAGTACCGCCACGCGCCTGATCCTCGGTAAGTAGGGCTTCCTGGCCAACGAGACCTCCTGTAGGCACACATGAACCGCTACGCCGCGGGGAGGGAGGTCGCTCGCGCGCCCGGGGCAGGGCATGCCGCGAGGCCGTGACCCTCCCCGGTGGGTGACGCGCGATCGGCCACCCGGTAAAGGCGGCCGATCATGACAGGGAGCCTAACTAGAGACCATTTGTTTGCATAGATCATTAAATTGACACAATCATCGTCGGAATTAGTCATATTTGATGGCAGACTCGGCCGACCTTCCGGTCTCCCCGAGGTCGGCGGCTCCGGGCCTTCTCCGTACCGGAGTGATGTGAGATCGCGGCGGCTGTGACCGTGGGACGTGATCGCTGAGGCCTGCCTCGAAGGCCGGGGCGGCAGGGAGAAGGTGAGGCGGCCCAGAAGGTGAGGCGGCCCAGAAGGTGAGGCCGCCCGTCCCGCGTAAACTGTCCTCACCTGACACGCGGGAGGCCCGGTTGAAGCTCAAGCTGGATCTGCACCCCCTCTACAACAAGGGCGGGGAGATCGACAAGGCGCTGCGGGGCATCATCGACGAGGCGATCAGGAAGAAGGCCACCGAGGTCGAGATCATTCCCGGCAAGGGCTCGGGCCAGCTGAAGAAGAAGGTCCTGCGCTTCCTGGAGCAGAAGGAGATCAAGGCCCTCTACCACCGCATCGACAAGGACGCCAAGAACCACGGCCGCCTCTTCGTCTACTTCCGATACAAGTAGGAAAGAGGACTCCCCGACCCGCGGAGACCTGCCCTGAACCGCCTGTGAACCCGGCTTTCTCGTCTCAGCCGGTCTCGTTGAACCGCGGGCGATCCCGAGGCGCTTGGCCGGATGGCACGAGAGTGTCCCCGCTGCTGAGCGACGACCAGGCCACAGCCCCCGGCCCCGCACCTCGGCCGTGATATGGGAAATCCAGGCGAGGAGGTCATGTCGCGGTACTCGATCAGGTGCGCGAGGTTAAGCTGTTTCTCAAGCACCTTGCTGGCGCGTGTCTATCCCCGAGAAGCCCGCGGAGCTCGTCGCCGCGGTGAGGAGTGAACATGATCTCCCCTGACCTGTCCGCGGCCGAGTTCCGCAAGTCCAGCTTCAGCGGTGGCGGCAACAGCAGCTGCGTCGAGGTCGCCACCAACCTCCCCGGCCTCGTCGCCGTTCGCGACAGCAAGGACCGTTCAGGCCCGGTGCTGTCCTTCACCCCGGCCGCCTGGAGAAGCTTCCTCGACGACATCCAGGCCGGAAACATCTGACCGGTTCCTGTCGCCGGAGCCGCACGACCGGTGACCCCTGAAGGAGCCAGACCGGCGACGGCACACGCTTCGCGTCCAGGCTTCCGCACGGACTCGGGCCGCGCTATTGGTCGATTCATTTGGAGCAATCAGGGCGGCCGTTAATCGATGGTAAGTGCGTTGAGGCTATTTTGTCGGCAGTCTCAAAACTGTGACAATCCCCTCCTCCTCGCCGTCTCGCCGCCACGCTCCTCCGCATGGTCGTTTCCGCGGTCGCCGAGGAGTGGTGACGGCGGTGGCCGTCTCGACCACGTTGCTGGTCGTCGGACTGGTCGGGTTCTTCGCCGACCTGCCGTGGGTGTCCACCGACGTGCTGGACGTGCTGGACAAACGGGCCAGCGTGATCAGCATGTTCGTCGGCATCGCCGGCTTCCTCGTCGCCGGAGCGGCCCTCCTGGCCCAGCTACGTGCTCCAACTCTCCCCTCGCCGCCTCCGTCGCCGATCCCCCCGGAAGAGACGGCCGGGGCACAACCCGCCGCTACCCGGACGACCGGCCTGGTACAGGTGCCGGTGGTCACGGTGCCCTCAGCCCGGCAGGCCATTCCGCCGGTGGCCGAGGTGCCCGCCGACGGGGTGGTCGGGTTGCCGCGTCGGCCGTCGACGGTGTTCGTCGGTCGCGAGGACATGCTGGAGACGCTGGGCCAGGCGTTGAAAGACGGTCCCGGGGTGATCACTCAGGTGGTGATGGGACTGGGCGGTGTCGGCAAGAGCGAGCTGGCCCTGCAGTACGCCACTCGCCACCGCGATGCCTACCGGCTGGTGTGGTGGGTCGACGCCGAAGGGCCTGACAACATTCAGGCGGGTCTGGCAGGGTTGTGCAGGGCACTGTGCGCGGCGACTTCGGCGACCGCCGCTGCTCAAGTTCCCACCGAGGAGGCCGTCGCCTGGGTGCTGGCCTGGCTGGGCGCGCACTCCGAGTGGCTGGTGGTGTTCGATAACGTCGAGGACATCGAGGACGTGCAGCCCTATCTGGGGCGGCTGCACACCGGACACGTAGTGATCACGAGTCGGCGCGACATCGGCTGGCAGGAGATGGCGACCGTGCTACATCTGGGTGTTCTACCGCGCCCCGAGGCGGTGCGGCTGCTGGCACAGACCATCGGCGACGCGACCGTATGGGATGAGAGGCTCGCTGCGGAACTGGCCGAGGAGGTGGGGGATCTGCCGCTGGCGCTCAAGCAGGCCGGCTCCTACATCGCCGCCACCCCCGGCATGGACTTGCCTCGCTACCTGCACCTGCTGCGCACCACCCCGCAGCGCGTCCTGGCAGCTACCCCTCACCGGCGGCGAGACGCCCAGCAGATCGTCGCCCACACCTGGGCGGTGACCAGCGCCCGCATCGAGCAGACCAACCCGCTGGCCATCCGGTTGCTACGGCTGCTGGCCTGCTACGCGCCCGACCGCCTGCCGTGCCAGGTGCTGTACGGGCTGGACGACACCGACGAGGTGGCGGTCGCCGAGGCACTGGGGCTGCTGACCTCCTACAGCATGGTCAGCCGCTCGGTGGACGGCCAGGAGGTGAGCGTCCACCGCCTGGTCCAGGCTGTCACCTGGGCCGAACTGTCCGACGACGAGCGTTCCGGCACCCGTGCCGTCGCGGCCGACCTGCTGGAGGCCGCGCTACCGGCCGATCCGAAGGCCATCTCCTCCCGGACGCTCTACGCCTGCCTACTGCCCCACGCCCGTGCCGTCCTGGCCCCCGAGTCGCCCGGCATGGCGGCCGTCCTCGCCTATCTGGACAGTAGCGGCGACTGGCAGACCGCCCGCGCCGTGCAGCAACAGCGGGTGACCGCCATGCAGGACACGCTGGGCTCCGAACACCCGGACACCCTGACCGCCCGAGTCAGACTTGCTTTCTTCACGGCGTGGGCCGGCGAAGTAGTTGCGGCGCGAGACCAGTTCGCGGTACTGGTGCCGGTGATGGAGCAGGTGCTGGGCCCCGAGCAGCCGGACACGTTGAGGGCCCGCAGCAACCTTGCTCGCTGGACCGGGTTCGCGGGGGACGCGGCTGCGGCGCGAGACCAGCTGTCGGCGCTGGTGCCGGTGATGGAGCAGGTGCTGGGCCCGCAGCACCCGGACACGTTGAGGGCCCGCGATGACCTCAATCGCTGGACCGGATTCGTGGGGGACGCGGCTGCGGCGCGAGACCAGCTGTCGGCGCTGGTGCCGGTGATGGAGCAGGTGCTGGGCCCCGAGCACCCGGACACATTGCTCTATCAAGGTTTCCTTGCTCAATTCACAGGGGAGGCGGGAGACGCGGCTGCGGCACGAGACCAGTTCGCGGCGCTGGTATCGGTGCACGAGCGACTCTCAGGCCCGGAGCACGCCGCCACCTTGACCACCCGGAGCGAACTCGCCCTTTGGACGGGGCTGGCGGGAGACACGATCGCGGCGCGAGACCAGCTCGCGACACTGCTTCCCGTGCTGGAGGACACGCTGGGTCCCGAACATTCGGACACCGAGAAGGCTCGCGCCAGGCTCGCCTCCTGGGCCGGCGATCCCGAGGAGCGTTCCTGATCTCCCGTACTCGGTCGCAACGGCTCCGGGGACTCGTCCGGGACCGTTTGCCGCCGAGGAGCGGGCCGGTGACCGCGACGGCGCCCTCGCGCTCCGGGCGAGTGGCGGGCGGCGGGCGGCGGGCGGCGGCGAGAGCCTGCCGCCGGCCGGTTCGTTCACCCCTTCAGGCCCGAGCGGGAGATGCCCTCGATGACCCAGCGCTGGGCGACGAGGTAGAGCACGATCACCGGCAGGCTGGCGATCACCGCACCGGCCATCAGCAGGTCGTAGCGGATGCTGTTGGCGCTCTGGAAGTTGCCGAGGCCCGACGGGAGGGTGAGGGACTCGGGGCTGAGCAGTACGAAGATCGGCCACAGGAAGTCGTTCCAGTTGGTCAGGAAGGACAGCAGGAACAGCGTGACCAGCGCCGGGCGGGCCAGCGGGAGTGCGATGGTGGTGAAGATCTGCCACCGGTTGCAGCCGTCCAGCTCGGCGGCCTCCTCCAGCTCGCCGGGCAGGGTGACGAAGAACTGCCGCAGGAAGAACACGCCGAACGCTCCGGCCGCCGCAGGGACGATCACCGCCGGCAGGCTGTCCACCCAGGCGAGCTCGTTGACGATGAGGAAGTTGGGGATCAGCAGTACCACCGGCGGCACGAACAGCGTCGCCACGACCGTCGCGAAGATCGTGTTCCGGCCGCGGAAGCGGAGCCGGGCGAGCGCGTACGCGGCAGGCGCGGCGGTGACCAGGACCAGGGCCGCGTGGCCGGTGGCGGCGGCGAGGCTGTTGACGAACCAGGTCATGATCGGGCTGTCGGCGCTGCCGAGCAGTTCCCGGTAGGCGTCCAGGGAGGGCGGGTCCGGGATCCACTGCGGCTCGGTGGCCCCCGCCGCCTCGCGGGTCTTGAACGAGGTGGAGAACATGTAGACCAGCGGGCTCAGGTAGAGCGCCGCGATCACCGCCAGGACGAGGTGCAGCAGGGAGCGCCGCAGCCGCCGGGTGTCGAGGGTCATCGCCCGCTCCTGTCTCTGAAGGCGCCGAAGACCAGGGCGCTGGCCGCCATCAGGAACGCGGCGAGGATGAAGCTCATCGCGGACGCGGTGCCCATGTCGAACTGGCGCAGGCCGGTCTCGGCGATGAGGTAGATCGCGGTCTTCGTCTGGTCGGCGGGGGCGCCGCGGGTGATCAGGTAGGACTGGCCGAACATGTTGGCCGAGGCCAGGATCGTGGCGTTGACCACGAACACCGTGACGGGCCGCAGCCCCGGCAGGGTCACCGCCCGGAACCGCTGCCAGGCGGAGGCGCCGTCGACCATCGCGGCCTCGTGCAGCTCGCGCGGGATGTCCTGGAGCCCGGCGAGGAAGATGACCGAGTTCAGGCCGAGTGTCCACCAGACCGTCACGCCCACGAGGGCGACCCAGGCGGGCGGCACGTCGGTGGTCCACTGCACGTCCAGGCCGAGGTAGTGGTTGACCAGGCCGATGTTGCCGTCCAGCAGGAACTGCCAGACGAACCCGACGACCGCCACGCCCAGCACGTACGGCGCGAAGTAGACGGCGCGGTAGACGTTGCGCCCCGCGAAGCGGCCGTTCATCAGCAGTGCGACCAGCAGGGGAAGCACGATGAGCAGCGGCACCGACGCGACGGTGAAGACGCCGGTGGCCCGCATGGCCGTCCAGAACCGCGAGCCGTCCACGCTGGCCGGGTCGAACAGCTCGGCGTAGTTCTCCAGCCCGACGAACGGCTTGTCCGGGAGGTTGATGTCCCACTCGTGCAGGCTGGTCCAGAACCCGAAGCCGATCGGCAGCAGCATGAAGACGGCGAACAGCGCGAGGTAGGGGGCGAGGAAGGCGTACGGCGTCCAGGGCCGCATCCTGGGCGTGACCCCGTTGGCTGGAGGCCGGTCCCCGGCGGCGGGGGACCGGCCCTTCCGCTCGGCGAGCAGGCTCACTTCTCGTACTTCCGCTTGTTGGCGGCGAGCAGCTTGTCGGCGGACGCCACGCCCTCCTTCAGCGCGTCGGCCGGGGACGCCTGCTTCAGCACGGCCTTGGCGACGGCGAGCTCCAACGCCTTGGACTGCACGTCGCCGACGCCGGGCAGCGGCGGCAGGAAGCGGAAGATGTTGACGTCGGAGGCCATCTTGATCTGCGGCAGGTCGGCGATCGCGGGGTCCTGGCGGGCGGAGTTGCGCGCGGGGATCATCCCGGCCTTGGCCCACTCGGTGGACTGGCGGCTGATGTGGTCGATGAAGAACTTGGCCGCCTGGACCTTGTTCGGGTCCTTGCCCGCCTGGGAGGTCATCACGAAGTTGTGCGAGGAGGCCCAGGCCGCGGCCGTGCCGCCGATGTTCGGGATCGGGGACATGCCCCACTTCAGCGACCTGGCGTTGGTCTTCAGGTCGTTGATCTGCCAGATGCCGTCCCAGGTGAAGCTGACCTTGTCGTTCTTGAAGGCGGCGTACTGGCTGTCCTGGGCGACCTTGGCCGGGCTGAGGCCCTTGTCGATCTGCTCGACCATCCAGCCCAGGGCCTTGGCGCCCGCCTCGGAGCCCCAGAGCGCGTTCGCGCCGTCCTCGCTGTAGAGCTCGCCGCCGAACTGCCAGAGCAGGCTCATGAACATCAGGTGGGCCGGCCACTTGCTGGGCATCCAGAACGGGTTCTCGATCCCGGCCTGCTTGAGCCTGCCCAGGGCGTCCTCGTAGGAGGCCCTGTCGGCGGGGGCGTCGTCGAGGTCGATCCTCTCCAGGTGGGAGGCGTTCCAGTAGTCGGCCAGGCTGTGCACGTCCAGCGGGACGCTGTAGCGCTTGCCGTCGTAGATCCCGGCGTTCCACACGGCGGGGATGAAGTCGGACTCGCTGAGCTTCAGCGCGCCGACCACGTCGTCCAGCGGGATCAGCGTCTTGCGGGTGGCGAAGGTGCCGATCCAGTCGTTGTGGATGACCGCCACGTCCGGGCCCTTGCCCGCGGTGATGGCCGTAGGCATGGCCGGGTAGAGGTCCTCCCAGCGCCGGGTGACGTTGCGGACCTCGATGCGGCCGGCGTACTCCTTGTTGAACGCCTCCAGCATGGTCCGCATGTGCGGGCCGTCGCCGCCGGTGAAACCGTTCCAGTAGTCCAGGGTCACCTTGGGGCCGGAGTACTCCCCGCCGGAGAAGGTCGGCGCGGCCGAGGCCGGGGAGGAGGCGCCGGATCCGAGCTTGGTGCCGCCGCCGCAGGCGGCCAGCGCGGCGGTGAGACCGGCGGCGCCGGTCAGGCCCATGAACGAGCGGCGGGACAGGGGACTGGTCATGTTCCTACTCCTGGGGGGAATCCTGCGGGGAAAGGGGAGCGAAGCGGACGATGTTCCATGAGACGGGTGAGAGGTTCAGGAAGGCGCGGCGGCCCTCCAGGCGCGGGCCGGCGCCCGGCCGGGGGACGACACGGTCGGGCGCGTCGGCGGAGTTGACCGCCGACAGGTCGTCGTCGGTGAGCTCCAGGTGCTCCACCGGCCGCAGCCCCTCCGGCAGCGTGAGCTCCAGCGCGCACGGGCCGTGCCGGTCGCGGTTGACCACGAACAGCGTCAGCTCGCCGGTCGCCTCGTCGTGCGTGGCGGTCGCCCAGATCGCGGGCGCCTCCCCGTATTTGGCGGTCGGGATCACCTCGCACTCCGGCTCCACCCGCAGCACCTGGCCGCGGGCGTGCCGCGCGGTCAGCGCGAACGGGTGGAAGATGCTCTGCCGCCACGCCGGGCCGCCCGGCTCGGTCCTGATCGGGGCGATCACGTTGGCCAGCTGAGCCTGGCAGGCGACGCCGACCCGGTCGGTGTTGCGCAGCAGCGTGATGAGCAGGCTGCCGACCACCACCGCGTCGGTCACGTCGTAGGTGTCCTCGATCAGCCGCGGGCGCTCCTCCCAGTCCAGCGACGACTCGCCGGGAAAGCGGCTCTGGTACCAGACGTTCCACTCGTCGAAGGAGAGCCTGATCCGCTTCCCGCTGCGTAGCTTCGCGCCCACGTGGTCGGCGGTGGCCGTGATCGAGCGGATCATGTGCTCCATGTCGGCGCCGCTGGCGAGGAAGGAGTCGGCGTCGCCGTCGGAGGGGTCGTAGTAGGCGTGCAGCGAGATGTAGTCGACCATCTCGTACGTCGCCTCCAGCACCTCGGCCTCCCAGGCGCCGAACGTCGGCATGCCGCTGTTGGAGCTGCCGCAGGCCACCAGCGACAGGCCGCCGTCGAAGCGCTTGAGGGCCCGCGCGGTCTCGGCGGCGAGCCGGCCGTACTCGGCGGCGGTCTTGTGTCCCATCTGCCACGGGCCGTCCAGCTCGTTGCCCAGGCACCACAGCCGCACGTCGTGCGGCTTGTCGACGCCGTGCGAGCGGCGCAGGTCCGACAGGCGCGTGCCGCCGGGGTAGTTGGTGTACTCGACCAGCTCCAGCGCCTCGGCCACCCCCCTGGTGCCGAGGTTGAGCGCCATCATCGGCTCGACCCCGGCCTTGGCGGCCCAGGCCATGAACTCGTTGAGTCCGAAGCCGTTGCCCTCCAGGCTCCGCCAGGCGAGGTCCAGCCGGGCCGGCCGTTCCTCGACGGGGCCGACGCCGTCCTCCCAGCGGTAGTTGGAGACGAAGTTGCCCCCCGGGTAGCGCACCAGCGTCACCCCGAGCTCGCGGGTCAGCTCCAGCACGTCGGCGCGCAGGCCGTCGGCGTCGGCCAGCGGGTGGCCTGGCTCGAAGACGCCGGTGTAGACGCAGCGGCCCATGTGCTCGACGAAGGAACCGAAGAGCCGGGGCTCCACCGGGCCGATCCGGAAGGCGGGGTCCAGGGTGAGACGGGCGGTGGTCGCCAAGACACGACCTCTCTGTTAATGCGACATTTCGTGGTACGGGGTTTCTACAACGTTGTTTCAACGTTGTAAACAGTCGCTTCGGAAGTCGATACCGGGGCGTTACGATCGTCGGAATCGGATCTCGTACGGTCTGTGGAGCGTCGGCCGGGCTGGGTCGGCCGGCGGAGAGCGCGGCGCCGGACGGCGTCGTGCGGCGGAGAGCGCGGCGGGAATGGGGGAGCGGGTGGGAGCGAGCCTGCGTGACATCGCGCGCCTGGCGGGGGTGTCGGTGAAGACCGTCTCCAACGTCGTCAACGGGTACGCCCACGTGTCGCCCGTGACACGGGCCAAGGTCGAGGAGGCGCTCTCCCAGCTGGAGTACCGGCCCAACCTGTCGGCCAGGAGCCTGCGCCAGGGGCGCACCGGCGTGATCGCCCTGGCGCTGCCCGAGCTCGACGCCCCCTACTTCGCCGAGCTGTCCAGGTTCGTCATCGACGCCGCGGCCGAGCTGAGGTGGCTGGTGGTCATCGAGCAGACCGACGGCAGCCTGGAGCGGGAGCGGCGCATCCTCGACGGGGTCCGCGACCACCGGGTGGACGGGGTGATCCTCAGCCCCATCGCCATCGGCGCCGACGAGCTGGCGGCGCGCACCGACGCCACCGCGCTCGTGCTGCTGGGCGAGCGGATCCACGACGGCCCCGCCGACCACGTGGCGATCGACAACGTACGGGCGGCGCGCGACGTCACCGAGCACCTGATCGGGCTCGGCCGCACCCGCGTCGCCGCGCTGGGCGCCGAGGACAACGCGGCCAGCGGCACCGCCCCGCTCCGCCTCGCCGGGTACCGCGAGGCCATGGCCGCCCACGGGCTGCCCGAGACGGTCGCCACGGTCGAGCGCTACCGCAGGGACCAGGGGGCGGCGGCGATGGCCGCGCTGCTGGCGCGCGCCGAACCGCCCGACGCGGTCTTCTGCTTCAACGACCTGCTGGCGCTGGGCGCCATGCGGACCATTCTCTCCGCCGGCCTGCGGGTGCCCGAGGACGTCGCGCTGGCCGGCCTCGACGACATCGAGGACGGCCGTTTCAGCACCCCGACCCTGACCACGGTCGCCCCCGACAAGGCCCAGCTGGCCCGGACCGCGGTGGGCCTGCTCAAGGAGCGGATCGACGGCCCCGCCGACCGTGCCCCGAAGGAGGTGGGCGCGGGATACCGGCTCATGGTCAGGGAGAGCACCGTCGGGCGGTGACCGGCGTTCGGTCGTCCTCGTGGCGACGGCCCGGTTGTGAATCTACGTTGTAAAGGACCCGGGCCGGGTTCCGAGGACGGTGTGGACGTAGCGCAGGGTTCCCAGATCCGCGAGCCCAGGAGGAGACGGCCCGTCCTCCTCCTGGGCGCGACGGGCCCGTGTCACCGGGCCTGCCCGTCGAGGGCTTCGGTGTAGCGGCGGGCGAGGGTGCGGATGTGGGCGACCAGTTCGGGTGGGCCGTCGACGCGGAAGTCCATCATCAGCATGCTGAGGTAGACGGCGACGGTCTCCAGGGCGTCGGCGCCGGTGACGAGGACGCTGGTGTGGGAGTCGACGGCCTCAACGACGCCGACGGCGGGGTTGATGCGGGCGATCACGGTCTCGGCGGGGGCGAGGACGGTGACGCGGGCGTGCACCTTCCAGCCGGTCCGCGCGACCTCGCGCAGGACGAAGGCGACCAGGTCGTCGTCGGGCAGGGAGCGGGGCGCGAAGCGGCGGGACGCGGCCCGGACGCCGGTCAGGTCGGCGACGGGCAGCGCCCGCCAGGCGTGCGCGCCGAGGTCGTAGGCGACCAGGAACCAGCGGCGGCGCCAGCTGATCAGGCGGTAGGGCTCCACCTCCACCTCCACCTCGATGCCGGTCTCTGTGCCGGTCTCTGTGCCGGTCTCTGCGTCGGTCTCGGTGCCGGCGCGGGTCGCGAGCAGGGTCGCGCCGTCGCGGATCGCGCCCGCGACGACGGTGAGGGTCTCGGCGGGCACCGGGGCGTCCGGCTCGCGGGAGCCGGTCGTGGCGGGCCCGACCGCGGTGGCCGACCGAAGGGCGGTCACCTTGCGCTGCAGGCGTTTGGGGAGGATCCGCTGGAGCTTGGCGAGCGCCCGGCTGAGGCTGGCGTCGATGTCGGCGATCCCGGTGGAGCCGTCCTCGGCCAGGCCGACGGCGAGCGCCACGGCCACCGCCTCGTCGTCGTCGAGCAGCAGCGGGGGCATCTTCGCGCCCTGCCCGAGCCGGTATCCGCCCACCGCGCCGCGCGCGGCGTGCACTGGATAGCCGAGTTCGCGGAGGCGCTGGACGTCCTGCCGCAGGGTGCGCCCGGTGACGCCGAGGCGTTCGGCGAGCTCGCGGCCGGTGTGGGACCGGTCCTGCAGCAGGGACAGCAGGCGCAGCACCCGAGTCGTCGTCGGAGCCATCGATTTCTTCTCATCCCGAGTGATTATTAGGAACGAAAGCAGCCTAATAGACTCATAGATTGGTCTCACAGGCAAGGAAGAGATCGAAAGGCGAAATCATGAACACCACCACCCCCGCCACCGTCACCTCCCTGCGGCCGGTCTGGCGCGAGGTGCTTGCCGTCTCCTACCTGGCGCTGGAGAACAGCGTCGCGGGTGTGCGGGACGACCAGTGGGACAACGCCACCCCGTGCGCGGAGTGGACGGTCACCCAGGTGGTTCAGCACGCCGCGGGCGACCAGCTCGCCTACGCGAAGATGCTCGGCATCGGGACCGGCCCGGCCTACGACCCCTTCTCGCCTTCCGGAGCCGTCGACGGCACCGCGGCGGAGCTGGTGAAGGACGCCGTCGAGCGGACCGCCGCGGCGTGGGCGACGGTCGCCGACGACACCGAGACCGTCCCGACGCCGCTGCCGCACGGTGACCTGCCCACTCCGGTCGCCGCGGTGATGTGCGCGCTCGACGCCGCCGTGCACGCGTGGGACATCGCGATCGCCACGGGCCGGCCGTCCCCGCTCGACGACGAGCTCGCCGGCCACCTTCTCGCCGCGGCGCGGGGGATCGTCGAACCGCTGCGCCAGTGGGGTGCCTACGCGCCGGTGGTCGAGACCGCCGGCGCTCCCTCCTCCACCCCGGTCGTCGACGACCTGCTCCGCTATCTCGGCCGCACCCCGCGCTGACGATCCGGCGACCGGTCCCCGGACGAGTCACGGTCCTGCCTCTTCCTCCCCGCTTCCAGGCCGCCGGGCCCGCGCCGAACCGCTGTCGTCTCATGTCGCGGGCCCGGGCCGGTTCTCCTCAGGTTGTCTCCTCGCGACGAGAATCGGTGGTGAAAGGCCCGGATATGTTGACCGGGAGGATTTGAAGGCGCGGAACACCGGGGACAATAGCGGTCGTTTCCGGTCGTGATCCACCTGAAATGTATATGCGGCCATAATGGGGCGTCCGCGCCGTCCACCTGCGCTTTCCTCGTCCGGTGAGACCGCTGCTTTACGGGGGTGCCGAAGATGATTCACAATTCCTGCGGGGGGTCACACGCCGACGCGGTTCGATAGGGGCATCATGCAACTCGGCAGGCGATCCCTGATGGCTGTTCTTCTCACCTTGGGGCTTCTCACCCTGGCATTACTCGTCGCCGTACCGGTGATCGGCCCGGCCGGAGAGACGGCCCTGGCCGCCGTCCCGGCCAGGGGTGCCCCGTACGCGGTCGCCCCGGTGGGGAACGCCCCGTACGCGGCCGTTCCGGCGGGGGCGGCCGACGACACCACCCCGCCGACACGTCCCGCCGGACCGCGGTCCTGCCCGGTGCCGGCCGCCTCCACCCCGACCGGTTACGCCTCCATCTGCTGGAGTCCCTCGACGGACGACACGGGGGTCGTCGGCTATGACCTGTACCGCCTGGACGTCGGCGGTTTCGTCCTCGCCTCCACCACGACCGGCACGATCGGCGGCTTCTCGGGCGAGCTGAACCGCTCGTACACGATGTACGTCGTGGCCAGGGACGCTGCGGGGAACGTCAGCCCGCCCTCCACCCTGATCACGGTGTCCGCGACGGTCGGCATGACCCCGACCGCCTCGCCGACCCCCCTGCCGGGCGACCGCGTGCCCCCGTCCAGGCCGACCGGCCTGAGCGAGCCCTGCCTGTGGGACTACCGGGGCGTCTCGTTCTGCTGGCAGCCGTCGAGCGACAACGTGGCGGTGACGGCGTACGACGTCTACCGGGAGACCGCGACGACCTACGCCAAGGTCGGCACGGTCTCTCCCGGCTTCCTGCACTTCACCGAGACCGGCCTGGTCACCGGGCAGCGCTACACCTACGTGGTGGTGGCCAGGGACGCGGCCGGCAACCTCAGCGCGCCGTCCGACCCGCTGTCCGCCCTGGCCAGGGAAGGTCTCCCGACACCGACCCCGACCCCGACGCCGACGCCCGGCCCGTCGTGCTCGGTGTCGTACCGCGCGACGACGGGGGGTCCGGTGCTGACCGCTGAGATCACCGTGCGCAACACCGGCACGACCGCGATCGACGGCTGGACGCTGACGGTCGACTACCCGGCGTCGGCCGTGCGCCTCGTCTCGGGCTGGTCGGCTGACTGGACCCAGGCCGGTTCACGTCTCACCGCCGTGAGCAAGCACTGGAACAAGGTCATCCCCTCCGGCTCGACGGTGCAGGTCGGGTTCGTCGCCTCCCGCGGCGGGCCCCCGCCCGTCCCGGTGGGCTTCGGCCTCAACGGAAGGGCCTGCGCCACCGGCTGACCGTGTCCGGGCGGTGCCACGCGGCACCGCCCGGACCAAAGGCATCGGCGTGATGACGCTCGTCGACCGCCTGGTCAGCGAGGTGGGATCGGCATAGGTTCGCATCACCTCGCGCGCGGGCCCGGGCAGGGCCTCCAGGGCCGTGCGCCGCCGCCGCCCTCAGACACTCGTGGCGTGCGGCGGAAGGACGGCCTCCGCCCGCGCCTCGTCCCGGCAGGCCGTCGCGCCACCGCGCGATCTCCTGTGCGAGCCGGTGCCCCGCGCTTCGCACGGCCGATGGGACCGGAGACGATGCCATGTCGAGTTGCGTGTCATATCGAGTTGTGTGCTTCGGCAGGCGCGCCTCCGCGCGGTTGGATACAAACAGCCGATGATCTCGATGCCGACCTTCGTGAATCTCCGGCACGCGCCGGCCCTGTTGTGCGCCGTCGCCTTCGCCGTCGCCGGCTGCTCCGCGAGCGCGGCGACCGACATACCCACACCTCGTACGGCCTCGGACCTCACTCTCCCCCTGGACGCCTACGAACTCGGCCCGACGGATCGCGCCCAGGTCCTGCGCGCCCGGTTCGCGCTGGTGAAGGAATGCATGCGGCGGTTCGGGCTCGATTTCCAGGCACCCTCCACCGAACCGATCTTCTACCCGAAGAACGGCAACTACCTGAAACCGCTCTCGCCGGCGACGCGTCGGGCCTCGCCTGGAAGGACAGGAGATACGAGGCGTCCGAGCGGGCCTGGAGCGACTGCATGAAGGGGGAGGGCTTCGACTACCGGACCACCTTTGACGCGGTGGGCGACCCGCGGTGGGGGTCGACCGCGAAGGACGACCACATCGAGAAGCCGCGCCGCACGCGGGCGGAGATCGACACGGCGGTCGCGGACGCCGGGTGCCGCCTGGACACGAACTACTACGGTGTCCGGCAGGCGACCCTCACGGAATACCAGAACGACACCATCGCTCGCCATCGTGACCGGTTGAACACCGTCAAACTGCTCAACCAGGCGCGCCTCGCCAATTCCGCGAAGGTCCTCGGCGGCGATATCGAGGTCTCCTGGTAGGCATTCGACCCGCGGCCTTCCGGGACAGGCGCCGCCCGTCGCTCCTTTTTCTGGAACTTTATGGCCGCTTTATCCGTCATTCGAGAAAGCTGGGGCACTGCTACGGGGGAAGGCGGGGGTGGCGATAGGCGTGACACGATCGCTCGCGGGGGGCGGGTGTGAGATGCGTGTGGAAGACAAATGTCTCGTCGTCGACGTGCCGGGGCGCCATCCGATCCTGTTGCCGCTCACCGGCGAGGAACGCGCGGACCGCCTGGTCATGTACCGCCTTCCCCGCGTGAACGGGGTCGTCTACGGGGTCGCGGTCCTGAACGCCAGGGGAAGGGGCATGCTCGACTCCCCGGGTGCCAGGCCCCGCCATCTGGTGGAGGCGTTCGCCGTGCAAGCCGGGCTGCTCTTCGAGTACCGGCACCGTGCCGGGGAGCAGGGGTACGCCGGCATCGAGCCCCGGGCACGGGGGTGGCGCAACACGGCGGACGTGGGGCTGCCGGCGCGTGGCGCCCACTCTCCCCGCGAGGTGGCGCTCCGGCTCCGGCCGTACGACGAGGTGTCCGGCGAGCTCCGGCCGTGCGAGGGGGCGCTGGAGGGCACGCGCCGCCCGGCGACCGCGCTCAGCTGGGACGGCCGGACGCTGGTCGCGACGGATCCGGAGGCGGGGCGTTCGCTGCGGCTCATGCCCGCCTCCCTGTACCACTACCGGTACGAACGCACGGTGCTCGTCTCCGACAAGGAGGAGTCGCGCTCCCTCACCGGCCTCGCCCTGCTCGACGCCGACGGGCTGGTGCTCGCCGATCTTCCCGGCGAGTGGCCGGTACACGAGGTGGCCGCCTTCGCGGCCGGGCGGAGCCTTCCCGTGCACGACGCCCTGGTGGAGCCGTCGAGGGTGGTGCGCACCGTGCTGAGCAGGCGGGCTCCCGGCTGGGCGCGCCTCACCGGGCTGAAGGTCCACCGGATGTCCAGGGCCAAGAAGGTCGTCGCGGTCTGTGCCGGGGCGGTGGGGCTGGTCGCGATGGCCTACGTCGTCGCGACGGGAGGCTGGTTCGTCTGGCGGGGGCTGTCCGCGCTGGGCGGGGTGCTGCTGGACCTGCTGGACGCCAAGTGGCTGGCGGTCCTCTTCGCCCCCCTGCTCGTCGTCCTGAAGCCCGCGCGCGAGGCGTGGCACACCTGGCGCGTCCGGCGCGGCGCCGCGCTCGGGCCGCCAGGGGGGCCGTACCTCTCCGTCCCCCGGGGGAAGACGGTGCGCGTCCCGTACGGGAGGACGCTGCGCGTCCGGCTCGGCTCGCGGATGGTTCCCGACGACCTGCGGATCGGGCCTGATCTGGGCTGCGCGGCCGGCCTGATGGCCTACCGCCACGAGAGGCTGTCCGGGCTCTTCGTCGTGGACGGCGAGGGCAGGCCCGTCCGCCACCTGCCCGGCCCCTGGCCGCTGGAGGACGCGCACCGCTTCGCCACGCGGCACGGGCTCGGCTTCGAGGCCCGCACGCTGGGACGCGAGGAGTATCTCGACCTCACCGCCCGCGCCCACGACGCCGTACCCTGACCCGCACGACGGCGGCACGGAGGGACGTCTCGATGCCCGATGCCTCTGAGCGGTGATGATTCCACCAGACGGATCGACGCAGGGTGGGCTCGTACGGCACCATTATGTGACGCATGACGGCAATGTCCTGTCCGGCGATCGGCGAAGCCTCCGGCAGCTCGCGGATCGCGGCGGGGTTCTGCCCGGGTGGAGGCCCGATCCTCTCGTTAACGATCTTCAACAGAACGCGCCGCTTCCACCCGCATACCTCTCACCTCCCCTGAAAGGCTCCCCTATGAGCGACCTCAACGCCCTCCTCGCCCAGCGCGCCGAGCTGGACCGCCTGATCGAGGAACTCCAGTCCGGAGACCTGAAGGAGCGCGAGAACACGCTCAGCGACATCCTCGCGGCCGTCGCCGAGTGGGCCACCGTACGCGGCCACGAGGCACTCAGGAGGGAACTCAAGAACTGGGAGTACGTCACCTTCGCCGGTATCGAGGTCGGCGTGGGGCACGACGGCGGTGAGCGCTGGGGACTGCCGCAGAGCTCGGTCAGCGTGATGGACTCCGTCAGCGGGACCGACGTGGAGTTCGGCACCACGCCGCCCCCGGTCCAGGCCGTCCTCGGCCTGCTGGAGGGCCTGCTGGCCACGCGCTAGCCCCGCCCACACCACGCGCGGGCGCCGGGACGGTCCGCACACCACCGGCCCGGCCACACGCGCACGCCGGTCGATCCGTGGTCGCGACCGGAGCGGGGGCGCGGAAGGTCCGGCCACGCGCACCGGTCGATTCGTGGTCGCGATCGGGGCGGGGACGCGGAAGTCCGGTCACGCGCACGCCGTCGGCCCCCGCTCTCCCCGGAGGGCGGGGGCGCGTGTCAGAGCTTGCGGAAGGTCCTCGCCTCCTCGGCCGCCGCGAGTACGGCCCGCAGTGAAGCGCCGGTGCCCGCCGTCACGACGGCCGAGATCGTCCCCTCCACGAACGGCACGTCGGCGATCACCACGCGCTCGTCCTCGAAGAGCCGGGCGGTGAGCACCGAGCTTCCCAGGTCGGGGACGAGGATCACGCCGTCTCCCCGGTCCACCTCCTCGATCGCCGCCGCCACCAGGTCGGGACTGGTCCCGAGACCGCCGTCGTCGGTGCCGCCCGCGGCGGCCAGCGGGACGTTCGTGCCGCCGATCTGCGATGCCAGCAGCGCCACCTCGGCCGCCAGCGGGCCGCTGTGCGAGATGAGGACGATGCCTACCATGGGCTCACCGTACCGTCACCGTTCCGTCATCGTGCTGTCACCGTGCGCAGCGCGGAGAGGATGAGCGCGGTGGAGGCGGCACCGGGGTCCTCGTGGCCCACGCTGCGGGGACCGAGATAGCTGGCCCGCCCCTTGCGGGCCTGCATCGGGATCGTCGCCTCGGCTCCGGTGCGAGCCGCCTCCGCCGCGGCGCCGACCGCCTGTGCCGCGTCCTTCCCCTCCCGTACGGCCTGCTCCAGCGCTCGTACGGCCGGGGCGAGGGCGTCCACCATGGTCTTGTCGCCCTCGGCCGCGGACCCCAGCTTCCGCACCCCGGCGAGCCCGGCCTCCAGGGCGGCGTGAAGCTGCGCGACGGACACCTCGGGGGTGTCGCCCAGCGCCTTGCCCGCCTCGCGGAACGCCGTGCCGTACAGGGGGCCGGAGGCTCCGCCGACCTTGCGGATCAGGGTGTTGCCCACCAGCACCAGCAGCGAGCCCGGGGTGCCGGGCTCCTTGGCGGCCAGGGCCGCGGTGACCGCGGTGAGGCCCCGGTCGAGGTTGGCGCCGTGGTCGGCGTCGCCGATCGCGGCGTCCAGGCCGGTCAGGCGGTCCCTCTCCGCGGTGACGGTCCTGGCAGTCTCCTCGATCCAGGCGGCGAAAAGGGCGGTGTCCATCGCGGTGTTCATCTCGGTGTCGGTGTCGGTGTCGATGTTCGGGCCGGTGTCCGTACCGGTGTCAGTACCCGTATTCGTGTCGGTGTCAGCGTCCGTGCCGGCGTTCGTGCCGGTGTCCGTATCGGGGGTCATCAGCGACCCCAGCGCAGGGCCGGGGTCTCGACCGGGGCGTCCCACAGCCGGGTGAGCTCCTCGTTCAACCGGCAGACCGTGATCGAGAATCCCTGCATGTCGAGGCTCGTCACGTAGTTGCCGACGAGGTTGCGCGCCGCCCGCGCGCCTTTCTCGGCCAGGTGGTCCACGACGGTCGCGTAGGCGACGTACAGCTCGATCAGCGGCGTGCCGCCCATGCCGTTCAGCATGACGAGGGTGTCGCCGGAGAGCGGCAGATCCTCGTGGATCGCGTCCATCGCCAGGTGGACCAGCTCGCGGGCCGGGCGCATGGCCGAGCGCGTCCGGCCGGGCTCGCCGTGGATGCCGATGCCCAGCTCGATCTCGGTGTCGGCGAGGTCGAAGGTGGGCATGCCCGCCGCGGGCGTGGTGCACGGGCTCAGCGCGACCCCGAAGGAGCGGCTGCGGGCGTTGACCTCCCTGGCCACCCGCGCGACCTCGGCCAGCGGCGCGCCGGTCTCGGCCATCGCTCCGGCGATCTTCTCGACGAACAGCGTGGCGCCGGTGCCCCTGCGTCCGGCCGTGTAGAGGGAGTCGCGCACGGCCACGTCGTCGTCGACCAGCACGCTCTCCACCCGGACCCCCTCCTCGCCGCTCAGCTCGGCGGCCATCTGGAAGTTCAGCACGTCGCCCGTGTAGTTCTTCACGATGTGCAGGACGCCCGCCCCGCCGTCCACCGCCGAGGTGGCCTCGATCATCTGGTCGGGGACCGGGGAGGTGAAGATCTCACCGGCGCAGGCCGCGTCGAGCATGCCGTACCCCACGAATCCGGCGTGCAGCGGCTCGTGCCCCGAACCGCCGCCGGACACCAGGCCCACCTTGCCGGGGCGCGGCCCCGAGGCCCGGAACACGATCTGGTTGTCCACGTCCACCCGCAGCCCCGGATGGGCCGCCGCGACGCCGCGCAGCGCATCGGGAACGACGGACTCGACATCGTTGATGAGCTTTTTCACAGTTCCCAAACTCGCCCCGATCGCGGGCGATGGCAAGCATCGGCCGCGCGGGCCCGCCGAGGGCCCGCCTCCTCCGCGTCGGTTTCACTCCGAACAGCGGGCGGGGCGGGGTGATCCGCCGGGTACGCGGAGGTGGCGGGCGAAGGCGGCGCTGTAGGAGGATCTGCCCAGGTCTTTTCCCCGTTGGAGGCGTCATGTCGGTGTTGCGGAACCTGGTGGAGAGCATCCGGAACGGCGGGATCGAGGTGATCGACCTGACGGCGCCGCTGTCGTCGGAGACGCCGATCCTGCGGCTGCCGGAGCCGTTCGGCAACACCGTCCCGTTCGAGCTCAAGGAGATCAGCCGCTACGACGACCGCGGCCCCGCCTGGTACTGGAACGACATCGTGACCGGCGAGCACACCGGCACCCACTTCGACGCGCCCGTCCACTGGGTCACCGGCAAGGACGGCGACGACGTCTCGCAGGTGCCGGTCGAGCGGCTGATCGCCCCGGCCGTGGTCCTCGACTTCGCCGCCGAGGCGGCCGCGAACGCCGACTTCCTGCTGGAGATCGCGCACGTCAAGGCATGGGAGGAGGCCAACGGGCCGCTGCCGGAGGGCGGGTGGCTGCTCTACCGCACCGGCTGGGACGCCCGCTCCCACGACCAGGAGCGCTTCCTGAACGCGAACGAGACGGGCCCGCACACCCCCGGCGTCTCGGTCGAGTGCGCCCGCTGGCTGGCCGAGGAGACCTCGATCGCCGGGCTGGGCGTGGAGACCGTCGGCACCGACGCGGGCGCCGCGCACGGCTTCGACCCCGCCTTCCCGTGCCACTCGTTCCTGCTGGGCGCGGGGAAGTACGGCCTGACCCAGCTGCGCAACCTCGACCGGCTCCCGGCGACCGGCGCCGTGGTCGTCGCCCCGCCGCTGCCCATTGTCGGAGGCTCGGGCAGCCCGCTGCGCGTGCTGGCCCTGGTCGAGAGGTGAACGTCGCCGAGGTCGTGGGGCGGACCCTCGCCTCGCTCGGCGTGAGCACCGCCTTCGGGGTGGTGGGCAGCGGCAACTTCCACGTCACCAACGCCCTCGTCGCGTACGGCGCGCGCTACGTCGCCGCGCGTCACGAGGGCGGCGCGGCGACCATGGCCGACGCCTACGCCCGCCTCAGCGGCGAGGTCGCCGTGCTCAGCGTCCACCAGGGCCCCGGGCTCACCAACGCGATGACCGGCATCGCCGAGGCCGCCAAGAGCCGTACCCCGCTCGTCGTGCTGGCCGGGGAGGTGACCGAGCCCCGCTCGAACTTCTTCGTCGACCAGGCCGCGCTGGCGGAGGCGGTGGGTGCCGTCCCGCTGCGGATCGGGTCGGCGGAGACCGCCGCCGCCGACACGGCCGAGGCGTTCCGCACCGCCCGCGACGGACGTCGTACGGTCCTGCTCAACCTTCCGCTGGAGGTGCAGGGGCTGACCGTCCCGGACGCGGGCCGGGACGCTCCGGCGACCGTCGCGGGCGGGGGCGGGGCGGTGGCGGTCGCGTCGGGAGCCGGGCAGGCCGCCGGGTCGTCGGCGTTCGGGTCATCGGGGTTCGGGGCCGAGCGGGTCACCCGGCCGCCGGAGCCCGGGGCCGGGCAGGTCGCCCGGCTGGCGGAGATCCTCGCGGCGGCCCGCCGTCCCGTCTTCGTGGCCGGACGGGGCGCGCGCGGGGCCCGGCGCGAGATCGAGGAACTCGCCGGACGGACCGGGGCGCTGCTGGCGACCTCCGCCGTGGCCAGGGGACTCTTCCGGGGCAGTCCGTGGGACCTGGACGTCAGCGGCGGCTTCGCCTCGCCGCTCACGGCCGAGCTCGTCCGCGACGCCGACGTGCTCGTGGGCTGGGGCTGCGCCCTCAACATGTGGACCATGCGCCACGGCACGCTGATCGGCCGCGACACCACCGTCGTCCAGGTCGACCTGGACGAGGCCGCGCTCGGTGCCCACCGGCCGGTCCACCTCGGCGTGGTCGGCGACGTCGCCCGTACCGCACGGGCCGTCACCCGCCTGCTGGGCGACGGCGACGGCGAGGGTGGCGACGGCGGCTTCGAGGGTGGAGGCGTCAGCGGGGGTGACGGCGTACCGCGTGGCGAGGTGGGAGTCCCGGGCGGTGCGAGCGACGGCGGTGAAGGCGGCGACGGCGGCGACGGCGGCGACGGCGGCGACGGGGCCGGGTACCGCTCGGCGAAGCTGGCCGCGCGGATCGCCGGGGAGAACCGCTGGCGGGACGTTCCCTACACCGACGAGAGCGGCGAGGGCAGGATCGACCCCCGGACGCTGACGATCGCGCTGGACGACCTGCTCCCCGCGGAACGCGTGGTCTCCATCGACTCCGGAAATTTCATGGGATATCCGTCGATGTTCCTCGATGTCCCCGACGAGCAGGGCTTCTGCTTCACCCAGGCGTTCCAGTCGATCGGCCTCGGCCTGGCCACCGCGATCGGGGCGGCCCTGGCCCGGCCGGACCGGCTCCCGGTGGCCGCGCTGGGCGACGGCGGCGCGCTGATGGGCGTCGCCGAGCTGGAGACGGTCGTACGGCTCGGCCTCCCGATGGTGGTCGTCGTGTACGACGACGACGGTTACGGCGCCGAGGTGCACCACTTCGGCCCGGACGGGCACCCCCTGGACGCCGTGACCTTCCCGCCCGCCGACATCGCCGCGATCGCCCGCGGCTTCGGCTGCGAGGCGGTCACCGTACAGGACCGGGAGGATCTCACCGGGGTGGCCCGGTGGCTTGAGGGAGCGCGCGAGCGGCCCCTGCTGGTGCACGCCAGGGTCTGCCGGGCACGCGGATCGTGGTGGCTGGAGGAGGCGTTCCGGGGGCACTGAGGTCCGTTCGCGCGAGGGCCTCCGCGAGCGGGTCGAGGGAGGATCGGGGGAGGTCGGGCCGAGGGGAGAGCTGAGGTACGGTTCAGCCATGGCTGAGATCGTGTACCCCCCGGTCATCGGGGCGGCGTTGACCTTGTTCCGCGCGCTGGACCTCAAGATCCGCATCGAGGGCGCCGACCGCATCCCGCGGACCGGCGGGGCCGTGCTGGTCAGCAATCACATCAGTTACCTCGACTTCATCTTCGCCGGTCTGGCCGCGCGTCCCTCCAAGCGCCTGGTGCGTTTCATGGCGAAGAAGGATGTGTTCGACCACCGGATCTCCGGGCCGCTGATGCGCGGCATGCACCACATCCCGGTCGACCGCGCGGCCGGTGCCGCCGCGTTCGGCGCGGCGCTGAAGTCGCTCAAGGGCGGTGAGGTCGTCGGAGTGTTCGCCGAGGCCACGATCAGCCGGTCCTTCACGATCAAGGAGATCAAGAACGGCGCGGTCCGGATGGCCGTCAGCGCCAAGGTGCCGATGATCCCGGTCTCCCTGTGGGGCACCCAGCGGCTGTGGACCAAGGGCCACCCCAAGAAGCTGTTCCAGCGGCACGTGCCGATCACGATCGAGGTCGGCGAGCCCATGTATCCCCAGCGCGGCGACGACTACGACGCCGTCACCGTCGACCTGCGCGAGCGCATGGCCGAGATGCTCGACAAGGCGCAGCGGAGCTACCCGGAGATCCCGCCGGGCGTCTGGTGGCAGCCCCGCCACCTCGGCGGCACCGCGCCCACTCCCGAGGAGGCCGCCAAGCTGGACGCCGCCGAGGCGGAGTCCAGGACGATCCGGGACAAGTCATAAACAGGTAGTTCGCAAGTCGCGTGTCTCATCGTTGCCTCATGAGCAGCGCATTCGAGAACGTGATGGACGCCTTCCAGCCGGCGCCGGCCCCCGGCCCGGGACGCACCCCGGGGAAGGTCGGCATGGCCGTCCTGCTGATCCTCTGGGCGGGGCTGGGCGTGCTGCCCTTCGTGGTCGCGGTGCCCAGCCTCAAGCTCGCGACGGGCTCCGTCGGCACCCCGGGGACGCTCACGGTCGTCTCGTGCGAGGATCTGGGCCGGGGCCGCTACGACTGCAAGGGCAGCTTCGCGCCCGACAGTGGTGGCGACGCGATCCCGGTCGACGCCTCACCCGACTCCAGCGCCGGTGACGTCAAACCGGCCCGGCTCACCCCCGAGGGCGACCGTGCCGTGCCGACCGGCACCTCCGGTGTGCTGGCCGCGCTGACCATGCCGTTCCTCGGCGTCGGCGTGCTGGGCTTCCTGCCGTACGTCCTCCTCCACGTCTCCGGGGCACGGCGGGGCCGCCGGTTCGCCGTGGCCCTCGGTTGCCTTCTCACGGTCGTCTCGCTCGCCGGTGTGGTCGTCGGGATGGTCGCCTCGTACGCCTGAGCACGCCTGAGCACGCCTGGGCGCGCGGGGGCGCGCGGGGACGTCCGGCGGCGCGTCCCGAGCGCGTTCGGGAGACGGGCCGACGACAATCGTCGGATGGAGAAGATGACCGACGCCGAATGGCGTGAGTTCGTGATGACGGGGACGCGCACCGGCAAGCTCGGGGTGGTCAGGGCCGACGGCAGGCCGCACGTGACGCCGATCTGGTTCGTGCTCGACGGGGACGACGTGGTGTTCACCACCCACGAGAACGGCGTCAAGGGCAAGAGCCTGCGACGCGACCCCAGGGTGGTGCTGTGCGTGGACGACGAGAACCCGCCGTTCTCCTACGTCATGATCGAGGGCATCGTCACCCTCTCCGCGGACCAGGACGAGCTGCTGAGGTGGGCCACCGAGATCGGCGGCCGGTACATGGGCCGCGACCGCGCCGACGAGTTCGGCCGCCGCAACGGCGTACCGGGGGAGTGGCTGGTCAGGCTCCGCGTCGGCAAGGTCGTCGCCGACCGCGGCGTGACGGACTGAGGACCCCGCAGGACATCCCGTACGGGACGCGGGCGACGATCGACGGCTCGCGGATGTCGGCAGGGAGTCGGCAGGGAGGCAGTCGGCGGTGGCGGGGCGGCGCGTTCGCGGGCACCCGAGGCACCCCTCTCCGTCCGGAACCTCCCCGGCCGGAACCTCTCTGTCCAGGATTTCTCCGTCCGGAACCGGGATGACGGGCCCGGCAGGGACGAATCTGGTCGAAGTTCAATTTTTTAAACACGGTGATGAGCTGGTGAAAGGCCCGATTTAGGGCCCTGTGTACTTATTTTTCTTGCATGGGTCCGCTGGAAGCGGGCAGTCTTCCCCGCGCCCTCGATGGAGGACCACGACCGGGCAGTGGTCCTCGGTCTCGGCGGCGGGCGTAGGCACCCCCTCGACGCCCCCGCTGGTTTCGGATCAAACCAGATGGAGGACAAGGTGACGCGAACAACCCCCGGCAGGTCCAACGAGGTGTCGTCGAGCGGATCGGGCGGAGCACTCAGGCGCGTTCCACGCCCGATGGTCCTCGCCACCGCCTTCGTGCTGGCGGCCTCGGGCGGCGTCGGGGTGTCCTCGGCGTCGGCGGCCTCGCCGCCGCCCGCTCCCACACCGCCGGAGACGCCGACTCCCAGCGTGACGGTGACGGTGAGCGAGACACCCACCCCGGATCCCACGCTGACCCCGCCCCCGACCTTGACGCCGACCCCGCCGCCACCGCCGCGCGTACCCCGGGTGGCGTTCCCCGGCGTGCTGCACGGCGAGTTCGTCCTACCGGCGAAGGACGGCTGCGGCTTCACGGTGTTCGCCCAGACCGGCGAGGCGATCGCCGTGGCGGAGGACTCGATCACGGTGCGAAGCCAGGACGGCTTCGAGAAGGTGTACGCGATCACCGATTCCACCAAGTCCCTCTCGGGACGGCGGGGCAACACGGTCAGGCAGGGCGACTGGGTCTCGGTGACCGCCACGACCACGACCACGGGCGGGCCGGCGACGGGCGAGACGCCCACGAGCACGCCGACCGTCACCGAGACGCCCACCGAGACGCCCACCGAGACGCCCACTGAGACGCCTACCGAGACGCCGCCCGTGAGCGAGACGCCCACGAGTACGCCGACCGTCACCGAGACGCCCACCGAGACGCCCACGGACACGCCGCCCGTGAGCGAGACGCCCACGCCCACGACCCCGCCGGCCACGGGCGAGACGGCGACGGCCGCCTACGTCTTCGACCTGACGCGGCCCAACAGGAAGTTCTGGCGCGGCGGCGACTGGTGGTCGGTCAACCACCAGTGGCGCTCCGGCAAGTGGCGCGCGCCCAGCATCTGCCCCACGCCGCCCGTCGTGACCCCCACCCCGCCTCCCTCGGAGACCCCGGCGCCCCCTTCGGAGACGCCGACCGTTCCCACCCCCGAACCGACCCCCACCGTGACGGAAACCCCCGTCCCGACTCCCACTCCGACCCCGACCCCGACTCCCTGAGCGTCCGGGGACCGGACGCGGCCGTCACGCGGCCCTGACCCGCATACCGCGCCGTGGATCCGGGCCGTGGATCCGGGCCGTGGATCCGAGGCCGTCCGGCACGAGACGACGGTCCGGTTCCGGCCCCGCGCGGTGTGGCACGGTGATGGCCGGGTCTCCGATCGGAGACCCGGCCATCACCGTGCCCCGCGCACCGGACGGCGGGACACGGGACGGCGAACCGTCGGGTGGCCCGCCGTCCGGTGGCCGTCCGGTGGCCGTCCGCCCACGGTCGTGAACAGGGCAACGGGCCGGAACGCCGCACAAGGGCGTACGGGACCGCGCCCGGCCGTGTTTGACCGATCCTCGCGCGGGTAGCGATGGTCGGCCGGGGGCCGGTCGCCCCCTCTACGCGAAGAACGAACAAAACAGCGCGATGGGGTGGTGGTCGGTTGGGCAGGCAGGGCCTCCGATAATTCCGGTCACCGACGGCGTGTTCTCCCCGTCGTCGTCGGCCGTGTCCAGGACCCGGTCGCTTACGCGTTTGTTCACCGACACCATTCTCGTGGCCGGACATTCTTTGATTCGGCTGCATCCGGCAGGCCCGGGAATTCCCGCACCGTATGAGGGTACGGTAATCAGGGAACGACGATTTCCCTGAAGGGGCGGTGCTCGCTCCCGGGATTTGAAACGTTTCATGGCACGGTCCTTCGTCGTCGGTCCGCGATTTGGCGACCGGGTGTGGTGAACGGCACACATGGGGCCCGACGACGCCGACCGAAATCCGGGTTCGTCGCGCCCGGTCACGCCGGGCCGTCGGCGCCCGGTGCCGGAACCGGCCGGCCGCCGAGCGGAAAACAGGGAATCCTCCCTGGTGAAGCGCCTTTTCCGCCCTTCCGGCCCCCGCTCGCGGGTCTCCTTCTCCAGGGCTTTCCCGGAACGACGCGTACGGAATGGGCCGACGCGGTGTGACGCGTTATGTCACGGTAGAAATCAGCATTACGTCGGGAGACTTATGATTCTCGACCGCTTATTGGTGGTGGCCATGCCATTCATCGCTGGCTTGCCACATACGCGGTGATTTGCTATACGTAAAGAGAGGGAGGGTCTTGTTAAATCAAGATCACGCGTGTTCTCGTGTCGAATAGTGATCACCCGGAATTGGCGGTATGGGTGCGTCGCATTCGCCCCGCGTCGCCGCTCCGCCGGCGAAACGGCGATCCATCGTGAAAGGAAAGGCAAGGTGACGAACGACCGTGACGGTCCTCTTCCGTGGTCAACAGGGTTGTCGCGGAGGGCGCCGTGAATACCCGACCGGGAATGGGGATTGATGATGGGACGAGGCGAGATGATCCGATTAGATTGCCGTTAACGGGAGTGTCGAGGCGCACATGCTGTTTCGTATACTGGGTCCACTTGAAGTGCTGATCGGTGACACACCGGTCGTCGTCGGCAAGAACCGGCAGCGCATCGTTCTCACGATGCTCCTGGCCGACGCCGGCCGCATCGTGACGGTCGGGGAGATCGTGGAGGCCCTCTGGGCGGGCAGGCCGCCGCGGACCGCCGCCGAGCAGGTGCAGACGTGCATATGGCAGTTGCGCCGCTCCTTCGCGCTCGCCGGAGCCGTCGCCGATCTCATCGAGACGACGTCACCGGGCTATGCCCTGCGCGTCGACCCGCAGACCGTCGACGCGCACCGGTTCAACGAGCAGGTCGCCGACGCCCGCTCGCTGGCCGCGCAGGGTGACCGGACGCTGGCGGCGTCCCGTTTCCGCTGCGCGCTGTCGCTGTTCCGAGGCCCGGTGCTCGCCGAGGTCGACAGCCCCGCCGTGCAGGCCATCGCCGCCAAGTGGGAGGAGCGGCGGCTGTCGGTCATCGAGGAGTGCATCGACCTGGAGCTCCAGTGCGGTCGAGGCCGGGAGCTGATCGACGAGCTGATGGCCCTGGTGGAGCGGTACCCCCTGCGGGAGGGCCTGCGAGCTCAGCTGATGTACGCGCTGTACTGCGCCGACCGGCGGGCGGAGGCGCTGGAGGCCTACGCCGCGGGGCGGGTGCTCCTCGTCGACGAGCTCGGCCTCGAACCCGGCCCGACCCTGCGGGAGATGCACCAGCGCGTCCTGGCGGGCGAACCGGTTCACACCCTTGAGGACACGCCCGTCAACGTGCCCGCCCAGCTCGTCGCGGACCTGCCCGACTACGTCGGCCGGCCGGAGCACGAGCGCCGCATCCGCGCCGCGCTGACGGCAGACAGCCAGGGCGCCCGCATCTGCGGCGTCTACGGCAAGTGGAGCTCCGGCAAGTCGGCCATGGCCCTGCACGTGGCCCACCAGCTGCGCGACGAGTTTCCCGACGGGCAGCTCTACGCCGATCTGCGCGGCTCCCGGCCCGACCCGGTCGACGTCGGCGACGTGCTGTCCTGCTTCCTGCGCTCCTTCGGCGTCGCCGACACCGCGATCCCGAAGGAGCTCGCCGAGCGGGCCGCGATCTACCGCAGCCTGCTCGCCCGCAGGCGCGTGCTCATCATGCTCGACGACGTGCTCGGGGCCGGTCACGTCTGGCCGCTGATCCCGGCCACGCCCGAGGCCGCGCTGCTGATGACCAGCCGCTCCAACCTGTCCGACGTCCCGGGCAACTTCCCCGTCGAGGTTGGCATGCTCACCGTCGACCAGTCGGTCGAGCTTCTCCGCAAGGTCGTGGGCGTCCACCGCATAGCGGCGGAGCCCGAGGCGGTGGACCAGGTGGTCGGCGCGACCGGCAGGCTGGCGCTCTCGGTGCGTGCCGCCGCGGCGCGCCTGGCCTCCCGCACCCACCTCAAGATCGGCCGTCTCGCGCAGCGGCTGAGCGACCCGGACCGCCGGCTGGACGAGCTATCCCATGGCGCGTTCGACATGCGCTCCTACCTGGCCCCCAGCGTCGAGGCCCTCGACCCGGACACGCGGCGGGTCTGGTACGCGGCGGGCATGCTGCAGGTGCCCGACTTCGGCGCCTGGGTGATCGCCGCCGCCGTCGACACCCCGATCGCGGAGGTGGAGCCGATCCTGGAACACCTCGTCGACCGGGGGCTGCTGGACGTGGCGGGCACCGACCACATGGGGGTGTTGCGCTGCCGGATGCACCAGCTGATGGGGCTGTATGCCAGGGAACGCTCCCTCAGCGAGCTGACCGCCGCGCAGCGGACCGGCATGCTCGATCGCGCCACCGACTGCTGGCTCGGGCTCGCCCAGGGCGCCGAGCGACTGCTCAAGGGCGAGGCGGGGGCGTCCGGCCTGATCGAGTGCCCGACGTCGGTGTGCGAGCAGATGATCGAGATGGTGACGTCCGATCCGGGTGCCTGGCTCGAACTGGAGACCGAGGGGCTGCGCTTCGCCGCCCGCCATCGCGACCGGATGTCCCGCGTGCCGTCACCGGCCCGCCCCCGGATCGGCCGCCCGGAACTCGGCATCGTCGGCGCGGACGCGGACGACCAGGACGGTGTCGCGGCCGTGCCGTCAGCGAGCTGACGGCCGCGTGCGAAGGCGCGGGAGGTGGACGGGACCGGGCCGGGCGGCATCCGTACGCGCGGAACGCGTGCGTGCGGGACGCGTGCGTGCGGGACGCGTGCGTGCGGGACGCGTGAGCGCGAGACCCGGGCGGGCTTACCGGCCGCCCGGGGCCGCCTCCGGGTGTCCGTCGTCCGGAAACACGTCGTTCGTACGCGCGCCGTCCGGACGCGGGCCGGGCACCGGGGCGTACGCCTCGGCGCACGAGCCGGTCGTGGCGGTCCACCCGTTCGTGCCGATGACGTGTTCCAGCGCCGTCGTGACGCGGTCCAGCTCCCGGTCGGGGAGGGCGTCCGCGAAGATCTCCGACACCGCCGCGTCGAACACCGGCTTGGCGGCCTCGAGAGCCTTCTCGCCGGCCGCTGTGAGCTCGGCCCAGGTGGCGCGGCGGTCGCGGGGCGACATCGTCCTCCGGACCCAGTCGCCGGGCTCCTCCAGTTTGGCGACCAGCCGGGTCACCCCGCTCTTGGAGAGCATCAGGTCGCGGGCGAGCTCGCCCATCCGGGCGCGGCCGCCGTGCCGTTGCAGGACGGCGAGCAGCTCGTGCTCCGCCAGCGTCATCCCCGCCCGCGCGCGCAGGACCGAGTCGAGATGCGCGTTCGTCATCCCGTTGAACCGGAAGATCGCGGCCCAGGCCGTGATCTGTCGCTCCAACCGACGTTCGTCCATTTTACTACCGTATCGCAACAGTTGACTCGTGCACTATTCCGCTTATACCGTTGAATTGAGAACGGTTGTCAAATGAACAGTTGAGAGGTGTGCTAATGAACACCCGAATCGCAGTGATCTACTACTCGGCGACGGGCAACGTGCACGCGCTCGCCGAGGCCCTGGCCCGTGGCGCCGCCTCGGCGGGGGCGGAGGTCCGGCTGCGCCGGGTCACCGAGCTGGCTCCCCGTTCGGCGATCGACTCCAACCCGGCCTGGCGGGAGCACGTTGACGCCACCGCCCACGTCGAGGAGGCCACCGTCGACGATCTCGTCTGGGCCGACGGGTTCGCCTTCGGCACGCCCACCCGCTTCGGCAACGTCAGCTCCCAGCTCAAGCAGTTCCTCGACATGACCGGCAAGATCTGGCAGGAGGGCGAGCTGGCGGGCAAGGCGGCGACCGGGTTCACCAGCAGCTACGAGGTCCACGGGGGACAGGAGACCACCCTGGTCGCCCTCTACAACGTGATGCACCACTGGGGCTCGGTCATCGTCCCCACCGGGTACGTCGACTACGACCTCATCCACGCCGCGGGCGGCAACCCGTACGGCATCAGCATCCGCGACGGCGACGAGGATCTGGCCAAGCACGTGTACGCCGCCGCCGAATACCACGGTGCCCGTTTCACCCGGATCGCCGAGGCGCTCAAGCCGCTGCGAGCCGCGGGCGCTTGATACTCGGCACGGTACGAAAGGCGTCGCCCGAGGCCGCCGGAGCATCGCTCCGGCGGCCTCCTCGTCTTACGGCCCGCCCAGGTCGCGGCCGGTGAGAGAGGGGGAAGAGAGCATCGAGAGCCGGCGCCCATAGCGTGAACTCACGTGATTGCAGGCGGTTCCCGGACATCGTCGCGTACGGGTCCGGACCGGGCTCCCGGCCAGCAGAGGCGGTATCACATGCGCGAAGTACCGAACACGAGTCAGAGCGGCCAGGATGACTTCCGCGCCCTGATGGCGGGTTTTCCCACCGGGGTGGCGGTCGTGACGGTCGTCTCCGCCGACGGCAGTCCCAAAGGCATAACCTGCTCGTCGGTCTGCAGCGTCACCCTTGCCCCGCCGACCCTGCTGGTGTGCGTGCGCAACGCCAGCCCGACCCTGGCGGCGGTGCTCGCCGCCCGGCGGTTCACCCTCAATCTTCTCGACCACAACGCCCGGCCGACCGCCGAGCTGTTCGCCTCCGGCGATCCGCGCCGCTTCGAGCGCGCCGAGTGGGCGGTCGACGGCGGGGCGTGCGGCCCGCACCTGGTGCGGGACGCCCACTCCATAGCCGACTGCCTGGTGTCGCGCGCCGACCGGGTCGGCGATCACACCGTCGTGATGGGCGCGGTCCAGCGCGTGCTGCGCCGGGAGTCGCGCCGCCCGCTGCTGTACGGGCTGCGCCGCTACTCGGTGTGGCCGGAACCGCACGAGCCCGTCCCCACCGACATCACCGACATCGCGGAGCCCGCCTCCGCGGGGCACCGCCACCGGCCCGCGCTGACCGTGGAAACCGCGAGCCACCGAATGTCATGAAGGAGCACAGATGACCAGCTCGACAAGGAGCACCTTCGCCCCGGTCTCCGACCCGTACCAGCACACCGAGAACTTCCGCCGCGCCTTCAACTCCGGTGAGGCGGCCGCCGTCGAGGCCGGTCTGGAGGACGGCGCGGTGTTCGTCCGCGGACCCGGCGACCCCGTCACCGGCGGCGAGGCGGGCAGGGCCATCGCCGACTTCCTCGCGCTCGGGCTGCCCATGGACATCCGCGACCGCCACGTCTACGTCGCGGACGACATCGCGCTGATCATCGCCGACTGGGTCGTGGAGGGTACCGGCCCCGGCGGCGACCACATGCGGATGGAGGGAACGAGCACCGACGTCATCCGGCGCGGTGCCGACGGCCTCTGGCGCTCGGTCATCGACAACCCGCACGGCACCACGCGCCCCGCGGCCTGACCACCCCCTCGACGCCCCGGCCCTTCAAGGCCCAGGACCAGGGCTCAAGACGAAGGCCCAGGACCAGGGCTCAAGACGAAGACCCAGGACCGGGGCCCCGGGACGCCCCGACCACCAAGACCCCAAGGAGAGAACGTGACCATCACCACGCCCGCCCCCTCGGGGGCCATACCCCGGCCCGACTGGTCGGCGAGGCCGGACACGCCGAAGGGCTGGGTCGACCGCGCCCGGGAGGTGGCCGACGTGCTGAGCGTCGGCGCGGCCGAGCGCGACCGCGCCAACCAGACGCCGCACGAGGAGATCCGGATCCTCAAGGAGTCGGGCCTGGTGCCGATCTTCGGTCCCGTGGAGCACGGCGGCGCCGGGCAGGAGTGGCCGACGGCCTACCGGGTCGTGCGGGCGGTCGCCTCGGCCGACGGGTCGATCGGCCAGCTGCTGGGCGACCACTACACCTGGTGCTGGCTGCCCCGGTGGCTGGGCACCGAGGAGCAGATCCGGCGGCTGGAGATCGAGGCCACCCGGGGCAATTGGTTCTTCGGGTGCGCCCTCAACCCGCGCGACGCCGACGTGGTCGCCACGGACGAGGGCGACCACCTGGTCTTCAACGGCAGCAAGCACTTCTGCACCGGGGTGAAGGTCTCCGACCACACGGTGCTGGAGGGCGTGCTGAACGGCAAGGACCACGTGCTGGCCGTCGTGCCCACCGACCAGCCGGGCATCATCCACCACAACAACTGGGACAACATGGGCCAGCGCCTGACGGAGAGCGGCGGGATCACCATCCGCGACGTCCGGGTGCCCTGGGAGGACGCGCTGGGCTACCGGGACAAGGAATTCAACCCCCGCACCTACGCGACCACGAACGTGCCGACCGGCCAGCTCCTGTTCTGCAACATCTGGCTGGGCGTGGCCGGGGGCGCGCTGCGCGCCGCGATCGAGTACACCCAGAACGGCCGTGGCTGGGGCGGCTACGAGCGCACCGTCGACGAGCCCCGCGTCCAGGACACCATCGGCGACCTGACCGCCAAGCTCTGGGCCGCCGAGGCGCTGGCCGACCAGGTCGCGGAGGAGGGCATGGAGCTCCACCGCGACCCCGACTCGGTCACCCCCCGGATCCGGGGCGAGTACAAGGTGCGGACCGCGGCGGTCAAGGCGCGGGCCGACGAGGTGGCGCTCGAAGTCACCTCGCGGATCTTCGAGGTCACCGGCGCCCGCTCCACCGCGAACCGGTTCGGCTTCGACCGCTTCTGGCGCAACGTCCGTACCCACACGCTGCACCACCCGGTGGCCTACCAGCGCCGCGAGGTCGGCCTGTACCGGCTGCTGGACGAGGTGCCCGAGCCCGGCCGCTACTCCTGACGACGGCCCCCGAACAGGAAGGACGAACCTGCCGTGACCACGATCCCGCACGTGCGCCTCAACGATGGCGTGTCCATCCCGCAGCTCGGGTACGGGGTGTTCCTCATCCCCGCCGACCAGGTGGTGGAGCCGATGACGACGGCGATCGAAGAGGGCTACCGCCTGATCGACACCGCCGCCGCGTACCAGAACGAGGCCGGAGTCGGAAAGGCGATCGCCAACAGCGAGGTTTCGCGCGAGGAGTTCTTCGTCACCACCAAGCTGTGGAACGACGCCCACGGCTACGACGAGACCATGAGGGCCTTCGACGAGAGCATGGCCAGGCTCGGCCTCGACCACCTCGACCTGTACCTGATCCACTTCCCGCGCCCCGCGCTGAACCGCTACGTCGACAGCTGGCGGGCGTTCGAGAGGCTGCGGGCCGACGGCCGTATCCGGTCGATCGGCGTGTCGAACTTCGGCGTCGCCGAGCTCGACCGGCTGGCCGAGGAGTGCTCGGTGGTCCCCTCGGTCAACCAGATCGAGCTGCACCCCCTGTACCCGCAGCGCGAGCTGCGCGCGGCGCACGCCGAGCGCGGCATCGTGACGCAGGCCTGGAGCCCCATCGGCCGTGACCAGGGGCTGCTCCAGCACCCCACGGCGGTGGAGATCGCCGGGGAGTGCGACAGGACTCCCGCGCAGGTCGTGCTGCGCTGGCACCTGCAACACGGCATCGTCGTCATCCCGAAGTCGGCCAGGCCCGAGCGCATCCGTGCCAACATCCAGGTGTTCGACTTCACCCTCGACGAGTCCCAGATGGCACGGCTGGACGACCTGGGCGACGAGCAGAGATGCCACCCCGTCCCCGGCACGCTGTTCGACGTGTCGTGACGGCCCCACGCGCGAGAACACGGGAGGAGAGCGCGGTGTCCCTTCACAACCACCAGGGTCCGCGGAAGGTGCGGACACGTGAGGATCTCGTCGGCCCGCTGTTCGGGGCGGCGGCGTTCCAGATGCTCAACGCGGGCTGCGAGCTGGGCTTGTTCGCCCTGCTGAGCGACAAGGGGGAGCTGGCCGCGGAGGAGGTCGCCGACGCGCTCGGGCTGGACCCGCGGCCGGCGGAGATCCTGCTGCTCGGCGTCACCGCCCTCGGGCTCACCGAGGTGAGCGGCGGGCGCCACCGCAACTGCGCGGTGATCCAGGAGATGTTCGAGGACGGTTCCTGGGAGGTGCTGGCCGACATCGTCGCCTTCCAGGCCAAGCTCGTCTACCTTCCGCTGGCCGACCTCGTCGAGTCGCTGCGGGAGAACACCAACGCCGGGCTGGCCCGGTTCGCGGGGACGGGCGACGACCTGTACCACCGGCTGCCCGAGACGCCGGAGCTGGAGCGGCTGTTCTACCGCTGCATGCGGTCCTGGTCGCTGCTGTCCAACCCGGTCCTGGTCGCCAAGGCGGACCTCACCGGGGTGCGCCGGGTGCTCGACGTGGGCGGCGGCGACGGGGTCAACGCGATCGAGCTGGCCCGCGCCAACCCCGGGGTCGAGTTCACCGTGCTCGACCTGCCGGGCGCGGTGGACATCGCCCGGCGCAAGATCGCCGACAACGGCCTGAGCGACCGCATCGACGTGCGGGTGGGCGACATCTTCAACGACCCCTACCCCCGGGGCCACGACGCGGTGCTGTTCGCCAACCAGCTGGTCATCTGGTCCCCGGAGCAGAACCTCGACCTGCTGCGCAAGGCTCACGCGGCGCTGCCCGACGGCGGCAGGGTCATGGTGTTCAACGTGATGTCCGGCGACACCGGCGACGGCCCGCTCTACTCGGCGCTGGACAACGCCTACTTCGCCACGCTCACCGCGCCGCGCAGCATGATCTACAGCTGGAGCCACTACGAGCGGTGGATGCGTGAGACGGGGTTCGACGAGGTGCGCAGGCTGCCCGGGGAGACCTGGACCCCGCACGGGGTGATCAGCGGGATCAAGCGGACCTCCGCCGCGAGCTGAGCCGGGGTCCCGGACGGGGCACCCACCGGGGCCCCGTCCGGACCCGCGAGCCCCAAGCCCCGCGAGCCCCAAGCCCCGCGTCCCGAGCCCAAGCCCCGAGCCCAAGCCCCGAGCCCAAGCCCCGAGTCCGGGGCCCGGGTCCTGAGCCCCGGGGCCTGCCCGGACCCGCGAGCCCCGAGCCCCGGATCCTGTCCAGTCCCGCGAGTCCTGAGCCCCGAGTCCTGAGCCCCGCGTCCCGAGCTCCGAGTTTCGAGCCGGACCTGCCGTACAGGAGTCATCCAGATGAGTGCCGCACGGCGTATCGAGGGAATCCTCGACGAGATCCGCGCCATCGCCCCCGCGTGGCGCCGCGCGCTGGACCACGCCACCCTGCGCAGGCTGTGGGAGCTGGCCGCCGAGCTGACCGCGACGTACCCGGCGGGCGGCGCGCGCTACCGGCACGTCCTCGCGGCGGCCGGGCGGGAGGTCGGCGTGCCGCACCGGCGGGTACGCGACCTGGTCGGCGACCGCACCGTGCTGGTCATCGGGGCCGAGGGCCGTATCGGCGGCATGCTGGTCGCCGGGCTGGCGGGCATGGGGCCGGGCAGGCTGCTGACGGCCGGCCTCTCGCCGGAGGCCTCCGCGGAAGGCGCCGAGCACCGTGTCCTCGACATCCGCGACCGGGAGCGGGTCTCCCGGCTGATCACCGCCGTCCGCCCCGACGTCGTCTTCCACCTGGCCACGCGTCCCGTCACGGGAACGGCCGAGAGCGACACCCACGACTCGGTGTGCACCGACGTGCTGGGCACGCGCCACGTCGTGGACGCCTGCGCCGAGGCGCGCGTCGGCGTCCTGGTCGTCGCCTCCGCCGAGGAGTCACTGCTCCTGTACGCCCACGACGTCCGGTCGGCCAGCAAGCGGGCCATCGAGCTGATCGTCGCCGACGCCGCGGCCCGGGGACGGGTGAACGCCGTCATCGCGCGCCTCGCCCACGTCGCCGACGACTCGCCGCTGCTGGGCCGCTTCCGCCGCTCGTGCCGCGAGGGGACGGTGCTGTGGCTGCCGGCACCGGCCCGGAGATTCCACCTGCAGTCCGCGAAGGAGGCCGCGCAACTGCTGCTGGTGGCGGCGACCGGCGCCCGCGCCGGCGCGGCGGCCGTGCACGCCGTCCGGGACCTTGCCCTGCCGGCGACCCCCCTGGACCTGGCGGTCGGGGTGATGAGAGAGGAAGGGGTGACGGCGATGCGCATCGCCGACGACGTGACGGGCAGACCGCCCCAGCACTGCCCGGACCTGACGGGCCAGGCGGGCCTCACCGGGGTCAGCCCGCTGTTCAACGCCTTCGAGGCCTCCGGCGCCGAGCGGTCGGTCTCACCGGACGTCGACGTGGTGGCCTGCCGGTTCCGGCTGCCCGCGGCGGCCGTACGGCAACTCGACCGTCTCGGTGACCTCTGCCTGGGCACCAGGGAGCACGACATGGCCGACGCGTTCGACCGGTTCGCGCGCACCCTGCTGGAGGCCAACCTGGCGCAGACGCCGCGGTCCGTCGTACGCCGCGTCGCGCACCTGAGCGAACCCCACCGCCGGCACATGACCGCCACGGACCGCATGGTCAACGACCGCGTCAGGTGGTGGGCGGCGCGATGAACACCCACGGACGGACCCGTCTTCCTGGAACGGTCCTGCTGCTGTGCCTGAGCCAGATCGTCGGATCGCTCGGGCTGGCCGCGGGCGCCACCGCGGGCCCCCTGCTCGCCGAGCTGATCACCGGATCCGCGGCCTACGGTCCGACGGCGATGGGCGCGCTGGTCACCGGGTCGGCGCTGGCCGGTCCCGCCGCGGGCGCGATCATGCGGCGGCTCGGGCGCGTGTGGGGCCCGGCCGCCTGCAACCTCTGCGCGACCGCGGGCGCGGCCGTCGTCGTGTTCTCGGTGAACTGGGGACTGGCGAGCCTGCTGCTCGGCACCGTGCTGCTGGGCGCGGGAACCACCGGCGTGATGCTCGGCCGCTACCTGGCCACCGACCTCGTCGACGAGCGCCGCGCCCCGCAGGCGATGGGGATGGCGGTGGCGGCCGTCACCGTCGGCGCGGTCCTCGGCCCCGTGCTGCTCGGGCCGACCGGCGCGGTGGCGGAGGCGGCGGGCCTGCCCCCGCAGACGGGTCTGCACCTGCTGGCGGTGGTGGTGTTCCCGCTGGCCTCGCTGATCCTGCTCAGGCTGCGCGGCGGCGGCGGGCCGGAGGCGTCCGCGACGGACACCCCGGCCGCCGGGCGCGGGACGGGGCGGCTGCTGCCGCTGCTGGTCCTGGGCACCGGCAACCTGTCCATGGTGGCGATCATGGGCTCCGCGCCGAACCACCTGCAGCACAGCGGGTGGGACCTGCAGGCGGTCGGGATGTTCGCCGCCCTGCACATCGGCGCGATGTTCGCCTTCGCGCCGGTCTCGGCGGCGCTGTGCAGGCGGTTCGGCCCCCGCCCCGTGGCGCTGGTCGCCGCGCTGTGCATGACCGGCTCGCTGGCCTTCGGCGTGCTCGGCGGCGGCGTGGGCTCCGACCTGGCGCTGCTGGCGCTGGTCGGGGTGTCCTGGAACCTGCACCTGGTCAGCGGCAGCATGTGGCTGGTGGAGGTGACGCCGGAACCGCTGCGCAACCGCGCCGAAGGGCTCGGCGAGCTCGCCATGGGCGCCGCCGCGGCGGCCGGAAGCCTCGGCCTCGCCGGGCCGCTGCTCTCCCTGGGCGGGCTTCCGCTGCTCTGCCTGGCGATGGCCGCGGTCAACGTCGCGACCGCCGTGGCGCTCTCCGCCAGGGCGCGGTCGCGCCCCGCCCCGGCGGCCCCGGCCCCGGTCTCCGCGGACTCCTCGAAGCCGTGAAGCCTCGAAGCCGTGAAGCACCGAAGCCGTAATGCCCCGGCGCGTACGGGGAAGGTCACCGTCGGAGAGACCGACCACGATTCCATGGAGCCGAATTGAGCGCAGAGTCCGAAGCAGAGTTCAAAGCAGGGTCCAAAGCGGAGTCCGAAGCGGAGTCCGGGGCCGTGATGTCTCCCAGCCACTTCGACGCCCGGATCACCGCGGATCCGGGCTCGGCCTGGCCCGTGGAAGCGGGCCGCTACCGGCTGGTCGCGAGCCGCGCGTGCCCGTTCGCCAGCAGGGCCGTGGTGAGCCGCAGGCTGCTCGGCCTGGAGGACGCGATCTCGCTGGCCCTCGTCGACCCCATCCAGGACGACCGGGGCTGGAACTTCGGCCTCGGCCCCGAGGGCAGGGACCCCGTCCTCGGCTACCGCTACCTCAGCGAGGCGTACCTGGCCGCCGACGCGGACTACGACGGCGGGTTCAGCGTCCCCGCGATGGTCGACGTGGCCACCCGGCGTCTGGTGACCAACGACTTCGGCGTGATGACCCTGGACCTGGCGACCCAGTGGACGGCCCTCGCCCGCCCCGGCGCCCCGGACCTCTACCCCGAGCCGCTGCGCGCGGAGATCGACGAGCTGAACGAGCTGGTGTTCCGCGATGTCAACGCCGGGGTGTACGAGGCGGGCATGGCCACTACCCAGGAGGCGTACTCGCGGGCCTACGACGCGCTGTTCGCCCGCCTGGACGCGCTGGAGGAGCGGCTGCGGACCCGCCGCTACCTGGTCGGCGACACGATCACCGAGGCCGACATCCGGCTGTTCACCTCGCTGGTGCGCTTCGACGCGGTCTACCACGGGCACTTCCGGTGTAACCGGTCGAAGCTGACGGAGATGCCGGCGCTGTGGGCGTACGCGCGTGACCTGTTCCAGACTCCCGGCTTCGGCGACACGGTCGACTTCGACCACATCAAGCGCCACTACCACCTCGTCCTGGACGAGGGCAATCCCCGTCACATCGTGCCCGGCGGCCCGGACCTGTCCGGATGGCTCACCCCGCACGGCCGCGAGGGGCTCGGCGGCAGGCCGTTCGGGGACGGCACCCCGCCGGGGCCGCCGCCCGGCACGGAGGCCGTGCCGCCCCGGGGACGCGCGGTCTGACGCGACCCCGGTGTCCCCTGCGTCGTCCTGCTTTCCGCGATACCTCGTGGCCTGAGATCCCGGCCCGGCATTCCCTGATCCGTCCTGGCTCCGGAGGGGCCGGAGCCAGGACGGATCAGGGTCATGCCGCGCAGTGCCGCCGCAGCAGCCGCGCCACCGCGAAGGCCAGCTCGATGGACTGGCCGGCGTTCAGCCGCGGATCGCACGCGGTCTCGTACCGGTGCCCGAGGTCGACGTCGAGCACCTCCTCCACCCCGCCGAGGCACTCGGTGACGTCGTCGCCGCTCAGTTCGAGGTGGATGCCGCCGGGGAAGGTGCCCGCGGCCCGGTGCACGGCGAAGAACCCCGCGACCTCGCGGGTGATGTCCGACAGCCGCCTGGTCTTGTAGCCGCTCCGCGAGCGGAAGGTGTTGGCGTGCATGGGGTCGCAGGCCCACACCACCGGCCGCCCGGTGGCGTGGATCTCGTCGACCAGCGGCGGGAGCAGGTCGAGCACCCGGTCGGCGCCCAGCCTGCTGATCAGCACCAGCCTGCCGGGCGTGTGGCCGGGGTCCAGCCGCTCGCACAGCAGCCGCAGCTCGGCGGGCGTGACGTCCGGCCCGATCTTCACCCCGATGGGGTTCGCGATCCCGGACAGGTACTCGATGTGCGCGGCGTCGCGCCCCCGGGTCCTGTCGCCCACCCACAGCATGTGGGCGCTGGTGGCGTACCAGGCCCCGCTCTCCTCGTCCTGCCGGGTCAGCGCCTCCTCCCAGCCGGGCAGCAGCGCCTCGTGCGAGGTGTAGAGGTACTCCTGCGGAGCGCTCCGGTCCGTCCGCTCCGCGCCGCACGCGGCCATGAAGCGCAGCGCCCACGCGATGTCGGCCGCGACGTCCTCGTGCTGCCGGGCCGCCGGGTTGCGCCGGACGAACTCCTGGTTCCAGGCGTGCACCTGCTCCAGGTCGGCGAAGCCCTCCTGCAGGAGCGCGCGCAGCACGTTCAGGGTGGCCGACGCGTGGTTGTAGGCGCCGCGCAGCCGCTCGACGTCGGGGGTGCGGGCGGCCGGGGTGGGCGCCGTGTCGTTGACGATGTCGCCCCGGTACACCGGCAGCTCGACGCCGTCGACGACCTCGGTCGGGCTGCTGCGCGGCTTGCCGAACTGCCCGGCGATCCGGCCGACCTTGATCACCGGCAGGCCGGAGCCGTAGGACAGCAGGATCGCCAGCTGCAGGATCAGCCGGAGCTTGCCGCGCACCCCGTTCTCGATGCAGGAGCCGAACCGCTCCGCGCAGTCGCCCGCCTGAAGGAAGAAGGCGCGGCCGCCCGCGACGCGGGCCAGTTCCGCGCGCAGGTCCTCGATCTCGCCGGGCAGCACCAGCGGCGGTAACTGGGAGATCTCGTCGAGGACGCGGCCCAGCCCGCCGAGGTCGGCCCAGTCGGGTTGCTGGGAAATGGGCAGCCCGCGCCAGGAGTCCGGACGCCAGCCGTCCGGCGGCAGGTGCGCGCCGGTACGGGACGACGGCAGGACGGTGGCACCACCGGTCTGAACATCAATCATCTGCATGCCGCTGACAACTCCTTCACCAGATCTGCGCGATCGCGCCCGCTCCGGGGTGACGCGTCGCGGTCACCGTTCTCGGCCGCGGGAGGCACGAAGGCCATGGGAGGCACGAAGGCCGTGGGAGGCACGAAGGCCGTGGGAGGTACGAAAGCCGGGGGAACCGTCGAGGCCCGGGAGGCCGGGGCGCTCCCGCCGCGTGCCCGTCCCCACGGCGGGCCGGTCATCCGCTCTTCAGGAAGTTCGCCATGAGCCGCTTTCCCATGGGGGTGAGCACGGACTCCGGATGGAACTGGACGCCGAAGGTCGGGTGCGACCGGTGGCGCAGCCCCATCAGCACGCCGTCGTCGGTCCACGCGGTGGGTACGAGCTCGTCGGGCAGGCTCGCGTGGTCCACCGCCAGCGAGTGGTACCGCGTGGCGGTGAACGGGTTGGGCAGCCCGGCCATGATGCCCGTGCCGTCGTGCCTGATCGTCGAGGCCTTGCCGTGCATCGGCGCCGTCCGCACCACCTCGGCGCCGTACGCCGCGGCGATGCCCTGGTGGCCCAGGCACACGCCCAGCACCGGCATCTGGCCGGTGAGCGCCCGCGCGGCCGGTGCCGACAGGCCGGCCTCGGCAGGGGTGCGGGGGCCGGGGGAGATCACCAGCATGTCGTGGCGGGCCAGCCCGCCGATCGTCGTCTCGTCGTTGCGGAACACCGACACCGCGGCGCCGAGCTCGGCGAGGTAGTGGACCAGGTTGTAGGTGAAGGAGTCGTAGTTGTCGATCACCGCCACCTTGGGGGTCGCGCTCATGTCGTGGCCTCCGCCTCGCGTACCGCGCTGAACAGCGCGTTGGCCTTGTGCAGGGTCTCCAGGTACTCCGAGGTCGGGTCCGACTCGGCCACGATCCCGGCGCCCGCCTGGACGTACACCGTGTCGTCGGCGATCACCATGGTCCGCAGGCCGATGGCGAGGTCGGCCTTGTCGCCGACGCCGACGAAACCGATCGCGCCGCCGTACACGCCGCGGCGCTCCGCCTCCAGCTCGGCGATGATCTCCATGGCGCGGATCTTCGGCGCGCCGCTCAGCGTGCCGGCGGGGAAGGCCCAGCGCAGCGCGTCCAGGCAGGTCGCCTCCGGCAGCAGCTCTCCGGCCACCGTCGAGGACAGGTGCATCACGTGCGAGAAGCGCTCGACCTCCATCAGGCGCTCCACGCGCACGGTGCCGGGGGCGCACACCCGGCCGAGGTCGTGCCTGCCCAGATCCACCAGCATGACGTGCTCGGCGCACTCCTTGGCGTCGTCGCGCAGGTCCCGCTCCATCGCCAGGTCGTCGTGCGGGGTCGCGCCGCGGGGCCGGGAGCCGGCCAGCGGCTTGGTGCGGGCGATACGGCCGTCGGTGCGCACCAGCAGCTCGGGGGAGGCGCCCACGATGTGACGTCCCCCGCCGAGGCTCAGGTGGTACATGTACGGCGACGGGTTCACCGCGCGCAGGTGCCGGTACAGGTTCAGCGGGGTGACGCGCAGCGGCCGGGAGAAGCGCTGCGAGAGCACGATCTGGAACGCGTCGCCCGCGGCGATGTACTCGCGCGCCCGCAGGACACGCCGTTCGAACTCCTCGCGGGTGACGTTGGAGTGCCACCCCTCGCCGGCCGGCGAGATGCGCGGGCGCGACCGCGCTGCCCGGCCGACGAGCTCGGGGGCCGAGGGCGCGGACCGCAGGCACAGGCCCATGCGGTCCAGCCTCTCCACGGCGTCCCCGTAGGACTCGCGGTCGGGCCGGAAGAGCGTCAGCACCAGCAGCTTGCGGGTGGCGTGGTCGAACACCACCAGGTCCTCCGCGGTCATGAACGCCGACTCCGGGACCCCCGGCGCCGGCCCGTCGGGAACCGGCAGGCGCTCGAAGCGGCTCGCGGCCTCGTAGCCGAGGTAGCCGACGACGCCGCCGTGGAACGGCGGCACCCCGGGCACCGGGGCGGCATATGTCGTGGCGATCTCGTGCAGCGCGGCGAGCGGGTCGCCCACCGGCGGGTCCAGCAGCCGGGGCCGGTGCCCGATGTAGGAGTACCTGCCGATGTCACCGCTGACGGGCACGCTCTCCAGCAGGAATCCGGTGTCGTCGGGACCGCAGAGCCGGTCGAACACGGTGATCGGGGTCAGCGCGTCGGCCAGGAACTCCCGGTACACCGGGATGACGGCGTGGTCGCGCGCCAGGGCCGAGGCCTCGGCGCAGCCGGGTACGGTGTCCAGGTCGAACGCGGCGCGCACGGGTGAAAGGGTCATCAGGGCCTACTCCTCGACAACGCATCGGGTCCGCTCGGGCGCCATGAAGATCCCTTGCTGCCGGGCGGGAGGGATCGGCCCGGTCGCGCGCATGCGGACCGAGGACAGCACCATCGCCAGGATCATGCGCATCTCCGCGCGGGCGTACCCGCGCCCCACGCAGGTGCGGGAACCCCCGCCGAATGCGCCCCACACGTAGGGGTCGACGGAGGCGTCCACGAACCGCTCGGGCCGGAACAGCGACGGGTCGGGGTAGTGGTCCGGATCGCGCTGCAGCAGGTATGCGCAGTGGACCAGGAACGTCCCCGGCGGCAGCTCGTAGTCGTCGATCCGCATCGGCGAGACGACCATGCGCACCCCGTTGAGCGCCGAGACCGGGTGCAGCCGCAGCGCCTCCATGAGCGTGGCGTCGAGGTAGTCGAGCCCGCGGAAGTCCTGGGCGTGTACCGGGCGGGAGCGGAAGCGGTCGCCGAGCTCGCGGCCCAGCTCCTCGCGGACCCGGTCGTCGTCGAGCACGTGCAGGAACGTCCAGGACAGGGTGTTGGCCGTGGTGGAGAAACCGGTGTACAGCAGGCTGAACACCTCGTCCCGTACCACCTCGTCGGTCAGGGAGCCGTCGCCCTCGGCGGCGTGGCGCAGCAGGGCGGCGAAGACGTCGTCCACGCCCGCCTGCGCGCAGCGGTCCAGGTGGCCGGGCAGGCGCTCGTCGACGAAGGCGCGGACGGCCCGGTCGGCCTCCAGGATCTCCTCGCGCCCGCACTCGGCGTTCTCCATGGGGAGCAGCATCGCCGCGAGGGCGGCCTTGTCCCCGGCGTCCATCCCCCCGCAGACCACCTCGACGATGATGTCGCTCGTCAGTGCCTGCAACGCGGTGAACAGGTCGAACGGCACCCCTCGCGGCCAGCGCGCCACGTGCGCGTCGACCGCGTTCGCGGTGATCGCGGCGTAGTCGCGGCTGCCGCTGAAGGCGGGGTGCAGCTGGGCGCGGCGCCTGCGGTGCATGGTGCCGTCGATGTAGCCGACGGACTCCTCCTCGGTGCCGAAGAACACCTTGTTGGCCAGGGCGCCGCTGGTGCGGTCGTCCGAGCCGTACATCACCTTGAGCTGGTCAGGCCGGGTCAGGAACACCCAGTCGTCGCTGTGCTCGACCGCGGTGAGGTCCTCGTTGCCCAGCGCGCCCAGGCGCAGGGTGAACATGTCGCCGTAACGCCGGGCCGCCCGCTCGACGCACCCGAAGGGATCCCGTTCGAACGCGGCGAGCTGCTCGACGACCGGCCCGTCGGGGCCTGGGGGAAGCTGTCGTACGGGGGTGGTGGTCAACATCGTCCTCTTACTCCTCTCCGAGCCTGCGCAGGGCCCAGCGGACGTCCTCGACGAACTGGTCGATGACCCCCGCGTCGGTCTGGTGGTGCATGATGCACGCGCGGATCACATGTCCTTCGTGCGGCAGCTCCGAGGTGGCCACGTAGATGTTGCCCCGGGAGCAGATCAGCTCGCAGGCCCGCTCGGTGAGCCGGGCGGCCTCTGCTGCGTCGTCGGCGTCGTCGGCACGCACCCTGAACGCCACGGTGGGCAGGTGCGGCTCTCCCCGCGAGACGATGTCGATCCCGTCCACCCCGGCCAGCCGCGTGGCCAGGTCCTCGGCGAGGTCGAGCTTGTCGTCGAGGCAGCGCTCGAAGGCGTTGATGCCGTGCATCTTGATCGGCAGCCACGCGGTCAGGCCGCGGAACTCGCGGGTCAGCTCGGGGCCGTAGTCCATGAAGTCGGGGCGGTCGTCGTCCTGCGACAGCTCCGGGATGTAGGCCGCGTCGGGGATGGCGAACGCCTGCTTGAGCGTGCTCTTGTCCCTCACCAGCAACGCGGAGCTGCCGTGCGGCAGGAACAGCGACTTGTGGGCGTCGACCGCGATCGAGTCGGCGTCCTCGATGCCGTCCAGCAGCACCCGCCCGCGCCGGGTCAGGCGGAAGAAACCGCCGAAGCAGGCGTCGACGTGGAACCAGACGCCGTACTCGCGGCACAGCGCGGCGACGGCGCGCAGGTCGTCCACGGCGCCGGTGTTCGTGGTGCCCGCGGTGGCCACGACGCAGGCGGGCGGCGTGCCGTAGCGCAGGTCCCGCTCGATCATCTCGCGCAGCGCGGCGAGGTCCATGCGGTACGCGCCGTCGGTGGGCACGGACCGGTGTCCCCCGGCGCCGATGCCCGCCAGCCGTTCCGCCTTGGCCACCGAGAAGTGTCCCTGCTCGGAGACGTACACGGCCGCCCGGTGGTGCTGGTGCTCGGGGAGGCGTTCCAGCGCGCACCGCAGCGCCATGAAGTTCGCGATCGACCCGCCCGTGGTCAGGTAGCCGAACGAGCCCTCGCCGTACCCCATCAGCGAGCAGAACCAGTCGATGACGTTGGCCTCCAGCCGGGCGAAACCCGGCGCGGCCGCCCAGGCGCCCGCGAACCGGTTGAGGCTGCGGGCCACGAACTCGCCGACGGCCCCCTGGAACAGCCCGCCCGAGGGCACGTGGGCCATGAACCCGGGGTGGGGGTGCATCATCCCGTCGGGGAGCGCGGAGTCGAAGATCTCGTCGAGCAGGGTGGCGACGGCCGTGCCGGTGCGCGGGGCCCGCTGCTCGGCCCGCGGCGGCTCAGCGGCGGCGACCCGGTACCAGGCGGGGTGGTTGCCCTTGCTCAGGTCCTCGTGGAAGTCCATGAGACGGGACGTCACGACGTCGAGCAGTTCCTTCTGCTGCGCCGGGTCCAGGTGCAGATCCGTCCCCGCCGCGCCGTGTCCCGCCGCGGGTCGCTGTTCCGCCGCGGGTCGCTGTCTCGCTGCGGGTCGCTGTTCCGCTGCGGGTCGCCGCTCCGTTCGCGGAGCGGGGACGAGGTGGCCGATCTCCACCGGCCGCCGCCCGTTCGACCGGCCGGAGACGGGGATGGAGCCGGGGATGGAGCCGGGGTCCGGGGCGGGGCCGGCCTCGGCGTGGTCGAGCGCCTCCGCGTACGCCGCGATGATCAGTTCCACCTCGTCGGCGGGATCGTGGCGCGAGCACAGCTCGTCGAGCACCGCCCGGTGCCGCTCGTGGCGGGCCACCGCGTCCTGGTAGGGAGTGTCGGTGAACGCCACGGCGTGGTAGAGCGGCACGTACAGCCCGGGATGCCGCAGGTGCAGCTCCTTCTCCAGTTTCTTGCGGGTCTGGAACGCGACGTCCCCGCTGCGGTCCTTGAGCTCCGAGGCCATCGCGAGCGACAGGTCGGCGATGGTGTCGCCCGCGGGCCTGCGCCACTCGGTGTAGGCGGGCAGCGTGGCGGCGAGCGCGGCCGCGGCGTCGTGCCCGTTCCCGGTCCCGTTCCCGTTCCCGGTCCCGTTCTCGGTACCGGTCTCGGCGAGGTTGCGGTCGAAGAGGGCGAAGAAGGTCCGTACGTCCTCGAAGCTGCAGTTGATGCCCTGGCCGAAGAACGGCACCAGGGTGTGCGCCGAGTCGCCGATGAGCACGGTCCGGCCATGGTGGTAGGGGTCGCAGCGTACGGTCTTCAGCGGCGCGGGCGACCACTGCAGCACGTCCTCGGCGTAGGAGGAGGCCAGGTCCACCACGTCGGGGAAGTGCTCCTCGAACAACGCGCGCACGTCCCGCGGCGTGCGCACCCGGTCCCACCCGAGCCGCTCGCCGCCCTCGCCGTCGTCCCCGCCGACCATCGGCATCCACAGGCCCGCGGTGTACGAGCCGTCCACGTTCGGCTGGGCCAGCAACATGAACTCGCCGCGGGGCCAGATGTGCAGCCCGTGCCGGGGGTTGCGCGGGCTCTCGGGGTCACGCGCCGCGTCCAGCAGCGCGTGGCCGCCGTCGGCGAGAGCGGGTATGCGGATCTCCACGAAGCCGTCGGCGACGTAGTCCTGGGAGATCCGCATCTGCGCCCCGCGCCGGAACATCTCGTGGCGGACGATGCTGTTCGCGCCGTCACAGCCGACCAGCAGGTCCGCGCTCGTCCGCACGATCCCCGCCCCGCCGTCCACGAACGTCGCCGACCCCGACGCGGGCTCGACGCCGATGCACTCGAACCCGAAGTTCAGCCGCGCCCCGGCCTTCTCGGCCTCGTCGAGCAGCATCTCGTGCAGCAGGCCCCGCGGGATCGACAACAGGTGGTGCAGGTCGGGGTCGGTGCCGTAGGGCTGGCGGGACGTCGTCCCGTCCACATGGTGGATGACCCGCTGCGGCAGCACGACCCCGTTGCGATAGAGCATGTCCACGATGTGGCCGTCCAAAGAGGTCAGCCCACGTCTGGTCAGGGTCAGGTTGAAGGAGTGCCCTCGGGCTCCGGTGGCCAGGCGCACGTCCGAACCGCGCTCGTAGAGACTCACCTCGAATGATCGTTTCCGCAGTTCGATCGCCACCAGACAAGCGACCGGTCCGGCGCCGACGATCGTCACCCGCACATCCCGGGCTGCCAGCATCGCGTCTCCTCCCTGTTCGATGGAGTCCTGTCAAAGCCTGAGACCGACGCTATGAGCGGCATCTCTCGCCGCCCTCTCGCCTTACTCTCCGTACCGGCGCGGAGCGGAACGAGAGACGGGCGAGAGCACGACGGGGTAAGCCGGTCCCACGACGAGGCTCGGGGCCCGTCGCGAAGCCCCGGATGTCCGTCCCGCGGCGCGAGCCCTCCGAAACGGCTCGACTCCCGGGGCCGTCCGTACGGAGAGCGGTGGCGGGTGAGGCGGCGGTGTTCACCGGGCGGGGACCGGCGGGCGTGCGCCGGGACGCCGTCGTGGACGAGGGCTCGACGACGGCTCGACGGGGGATCGCGAAAATATGGGGGCATCGCCCCCATGTCGCGGATCGTGGTGATCGCCATACTTGACGGCTGTGAACCCCGCGAGCCCGTCCGCCGTCGTGCCGCCCCGAGCTCGGGCGGCGGCGCGCCCCTCTGACCGGGCCGCCGCTCACGACGCGGCTCGTCCCGCCGTCCCCGCCGCTCCCGCCGCTCCCGCCGCTCCCGGTGCTCCCGGTGCTCCCGGTGCTCCCGAGGTGGGGCGTCCCGTCGCCGGGACCGGGGCGCCGGGGGCCGTCGTGGACGTCACGGGCGCTCCGGCGGGGCGGGACGCGACGCTGTCGGATGTGACGCTGTCGGACGCGGTGCGTCCGCTCGTACGGCAGGCGGTGGAGCGGCTGGTCGCCGGCGCGCCACGACCGGAGGGCGGGCTCGTGTCCGCCTCGGTCCGGGAGCGGTTCGCGGCGGACCTGACGGCCCGGCTCACGCGGATCGCCTCCCGGGTCCTGGTGTTCGAGCTGAACGCGCGGCGGGTGCGAGGGGAGCTGTCCGGGACCACGCCGGCCGAGCGGTTCGCCGGCTTCGTAGGCAGGGTGGGCGGTGACGAGGGGCTCGCCGGGCTGCTGGGGGACTACCCCGTCCTCGACCGCCTGCTGCGCCAGGCCGCCGACCAGGCGGTGGAGGCGGGGCTGGAACTCCTGACGCGCTTCGCGGCGGACCGCGAGCACCTGCGGGAGCTGCTGGGGGACGAGCCCGGGGACCTGGTGGAGTTCTCCGCGGCCGGTGACAGCCATCTCGGGGGGCGTGCCGTCACCGTGGTGACCCTGGCCGGCGGCGCGAAGGTCGTCTACCGGCCGCGGCCGGTCCAGGCGTACCCGCACTTCGCCGAGGTGCTCGGCTGGCTCAACGGACGGCTCCCCGGTCTCGGCCTGCGCGTCCCGCGCGCGGTGCCGATGGAGGGCTACGGCTGGACCGAGTTCGTGCCCGCCGGGCCGTGCGCGGACGCGGCCGAGGTGGAGCGGTTCTACACGCGCGCCGGTGCGCTGCTCGCCCTGCTGTACGCGCTGAACGCCATCGACGTGCACTACGAGAACCTCGTCGCCCGCGGGGGGCAGCCGGTGCTGGTCGACGTCGAGACGCTGTTCCACGCGGCGCTGCCCGCGGAGGCGTCCGCCGACCCGGCGCTGCGCGCACTGCGGGACTCCGTCCAGCGCACCGCGCTGCTGCCGAGGATGCTGGTCGGCGAGCAGGGCGCGCTGGACGTCTCCGGCCTGGGCGGGGACAAGGACGGGGCGTACCCGTTCCTGTCCGCCCGGTGGGAGGGGGCCGGGACGGACACCATGCGGCTGGTGCGCGGTGTCACCCGTTTCGCCGGGGCGGCCAACCGCCCCACGCTGGACGGGGTGGACGCCGACCCGGCCGACCACGTTCCGAGCCTGCTGGCCGGTTTCCGGCGCGCCTACGACGCCATCGCGGCGGGGCGCGACGAGCTGCTGCGCGGGCCGCTGGCGCGGTTCGGCGGGGCCGAGGTCCGCGTGCTGCTGCGGCCCACCCGCTTCTACGGCGAGCTGCTGGCCGAGTCGACGCATCCGGACGTGATGCGCTCCGCCGCCGACCGGGACGAGGTGTTCGACCTGCTGGACGCCGTGTCGGCGGGCGACCCCGCGCGGTCGGCCGCGGTGCCGTCCGAGCGGGCCGACCTGTGGGCGGGGGACATCCCGTACTTCGGCGCGTCCCCCGGCGAGCGGGAGATCCGCGACAGCGGGGGCAGGGCGCTGCCGTGGCGCCCGCAGGAGAGCGGGCTGGACCTCGTGGCCGCGAAGCTGGCCCGGCTGGGCACCGCCGACCGGGAGAACCAGGAGTGGATCATCCAGGCGTCGATGGCCGCCCGGGTGACGGGCGGGCGGCACGCGCCCGGCGAGCCGTCCGAGGCGCCGCTGCCGGCCACGGTGCCCCATCCGGCGGCGCTCGTGGCCGCCGCGCGGGGCATCGCGGACCGCCTGTGCGCGACCGCGCACCGCGACGGCCGTACCGTCAACTGGCTGGGCCTGGAGCCGTTGGAGGACGGCCGGTGGACGATCATGCCGCTGGGCGCCGGGTTGGCCGGCGGGTACCTCGGTGTCGCGCTGTTCCTGGCGCAGGCGAGCCGCGCCACCGGCATCTCCCGCTACATGGACTTCGCCCGGATGGCGGTACGGCCCCTGCCGGGGCTGCTGGAGCGGATCGCCGCGCACGAGGCCCTGCTGCGGGCCGTGGGCTGCGGGGGATTCGGCGGCCTCGGCGGCATCGCGTACGGCCTGTCGCGGCTCGGTGTCCTGCTCGGCGACGCCGAGGTGGCGAGCTGGGTGGAGCCCGCGGTGGAGGCGGCCGGCGCGGCGGTCACCGACGAGGCGCCGCTGGACGTCCACGACGGCCTGGCCGGGTGCCTGGCCGCGATGCTCGCCGTCCGGCACGACACGGGGTCGGCCGCGGCGGGCCGCGTGGCGGCGGCGTGCGCGGAACGCCTGGCGGACGCGGCCCCCCCGGCGGATCTGCCGCCCGGTTTCGCCTTCGGCGCCGCGGGCATGGGGTGGGCGCTGCTCCGGCGGGGGCCGAGCGTGGAGGGCGCCCGCCTGCTCACCCGCGCCGCCGCGCGGGTGGCGGGGGAGGACACCTGGTGCCACGGCCGGGCGGGAGTGCGCCTGGCCCTGGCCGACGCTGCCTTTCCGAGTGCTGCCTTTCCGGATGCCGCCTTCCCAGACGCTGCCTTCCCGAGTGCTGCCTTTCCAGGTGCTGCCTTTCCGGGGGATGACACCGTCCTCCCGGGTGACCCGGCGGCGTCCCCGGTCTCCGACGTCCCGCTGGGGGGACACGGCCTGTGCCACGGCGAGGCGGGGCGTCTGGAGACGCTGAGCGCCCTCGCCCGGCGAGGCGACCCCGCGGCACGGCGGTCACTGCACCGCCACACCGGCAGGCTGCTGGCCTCGCTGGACACCTACGGGGCGCGGTGCGGTACTCCCCGCCACGCGTCGACCCCGGGCCTGCTGGACGGCCTGGCCGGTATCGGCCACGGCCTGCTCAGGCTGGCCCTTCCCGAGATGACACCGTCGGTACTGCTGTTGCGGCCGACTGATGAAGGAGAGATCCGTGGACTCTGAGAACCGTTCGACCGCCGGGGAGCAGGGCGCGCCGTGGCAGGACCGGCTGGGGAACCCGGCCGGATCGATCATGGTCAGGCTGGCCGGGGTGTCCCCGGTGACCCGCGCGCTGGTACTGGCCGGCCTGACGGCGGGGACGACGATCGCCTTCGGCTCGCCGGACACCGCGGCGCACGCGGTGCTGGCCGTGGGCGGGGACGACCCCGTCAACCCCATCTCCATGAGCAATCCCTAAATAGCATTTTTCGTGACATGGCGGCAGTTAACCTGTCGTCATGTCATTTATCTCCCCCATTCTGGTCGGACGTGAAAGGGAAATCGAGCAGCTCGAACGGCGCCTGACCGCCGCGCGAGACGGCCGGGGTGGCGCGGTCTTCCTGCTCGGCGATCCCGGAATAGGCAAATCCCGCCTTTCCACGGAATGCGCGTACCAGGCGTTCGACACGGGGATGACCGCGTTACGGGGACGGGGCGGAGGTGTCAGCGCGGACATTCCCTTCAAACCGTTGTGCGAGGCGCTGCTCTCCTACACCAGGACCAAGGAACCGCCGGACGATCCGGCTCTGATGCCCTACCTGCCGGCGCTCACCAAGCTGGTCCCGGAGTGGCGCGGGGCGGGGGTCACCGACCATCTGGAGTCGGTGATGGTGCTGGCCGAGGCGGTCCTGCGGCTGCTGGCCGTCATCGGGCGCGACGGTGGCTGCCTGCTCCTCCTGGAGGACCTGCACGAGGCGGACGCCGACACGCTCGCGGTCGTCGAGTACCTGGCCGACAACCTCGCCGGGGTGCCCGCCCTCCTGCTCGCCAACATGCGCAGCCACGCCGGGCCGGCCCGGTCCGTCGCCGAGGCCTGCGCCCAGCGGCGGACCGCGGCCCTCGTCGAGCTCGCGCCCCTGCCGCCGGAGCAGCTCGCCCGGCTGACCGCCGCCTGCCTGGAGGTCCCGCCCGACGACCTGCCCCGGCAGCTTCTCACCCGCCTGGAACGTGACACGGCGGGCGTCCCGTTCGTCGTCGAGGAACTGCTCGCCGCGATGGCCGACGTCGGCGCCCTGGAACGCGACGGGCGGCGGTGGCGGCTGAACGGCGACCCCGCGATCGACGTGCCGACCACGCTGGTGCGCAGCATCACGCTGCGCGCCGCCCAGCTGAGTCCCTCCGCCCAGGAGTTGCTGCACGCGGCGGCGGTCTTCGGCTCCCGCTTCCCGATCCCGGTGATCCAGGAGGCCACCGGCCTGGCCGAGCGCGAGGTCATGGAGTTCCTGCGCGCCGGGGCGGGGGCGCGGCTCATCACGCCGGACGACTCCGCCGGCGACTGGTACGCCTTCCGGCACGCGCTGATGGCCGAGGCCCTGCGCTCCTCGCTGATCCCCGCCGAGCGGGCGTCGATCGCGCGCCGCGCCGCCGACGCGCTGGAGCGCCTGCACCCCGGGCTGCCCGGCGAGTGGTGCCAGATCGCGGCCACCCTGCGCCTGACCGCCGGGGACACCCTCGGCGCGGCCGGCCTGCTCGCCGACGCGGGCCGCCGCCTGCTGGACGACGGCGCCGCCGACCTGGCCGTCACGCTGCTCGAACGCGCCTACGCCATGCTCGGCCCCGCCCCCGCCGACCTGCGGACGCGCGTCCTGCAGGGGTTGTTGCACGCGCTGACCGAGAGCGGGCAGGCCGACCGCGCCTTCGCCCTCGCCAAGGACCTCCCGATCGGCGGCGACCCGGCGATGACCATCGCGCACGAGATGGACCTGCGCACCAAGCTGGCCTGGGTCGCCGCCGAGATCGGCGAGACCGCCGACGGCCTGGCGCACGTCGCGGCGCTCCGCAGGCTCCTCCAGGTCGACCCGGACGAGGCCCGTACGGCGGCCATCGACGTGATCGAGGCCCAGCTCATCGTCCCCGACCACGGGGTGCTCCAGCAGAGCCCCCAGCGGATGGCCGCCGCCGAGGCCCTCGTGCGGCGGGCCGTGGAGGTGGCCGAACGCGTCCCGCTCCCCGAGGTGGCCTGCCAGGCGTGGGAGCGGATGGCGATGTTCTCCCGGACACGCGGGTTCGACGAGCCCGACCGGTGCCTGACGCGGGTGGCGTCCATCGCCGACGCCCACGGCCTGAGGCTGTGGAAGCTGCGGGCGACGCTGCGCCTGGCCGCCAACCACGCCCTGCGCACCGGCGAGCGGGAGCCGCTGGAGGAGGCCGACAGGGCGGCGGCACGGGCGGGCGCGATCAGCCTGGTCCACACCGCCCGGGCGTCCCTGGTGATGACGGGAGTGCTGCGCGGCGAGTACGGCGACGCCCACGAGCTCGCCGTCCCGTGCGTGGAGTCCACCATCCGGCTCGGCCACACCGCCTACACCCAGTACCTCCTGCTCGCCCAGGCCACGCTCGCGGCCCACCAGGCCAGGCGCGCCGACATGGAGGGCGCGCTGGAGCGGTTTCGCGCGTGGGGCGGCGAGAGCAGCCTGCACATGCCGGTGGTCTACGGCCTGTGCCAGGCGATGTGCGCGCTGCTGGAGGAGGACCGCGACCTCTGCGGCGAGATGCTGACCAGGGCACGGGAGTGGGAGGACGACAACCCCACCATCTACTACCTCACCGGCAGGTACGGCCTCGGCGTGCTCATGGAGGCGCTCGCCGGCCGGGCGGGCGCCGCCGAGTGCGACGCCGCGGAGAACACCTCGGCCGCCGAACTGGCCTGGAACCGCACCTTCCTCCACCTGGCCAGGGCCGTGCTGCTGGGCCGCCAGGGTGACCCCGAGGGCGCGCTCGCCGCGTTCGGCAGGGCCGCCGAGGCCGTCCGGCCCTTCCCCCTCGCCCACCACCTGGGGTTGCGGCTGGTCGCCGAGGCCGCCCTGGCGGACGGCTGGGGCGAGCCGCTGGTCTGGCTGCGCACCGCCGAGGAGTACTTCCACCGGGCGGGCGTCCCCGCGGTCACCGGGGCCTGCCGGGCGATGCTGCGCGGGGCCGGCGCGGCCGTGGCGCAGCGCCGTACCGGACGGGAACAGGTGCCGAGCGGGCTGCGCGCCCAGGGCGTCAGCGTCCGGGAGTACCAGGTGCTCGCGCTGCTCGCCGAGCGGCGCGGCAACGTCGACATCGGCAAGCGGCTGTTCATCTCACCCCGCACCGTGGAGAAACACGTCGCGAGCCTGCTGCAGAAAACGGGCCTGCCCGACCGGGCCGCCATGTACGAGCACGCGGCCGAGCTGATGCGCCCCACCTGAGACGGCCCTCCATGACGCCTTGACGTGCGAGCACGCGGCCGAATCGACGGGCCACGGCCCCGCCTGAGGTGGCCGGCGCCCCCATGACCTCCGGTGGGTCCGCGCGAATATGGGGGCGGCGCCCGCATGTGGCCGGCGCCGCGCGTCGGCAGAGTGCCAGCCATGAGCGGAGACGAAATCACCCCGGGGGCGGCGCCCGAGCTCGGCGCGGCGTGGTGGGCGGGCGGGCTGACGCTGGCCGAGCGGCTGGACCGGACCGGCGGAGGCATCCCCGCCGGCCGGTCACCCGAGTCGGCGGGCGAGACCGCGCGCTGGCGGCTGCGGGAGTGGCGGAACGCTCACGGGCTGCTGGAGAGCGGGCAGTTCGACCGCCGGCTGGCCGCGGCCGGGCTGACCCTCGACGAGCTGGCCGCGCTGCTGGACGAGGAGCCCGCCGCCCTGGCCGCCCGTACCGCCCGGCCGGACTGGGCCGTCCAGGCGGCCGAATCGATCGCCGCGGCGCGCGCGGCGTCCGCAGTGTCTGTGGCGTCCACAGCTTCCACAGCTTCCACAGCTTCCGCCGAGGCCGCCGAGGCCGCCGAGGCCGCCGAGACCGTCGCCCGCGCGGACGGGATGCCCGCGGGGGAGGGGTTCGCGGCGATCGTGGCGCCGTTCGCCGAGGGCGCGCTGCGGCGCCTGGGCGACGCGCTGGACGCGTGCGGCCCGGCCGTCCGGGCGGACGTCCTGCTCACCGCCTGGGGCCCCGAGCTCCGGCAGCGGCTCGCGGCGCCGGCGTCGCGGACGCTGGTGCTGGAGCTCAACGTCATGCGCGTCTCGGGGCGGCTCGAAGGGACGACGCCCGAGGAGCGGTTCGCGGACTTCGTCCGATGGTTCGGGCGCCCCGAGGCGCTCGTCGCGCTGTGCGAGGAGTACCCGGTGCTGGCCCGGATGCTGGCCCAGACGGCCGACCGGTTCGCGGCCGGCCGGAGCGAGATGCTCGCCCGCTACGCCGAGGACCGTCCCGGCATCGTGCGGACGCTGCTGGGCGGCGTCGATCCCGGCCCGCTGACGGAGGTCGAGGGCGGCGGCGACACCCACCAGGGCGGCCGTGCGGTGAGTGTCCTGACCTTCGAAAGCGGCGCGCGGGTGGTCTACAAGCCGCGCCCGCAGGCCGTTCACCGGCACTTCAACGACGCCCTGGCCTGGCTCGACGAGCGCGTCGAGGACCTGGACCTCACCCGCCTGGCCGTGCTGGACCGCGGTCCGTACGGCTGGGTGGAGTTCGCGCCCCACCTGCCGTGCCGGGACCGGGAGGAGGTCGCCCGCTACTACCACAGGCTCGGCGCGCTGCTCGCGCTGCTGCACGCCCTCGACGGCGCCGACTTCCACTGCGAGAACCTGATCGCCTGTGGCGACCAGCCAGTGCTGGTCGACCTGGAGGCCCTGCTGCACCCGCTGGTGCCCGGGGCGGGGATCGAACGCCTCATGGACGACCCGGCGGCGCTGGCCCTGGAGTCGTCGGTGAGCCGCAGCGGCCTGCTGCCCGAGCTGATGGTGGGCGAGAGCGGCGTGATCGACCTGTCCGGCATGGGCGGCGACAAGGACGCCGTGATGCCGATGAAGACGCCGACCTGGGCCGGGCAGGGCACCGACGAGATGCGGCTGGTCCGCGAGAACCTGGTCTTTCCCGGGGTGCGCAACCGCCCGCGCCTGGGTGAGGACGCGGCCGACCCCGCCGACCCCGCCGACCACCTCGACGACCTGCTGGCCGGGTTCGGCCGCGGCTACGAGGCCATCGTGGCCGACGCCCCCGCCCTGGTCCGGCTGCTGACCGTGTTCTCCGGCGACGAGGTCCGCGTCGTGCCGCGGGCGACCCGCACGTACGGCAAGCTGATGATGGAGTCCACCCATCCGGACGTGCTCCGCCACGGCCTCGACCGCGACCGCGTGCTGGACTACCTCTGGGCGATCACCCGCGGCGATCGCACCCGTGAGCGGCTGATCGCCCACGAGGCGGAGGACCTCTGGGCGGGCGACATCCCGATCTTCACCACCCGGCCCGGCAGCCGCGACCTGTGGACCTCCGGCGGCGTCCGGATCCCGGACGTCCTGCCCGAGCCCAGCCTGAGCCGCGCCGTCCGCAAGGTCCTCCACATGGGCCGGGACGACCGCGCCCGCCAGGAATGGATCATCCGGGCGTCCATGGTCACCCGGGACCGCTCCGGGCTCGCCGCCCTGGCCGCCGGCACGACGCCCCCCACCCCCGCTCCCGCCCTCGCACCCACCCCTGCTCCCGCCCCCACCCCCGCACCCGCCCCCACCTCCGCTTCCCCGGCCGTCCCGCCGGACGAGGCCCGGCTGATCGCCGCCGCCCGTGACGTCGCCGACCTCGTCGACCGCCTCGCCTGCCTCTCCGGACCCGGGGGGCGCGTCAACTGGCTCGGGCTGGAGCTGGTCGAGGACAGGTACTGGAGGTCGCAGCCGCTGAGCTGGGACCTGTACGGCGGCTACCCCGGCGTGGCGCTGTTCCTGGCGCAGTGCGCCGCCGTCACCGGCGAGGAGCGGTACGCCGACCTGGCCCGGCGCGCGGTCGTCCCGCTCGCGAGGCTGGCCGACGACCCGCCGGAGGAGGGCGTCATGGGCGCCTTCACCGGCCTCGGCGGGGTCGCGTACACCCTGACCCACCTGGCCGTCCTGCTGGACGACCCGGTGCTGGCGCGGCCGGTCGAGGACCTGGTCGAGGCGTGCGCGAAGGCGGCCGGCCAGGACGAGGCGCTGGACGTCGTCGTCGGCGGCGCCGGGACCCTCGCCACGATGCTCGCGATCCACCGGGCCACCGGGTCACCCGCGGCCTGGCGCACCGCGGAGGCGTGCGCGGAACGCCTGCTGGCCACCGCGGTCCCCACCGGTGCCGGAGTGGCCTGGCACACGCCCATGAGCGACGACCGGCCGCTGACCGGCTTCTCCCACGGCGCCGGCGGCATCGGCTGGGCGCTGCGCCGCCACGCCGAGGCGGGCGGCGACCCGCGCGCCCGTGACACCGCCCTGGCCGCCTTCGCCTACGAGAGCGAGCACTACCGGCCGGACCTGCGGGGCTGGCCCGACTACCGGCGGGGACAGGGCGGCGACGACATGCTCCACGCCTGGTGCCACGGAGCACCCGGCATCGGCCTGTCGCGCGTCGGCGGCCCGGCGTCCGAGCACCTCGACCAGCACCTCGACCAGGACCTCGGCCGCGCGCTCGACCGGCACCTCGACCGAGACCTAGACCGGGACCTAGGCCGCGCGCTCGCCGCCGAGCGGGCGCGCGGGCCGATGGCCAACCACAGCCTCTGCCACGGCGAGCTGGGCAACCTCGAACTGCTCGTCCAGCTGCGCCACCGGCCGGAGGCGGCGGAACTGCTGGCGGCCCGCACCGACCACCTCCTCGACGACCTGGCCCGCCGCGGCCCCCGCTGCGGCGTGCCCGGCGCCGCCCCCACCCCCGGCCTGATGAACGGGCTGGCCGGCATCGGGTACGGCCTGCTCCGGCTCGCCAGGCCCGAATCCGTCCCGTCCGTGCTGCTGCTCGACGCGCCCGTCGGGGGTGAGCGCTGATGGGCAGGGTCCCGCTGCGACACCAGCTCACCTCCACCGAATGCGCCGCGGCCTGCCTGGCCATGATCGCCAGCTTCCACGGCAGGGACACCCGGGTCGCCGAATGCCGGGAGATGCTCGGCATCGGACGCGACGGCGTGTCCGCCGCCCACCTGATCGCCGCCGCCCCCCGCATGGGCCTGCACGCGCGCAGCGAGCGGACGGAGCGCCTCGGGCCCGTCGACCGGCCGGTCATCGCCTACCTGTCCGACCACCACTTCGTCGTCGTGGAGAAGGTCACCGCGCGGCGCGTCCGCCTGGCGGACCCGGCCGGCGGACGCCAGTGGCAGAGCCTGAGGGACTTCGACCGGCGCTTCGGCGGCGTGCTGATCCACGTCTCGCCCGGCCCCGAGTTCGTCCGGCGGCGCACTCCCATGAGGGAGTGGCTGATGCTGCGCTACCTGCGCGACTTCGTGGCGATGCCCGGCAGCCGGGGCCTGCTCGCCGCCGTGCTGGCCTGCGCGACCGTGCTGAAACTGCTCGCCCTGGTACTGCCGTTCGCCACCCAGCAGGTCGTCGACACCTTCGCCCCCGACCGGCGGACGGACATCCTGCCGCTCTTCGCCGCGGTGGTGCTCGGCACCACCGTCCTGGCCGGGGTGACGACCCTGCTGAGGGAGATGGCGGTGCTCGCCCTGCGCGTCCGCGCCGAGGCGACGCTGGGACGCCGGCTCATCCGCCACATGCTGCGGCTGCCGCTGTCGTTCTTCATCCAGCGCCGCAGGGGAGACCTGCTCGCCAGGCTCGGCAGCGTCTCCACCACGCGCGAGACCGTCACGCAACGGCTGCTGATCCTCGTGCTGGACGCCGCGCTCCTGGTGGGCTACCTGATCGGCCTGGCCGTTCTCGCCCCCGGCTACGTGCCCGTCGTCCTCGCCCTGGGCGCCGCCCACGTGCTGCTGGTGGTACGCGTCTCCTCCCGGGTCGCGGCCGTCTACCAGCGGGAGCTGTCGGCCAAGGCCGAGGAGCAGAGCTACCTCACCGAGACCCTGGAGGCCGTGGTCCCGGTCAAGGCCAACGGCGTCGAGGGGCGGGCCGAGCAGCACTGGGCGGGGCTGTTCGACACCTATCGCGGAGCCCTGGTCGCCCGCGGCCGGATCACCGCCGGCCTGGAGTCCTTCCACCAGGCCCTCACCGTCGCCGCCCCGCTGCTCCTGCTGCTGACCGGGCTCGGGCTCGTCCTGAACGGCGGCATGACGATCGGCACCGCGCTCGCCGCCAGCACCGTCGCCCTCGCCGTGCTCGCCCCCCTCCAGGGGCTGGCCAGCGCGGGCCAGAGCTACCCGATGCTGCGCAGCCAGATCGAGCGGGTCTACGACATCGTCGACGCGGACGAGGAACCCACCGGTCCCGTACGCCTGCCCGCGCACACCGCCAGCGGCATCGAGGTCGAGGAGCTGGTCTTCCACTACCAGGCCGACGCCCCGCCGGTGCTCAGGGACCTCACCTTCACCGTCCCGCCCGGCACCAAGCTCGGCATCGTCGGCCGTACCGGCTCCGGCAAGAGCACCATCGCCCTGCTGCTCCTCGGCCTGCTGCGCCCCACCACCGGCACGGTACGCCACGACGGGCACGAGCTGGACGACCTCGACGTCCACGACCTGCGCTCCCGCTGCGGGGCCGTCCTGCAGGACCTCAACCTGTTCAACGGCACGATCATGGACAACCTCACCCTCGGCCGCGAGAACGCCACCGAGGAGGAGGTGGTGCGCGCCGCCCGCGTCGCCGGACTGCACGACGACGTGAAGGCCATGCCCATGGGGTACGGCACCCTCGTCGGCGAGGCCGGAGCCGCGCTCTCGGCCGGGCAGCGCCAGCGGGTCGCCCTGGCCCGCGCCCTCGTCCACAAGCCTCGCCTGCTCATCCTGGACGAGGCCACCAGCCACCTCGACCCCGAGACCGAACGCCGCGTCGACGCGGCGCTGTCCGGGCTGGAGGTCACGCGGATCGTCATCTCACACCGGCTGAGCGCGATCCGCGACGCCCACCGGATCCTCGTGCTCGACCGCGGCCGCATCGTCGAGCGGGGCACGCACGAGGACCTCGTCGCACGAGAGGGGACCTACCGAGAGCTGTTCGCGCACGACGCGGCCCCCCGGCAGCGCGCCGGGGCACTGAACGCGTGAGGCGCGCCCGGTCCCGTGGACCGATTCCGACGCACGAAATCCCGACACAGAAGGAGGGCACGTCATGCCCGACAACGAGCTGATCCGTCAGTGGAAGAACCCGCAGGCCCGCGCGGCCGACCTGGCCCACCCGGCCGGGGACATCGCCCTGGACGACGCCCGCGTGGCCGGCGGCCGCGAGCCGCGGACCGAGTACGCCATCTCCTACGGCTGCTGCCCCACCGGCTTCTGGTGCGGCGGCGGCTTCTGATCCGCTCCACCGAGGGCCCCAGGCCCACCTCCGCGCCGGTCCGGCCGGAGCCTTCCGAAGTACCGAATCCCACAAAGGAGTCATGAGATGTCCGACAACGAGCTCGTCCGTCAGTGGAAGAACCCGCAGGCCCGCACCGCCGACCTGGCCCACCCGGCCGGGGACATCACCCTGGACGACGCCCGCGTGTCCGGCGGACGCCCGCCGGTGACCGAGTTCTTCTTCTCCCTGGGCTGCTGCCCGACCGGCCTCTTCTGCTGATCCCGGCGGCCCACACCAAGGAGTCATGAGATGTCCGACAACGAGCTGATCCGTCAGTGGAAGGACCCGCAGTCCCGTACCGCCGACCTGGCCCACCCGGCCGGCGAGATCAGCCTGGACGAGCTGATCGGCGGCCGCGAGCCCGCCACCGAGGGGATCGCCTCCTGGGGCTGCTGCCCCACCGGCCGCTACTGCTGACCCGCGGCCGCGTGACCGGAGAGGCGTGAGATGTCCGACGATGAGCTGATCCGTCAGTGGAAGAACCCCCGGGTGCGCACCGAGGGGATCATGCACCCCGCCGGCGAGATCGACCTCGGCGAGCACCTCGCGCGCGTCATCGGTGGCATGCGACAGGAGACCTGGCCCCCGGTGATCTCGCACAAGTGCTGCACCGTGGACCTCTGCTAGGTGGACCTCTCCAGGAGGACCTCTGCCAGGAGGCCCGGAGCATCCGGCCCCGGGCCGTGACCGAGGTTCGCGACGGACCGCCGGACACGGCCACCAGGGGTCGTCAAGGGCGGCCGGTCCGGTCCCCGTGCCGGACCGGCCGCCGCGTCCCACGCACCACGAAATTCCGACCAAGGAGACATGTGATGTCCGACAACGAGCTGATCCGTCAGTGGAAGAACCCGCAGTCCCGTACCGCCGACCTGGCCCACCCGGCCGGTGAGATCAGCCTGGACGAGCTGGTCGGCGGCCGCGAGCCGCGGACGGAGCACTTCATCAGCATCGGCTGCTGCGCCACCAGCACGCTCGCCTGCCCGGTCTAGTCCCGCCCGGCGGCCGGACCGGGCGGTAGCGGCCGGACGCGAGCGAGACAGACCTCCCGGCCACGGCCGGAAACGACTGACAGTGACGAGCGACGCCCGGGTCTCGAATGCGAGACCCGGGCGTCGCTGTTCATCCGCGGGATATGCGCCGCTGCCGTGCGGATGCCGAGCTTTCGAGATGGGGCGCTGCCAATCGGTCTGGGGAATTTATCCCTGTATGGTCCGGCGATAATCGGGGGTGGCGGCATCCGCCGGACAAAGGCCGCGGGCGTGCGTTTATGTAGCGATGCCGTGCATCTGGCTCCGGTGGTGGAGTTTCCGGCCACACCGGGTTACACTTATTTCAGATATCGCTTGAGGTGGAGGTGACCATGCCCCGCACCGGTGTTCTGGCCAGTGCGACACGTGTCGAGGCAGATAGCGGTGACCGTAAGCTGCTTGCTCACCTGGAGGCGACTGCGGCCGCCACGAAGGCGTCGCTGGTGCTGCGAGGACCCGACGGTACTGACATCGAGCTGCCCCAGTCGCTGGTGAGCCTCCTGGTGGCGGCGGCGCACGACCTCGCGAAGGGCAACGCGGTCCTCGCCATGCCGGTAGAGACTCGGCTGACTCCGAACGAGGTCGCCGAACTTCTGGGGCTGTCCCGTCCCTTCGTCGCACGTCTGCTCGACGAGGGTGAGATCCCCTCTCAGTATCTGCCGGACAGCCGTCATCGTCTGGTGCGCCTCGCGGATGTTCTGGAGTTCCAGGCTCGTCGCGAACAGCGCGCGGAAGGTCGTCGCAGGATCATGGATGTCGTCGAAGAAGCGGATTTGCCCTACTGACCTCCCGGGAGTATGCCGATGGTGCGGGTCTTCGTTGACACCAATGTGCTGTTCCCGTTCTCGCTGATGGACCTGATGCTCGCTCTGACCGAGGACGCGGTGCACACCGTGATCTGGAGCGATCACCTGCTGGAGGAATGGGAGCGCGTCATCGTGCGCGAGCAGCATCGCTCCGCGTCGGCGGCGGCCCGCATCAGCGCGGCAATCCGGGAGTTCTTCGACGACACCCGTGTGCCCGAGGACGACTACAAGCACCTGCTGGACCGGTTGGTCGGTCCTGACCCCGACGATTGTCACCACATGGCGGCCGCTATCGCCGGCCGCGCCCAGACCCTGGTCACCTGGAATCTCACCGACTTCCCCGCCGCGACCTTGAGTTCCTACGGGCTGACCGTCACCGATCCTGACACCTATCTGTGCTCGCTGCTGGCGCAGAGCCCTCACGAGGTGGTCGCGGCCCTGGTCAGGATGGCGGCGGGCAAGCGGCGCCCGCCCATGACCGAAGTGGACATCACCCATGCGCTGGAGCGCGCAGGGGTGCCCGTGTTCGCCCGGAGGGCGCGCAACCACCTGCCCGCCGTACCCGAAGAGCTTTGATTCGAGACGTTCAGGCGGTGGCGATCCGACGGGTCACCGAGAGCGCTGCGCATGGAACGACGCCGACGCCCGGGTCTCCGATCCGAGACCCGGGCATCGTTTTCGCCGTGAGGCGGTCACCCCTCCGGGGATGTCACCCCATGTGCGGGTAGCGGTGGTCGACCGGAGGCACGAAGGTCTCCTTGATGGTCCTGGCGCTCACCCAGCGGGTCAGGTTGAGGATCGACCCGGCCTTGTCGTTGGTCCCCGACGCGCGGCCCCCGCCGAAGGGCTGCTGGCCGACGACCGCGCCGGTCGGCTTGTCGTTGACGTAGAAGTTGCCCGCCGCGAAGCGCAGCCGCTCCGACGCCGAGGCGATCGCGTAGCGGTCCTGGGCGATGATCGAGCCGGTCAGCGCGTACGGCGAGACGCTCTCCATCTGGTCCAGCACCGTGTCGAAGTCCGCGTCGTCGTAGACGTGCACGCCGAGGATCGGCCCGAAGTACTCCTTGACGAAGATCTCGTCGGTGGGGTCGGCCGACTCCAGGATGGTCGGCCGCACGAAGTAGCCGGTCGAGTCGTCGTACGAGCCGGTCAGCACGTTGATCGAGTCGAGCGAGCGGGCCCGGTCGATCGCGGCCCTGTTCTTGGCGAACGCCCGCTCGTCGATGACCGCGCCCATGAAGGTCGACAGGTCCGCGGCCACGTCCCCGACGGTGAGCGACTCGGCGGTGCCCACGAGCTCGTCGCGGATCACCGACCAGACCGAGCGCGGCACGTACGCGCGGGAGGCGGCCGAGCACTTCTGCCCCTGGTACTCGAACGCGCCGCGGACCAGCGCGGTGGTGAGCACGGCCGGGTCGGCCGAGGGGTGGGCCAGCACGAAGTCCTTGCCGCCGGTCTCGCCGACCAGGCGCGGGTAGGACCGGTAGGAGGCGATGTTGGCCCCGACCGTGGACCACAGGTGCTGGAAGGTCGGCGTGGAGCCGGTGAAGTGGATGGCCGCCAGCTCCGGGTGCGTCGTCGCGACCTCGGAGACGCCCGCGCCGTTGCCGGTCACCATGTTGATGACGCCCGGCGGCAGCCCCGCCTCCTCCAGCAGGCGCATGGTGAAGTGCGCGGAGAACTGCTGGGTGGGGGAGGGCTTCCAGACGACGACGTTGCCCATCAGGGCCGGCGCCGACGGCAGGTTCGCGGCGATGGCGGTGAAGTTGAACGGCGTGATCGCCAGGACGAAGCCCTCCAGCGGCCGGTACTCCATCCGGTTCCACACGCCGGGCGAGGAGACCGGCTGGTCGCTGAGCAGCCGGCGCGCGAAGTCGACGTTGAAGCGCAGGAAGTCGATCAGCTCACAGGCGGCGTCGATCTCCGCCTGCTGCGCGGACTTGGACTGGCCCAGGATCGTCGCGCCGTTCAGCGTCTGCCGGTACGGGCCGGACAGCAGGTCGGCGGCCCGCAGGAAGATCGCGGCCCGCTCGTCGAACGACAGGGCGCGCCACGCGGGCGCCGCCGCCAGCGCGGCGTCGATCGCCGAGCGCACGTCGTCGGCGGTCGCGTCCGCCGTGCGGCCCAGCACCGAGGCGTGGTTGTGCGGCTGGACCACCTCGATCGAGGCGCCGCCGCCCATCCGCTGCTCGCCGCCGATCGTCATCGTCAGGTCCAGCTGGGCCCCGGCCAGCTCCTTGACGCGGTTCTCCAGCGCCGTACGCTCGGCGCTGCCGGGCGCGTACCCGAGCGCCGGCTCGTTGAACGGGGCGGGAACGGTGGAGATGGCATCCATCACTTGCCTCCAAGGGCACGAAGAAAGAAGGCGACGTTCGCCGGGCGCTCGGCCAGCCGGCGCATGAAGTAGCCGTACCAGTCGTCCCCGTACGGGATGTAGACGCGCACGGTGTGACCCGCCCCCGCCAGGGCCTGCTGCTTGTCGGCCCTGATCCCGTAGAGCATCTGGTACTCGTACTCGCCCCGGGACCTGGCGAACCGGTCGGCGAGCGTCTCGGTGATCGCGATCAGCCGGTCGTCGTGCGTCGCCACCATCGGGTAGCCCGCGCCCGACATGAGGATGCGCAGGCAGCGCACGTAGGCCTTGTCGACGTCGTTCTTGTTCTGGTGCGCCACCGAGGCGGGCTCGGCGTAGGCGCCCTTGACCAGGCGCACCCGAGACCCCTCGTACGCCAGGTCGCGGCAGTCGGCCTCGGTGCGGAAGAGGTAGGACTGCACGGCGACCCCGGTGGAGGGGAAGTCCGCGCGCAGCGCCCGCAGGATCGCGAGCGTGGAGTCGACCGTGGTGTGGTCCTCCATGTCGAGGGTCACGTTCGCCCCGGCGGCGCGGGCCGCCTCGCTGATCTGCCGCGCGTTCTCCAGGGCGATCTTGTCGCCGTCGGCGCCGAGCGCCTGGCCGACCGCGGAGAGCTTCACCGACACCTCGGCCCGGTCGCCGAGCCCCAGCCCGCTCAGCGCGCCCAGCAGTGTGGCGTACGCCTTGGCCGTCTGGGCGGCGGCGGCGGAGTCTCTCGTCTCCTCGCCCAGATGGTCGACGGTGACGGCGAGCCCGGAGGCGGCGAGCCCGCGGATCGCCTCGACCGCCTCCTGGGGCGTCTCGCCCGCGACGAAGCGATCGACGACCTTGCGTGTCAGCGGCACGCCGGAGACCGCGCGCCGCACCAGCGGCAACCGGGATGCGCCGAGAAGGAGAGAACCGACCATGTGTCCACCCTAAATCCCCTGCTCGACCGGCATCATGTGCATCTGCCACGATCAACGGGCGAGGGCTTCATACATATGTACGACAATGGTGAGGTGCTGCAGGAGACGGTAGACGAGATCGCCGCCAGGCTGGGCGCCTCGGCCACCCTGGAGGACCGGGCCTTCCAGCTCCTGGCCTACGCCGCGCAGAGCGGCGACATCGACGTGGTGCGCCAGGAGTCGATCCTGCGGCGCCGCGCGACGGACCAGGTGCGCGCCTACTTCGAGGGGTACGGCATCGCCGGGGCCCGCGGCCCGGTCCGCATCCCCGCCGACGCCGACCTGGGCGTGCTCGCGCGGGTGTGCGTGCCGCTGCGGCACCACGAGGTGACCTACGGCTACCTGTGGCTCCTCGACGACGGCACGCTCGGCGACGACGCCCTCGCCTCGGTCGGCGACCTGGTGTCCCGGGCCGCCACCGCCCTGGCCCAGGAGGCCCGCAGCCGCCAGGACCTGGGCGCGAACCTGCGGGAGCTGTTCTCCTCCGACGCCGAGGAACGCTCCCGGGCGCTGTCGCGGCTGGACGACGTGAGCGGCCCGGTGACGGCGATCGCCGCCCGCACCTCCTCCGACCGGGTCGCCGCACTCTGGACGCTCCCGCGCGCCGCGCTCGCCGACCCCGCCTTCCCGGTGCGCGGCGAGCCGCTGGTCGCCCTCCTGGTCCCGGCGGGCCAGGCGGGGGAGCTGGCCGACCGGATCCAGGGCATGTACGGGACGGTGGTGGGCGTCGGCGCCCCCAGGGAGGAGCCCGCGCAGGCCTGGCGCAGCTGGCGGGAGGCCGTGCACGCGCTCGGCGTCGCGGGCAGGGTGCCCGCGCTGGCCCCCGTCGCCACCTGGCCGGGGCTGGGCGTCTACCGGCTGCTCGCCCGGATGTCCCCTGCGGGGCTGCGGGAGCTGGCGGAGGAGGTCGCCGGGCTGGCCGAGGACCCGGAGCTGGCCAGGACCGTGGAGAGTTACCTCGACCGTGCCGGTCACGTCCAGGAGACCGCCGGCGCGCTCGGCGTGCACCGCCAGACGCTCTACTACCGGCTGGCCAAGGCGGAACGGCTCACCGGCAGGGACCTGGCCGACGGCGAGGAGCGCCTGCTGGTCCACCTCGCCCTCAAGGCCGCCCACCTGCTCTGAGTCGCGCTCAGACGGGAGCCCGGTAGACCTTCACCCAGTCGACGTACATGCTCACCGTCGGGGGAGTGGAGCGGTTGCGGCACGGCGACCACTCGTTGCACGTCACGTCGTTCTGCAGCGTCAGGTGCATGGAACGGCTCCGCGGCACGTTGGGCCCCCGGTAGTCCCACACCTTCCTGCCGTCCAGCCAGAACGTGAGTCGCCCGGGCAGCCAGTCGACCGCGACCGTGTGCCACCGGGTGAAGTCGGCCCTCATCTGCCGCTGGGCCTGGGGCCGGTCGCCGCGGTGCACGAAGATCCCGCCCGACCTGCGGCCCGGGTCGATGATCTCGGCGAAGTCGACCTCGGCGTACTCGCCGCCGCCCTGGTCGGACGGCCAGAGCAGCGCGACCGGGGTGTAGCCCGCGCCGCGCTCGGCCCGCAGCCGCACCTCCCAGCGCCCGTACCGCTGCGCGCTCCGGGTCGCGACGCCCCCCGAAAGGTCCCTGCCCCCGTAGAAGCCACCCTTGAGCCGCAGCACGCCGCCGCCCACGCTCGTGGCCCGCCCGGTGCGCGGGTTGGTCTCGGCGCCGGGGGAGTGGTAGACGACCCATCTGCGGCCGTCGACGCGGGTGCCGTCGAAGTTCTCCACCAGCACCGGGGCGCCCCAGCCGGGCGCGGCGGACGGGCTCGCCTGCGCGGACGCGGACGCGGCCGGCGAGGAGAGGGCGAGGGAGGCGGCCAGGACACCCAGGAACGTGCCACGAATCGACATGGGGACATCAAAGCAACGATCGCGCTCCAGTAACAGAGGTATCCCGTTTTCGCATACGTCCCAGGAGTGCGGGGGGTGCCGTGCCGGCCCGGCTGTGTCACGATTCCGCACATGAACGACGTTGACGCCGTACGACGGGCGCTGGCCCGGCTGGTGGAGTCCGGTGAGCTCCGCGCCGAGCAGGTGGAGCCGGTCGCCCTCGCCGTCGGCGAGGCGCTGCGCGAGCCGCGATCCGCAGAGCGGGTCAGGTGGAGCGAGATCCTCGCCTACGTCGGCGGGGGGCTCGTCCTGGCCGGTGCCGCGGCCTTCGTCGCCCTGGGCTGGGACCGGATGACCCAGCCTGCGAGGATCACGGTCCTCGCCGCGGTCACGCTCGTCCTGCTGGCGGTGGCCGCCGGGCTCGGCCGGGCGGCGCGGTCGGCACAGCCGGCGACCGGCAGGACGGCCGCCGTGCAGGGCAGGGTCGCCGCCACGCTCGCCGCGCTGGGCTCGGCCACGGCGGCCCTGTGCGCCGGGGTGGCGGTCGACCGCCAGGAGGTGCTCGTCGCCGGCGTGGCCGGGCTGGTGGTCGCGGCGGCGGCCTACGCGCCGCTGCCCACCGCGATCGGCCTGCTGGCCTGCGGCGGGTTCGCCCTGGTCGCGCTGACCGGCCTGATGGACGCCTCGGCGGGGGAGGGCCCCGGCTGGGGCCTGGCCTACGTCGCGCTGGGCGTGCTCATCCTGCTGGCCGCCCTGGCCGGGCTGCTCGTCCCGCGCGACCTGGGACTGGGCATGGGCGCCGCCATCGCGATCTTCGGCGGCCAGTGGCCCGTCCTGTGGGACGGAGGCGCCTGGGGATACTGGCTGACCGCGCTGATCGCGCTGGCCTGCCTGGCGCTGTACGGACACCGGCGCACCTGGGTGCTGATCGTCAGCGGCGTGGCGGGGCTGACGCTCGCCGTCCCCGAGGCCGTCTGGGACTGGACGGACGGGGCCGTGGGAGGCGCGGTGATCCTGGTCCTGGCCGGCGCCGTCCTGCTGGCCGCCAGCGGCCTGGGCGTCGTCCTGCACCGCCGCGCGACCCGGCCGTAGGCGGTCGCCGGAAACCTCGGGTGAGAAAACCCGCACACGAAGGTCTCGGACGCCGAAGCCCAGGTGCGGAGAAGCCCCGCACACGAAAGACCGGGGGCCCTTGGGGGACCCCCGGTCTCGGAGTGTGTTCCGCGCGGCCCGCCGTGCCAGGCCGGCGCGGCGAGCGCGATCAGCGGGCGGATCCGGACAGCGCGGTCTCGTAGACGTGGACGAGCTCCTGGCTGATCCGCTCCCACGAGTAGCGGGACCGGGCGCGGTCGGCACCGGCGAAGCCGAGCGCGGTGCGGCGGGTCGGGTCGGCGAGCAGCTCGCGGGTCAGGCGAGAGGTCTGCGCCGGGCGGTCGGCGGGCACCAGCAGGCCGGTGACCCCGTCCACCACGGAGTCGAGGTGGGCTCCCACCGCGGAGGCGATGACGGGAACGCCGCAGGCCATGGCCTCCAGCGCCACGACGCCGGCCGGGGCCTCCCTGGGCAGCGAGACGACCACGTCGGCGCTGCGCATCAGCTTGGCGATCGAGGCGTGCGGGACGTGCCCGAGAACGGTGATCCGGTCGTCGACGCCGATCTCCTTGGCCAGCAGCATCATGCGGTGCGCGTCGGCGTCGTGCTCCAGGTCCACGGACTCGGGACCACCGGCGATGATCAGTTCGGCCTCGGGAATGCCCTCCAGCGCGCGGATCGCGGTGTGCACGCCCTTGTCGGCGGTGAGCGGGCCGACGTGCAGCAGGCGGGGCCGGGTGCCGCGGGCGGCGGCCGGACCCTGGCGGCGGAACCGCTCGACGTCGACGCCGCACGGGATGACCGAGATGTTGCGGCGCGGCACGCCCAGCCGGATCAGCGAGCTCTCCTCGTCGCCGCACCCGGCGATCACTGCGCTGGCCCGGCGCCCGATGGCCCGCTGCACCCGGACCTTCTTGGCGTCGCGGGAGTTCTCGCTGCTGAACGTCTGGGTGAACGGCACGTTGAGGCCGTTCGCCCCGGCGATGGCGGCCAGCCCGCCGGTCCAGGAGTGGGCGTGGATGACGTCCGGGCGGTCCTGCCCCCAGCGGTCCATCAGCTGGTCGCCGAGGTCGGACAGGTAGGGCAGGACGCTGTCCTCGGGAAGGTTCTGCGCGGGTCCGGCGGTCAGGGTCTCCAGCGTGACGCCCTGCGACACGCGGACCCTGGCCTTCTCCGAGTCGGAGTTCCTGCGGGTGTAGATCGTGACCTTGTGCTCGCGGCCGAGCTCACGGGCGACTGCCATCAGGTGAGCGCGCTGGGCGGCGAGGTCGGACTCGTCCTGGGTGGAGGAGAGAGCCTCGGAGGAGACGAATGCAATGTTCACGGCACACCTCTGGGAGGAGATTAGGCATGGAAAGCCTGTGATTCCTTCAGGGGTGCCTGCGTCTTAGGCACACGTCTGTATGGGCTAACCATACCCTGATCCCCGCCAAAGCCAAACCCTTGACGCGGAGCCGAACTTCTCAATAGGACCGGCTCTGCCGGGACTCCTCGGCCCTGGCGCTCGGGACGTGCAGCTGGATCACGCATCCGCCCTGGTCGTTGTGGATGTCGAGGCGGTCGCACAGCTGCCGGGCGATCCACAGGCCGTCACCGGGAGCGGCCACGGAGCCCGGCGGGAGGAACCCGGCGACCGGATCGGCGACGCGCCCGCCCCGCCGGTCGACGTGACAGGTGATCGCGCCCAGCCGCTCCCACAGCCGTACCGTCACGGGCGGCTCCAGCAGGGCGGCCACCTCGTAGGCGGCGACCGAGAGCAGTTTCGCCCGGTCGTGGCTCAGCCCCATGAAGGACGCGTGGCCGGTGACGAACACCCGCAGGGCGTGGAGCGTCTCCACGCGCGCGGCCGCCGAGTCACCCGGCGGTTCGAGGGGCGGGAAGGAGTCGCACTCACCGATGAAGTCGGCGGGGGCGGCGTACTCGGGGCAGGGCGTCATCGAGAGGCCGTCCTCGGAGACGGTGGGATGGGTGCGCCGGGCGCCCGCCACCACCCCCGGATCCGCCGTCCGCTCGTCGTACGGGCAGATCATCCACACGTTGGTGTCGCGCAGCAGCAGGTTCAGGCCCGACTCCATGCGCTGCCAGGTCCGTACGTCGGCGGGCGCGCGTCCGGCCCACACCGGCTCGGCGAGGATCCGCACGTGCCCGCCGCGAGGGGCCTCGGGCCCGCGCCGCTGCCAGTAGCGGTGGAAGGCGGTGGCACGTTCCACCGTCCGGCGGCCCAGGAACGCGGTCTCCGCGTAGTCGACCAGGCGGCCGTCCCTGCCCAGGGCGCCCCCGAGAAGCTCCAGGTTGGCCGAGGTGGTCGCGACCATCACCGGGTCGCCCTTGGCCAGCCCTTCCCGGACGAACGGCAGCGCCACCGCCAGGAAGCGTCCGTCGGAGCCGTACACCGCGGCCTGGTGGATCGAGGTCATACGAGGCCGCCCCCACTCCGTCGGACACGGGTGCCGCCGGGTGCGGCCCCTCATCGCTCGGTGAGACCGAGAGGTCACCCCGAGTTAGCCAAGTTATACGACACGGAGGGCGAGTATCACGATCTCATCCCAAACTCTCCCGCCGGAGAACGCGTGCCGATCCTCCTCCACGGTCTTGACGACCTCGGCCGGAGACTGCGCCACGCAGCGTGCCAGCACGTCGGCCAGCCTGATCTCGCCGTAGGACTCGCCCAGCTCGTTCTGCGAGGCCACCAGGCCGTCGGAGTAGAAGACCAGGGTCTGGCCGGAGGTCAGCGCGACCTCCTCGGTGAACATCTCCGCCTCGGGGGCGATGCCCAGCGGGACGCCGCCCCCCGCGGTGAAGCGCACCCCGCCGTCAGAGCTCAGCAGCGCCGCGGGGTGGTGCCCCGCGCTGGCCAGCCTGATCCTGCGCGCCTTGATGAACCCGGTCACCGCCATCACGAACATGCCGTTGTGCTGGGCGGTCAGGGCCTGGTTCAGCTTGCGCATCACCTCGCCGGGGTCGGTCTCCCAGACGCTGAGCACGCGCAGGCCGTTGCGCACCATGGCGCTGACCGACGCGGCCTCCTCACCCTTGCCCGCGGCGCCCCCGAGGGCGAACCCCCACCCCTCGCCGGCGCGGAAGACGTCGTAGAACTCCGCGCCGACCGGGCTGGAACCCGCGTTGTAGATGGCCGCCGCCTCGAACCCCGGGATGTCCGGCAGGCTCCGGGGCACCACGCTGGTACGCAGCGCGTCGGCCGCCCGCGAGCGGGTCTGGAAGCTGCGCCGGGCGCGCAGGGCGAGCCCCAGATGGGCGCCGATCTCCTCCATCAGCCCCAGATCGGCCAGCGAGAACGGCTCACGGTCGCGCAGCCGCACCAGGGTCAGCGAGCCCAGCACGCCGTTCTCGCCGCCGATCGGCACGATCAGCGCCGAGGCGGCCCCCATCACCCGCAGCAGCGGCGGGCCGCCGGGGACGTCGCCGAGCAGCCCGTCGTCCTCCAGCATCTCGTGGACCACGCCCGAGCCGCCGGTCAGCACGTGCGCGACGGCCGGCGCGGTCAGCGGGTTCATCCCCTCGGCGAGGCGGACCAGCTGGGTCACCGGCTTGTCGCTCGGGCCGAGCACGCAGGCCCGCCTGGGCATGCCGTCGCGGACCACGTCGGCGATCACCCAGTCGGCCCACTCGGCGGCCAGCAGCCGGGAGGCCCTGGTCACGGTCACCGGCTGGCGCAGGCTCTCCTCGTCGAGCAGCAGGCGGGTCATCCTGGACAGAAGCTCCTGCCGGCGCGCCGCGGCCATGACCAGGGTGGCGTCAGAGCGGTCGGCCGGGCCGTGCGGCGGCCCCGCCACCTGCGCCTCCAGCGGCAGGATCATGACCGCGACCATCTCCTGCGGCTCGCCCGGCATCGTGAGCCGGGTGACGGCCAGCTGCACCGTGTGCGCGCGGCCCTGGTGGGCCAGCCGCGTCTGGAGGGTCGCGGTCTGGCCGCCCTGCTGGACCGCCGTCAGGTGCGAGCGGAACGCCGCCCGCCGCGAGACGTCGACGAACAGCGGGAACGAGCGGCCGATCAGGTATCCCGCGGGGCTGCCGAGCATCCGGGAGGTCTCGGCGCTGATCCGCCGCACCACCCCCGAGGCGTCCAGCACCACCACCGGGATGGGGAAGGTGCGGAAAACCTGCCGCAGCAGCTTGAGCTCCCGCTGCGACCCGCTCTCCCGCTCACCCGACCGTTTGGGCGCCTTGCGCAGCTCGCGCACCGAGGCTTCCAGCAGCTCGCGGGCGGTGTCGAGCTCCGCGAGCGCCGCGTCGAGTGTGGACCGGGGGTCGGCGGGGTAGGCGGACTTCGCCTCGCGCAGGGAGGAGACCCTGGTGGTCAGCGCGTTCAGCGCCTGCTCCAGGGTCTGAAGGCCAATGGCGTCGGTCAATGCTCGTCCTCGTCAGGGGCCGGAGTGGGCTGGTCCCGTCGTAGACGGTACGCCACCCGGTAGGTCGAATCGATGCGCGGTCGGATAGTGGTTAAGTTAGCGACACAGGTAAGGGGAGTCGCGAGATGGACATGGTCACCCCCGTTCTCGCCCGGGACCTCGCGGTCCTCGGCAGGGTCAGCGAGGAGACGTCGAGCGAGAGCGTGCTGCGCGGCCTCACGGCCACCCTCGCGGGCGGTGTGCCCGGTTGCGCGGGCGGTTCGGCCGAACTCTGGCGCGGAGAACGCATGGTCGTCTCAGCTTCCCACAGCGAGCTCATCGTGCTCCTCGACAGCGAGGAGGAGATCGGCGAGGGTCCCTCGTCGGAGGCCCGCGCCACCGGGCGCCACGTGATCGTCCAGGACGTCCTGCGCGAGTCCCGCTGGCCGTCGTACACCGGCATGGCCGTCCGCTGCGGCGTCCGCTCGGTCCTGGCGATGCCCATCGTCATCGAGCACGCCGTCCTGGTCCTCGGCATGTACGGGGTGCGCCCCGGCGCCTTCGCGGCCAGGAACGTCCCCCCGCTGGCGGAGATGCTCGCCGAGCAGGTGGGGGTGGCCCTGGCCAACATGTGGGACTACGACGAGGTCCGCACCGACGCGGCCCAGATGCAGGAGGCCCTCGCCGGCCGGGCGATCATCGACCAGGCCAAGGGCATCATCATGAAGTCCAGCGGCTGCTCGGCCGAGGCCGCCTTCGACGAGCTGCGCCGCATCTCGCAGCACCACCAGGTGAAGGTCGCGGACCTGGCGAAGCTGCTGGTCGAGGAGCACCAGCGCAACCGCGAGGCGAAGAAGGAGGGCTGAGAGCCCCCCACCGCCACCTGTGACGACCGGCCCTTGGGCGAGGTCCGCCGCCCGTGGCGATCGCCCCGGCCGGCCGGAGGCGGTCTCCGGACGGTTCCCGGCCGGCCGGGGCGATCGGCGCTATCCGAAGGCGGCGATCGCGTCGTCGATCGTGTCGTACAGGGGCAGACGCTGGGCCAGACCGGTGATCCACATCACCTTGGTCTTGGCGTACTCCACTCCGATGAGGGCGAACTTGGCGCCCGCGGTGGTGCTGACCTGCCAGTGGTGGACGATCAATCCCAGCGCGCGCGAGTCCATGAAGGTCACCCCGCTCAGATCCAGCGCCATGTCGAGACCGTGCTCGCCGGTCTCCGCCGCCAGGTAGTCGGCGAACTGATCCCTCGTCGTCGCGTCCAGCAGACCCGTCACCCGGATCACGTTGATCCCACTGACGAGCGCCGACGTGAGAGTCAGGGCTGCCGATCTCTCGCCGTTCTCCGACACCGTCACTCAGGGCCTCCTCGTGCCATTCGATTAGCAACCTTACTGTTACCTGGGGGCGAGTAATACTCCAGGATTCCGGGCAATAATGGAATCAGAGGTCCAGCAGAGGGCCTCGCCTCGAAAACTTGGTCGAGGCGATGCCGTCTGCCCGGATGTTGCTTCCGTGGTCGGCTCGCCCGACAGTAATACCAGGGAGCAGCAATGTCTGTTCAGGCACTCGCACTCACCGACATGACCGCCGAGGACCTCCTCGCCGAGATGTCCCTGCCTGAGATCTCCGACTACCGCGCCGAGCGTCTGCGTGAGCGCATCGTCGAGATGCACCGCCACCTCGCCATGGAGATCGCCCGCCGCTACCGCTACCGCGGCGAGCCGCTGGAGGACCTCCTGCAGGCCGCGTACGTGGGGCTGATGAAGGCCATCAACGGCTTCGACCCGACCCTCGGGCACCCCTTCCGCGGCTACGCCGTGGTCACCATGACCGGTGAGGTCAAGCGCCACTTCCGCGACCGCACCTGGGCCATCCGCGTCCCCCGCGTCTACCAGGAGCGCCGGGCCGAGCTGAACCGCCTGGTCTCCGACCTCAGCCAGGACCTCGGCCGCGCCCCCACGGTCGCCGAGCTGGCCGCGAAGATGAACATCTCCGAAGAGGACGTCCTGCTCACCCTCGACGCCTCCGCCGCCTACAGCGCGCTCTCGCTGGACGCCCCGCTCGGCGCCGACGACGACGCCGCGGCCCTGGGCGACGTCATCCCCGACGAGGACGACGCGCTGGGCACGCTCGTGGACCGCGAGGCGGTCAAGCCGCTGATCGACAAGCTGCCGGACCGGGAGAAGAACATCCTCCTGCTGCGTTTCTTCGGCAACATGACCCAGGCCGAGATAGCGGCGGAATTCGGGATCTCCCAGATGCACGTCTCCCGTATCCTGCGGAAGGTGCTTGACCAGCTCCGTGAGGAACTTGTCGCCGAATGCTGAATACACCGCTCGTTACCGGGCACCCAAGTCGGCGACAACGGACGTGGCGTAAGGTGCGTTTGAATGGATCCCGGATGCTGAGGACAACGGCGGACTGGGACAGGGGAGGCGGATCTCGGGTGAACGAGGACGGTGTTCGTCCCGCCCGCTTCACGGCGAGTGGCGGCCGTTCCCCGATGATCCCGGCCGGAGCCGCTGTCGCCGAACTCGCCTTCTGCCTGCCCGACCTCCCCGACGTGCGCGACTTCGCCTCCGCCCAGGCGGTGCGGAGCGGTATGTCCCAGGAGGGCCTCGCCGACTTCCTGGTGGCGCTGAACGAGGTGGCCACCAACGCGGTCACCCACGGTCACACCACCGCCAAGGCCGTGCTGCGGATGTGGACGGTCGGCCGGACCCTCGTCGTGGAGATCCACGACGAGGGTCAGTGGGACCCGGGACCCAACCCGGGGGAGACGCCCCCCGGGCCGCACGCGACCAGCGGCATGGGTCTGTGGGTGGCCCGGATGGTCAGCTCCGACATCAAGTTCGAGACCGGGGCCTCGGGGACGTTCATCACGATGTCGTTCAAGGTCTGATTTTTCGGGATACGCCCGAAGGCCCCGTACAGGGATCGTGGGCGGCGCTACGTGGCCACGTACGCCGCCCTCCGGCCTTTCTCCCTCATTCCCTCACCTTCACCGGCGCGAGGCGCGCACAGCCGCCATCGACGCCGGTTTTCTCATGTCCCGTTTCTTGGGCTTCGCGAGGATCGCTGCCGGAAATTCCGGACAGCAGCCCAGACAGCAGCCCGGACGGCACCACGGAGGGCACCCCTGGACGGCGCCGTCGAGGCTCCACACGCCCTTCGCCCGCTCGCGCGGCCCGTCCGGTTCCCCGGGCCTGGCCCCATCGCCCCTGGCCCCGCTCGGTGCGGTTCCGGCCTCCACGGGCGGCCTGCGCGCCGCCGTAGGGGCCGGGGTCGGGCGCGTGCCCTTCAGGTGTCTCCGTCCCGAGAGGGGCGGACCTCTCGGGTATGAACGTCTCCAGACGGGCGGCCCGCGATGGACGGCGGACTCCGCGGGTACACGGATCTGGCGGGTGTGCGGACGCCTCGTGTGGTGTGGGGCTCGGAGATGCCGGTCCACCGGGGCTTCCGGGGCTTTGGGGCTTCTGGGGGCGGGCAAATGCGAAGGGCCCCGTCCATGTGGACGGGGCCCTTTCCGTTTCGACAGGCGTCCTGAGGAGGGTTCCTCCGGTGAGGGCCGCCTCCGGGGGGTTAGCGCCTACGGCGCCAGCCGCCCCCGCCCCCGGTGGTGGTCCGCGGGCCGGCCGAGCCGATCCCGGCCTGGTGCAGCGCGAGGAGCAGGAGGCCGAGGAGCAGGAAGCCGGTCCCGGTGAGCGGGCCGAGCCTGGTGTTGATCAGGTCGAGCAGGAATCCGAGGCCGAACACTACGGCGGCGGCGATTGCGAGCATGGTTACCTCGTTCCAGCGGAGATGTTCAGGAGCTGTTCCAGAGTCGCCCGGTAGTCGCGCAGGGCGGTCCGGAGGTCTTCGGTGTCGTTCTTCTCGGTGTTCTTCCAGCGTCCCTGGAGCTCGTTGGTCCGGGCCTCCAGCGTGTTCCTCAGCGAGCTCGTGACCTCGTCGAGCAGGGAGTCGGCCCGTTCCACCGCGTCACGCGGGTCGTCCACGAAGCCGGCCTGGACCTCCTGCCAGCGCCGCCGTACGTCGTCGGAGTCCTGATCGAACAGGACCCCGGCGGTGGCGGGCGCGGTGGCGGCGGGCGTCTGCTCGGTCCGCTCGGTGGGGGTGAAGCCCGCGTCCTCGTCGAGCACGTCGTCCGGCCGGTCCGAGGTGTTCTCGGGGAAACCGGGGGTGACCGGGGAGTCCTTGCCGGGCACCGGGGCGCCGAACGTGGCGGTGTCTGCCGGCGTAACCGGGGGAGTGACGGGGGTCTGGGCGTGAGCGAACGGGCTGTCGTTCCTGTCGCTCCTGCCGTCGTCGTCGAGCTCACCCGGCACGTCGCGCCGCTTGTCGTCGAGAGGGGCGTCCGAACCGGTGGTGGTGCCGAAGACGCGCCGGTCGTCGTCCGGCTCGACGACGAGGACGTCGTCACGGTCACCGGCCAGGGGGTCGCGGGTACCGGTGTCCGGGTCGGAGGGCGAGGTGTCCGCGTGGTCGGCGTCGCCGTGGCGCGGCTCCTGGAGTCCGTAGGTCACGTCCCGGTCGTGCCGCGAGGCGTTCAGGTCGTCCTCGTCGAACTTGCGGACCGTCCGGTCGTCGTTCTCGTCGGCCTTGTGGACCAGCCGGTCCTTGTCCGGGGTGAATCGGTCGTTCATGTCAGGTCACCGTCCTTGGGTGTCGCGCCGGGAGGCTCGCTCGGCGTCGTCGGTGGTCTCAGGGGCGGTGGAATCCGCCTGCGGGGCGTTCCGATCGGCGGGAACAGTGGCGCCCGTCCGCCCGGAATCCCCGTCGACGGTCTCTGCCCGCTGGGAAGCCCGGCCGTCGTTGGCAGAGCTGCCGGGGGCCTCCAGCAGTTCCTCGAACAGGGCGCGGTAGTGAACCATGGCCTGCCGGAGTTCCTCGGTGGAGGCCTCCTTGTGGGCGGCCCGGGTGCTGATCTCGTGAGCCTGCCGGTAGTGGTCGAGGGTGCGGCCGTGCGCGACCGACAGGTCGGAGAGCCGCTGCTCGAAGTCCTCGGTCGGGTAACCCCGCTCCGCCATCACGGAGGTGACCAGGTGGTCGGCCTCCGTCACCGCGAAACCGGGAGCGTCCACGAAACGCTCCTGGACCTCCATCCACTTCTTCGTGTAGATCTCGCGAGTCCCGGCGTCCAGGGCGCGGATGTCGAGGGAGCTGAAGCGCTGCTCGCGAGCGATGAGCTCCTGCTCGGCGTCGCGCCTGTTCTCGCGCTCCTGCACGGTACGTTCGTATTCGGGGCCGAAGCGGTCGCGAAGTCGGTGTCGGCGCTGCTGCTGCAGCACGAAATAGCCGACTGCGACGATCGCCACCACCGCGACCACGACGACGGCCACCCAGATCACGGTGGACATGTCTGCCTCCGGTTGTGTAGGCGCTTGTACCCGTGCGCTGCCCTGGGGTCAAGGCTCGAAACCGGTTGCCGACATCTGTGAAGTGCCACCACTCAGGCCGGATTTAATGTTTTGCCAGGGTTTTTCGGGTATTTACTATCCCTTTGCCGTGCCTCCGGCGACGGCCTCCAGGCTCGTGCTCACCTCTCCGCGTGATCCTCGACGCCCTTCGTCGTGTGGTCCTCGTCGGCGCCGGAGGTCTCCTCGGCGCCGACGGCCTTGCGGGCGTCGTTCAGCATCCTCTCGACCAGCCAGTCCCCGGGAGAGGCGGGAACCTCCAGGAATCCCCGGCCGGGCTCGTACGAGACGTCCAAGCCGGAGGCGACCAGCCGCCCGGCCCAGCGCAGCGCCGTGTTCAGCTTCTCGGCGGGGATCACCCGCCCCTGTGCCACGGACGAGAGGTTCCGCAGGTTCGTCGCGGGCCCCGACTGGTTGTGCGCGCGGTCCAGCTTCCACGGGATGGCCCGCGAGTGATCGAGCATCGGTTTCGAGAGGCCGGCGGCCCGCTTCGCCTGCAAGATCCCGGATTCGCTCACCCCGAACCGCGCGGCCAGCTCCGCGTTCGACAACCCCTGCCCGGCCAGTCGCCGCAGCTCCTCCTGGTCGATCAACGCCTTACGCCCCACGTACTCTCGCCCTTCACACGATCGCCTGCTCTCACGGGCGTCGCCGTGTGCGAAGCCCCCTCGATCTGCGCTAAGGTTAAGACCGTTCAGCCCGCGAGGGCGACGAACAACCGGGACGTAGCGCAGCTTGGTAGCGCACTTGACTGGGGGTCAAGGGGTCGCAGGTTCAAATCCTGTCGTCCCGACCAGGTTTTAGCTGGTCGGCAAGGGTGTCACCCGAAAGGGAGGCACCCTTTCTTCGTTCTGAGTGACCAACTGAGTGACTATCGCTCCCGTCACGTGAAGATCCGGTCCATCGTCTCCGCCCCGCCGAGCAGGACCGGGCGGATCTGCTTCCGGTGGACCGCCTCCGTCACGGCGGTCCCGCTGTGGCCGACGAGGCGCGCGATGTCCTCCAGGGGTACGCAGGAACGGCTCGCCGACTCCCAACGCCCCCTACGGGAGGTCATCGCCGCATCACTGCGCGCTGACATCTTGGAGGCTCGCTACACCCCCGGTGCGCCTTTGCCCAGCGAGACCGCCCTATCGGCCCGCTACAGCGTGTCCCGTCCCACCGTCCGGGACGCCGTCAAAGCTCTGGTCGGTGAAGGACTCGTTAGCGTCGTACGCGGACGCGGAACCTTCGTGCGCGCCGGGCCCGACCGCCATGCGATCTTGCTCGGCACTTGGCCCCGCCACGACATCACCGACCCCGAGTTCATCCCCACCGCCCGCCAATGGGGCTGGACCCAGATTCCCGCCCCGCATGCCGACGACGCCGAAGGCCAGCAGATCTACAGCCGCAGCGAGTTCGGTGCCGCCAACCGCGACATCGCCAACACCCTCGGCCTGCGCACCGGCCACACCGTCTTTCACCGCTCCAGCCGATGGCGCCACACCACCACCGGCCTGATCATCGGCATCAGCTCCTACACCGTCCCCGAGATCATCTCTGCCCCGACCGCCACACAGAGTGGTGCCGAAGCCTTCGTCCACGCTTTCGATCAGCCGTCGTTCTACGAGACGATCACCAACGGGCGAGGCCCCACCACCTGGGAGACCACCGTGACCGCTCGCATGCCCTACGCCGACGAGCGCGACCTGATGGCCCTGTCGGTCGGCAGCCCCATCCTGATCATCCGCCGCATCCTTGCCGACAAAGACGGCCGCCCTCTGGAGATGACCGAGGTCAAGGCCGACGCCGAACGCTTCGAGACCGTCTACGCCCGCGAGAATCTCACCAGCGTGCCCGAGGGATTCGACCCCGACATTCACGATCCCGAGCAGCTCCAGGACAAGCCCGATCCCGAACCGACCGGACGCATTCTGTTCCTGCTGTGACAAGTTGTCGTGACTGGCATTGGCTCAGAGTTTCTTTACTGGTTCAAGGCGCCAGCGCTTCGCGCCGTCGCGGGCGGCCCTGCGCCTGCCCGCCAGCCGGGCTGCGGCCCTGGCGGCCGGTCCCGGCTGGCAGCAGCTACGGCCGCCCTCTACACGAAGATCCACGCTTGGTTCTATTTGCTCGTTTGTGCTCCCGTTCAGGGGCATCGCCATGACACTCTGATCCTGTGAATGATCCCTCCACCGAATCTTTCGGGCAGATCCACGGGTCCAGCAGCTCTGAGTCAGCGAAGCAAGCACTTGGAGCCATGGGCTCATCTCGTGAACCTCGCAATAATGCCTACGTGGTTCGTGGGGTCAGTAGTGTCCTGATTTTTCTGGCTGGCCTCGTTGCTTTGTTGTCGGTACTGAATGGAAACGAAAGCTTCGCTACCGTGGCCATCGTGTTTGCGATTATTGGGATCGGGGGCCGGATCGAAGCAGCAATACGACTACGATCCTGAAGCTCAAGTCGTCCCTGCTCAACAGCATGCAGGCATGCAGCTCTAGCAGCCAGGTCCGGCGAACCTCTTCCTGCCTAGCATCCTCTACCCCTAGTGCGCGCTGCCGCCTGCCGCTCCGACCGCCGGCCCAACCGCTTCGCGGCCCCTTCGGGGTGCTATTCGGCATTGCGCCGGCCATCTCCACTCGGTGCTTATCAGGAACGCCTCCATAGAGGTGATCAAGGACTCTGCCGCCCTGCTTCCGGTGCTCGCGCCTGGCGGCACTGCGCTCCGGGTCAGGTTGCCATCGGATAACACGGTTACCGGATCATGGTCATTGCTGGTCGGATACAGCAACGCGACTACGGGAAGGTGCGTTGCCGTACCCGACCAGTGGTCATCGGGTGTCGCCCGTTTCCGGTGCGTGTTTTCCGTGACTGCCTGAAGTGCGGTGGTGGACCTGGATGCGAGCCAGCGCAGCATTGACCGTGCGCCCCAGGTTGCCTAGTTCGTACAGCATCCGGTGACGTTCAGCGTCCTCCCACGCTCTGATGGCCACTCCGATGTCGCCCGACTTACCGGCCGTGACAACGACCTCTTGACCGTTGACGCGCTTGGTGGCTGCATCGCCCAGGATGACCCAGCCGTGCACGGTCACATTTCCCGAGCAGCCAGGATCAGTTTCACCACCTGTTCGGGATGCTCGCTTCTCACCGCCTGAGGACCGGAGCCGTCGCGCAAGGAGACCAGATAGCTGCCCGAGCGCGCCCCCATAGTCACCGTGGCTACGCGCCAGCCCTGCGGACCCTTCACGGTCAGTTCCGGCGGATGCCGCTCCATCCACGACCGGAGCGGAGGCTGGTCGGGCCAGGCAGCCGCACTGTTGGCGAAGAGTCCGAGACTGATCGTGTGGTGGCGGTGAGCGCGGATTCCCCGCTCGATGAGAAGCCGCTGAACGATGGCCAGCGCCTTGTCATGGCTCTCCACCGTCGCCTCGTCAACGACGGGTGGGACGGTTCTACAGTTGTCCACGGGTCGCACCTCCAGTGTGCGGTCAAGGGACCCGTACGGCGCTGAGATCGCCTGCGGGTCCCGCCATTTGCACGGTCTCTCCATCACATCGCCGCAGATACGCCCGCTGACAGTGCGACTAGGGGAGACTGGGGGAGATGAGCGGATCCCCGACTCTCCCCTGAGGAGTACGCGATGCGCGATCTTCCGGGCTGGGCCGTACGGCTACGCGCCGAACGACGGCGACGGCTGTGGACGCAGCGGGACATGGCCAAGCAACTCACCGAGGCTGCGGACGCCCGCACTCGTGAGCGCTTCCCCGAACGAGAATCCCTGGTCCGCATGATCAAGGATTGGGAGGCGGGCAGGCACCAGCCCAAAGACCCCTATCGTGTCCTGTACTGCCGTGCGTTCGGCATCGACGAGGCCGAGGTGTTCGGTGATCGGCAGCCGGTTCGGGACCGTACGCCCGTCGAGGTTCTGAGCGTTCCGATCCCCGCATTGCCATTGCCGACCATCGCGCCCAACGCGGACATGTTCGAACGGATCACCCGCACCCTCCAGCAGCCGAGCCGGGTGGATCAGCAGACCGTTGAGTGGCTGGACACCTGTTTGGCCGAACACCGTAAGGTCGAGGACACCATCGGCTCCCGCCCGCTGCTTGGCATCGTGCGGCAACAGCTCGGCGTGGTGGTCGAGCTTGCCCAGGGCGCCCGCGGTTCGCTGGCCGACACGGTGGTTGACCTGGCCGCCCAGTACGCCCAGTTCGTCGCGTGGATGTCGCTGGACGTCGACGACCAGGCCGCCGCACTGACCTGGTACGACCGCGCGCATGATTGGGCGTTGGAGATCGGTGACGTCAACATGGCCACGACCACGCTCAGCATGAAGGCTCACCAGGCATGGAGTGCGGGCAACGCCCGCAGGTGCGTCCGGCTCGCAGACGCGGCCCGATGGCACGATGGCCGGGTGACGCCGGGTGTGCGGGGGATGGCCGCGCAGATGGCCGCCCGAGGTCACGCGCTCGCCGGTGACGCCCGACCCGCCCGCACACTGCTGGACGAGGCCGAGGCACTGATCCGCCAGGCTGCCGAGCACGCCGACGACGAGCCGGTGTGGATGTACTTCTACGACGAGACGTGGTTCCGCCTTCAGCGCGGCATGACCGAGCTGCAGCTCGGCAACTGGTCCAAGGCGATCGATCTGCTGACGGATGGGCTGTCCGGCCTGTCGGAGAGCTACAAGCGGGATCGCGCCTGGTACGGCTCATGCTTGGCCAAGGCTCACGCTGAGGCCGGCGAAGCGGCGGCGGCCATACAGGTGAGCCTGCCCATCGTGGCCGACGCCGTCGAGCTGAACCGGCACGCGACCAAGGAACTCGTCAACGTTGCGACGCTGCTTACGCGGCGTAAGGTCCCCCAAGCCGCCGACTTGAAGGAAGCTCTCATGGCAGGCCGTACAGATCACTGATCAGTCCGCAACGATTTCGGCTCCCAGGAAATCCGTTTCATGGGGGTCCCAGTCGGCGAAGGCGATACCCGTGATCCTGGTTGCGCGTGCGAACGCACAGGCGATCGGATCGTCAACCCCGTCATCCTCGGGGGTGTGGTCAGGGTCCAGTCCGACAGCACGCATTGAAGCCGTCAGACGATTCGGATCACTTCCCGCGCGATCTTTGAGGCGCTCAAGCGTGAAGCTCGTGATCACGTCACCGTCGATCGCGTATCCGAACATGTGCGAGGCATAGTCATGACGGAGGACGGACACCATTTCCGTGCCCTGGGAAAGCTTGGTCAGCACTTCCCGCAAGGCCCCCCGCCCGCCCCAGGGCTCGACGAGCAGGGTCCAGTCATCGAAACTCGTCGCGCCGACATGGCCGGCTTCCAGGCCGTCAGTCCCCTGGATGTTCGCCATCACACGCTCATCAAGCTCGTCGAAGGTGACTTTCTCGATCGAGTTTGGCTCTGCGCCTAAGCGCGTCAGTACTTCGGCCGGACTCAGGTCCCGGATGAAGGACACGCAGTAGATGTCACCCAATGGTCCATCACCCGAGAGCCAGCCGAATTCCTCGCGAGGGTCTGTCACCACAGCTCCTTTGATCAGTTGCGCAGCAGCGAAATACAGCAACGACTTAGAAGGTGTTTGAGAGCTGATCGTGAAGCCCTCCCGCGAGGGGGTAGGGGTGCAGACATGACACGACGCCCCTTTCT